>CAZBWR010000005.1:50612-100755 GCA_964495695.1 uncultured Chitinophagales bacterium | reverse complement strand
AACGGTATCCGGTATCACTTCACACAATGGAGCGACGGAAGTACCACGCCGGCAAAGACCTTCTATCCCAACGACCATCAGACCTACACAGCGCATTTTGTCGGGAAGCCGGTGACAGTATCCACAACGTTGCAGCAAGTCAATCCCGCGGGTCAATATGTGCGTGTCCAATGGCAGGAGCATCCCAATCCGAACGTCACGCGCTATCACATCTGGCGACAAGTTCGCCAAGGACCTCGACCCGTAGAAGAACGTCAGGTGGCCGTTGTGGATCGGGGTACTACCTCCTGGATTGATCATGATTACTACGTTTCAAGCAATTACGGAGACCAAACCCTGTACTATGATGTGCGGGCGTTCTACGCCACCGAAGGAACTTATGCCGACCCTTGGTATGAGTGGGCGACGTTGGGAACGGGAAGCATCGGTACGGCAGAGAAGGGTGTTGTGCGCAACGAACAGGTTCCAACCACATACGGCCTGCGCTCACATCCGAATCCGTTTAATCCCGCGACAACAGTGACCTTCGATTTGCCGGATGATGCGGAAGTCACTCTGACGGTGTTTGATGTTCTGGGAAGAAAGGTTGCAGACCTTGCGGGAGGGCAGATGCGGGCCGGTTCGTACTCCGTCCGCTGGGAATCGGAACTTGGCAACGCTGCAGGAGGTATCTACTTCGTTCGCTACGTTGCGCTGGATCAGCTAGGCAACGCGGCCCATAGGTCCACAGCCAGGCTTTTGTTGCTGAAGTGATGAAAGTCGTAGGGACGTTCGGTTGAACGTCCCTACAAAGTACAATCGGTGACCCGCCGATCAACCGATCGGCCGGCCGCTGGCCATTGCTTCGAGACGCGCGATGCGCTCTTCCATCGGCGGGTGTGTTGAAAAGAGTTTTGCAAATCCGCCACCCGAAAGAGGGCTGACGATGAACATGTGTGCGGTCGAGGGACTCGCCTCCATCGGAATTCTCTCCGCTCCGGCATGAAGTCTGCGCAGGGCATTTGCAAGCGAAAGGGGATTGCCGGACATCTTTGCTCCACCTTCATCCGCAAGGAACTCACGTGAACGGGAAATTGCCATCTGAATCAGCATTGCCGCAATAGGCGCAATGATGAGCATGGCGATCGCCGCAATAGGGTTGCCCCCCTCTTCGTTGTCCGAACTCCGTCCGCCGCCGAAGATCATACCCCACTGCGCAATGTTGGCAATCATGCTTATGGCACCGGCCATCGTCGCCGCAATCGAGCCGATGAGAATGTCGCGGTGCTTTACGTGTGCCAGTTCGTGCGCGATAACGCCGCGGAGCTCGTCACGCGAGAGCAGACGCATAATGCCTTCGGTAACGGCAACGGCCGCATGCTGCGGGTCGCGGCCCGTGGCAAATGCGTTCGGCTGGTCGCCGGGTATCAAATACAACTTCGGCATGGGAAGCTCGCCGCGTCGTGTGAGATCTTCTGTCATCTGGAAGAGTTCGGGCGCATCGTTGCGGGTCAGCTCCTTTGCGCGGTACATCTTCAGCACAATCTTGTCGCTGAACCAGTACGAGCCAAAGTTCATCGCCGCCGCAATCACCAGTCCCATGATCATGCCGGACTTTCCGCCGAGCACATTGCCGATGAAGATCATCAGCACGGTCAGCAGCGTCATCAGCAGCAGTGTACGCATGTTGTTCATCTTATCTCTACCTCAACTCAAAATGTGATACATGAATGTCCAAAAATACAAGAAAACCGCCTGTTAGAAAAGGAAAATCGAAATCCATCCAGCCCCAAGAACACGCGGGCTTCGGAAACTGTTCCCGCTAAGCGGCCTACTTCTCGTCCTCGGACGGAAGCTCCAATTTCTTCGGAAAAACAAGTGACAGCACGATCGAGACAATCAGCACGCCTGCGATGATTGCAAGCGATATGGAGATGGGGAACTTGCCGCCGTACAGTTCGTTCAGCCACACCATTTTCAAACCGACGAATATCAGCACGATCGCCAGTCCGTATTTGAGCATGTAGAATTTCTCCACCGCCCCTGCGAGCAGAAAGTACATCGCACGCAAGCCCAGAATTGCAAAGACGTTTGAGGTGAAGACAATCAGCGGCTCTTTCGTCAATGCGAAGATAGCAGGAACGGAGTCCACCGCAAAAATGATATCCGAGATTTCCACGAACAGCAGCGCCACAAAGAGGGGCGTCGCGTAGAGGATGTTTCGTCCTTTTCCGTTTTTCATGCGGACGAAGAATTTCTGTCCGTGCATTTCCGGCGTTACGGGGACGAATTTCTTGAAGAGCTTGATCACGGGATTCTTGTCCGGATCGATCTGCTTCTCCGGCGCAAACATCATCTTGATGCCGGTAAGAATCAGGAACGCTCCGAAGAAGATCACCACCCATTCGTACTGCATCAACACAGAGCCCATGGCAATGAAAATAGCCCTGAAGATCAGCGCGCCGAGGATGCCGTAGAACAAAATCCTGTGCTGGTACATCGGCGGCACCGCAAAGAAGCTGAAGATGACAACGAAGACGAAAATGTTGTCCACCGAGAGCGACTTCTCGACGATGTAGCCTGTGAGAAATTCCAGTCCGATCTGCTCTGCAGCCTTTGCAGGATCAAACCCGGGAATTGCCAGGAGCCTTTCATCGATGGCAAACTTCCAACCTGCATACTGGTACAGGCCGTAGTTGAAGGCCAATGCAAGCGCAACCCAGACGACACTCCACGCCGCCGCTTCCTTGAATCCTACAGCATGCGCCTTTCGGTGGAAGACGCCGAGGTCGAGTGCCAGCAACAACAAGACGAACCCCGTAAACGCAAGATAAAACCACCAATACTCAACTAATGGGAAGAGACTCATCCGAGCCTTTCATGATTATGATAGATGATGTGAGAGAGTGAATCAGTCAAAATCGAAAATGTCGCCGAGCAATCCGCGGCGCTTGTGTTTCTTGTAATAGGAGTCATCACGGTATCCGCCACGCTCAACACGCATGTCGCGTGACGGAGGGGCAAGTTCGGACACTGAGCGCTCGATGAGTTTATCGAGTTCTCCACGGTCGAGCCAAACTCCGCGGCATTTCGGGCAGTAGTCGATTTCAATTCCCTGACGATCGGAGATCGCCAACTCGACGTTGCAAACGGGACAGTTCATGATATTTCCCTTCCGTGTGAGTGCGTCGGTTCTTCCTTCAATACAATGACAATTTCAAAGCGGTGATCGGCCGGATCGAACAGGCATTCCATTGAGCTGATTGGCGCTTGAACAATGCCGGCAAGCTTCGCTTGCAGTTCATGCCTGGTTCTCTTGAACAATTCCTCGTGATACTGGCGGAGTCGCGGAAGGTGTTCAGGTGAACCTGCCGCACGTTGTTCGGCCGGAGCTAAGGGGCGGAAACCGGTTACGTGCAACGTGTTTCCTTTCCACTCGGACTTCACCAAGCGGGCGGATTCATTGAACTCCCGCCGAAAAAAGTCCCGCACAACGGAATCGATTCCTGAACTACTTCCCTCTGTTACCTTACCCGAGTTACGAGGTTGCCCGGTCACTCCGCCCTTCATAAATCCTCCGGAAGGCCCAAATATGAAAAAACCGACATTAACTCTCGTGAGTCAAAATGTCGGTCGACAATCTGACAAACCTTCCGCTACTAAAGCGGCATGTCCATCAGCTTGGCACCTTCTATTTCAAATTATCGCCTGCAAATATACATCCTTGCGACGATGTTTCCAAATTGCCGCACCAGCAAGCGTCAACAGAACATTATGACCGCGCTTTAGGTTCCAACGTGAAGATAATGATACGTTCACCACGCTTTGCGCTGATATCACTGTGCAAGCTTATGGTCTTTCGTCCGGTAATGTCTTCAACGATCGCACGCAACATCTCCCTGGCCCCCTCGATCAGATTCGTCCTGACTTCTTTCAGCAACTTCACGCCACCCGCGTCCTTTGCGAGCTGCTGTTCGGCGGGTGTGAGAACGCCTTCAAGCCGTACAACCACCATGTCGTCGAGCAAATACGTCCGTGTCTTGTGCGGACCGCGTCCCATGTAATCACGCTCGAATGTCACCATTGCTTCGGAGATTTCGGCCTCGAGTTGGCCTGTTGTTTTTCTTGTCATGATCAGAGCAGAGATTCTTCGACTTGTGTGAGGAGATCGTTCATGATTCTCGCGTCTTTCTCGCTCCCTTCACGCTGGTACGCGTTGACGAGATTCCTGAGAATGCGGGCGATGATGTCCGGCGTGGTGCAACGCAAGCGCAGGATGTCTTCCTCCGTAACGCCGGCTTCTATCGAGGCAAGTGTCTCCCTGTCGATGCACATGCCGCCGTTGAAGCAGTCAACGATCACATTCTTTCGTTGTGTCGCTGCCACCGCGAGGAAATGCCCCGGAAAATTGCAGCCGCTTATTCTGAGTCCGAGTCTGTCACCCACAAGAATGTAAATGCACACAAGCGAGATAGGGATTCCCGCTTTTGTGTCAATCACATGCACCAGATTGCTGTTGAGAGGATGGTAGTACCGTTCCTGCTCGATGCCACGGAGAGCGTATCCTTGAAAAAGGAACTCTGCCAAATCCATCGCGTCGCGGCGTGTATAGCGGGCATCGAATTCATCTGCGAGAGCGTCGAGTTTCTGACGGACAGTCTCAGGGTACAAGCGTCCGAACTGGAATTGCGCAATCAGCGACAGCGCTTCCTCGAGTTGTGCGTTTTCCTCGTCAGGATTTCGCCACGATTTCCAGCTTCCTGTAATCCACTCGCGATACTCATCGTGCAACAAAGGACGGATAAGCAGCGCATCACGCTTCGTGAGCCGGATTCGCTGCCGTTTCAACTCCCGCTCCAGATCGGGGCCGAACATCAGAAGTTGCCCTAGAATCTCGTTCCGAATGCTTGTGTCTTCGAGGAGTTTGACGAGATGGGGGAGTTGTTGTGTGTCAGACTTCTTCATTGCGATTCATAAACAATCTGAAACACTGCACCGTTCATTGCGTCGAGAGTCACTTCTTTCCTGCCGCTGATGTCGTATTCCTTTCCCGTCAAAAGGTCACGCAAGCGGATGACATCCGGCAAATGATGCTCGTACGGCTGCAAGTCGACCGTGCGGGACTCTGTGCTTCTGTTCAAAATCATCATGAGCCGCTCGTTGCCGTGCATGCGGAAATAGACGTAGACATTCTTCTCGGGACGGAAATGAACCATCCTGCCGGTTTGCAGCGACTTGAATGTTCTGCGGAGTTTGAGCAGATGTTTGGTGTAGTTGAAGATTTCGTTCTCAAGGTCTGTCCGTCCTTCTGCCGTGAAGGCATTGCGCACGTCGCCGGGGAAGCCGCCGGGAAAATCCGCGCGCAGCCTGCCGTGGTCGGGTCCCCCCATCATGCCAATCTCTGTGCCGTAAAGGATCTGCGGGATTCCCCGTGTGGTCAAGAGTGCAAGAATGGCAAGCTTGAAGCGCTTTGCATCGCCGTTGACATTGAACATGATCCGGCGGATGTCGTGGTTATCGAGAAATGTGACGAGGTTGTGCGGATCAGGGTAGAGGAAATCCTTTGCGAGCGTCTGAAATACCTCATCGATTCGACCGGCGGAATCTGCAAACGTCTTCATGAAGGCATCAAATAACCCGAAATCGGTCACCGTAGGCAATGCCGCTCCCTTTCGGACAGGAAAGAAACCTCCCCGTTGGTACGGCGCAACATGAACAGGGTCATGAATCCACACTTCTCCAACGATGTTGAAGCGGGGGTACTCGCGCAGGATTGCTTCACACCAGCGCTCACGAAATGCCGGATGAATGTACGGATAAGTGTCCTCACGAATGCCGTCAATGCCGGTTGATTCAATCCACCACAATGTTGAAGTGGTCAGATAATTCGCAACGAACGGATTGCGCTGATTCAGGTCAGGCATGTAATGGGTGAACCACCCGTTTTCGGCTCTTAGCTTTGTGAGAGAATCCGAGTGGATGTCATCAAGCTCGACCTTTGAATGGAACGGCTTTGCGTGATTCTCCGGCGTGCCGTTCAGCCAATCCGGTGTCGGCAGGTTTTTGATCCACGGATGAGCAATGCTGATGTGGTTGTTGACATGATCCATGATGACCTTGAGCCCTCGTCGGTGAGCCTCGCGGACAAGAGTCACATACTCTTCGTGTGTTCCGAACCGTGGGTCAATTCTGTACAGATCCGTTGCCGCGTAGCCGTGATAACTTGAGCCTGCTGTATTATTCTCAACGAGTGGCGTCGTCCACAACGCCGTCACGCCAAGGTCATTCAGATAATCGAGCGAAGTGATGATGCCGCGTATATCTCCGCCGTGTCTACCATAAGGATGCAACCGGTTCAGCGTGTCGGGCATTCCTGCCACGCTGTCGTTCGTTGTATCGCCGTTGACAAACCTGTCCGGCACAATCAAATAGATTATATCCGAGACATCAAAACCATTGTGACGTGATGATGAGGTATCACGCTTCAGAATCGGGAAGGTGAGATGTGTTGAACCTCCCGCGTTTGAGAGCGTGAGAGTATAGGAGCCGGGCGCCGCCGTCGACCTGATCGTTACATCGATGAATAGATACGACGGGTTTCCGGGGTTATGGGTTCGGGTGACAGTGAGATGTCGTGACGGTGATGTGACCCGACTGCCGCCGAGGTTCTCACCATACACCATCAATTGAACGGAATTCGTCTGCATGCCAGTCCACCAATTCGGGGGCTCGACTTTGTAAACGACAGGTTGTGCAAGACAGAGCTGTACGCCAAGGAAGAACAGGAAAAGAAAGCGCATCAAAAAATCCGGGAATACGTTAGGTGGTTTAAGAAACTCTCAGGAAAAGTTACTCATAACATCAAGTTTCCGCAAGTTCGAACAGAAACCGGTCATCTCAGCTATCTTGGAATTCACTTCGATTTTTGGTTTATTGATGCAATTTTTCGGGGTGAAGTGACCACTAAATGCCAGCACATGCAGTTCAATAGCTGCAACGAGCCATGAAGCCGTACAAACGCTACGGGCCGGCGTCGAGCGTTGCGGCGTTCGAGGCACTCGGACAACTCGGCGGCTCGGGCAACATGGAAGCGGACATTGCACTGTGCGGACTGCAAACGATCGAGCCCTACTTCAGGAAATACCTGCCTCGCGACGAACGGATTCTTGAAGCGGGATCTGGAAGAGGGCGCTGGGTGTTTCACCTGCGCCGGCTCGGATACGATGTGGTCGGCATTGACATTGCCAAAAGCGACATAGAGTACGCGAAGCAGTTCGATCCCTCAATTCCCATCTCGTACGATGATGTGCTGCACACCTCTTTCGCCGACGGCACATTCGGTGGCGTGATCTCGCTCGGCGTTGTCGAGCATTTCGAGGAAGGCCCTCAAAGAGCTTTCGCCGAAGTGATGCGCCTGCTGAAGCCCGGCGGCGTTTTTCTGGTTACCGTCCCGACACAGAATTTTGTCAGGGTCGCCATAGTCAACCGTTTGAAGGACCTGCAGCTCTTTGTCCGAAGGGTGCGAAAGACCCGTGTGGCGTTCGAAGAGTATCGCTACTCACGGCGGCAGTTCACTGCGCTTCTGCGTGAAGCGGGCTTCGACATTATCGAGATGGTGCCGGATGATTTCCTTCCCCCGAAGAATATGGGCCTTCATACCGATTTCAGTTTCTTGCGTGACAATGAGAAGCAGTGGGAACTGAATGCCGCGGGGCGGCTGCTTGATTCGTTGCTGAGCGCAGTTTCTCCATGGCTCCATTGCTGCGGCACACTCTGGATTTGCCGGAAGCCCGGATAGATGCACATCTTCTTATTTTCACCAATCCGATACGACTATCTGCACCAACGGCCGCAGAAGCTCGCGGCGCAGTTCCTCGCCAATGGACACAAAGTCACCTACATCCAGCCGACAGGATTTCGAGATCTCCCGGTCGAGCCAAACCGACTTCGCACAATTCTCAAAAGCATAGCGTATCACCTGTTTGCCCCTCTGGGCCTGTTGTTGGGATCCGGTAAGCGCCGAGAGTCCGGCAGCGTAGAGATGGAAGTACTTTCTATGCCTGTGATGCTTCCTGCGAACAGACTGGATTCCCGTTTCGTCGAATGGCTCAATGCTTCTGTTTTGAGAATTTTCCTTGATCGTGAAGTGGTGCGCAGGAAGAGGGGGGATGGCATTGCGGTCGTCATCAATCCTTTTTGGGGGAGAGTGTTGCGGACGGGTGACTTTGATCGGATTGCGTATGACTGTCTCGACGATATCTCGATCTACGCAGGGCATGCTTCGCTCGAGAGGTTTCGAGCCTATGAACAAAAGCTTCTCGACCTTTCCGACGTAATCATCACGACTGCCGCCGAACTTGAACAGCAAATCCGTTCTCTCACCCCGAAGCCTGTTCACAGGATTCCGAACGGCGTCGACGATGAGTGGTTCCGTTCCCAAGCTGCCTCCGGAACTATCCCGGAGGATCTCGCCAGTATCCGCCGGCCGATTGCCGGATATGTCGGAAGCATTGCCGGCTGGTTTGATTATGACCTTGTGGTAAAGTGTGCGAAGTTGGTGCCGGAAGCTTCTTTTGTTTTTGTCGGGCCTGTTGAAAGCGGAGAGAGGCAGCGGCAGCTTCTCGGCTCACCGAACATCCACTGGCTGGGACGAAAGCCGTACAACGAGATGCCCCTCTATATCAATGCCTTTGATGTCTGTTTGATCCCTTTCAAGTTGGGAGACATTGCGAGAACAACGAACCCTGTAAAAGTGTTCGAGTATTTTGCGCTGGGGAAACCCGTCGTCTCTACGCGGCTTCTTGAACTCGAGCAGTTCGAGCAGGATTCCCTGGTAATATTGGGGGACACCCCTGAACAATTTGCCATGGCAATCAAAGACTCGCTTCGTGAACAGGGTTCCGACTGTCGCAGCAAGCGCATTCGTATTGCAAAGCAGAACTCATGGACGCTACACGCCCGGACGTTCATCGCTGCTCTTGAGGAGGGAGGAAGAGGCTCATGAGCGGCGTGTTGGAGCGCATTACGGGGCTTCTCAGACGCGGTGCCGCCTCCCAGACGGTCGGCAACACGCTATGGCTCGGCGGCTCATCGGCGTTCAACGGGCTTATTGGCGCGGTGATTGCGGCAATTCTCGCCCGCTCACTCGGTGTGGAAGAGTACGGCATCTACACGCTTATCATATCACTCCTCGTTCTTCTCACCGATGTCGCTGATCTCGGCGTAAGCAGCTCCATCATCCGGTTCGGGTCCGAAAGCCTTGCCGAGGGGAATCGACAGAAGTTGAAGGCGGTGATTGCAATCGTCCTGCGTTGGAAGTTGATCATTGGAGCGATTGTGGTCACTGGGTCATTGTTGTTCCTGGATCAAATCGTCGGCATCGTTTTTCAACATGTTGATGATCGCATCGCGTCATACTTCCGGCTTTCGCTGATCGGCGTGGGGGTTGGTATTGCAGCGGGGATGTTTGCCCCGGTCTATCAATCATTCAAACAGTTCAGGACGTACGCATTCATTTTTTCGTCCCGTGCTCTCGCCAAACTGGCAATGATTGCATTGCTGGTGTTCGTTTTCGTTCCAGTGTCGGTTCCGGCTCTCATCTGGATTGAAATCGCCTCCATTTTTCTTTTTCTGGTTCTTTTGTATTCGTTTTCTCCGTTCAGGGAGTTTTCCTACGGCACGAAGGACAAAGAACTGGAGAAGAAAATGTTCTCCTTTAACAAGTGGATTTCCCTGTATCAAGCGATTGCGTTGGTCGGGGCTCGTCTCGATTTGGCGTTCGTCGGAGGATTGTCCGACGCATACGAGCTCGGGTTGTACGGAGCTGCGTCGAAAGTCTCCGGCCTGATTCTGGTCGGCGCAAGTTCGTATATGACTGTTCTGCTGCCCGAGATGTCCTCCGCGCTGACACCGGAGTCGCTCAAGCGCAAGCAACGCAACTCTGTTGTTGTTGTCGGACTCATCAGTGCGGGACTCGTGATGGTTGCGCTTGCTGCGGATGTTATTGTACACGTCTTCTTTGGCGAGGCGTTTGCTGCTGCCGCATCCGTCCTCCGGATCCTTTGCGCCGGAATTTTCTTTACCGTCCTTGCATATCCCGTAAACGCAAGCCTCTTTGCAATGAACAAGACAGCGGCGTATCCGGTCATGTCAGTGATTTCGTTGGCGGCGTTCGTGGGAGCCAACATCATTCTTGTGCCCCGCTTCGGGGCCGAGGGGGCGGCAATGGCGTTTGCGATCAACGCGTTAACCGGACTTGTCGTCTCCGTCGCTTTCTACGCGTGGTTCCGGCGCGTCGAGCGCGAGGGATAGCTTTGATCATGATCGTACACTTGCCTACATTAACCAAGTCCCACAACCGATCCGTCAACATGAAACCAATTTCTCTCCCACGCTAATGGAAGATGTTTCCTGCCCGCTTTGCGGGAACGACGATGCACGGTTTCTCTGGAGCAAACAGGACGCGCGGTACGTACGATGCGGCGACTGCTCGCTCGTTTATGAAAACCCGCGTCTGACGGATGAGGAGTTGGTGGAATTCTATTCCAAGAAGTCATACTTCATCAATGATTCGGGGTCTGGCGGGACAAGCGGCTACGAGAACTACTACACGCAGTGCACCCAGGGTTTGCGCGAAGAGTATTTTGCTATCGTAGAGAACCATGCGTCCGTGAGATCCGGTACCTACTGCGACGTCGGGTGCGGGCCTGGTGGTGTGCTGCGGATTGCGCAAGACCGGGGATGGACCGCCGTAGGAGTCGAGATTTCTTCATGGGCTGTGGAGGAGGGGAAGCGGAACGGACTGGATATCTGTCAGGGCTCGCTCCTTGATGCCCGATTTCCGTTGGACCATTTTGACGCGGTTTCGATGTTTGATGTGCTGGAACATCTTTCAGCGCCGCGCCAGTATGTCAGCGAGATCTGCCGGATTCTCAAACCCGGCGGGGTGTTGGTTGTAGAAACACCGAATGTGGACGGTTTCTTTACGAAGAATGTCTACAAACAGGACGCCGATCTCGTTAAGCCGCGGGCGCACATTTGCCTTTATGGTCCCGAAAGCGCCCGGAGGCTTTTTGAACCTGCCGGATTCCGGGAGTATCGCATTATGACGTTCCCCTACTGCAGAAAAATCACAGCATCCTATATCAGAAGCGTGATTGCCTCGCGCGTCAAAAAGGATCGAACCCCTGTACAATTGACGGTCGACGACTCGCTTCGCATCGTTTGCCGGAAGTAAGTAATGGACAATTCAGCAATGGGGCAACATCGCAAAGTGCGCATCCTGTTCGTGACCCTGAACCTCGACAAGGGAGGTCTTGAGGAGATGCTTCTGATGTTTGCAAGATACCTCGACAAGTCACGCTATGAGCTTGCTGTAGCATGTCGCGTTCGTGGAATTGTATCGGAGGAGATGGCTCATCTGCCTGGCGTCCGGCTTTTTTGCTATGAGCGAGAAGGGAGAGTATCTCGGTTCCTTGCCTTGCTCCGCTTCGCACGGGACTTCAGCCCGGACATTATTCATAACCATTTCAGTTGGTATGGTGTACTGCTCGGACGGTTGCTCCGAGTGCCGAGTGTTGAGACTGTTCACAATATGTATGCGTGGTTTCCTGCCGCGCAACGGTTGGCGTATGGCCTGCATTGTCTTCTCGCATCGAAGGTGATAGCGGTTTCTGAAACAGTGCGAGAATTCACGATCAGCCATTTTCCGATGCTTCGTTGGAAGGAAATTCAGGTTGTGCATAATGGAACGGATACGAAGCGATTTGCGGGTGATTCTGACGATTCGCTCCGTTCTGCTCTTGGGATTCCATCTCATCATGTTATAGTGGGGTTCATAGGGCGGCTCGAGGAGCAGAAGGGGCTGACGTATTTTTTCAGAGCTGCTGCCAAACTCAGTGATGAAGCCCTTCCTGATTTTTCGGTAGTGATCGTCGGTGAGGGAACTTTGAAGGAAGCTCTGACATCCGAAGCCATGAGTCTTAAGCTGTCGAATGTTCATTTCACCGGCTTTCAACGTGAGACACCGAGATTCTTCAAGCTCTTTGATGTGTTTGTATTCCCATCCCTCTTCGAGGGTTTGCCCGTTGTGCTGATTGAGGCGATGGCAGCGGGATGTGCAGTTGTTTCGACTACGATTGGCAGCGTTACAGAACTGATCGATAATGGAAAGAGCGGATTGCTCGTCCCGCCGAGAGATCCGGATGCCATTGCGACAGCTCTCAAGAAGGTATTGACGAACGAGGCCCTTCGTAGAGAATTGGGGGAACAAGCCCGATTCCGTGCAAACAGCAAATTCTCCGTCGAGACGATGATCAAAAGAACCGAAGCTATCTACAAGAGTCTTGCTCCTGAGGTATACGAGGGAGGTTCTTCGTAATGGCTGAGAATGAACTCGTAAGCATTGTCATTGTGAACTACAACGGTGCAGCGTTGCTGCGCCCCTGCTTGCAGAGCGTATTCGCGCAGCCCTACCGTCCAATCGAAGTGATACTGGTTGACAATGCATCGAGAGATGAGAGCTGCGAAGTAATCAGAAATGAGTTTCCGGATGTACGTCTGCTTGCGCTTGATCGCAACACGGGCTTCGCCGGGGGAACCAATGCTGGCGTGCGCGAGGCGAAAGGGGATTGCATCGTTCTTCTCAATAACGATGCTGAGGTGGAAGCGAACTGGCTCCCGCCCCTCCTGGAAGTGTTGAAGCGGCCTGGAGTCGCCATTGCGGCGTCCAAAGTCGTTACTGACGGCGTCCCCGATGCATATTTTGAAATGAATGGTACGATGAACTACGTCGGCTACAACATTATGCGACAGTTCGCTGATCTGTCGAAGGTCTTCTATGCCGGCGGCACGTCACTCATGTTCCGCCGGAGTGTTGTCGGTGGCCCGTTCCCCGACGAGTATTTCCTCTATCATGAGGATGTTCATCTTTCCTGGCGCATGCGGCTGCAGGGACACGATATCCGGATGGCGCAAGAATCGGTTGTATCGCATCGGGGTAGCGCATCGACAAAACGGGAAGCATCAGCATTGATTACGTTCTATCAGGTCAGGAACAGGCTTCTCAATCTTCTATTGTTTTACGAAGCATTGACCATTGCCAAATTGCTGCCGTTGATTGTGTTTGACGTGGCAGCGTCTTTGCTGCCGGCTTTTTTCAGTCCGTCAAAATCGCTTTCGGGGGTTGTCCGCGCCTATGGTTGGCTGTTGTTCAATCCGCTTTGGATCAAGTCTGAGCGGGGGAGGCTGCAAGCGCAAAGACGCGTGCCGGATTCAACCATTATGAGTATGATGAGTGCCGATGTGATCGATGCTGCGCGCTCGGGAGCGCCGGCTTCCGTGTTCAACGTTCTCTCCCGGATTTATGCAAGAATCGTAGGGCTCAAGTACCATGCTTGATCTCTCGGTCGTCATCGTCAGTTGGAACAGTCGCAACGATCTGCATCGGTGTCTCGGATCGCTGCAGGAGCCACGTTCAGAGGCAAAACGCGAGATCATTGTTGTTGACAACGATTCCTCCGACGGGACTGTAGCGTACCTGCAACAAGAATACCCCGGCGTACGTGTAATTGCCAACAATACAAATCGTGGATTTGCCGCTGCAAACAATCAGGCGTTCGCTGTAGCAGGCGGGAGATACATCCTCTTGCTGAATCCCGATACGCTCGTCCACGCAGGGGCCCTTGATGCCCTTGTCGGGTTTATGGATGAGCATCCCGAAGCGGCAGCGGCAGGCCCGCTATTACGAAATGAGGATGGAACTCGTCAGTTGACCGGCGTACGGTTTCCTTCGAATTGGAACATCCTCGTCGAGGCGCTGTTTCTCGATCGGCTTTTCCCGGGTACGAGAATCTTTGGCCGCCACAAGGAGGCGTACGCCGATGAAAGGGAACCAAGAGAAGTCGAGTATGTCCAGGGTTCCTGTATGATTGTGCGTAGTGATGTCGTCGCAAAAGTCGGCGGTCTTGATGAGAAGTTTTTTATGTACTTTGAAGAAGTGGATTGGTGCAAACGAATGCGTGACGCAGGCTGGAAAGTGTATGTGTGTCCGGATGCCGTTATCACACATTTTGCCAACGCGGAACTCGGGCACTATGACGAGCGCCGACTGACTCATTATCACCGGAGCCTCGTTCTTTTCTATCGTAAACACTACTCGCTCCTGAGAATTGCGGGATTGCGCCTTCTTCTGACACTACGCTCGTTAATTCGCATTTGCGTCTGGACATTGGCCGGCGTTGGTCGCCCCAGGTTGCGCTCTGCTGCGCGCTCAAGCATAAAAGGGTACCTCAAGACTCTGGGAATTGTGTGGAGCGCCAATGGGTGAGTTACGCGTTTCCATTGTCATCCCTACCAGGAATCACAAACCGATTCTTGAAAGATTGCTCGGCTCCATCGGGGAACAGTCGCTGGCGCCGGAACAGTTTGAGGTGATCGTGGTTGATGACGGGTCGACCGATGGAACCAAAGATTTTTTGCGTAATTCATCTTTTCCATTCCAACTGAGACTAGTGGAGGGGGAGAGAAGCGGGCCACCCCGCGCACGTAATGCGGGGCTTGCTCTTGCCCAATCTCCCATTGTTGCTTTCATGGATGACGATGTGACGCTTCATCAGGACTGTCTTGAGCGCGCCCTGAAGTATTTTGTGGATGAAAGAGTCGGCGTAGTCGAAACTACGTTATTGATAGAAGGTGAAGACGGTGGTGAGCGCCCGTTGCAACTGAGTGCCGGCGCTCAGGGCTTTGTCACGGCTGCGATATTCTTCCGGAAAGAAGCACTTGTCAGGATCAACGGCTTCGATCCGGATTTCTTCGATCCGGAAACCGGAATGTTCTTCCGTGATGATGCCGATATCGGATTCCGGGTGCTGAAGGCAGGATACAAAGCTCTCCAGCCCGGTGATGTGATTGCTTGGCATCCTGTACAATTCCCGACGATTGAACGGAGTTTTGCCCATGTCAAGCGTTACATGTTTGACCCGCTCCTGTACCGCAAACATCCGCAGATGTTCAGAAGGTACATCGAGCGCAAACGGATCGGGCCTTTTTCTTTCACCCGGCCCATGCATTACAGCTGCCTGATGTTTATTGCCGCTCTGTCATGCGCCGCAGGATTCGGGATTGCAGGATTGGTTTCCGCGATGTGGCTGAGTGCCGGTGCGGCTCTTCTTGCGCACCTCGTGTTGCGCTACAAGTTTTGCGGGCGTGACGCATGGAAGCTCTGGCGCCTGAAGGAAACCTTTGCCTACGGCATGCTGCCGTTTGCGTATCTGTACTGGTTTGGCCGCGGAATCGCCAAGTTCGGCGGCTGGAAGTCAATTTTCTAGGACTGAATATGAAGATTGGTATTTTCGGAGGCACGTTCGATCCTCCACATGTCGGGCATCTCATAGTAGCAGATGAGGTGCGCAGTGAGCTGGCGCTCGACGCAATCCTTTTCATTCCAGCAAAGCGCTCCCCCCACAAATTGGATCGCAAGCCTGCGTCTGCTGTCAAACGTCTCAAACTGCTTTCGCTTGCGACGCGGGACACGCCGCATTTCATTGTCTCCGATCTCGAGTTGAGGCGGGGTGGAATATCCTACACTGTGGACACACTTGAAAAGCTGCACAAGAAGAATCCGAAGGATGAGTTCTTTCTGATTATCGGCATGGACAACCTTCGTTCGTTTCATACATGGCGTTCGCCCGAAAAGATTATCGGGCTGGCAACTGTTGTCGTAATGACGAGGGCGGGAGTTCCCCGCATCCGCGTTCCGCATGCGCTCAAGAAAAAGACCATACTCTGCCCGGTTCCCGAAATAGGGGTTTCGTCAAGCGATATCAGGAAGCGGATCCGGGAGGGTAAAGCCTTCCGTCATCTGGTGTCGCCGCCGGTATATGCCTTCATAAAAAGGCATCGAATGTACGTTTAACGTGTGCTGCGTTTGCGCGGAATATGGTCCTGCATGTTTTCAGCTTATTTCATGGTAAGTGAATTGTTATGATTCGATTTCTTTTTCTTTTGACCTGCGCGTCGCTTGCTTGTCATGTCTATGCACAAAACGACTCTCCTTTGTCGGGTGAAGCGATTCTGAAGAAAGTGGACCGGAACTTTGAATCGATCAATGATTACAGGGTGCATCTTGAGGTCAGCATTGATCTCGACCGTCTGAAAGTACCGAAGATGGCAGCCACAATGTACTTCAAACGTCCCGACAAGGTTCACTTCGAGTCGGAAGGTTTTGCGCTTCTTCCCAAGGAAGGGCTCACGATCATCGGCGGAGGGCTTTCCAGCCGCTTCGCAGTAGAAAGCGTGAAGAAAGAAGGCGACCGTTACATTCTCATTGTTCGCCCGAATGATGACAAGAGTAAGCTTCGCCGCGTGATGTTGAAAGTTGATGCCGAGCGATGGACTGTCCGGAGTGTTGTCATGCCACAGACCGACGGACGCCAGATGAAAGCTGATTTTGTCTACTCGGATGTAGGCGAATATTTGCTCCCTGCCTCTCTCGTTGTCCTATTCACATCAGATACAGCCTCACAGGAGTTGCCCGATCCTTTTGCAAATCTCCCAACACTTCAACGCCGCTCACAAACACCCCGAACCGGTACCATCAAGGTATTGTACTCTGACTACCGGGTGAACACCGGGCTCAAAGATGAGCTCTTCAATAAAACAGAAGTTCCCGAAAAATAGCTTGGAGATTCAGCATCCTCTTCCAAGAACGAGGCTTTTTAGGCCATTTTTCTGCGCGCCTTGACATTGAGTTAGATTTCTATAACTTGTGGTTTAGGTTAACCTAAATCTGACGACGCAAAGACATGCATACGGTAAGCACGGAAGACTACATCAAGGCGGTGTATAAACTTGAAGGCAAGGGCGAGAGGGCTACAACCCGTGCCCTTGCGGCAACGCTGCAAGTGGCGGATGCTTCGATTACGGATATGATCAAGAAGCTCTCCGATCGCGGGTTGCTGCGGTACGAGCGTTACCAGGGCTTCGAACTGACGGCTGAGGGGCGCCGCATTGCTCTCAGTATTCTACGCCGGCACCGGCTGTGGGAAATGTACCTTGTCGAGTTTCTCGGCTACTCCTGGGACAAAGTCCACGATGAGGCGGAGCGGCTCGAACATGTCACCTCGGCGGAACTCGAGCATCGCCTCGATGAAGCTCTTGGGTTTCCCCGCGTTGATCCTCACGGCCATCCGATTCCCAGCAAGGATGGATTGGTTGCAGGTTCGGACGGAATGGCGCTTTCGACTTATGAAGTGGGTGATGTGGTACGCGTGTGCCGGGTCAGTGATGATAACTCCGAGCTGTTGCAGCACGCATCGGAGATTGGCCTCTCGCTCAACAGCACGATCGTGGTCAAACAAAAGAAGAGCTTCGACGGATCAATGGTTGTGAAGGTCGGCACGAAGCAGCAGTTCATCAGCCAGCAGGTGGCAGACGCGTTGTTTGTGGAGAAGGTGGACACATGAATCCCGTAATAACATTACTTGCCGGCATTGCGGTGATGGCTTTTGCGGCAGCGATCGCGTGGCCTCGCGTTGGACTATGGGCACGATGGCAGGACATGCGTCGCAAGTCTCGTCGTGTCCTTATTGAAGATACTTTGAAGCATCTTTACGATTACGAATACAAGTCTCTCGTGCCGACGCATCAGAGCCTTTCCGGAGTTCTTGGAATCTCTCCGGACAACGTATCCGAATTGCTCTCAAGCCTCGAGACCCTGGGCCTGGTGCGAACGGAGAAGGGGGGCTTTGCCCTGACGGAGGATGGCAGATCATACGCCTTACGCGTTGTCCGAATGCACAGACTGTGGGAACGGTACCTCGCCGATCAAACCGGCATTGACGAAATACACTGGCATCCGGAGGCGGAGAAGAAAGAACACGACCTGACCCTGGCACAGGCAGATGCACTTGCCGCCCAGATGGGGCATCCAAGGTTCGACCCTCACGGTGATCCCATTCCAACGGCAGCGGGAGATGTGCCGGAGATCGGGGGCCAGCACCTTACTGAATTGAAAGCCGGTGAGAAGGCTGTTATTGTCCATGTCGAGGATGAACCGGAACTTGTGTACGCCCAACTTGTCGCGCTCGGACTTACACCGGGCATGGTGATTCGTGTACATGATACGTCACCCGAGCGGGTCAGGTTCGAGGCTGAAGGAAACGAACATGTTCTTGCGCCTGTGGTCGCAGCAAACGTGACAGTTCAACAGGTTCACCACGAAGAAATACCTGAAGGGTCTTCGGAAACACTCGACCAGCTTGAGCCGGGCGAGTCCGCCCGCGTCGTAAGCATTTCGCGTCGCTGCCGCGGCCAGCAGCGCCGGCGGCTGATGGACCTTGGAGTTCTTCCGGGGACCCGCGTCACTGCCGAGATGAAAAGCGCATCAGGTGACCCGACGGCTTATGTCATCAGAGGTGCGACGATAGCGTTACGACGTTCGCACGCAGCCATGATCAATGTGAAGAAAGAGAGCGCAACAGATGAGTGAGATACACTCTGCGGCATGTGAAACGTGCCCCGTACATAACAAAGGAAACCTGAAACGGCTTGGCGTAGACATGCAGGATGCAGACTTCGTCATCGCCCTTGCCGGCAATCCGAACACCGGGAAGAGTACCGTCTTCAATGCCTTGACCGGGCTCCGCCAGCATACCGGCAATTGGCCGGGAAAGACCGTGACCCGCGCCGAAGGAGGCTTCGAATACTCGGGCAACAAATATAAGATCGTCGACCTTCCCGGAACATACTCGTTGCTTTCCACAAGCACAGATGAGGACGTTGCAAGAAACTTCATCCTGTTCGGCCAGCCGGACGTTACGGTCATCGTAGCCGACGCCACTCGGCTTGAACGAAACCTGAATCTTGTTCTCCAAGTCCTGGAGATCACCGAACGCGCCGTTGTGTGTGTCAACCTGATAGATGAGGCAGAGCGTCATGGTATCGAGGTCGATGACCGGGTGCTGGCGAAGCAATTGGGCGTTCCCGTTGTGAAGACTGCTGCGCGGCAGGGGCAGGGGACTCAAGAGTTGCTTTCCGCAATCCATGAAGTGGCTACCGGGGTGGTTCTCTGCAAGCCGCGTCGGATGCGTCCCCGCTCCGCCGAAGTTGAGCGGGCAATTTCCAGACTGGCAAATGATATCAACGGAACATTTCCCGGCCTCGGGAATGCGCGTTGGGTGGCCCTGCGGTTGCTGGAGGGAGACGAGAGGATCATCGAAGCTATGCGAAACGGTGAGCTGGCATCGCTTGGGCGTTCAGATGCAGGTCGCTTGCCCGCGGCGGAGGTAGCATAACTATGAGTACTTCGAGCAAAAGGACAGAGAACATTCTTTCGAAGGCAAGCGCCCTCCGCTGGGAGATTGGCGAGAGCTTTCATGAAAAGCTGATGGAATCCATCTACGCTGATGCTACGCAGATCGCTGACGCAGTCGTCGTACGCTCGGATCGTAAGCCGCGCTTTACGTGGGACAGAACCCTCGACAAACTGCTCACCGGGAGATGGACGGGTTACCCTATCATGCTGTTGTTGCTTGCCGCGGTGTTCTGGATAACCATTGAAGGAGCCAATGTCCCTTCCGCCGCGCTGGCGTCGATATTGCTGGATAGTGTTCATCCGGTTCTGAAATCGTTTGCCGCATCCATCGGCATGCCGTGGTGGCTTGACGGTGTTTTGATCGATGGTGTCTATCTTGCGGGTGCATGGGTGGTAAGTGTCATGCTTCCGCCGATGGCGATTTTCTTTCCCCTCTTTACACTTCTCGAGGATTTCGGATATTTGCCGCGTGTGGCGTTCAACCTGGACAATCTTTTCCGGAGGGCGGGGGCACACGGCAAGCAGGCGCTGTCGATGAGCATGGGATATGGATGCAACGCAGCCGGAATTATCTCGACGCGGATCATTGACAGTCCACGCGAACGGCTCATCGCCATTATCACCAACAACTTCTCGTTGTGCAACGGCCGCTGGCCGACCCAAATCCTGGTTGCAACGCTATTCATCGGAGCGCTTGCCCCAACTGGATTGGCCGGCCTTCTGTCTGCATCTGCGGTTGTCTCCGTGGCATTGTTCGGTGTCGCCCTCACGTTCATTACATCGTGGTTCTTGTCGCGAACAGTTCTAAAAGGCGAAGCATCCACGTTTAGTCTCGAGTTGCCGCCGTACAGACCTCCCCGCCTGATGCAGACGCTGTATACTTCGCTTATCGATCGGACGGTTTTCGTGTTGTGGCGGGCGGTGGTTTTTGCTTTTCCGGCTGGAGCGTTGATCTGGCTTCTATCCAACATCCGTATCGGTGGCCAGAGTATCGCCGAGCACACAATCCTCTTCCTCGATCCGTTCGGCATTCTGATCGGGTTAAACGGGGTCATTTTGCTGGCGTACATCATTGCAATCCCGGCAAATGAGATTGTCATTCCAACGATTCTCATGTTGACTGTTCTGAGTACGGGAATTACAGGCTATGGTGAAGGTGCCGGGGTGATGTTCGAGCTCGAAAACAATCTTGCCTATCTCTCCCTCTTCAAGGCCGGAGGGTGGACGTTGCTGACGGCGGTAAACCTGATGCTGTTCAGTCTGGTTCATAATCCTTGTTCGACAACCATCTACACAATCTACAAGGAGACCGGGAGCGTGAAATGGACTCTCTTTTCCGCCCTGATGCCGGTTGTCCTGGGACTTATACTCTGTTTCTTTGTGGCACAAATCTGGCGCTTGCTTGCCGGTTAGGTCTGTTTGAAGAATTTCATGGAGGTTCAAGTACGGATGTACAAACTGTTCTTTTCTGTGATGGTAATGACTGTTGCCGTCTGGATTGCTGGTTGCGATTCACTGCTGACTAAAGCACCGGAAGAAGATCAATCATTCGACGGCCCTATTGAGGGACTCACGAACGCGCAACGCGCGATCTTCTTCCGCGGCGATGAAGCTTTTAATGAAGTCTTCACATTCAGGACGGGTCTCGGCCCGCTCTTCAATCAGGCTTCATGCGAGCGATGTCATATTGGTGACGGACGCGGCCACCCGTCAACCAATCTCATCCGGTTCGGAAGAAATCTGGGCGGTGGTCAATTTGACCCCATGTACGAATACGGCGGTCCTCAGCTTCAGGAAAGGAGCATTCCGGGGTATCCGGCGGAGACTGTTCCTGCGCACGCAAATGCAATATCCGTACGAGGCGGCCCTCTTGTTGTCGGTCTCGGATTGATCGAAGCCATTCCGGACTCGGTGATTCTCCGCCTTGCTGACCCGAATGATGCCGATGGCGACGGAATCTCGGGCAGGCCAAATTTGATAACGGCCCCTGATTTTCTGGGACTTCCCCCGGGACCCTATAACGGAAAGTACCTCGGGCGTTTCGGACGGAAAGCGGGAGCTATCAATCTTTTGCAACAAACCGCAACAGCATATCATCAGGATATGGGGATAACCTCCGACTACATTCCCTACGAAAATTACAACCCGATGGTTGGAGGTACCGGAGGAGACCCTGTCCCCGATCCCGAAATCTCGGCCGGCACGGTCAACGATGTTGTTTTCTATCTTCAGACACTCCGTCCGCCGGTTCGCCGGAAGCCCGATGATCCGGTTGTGAAGCGCGGCGAGCAAATCTTCTCGCAGATCAAATGTGCCTCTTGCCATGTTCCTGCCTTGCAGACGGGGGACCATCCGGTCGCAGCACTTAGCAACAAGACAGTATATCTCTATTCGGATCTCTTACTGCATGACATGGGACCGGATCTTGCTGATAATTTCATTGAAGGGGAAGCGACAGGGACCGAATGGCGTACAACTCCCCTGTGGGGCCTTGGCATCGTAGGATCGGTGCTGGGAGGCGTACCACGCTACTTGCATGATGGAAGAACCTCTGATCTTCGGATGGTGATCGAGTTTCACAAGGGCGAAGCGGATGCTTCGCGGCAGGCCTTCAAACAACTTCCCCTTGAGGATCAGGAGGCGCTGCTCAAATTCCTGAGGTCGTTATGACGCGGAAAGAATTTCTCAAAGCGACGGGCATCATGCTTGCCGTCGCTCCGCTTGCATCAGCCTTGCATTCTTGTGCACCTTCTGCTCCCGTCGTGAAGACAGTTGCGACAGGTAGTAAGGTAAGGATCCCGGCCGGCTCGGTGCCGGATCTTTCGGTGCCTTTCAGTTTCGTTAAAGTGTACGTAGGGAATGAGCCTCATCCCTATGTCCTCTTTCGGGGAAATGATGGGAAATTCCGTGCAGTGTTGGCCACATGCACACACAACGGCTGTGAAGTGAAGAAAACACGGACTGCATTCGAATGTCCATGTCACGGCTCGGAATATGACCTTACAGGACGGGTCGTAGGCGGTCCAGCCCCCGACCCGCTCGAAGTGTACGATGTGCAGGTTGCAGGTGACCACTACGAATTCGATATACTCTAGAAGGAAGAGTTATGAAATTGCTTCTTGGAATACTCATAAGCGTGACGGCGTGTGTAGCAGCGGCTCAGGATACGACCTCAGTGCCACCCGGTGTGACGGGCGGATTATATGATCGTCCGTACTTGTTCCGACCGAGTGCGCGCATTGCTGTTGGTGGTTATGCCGAAATGGTTGCCCGGGCAGGTTATGAGCAGGGAGTGGCGGAAGGATTGTCTCTTGAAGCCCGCCGCTTCAACATCTTTTTCTTTTCCTCCATTACCAGCGGCATTAAGTTCACGTCGGAGCTGGAGTTTGAGCACGGCACGGAGGAGATCAAGCTGGAAGCGGCGCTTGTAGACATTGAGCTGCACGACGCGCTGACGCTGCGCGGGGGGATTATACTCTCGCCTATCGGAAAGTTCAATCTTGCGCATGACAGTCCCCGTAACCAATTCAACGATCGCCCGCTTGTCTCGACACGAATCATCCCGACGACGCTTTCCGAAGCGGGGTTCGGTTTCCACGGGTTCGTTTATCCATTCGGGCTCAACCGTCTAATGTATGAGGTATATCTCGTCAACGGGTTGAACGACGGGGTTCTGCTTGCGGGTGACGGGACTTCGATTCCGGACGGGCGACCGGAAAGCCTTTCCGGTGACAACAACGGCCGGCCGTCGGTGGTCGGCCGGATTGCTGTGCAGCCGGAGTTTGGCGGCGAGTTCGGCTTTTCGATGCACACCGGACCGTACAATACTTTCCTACAGGAAGGGTTTGAGGTGGACGAGAAACGGCGCTTGACAATTATTGCCGTTGACGGAGAGATGAATATCGGGAACATAAGTCTGCAGGGGGAATTCGCCCACGCCAGGATTGAATTACCCAACTCACTCCGTGGACTGTTTGCAGAGCGGCAGACAGGAGTGTACGGGCAAGGACTGTTCACGTTTGCACGGAACGTACTGCCAATGTTTCCCCAGTCGGAGCTTGCGTTTGGTGTGCGCTACGACTACGTCAACTTTGACACGGACGTTGCGGGAAGCGACATCCACAGGCTTACTGTCGGGCTCAACCTCCGGCTGGTTTCCGAGACTCTTCTAAAACTGGACTACCAGCACAACTGGATGTTCGATAGGATCAACAACGGGACACGCGGAGCCGCAATTCAATTCGGGTTGGCGACGTACTTCTGATCACTAATTCGTTCCAAAGTCCCGTCCTTCCCTCAGCATCTTCTCATACTCGGTCTTATAGAGTTTGATGGCGTTGAAGAGCGCTTCGGCAATCTTTTGCTGGCCTGCCGTGCTTTTCAGGATTGCCTCGTCGTCCTTATTTGAGAGGTAGGCAGTTTCCACGAGTACGTTGGGCATCGATGCACCGACGAGTACGAGAAATCCTGCCTGTTTGACGCCATTGTTCCGCGTTTCCACTTTCTTCGCCATCTCTTGCGTTGCCAGTTCGGCAAATACCTCGCTGGCGCGCATATGTGCCATTTGAGCCATCGTGACGAGAATAAAGTTCTCGTCCGTCAGTTGCTTGTATCGCTCCTCGTACTTCTCCTCAAGCTTGATGACCGAGTTTTCACGTTCCGCGATTGAAATGGCCTCGTCCGTGCGTCCGGGACGTAGCAGGTACACCTCGAAGCCTCTGGTGGGATGAGGCTTGCGGGGCATTGCATTGCAGTGCACGCTGATGAACAGCTTGCCCCCGGCCTCGTTCGCGATGCGCCCCCGCTTGTCAAGCTCAACGAAGCGGTCGTCTTCCCGGGTGTACACAACTTTTACATCCTTCATGTTCTTCTTGATCAGGGCGCCGAGTTTCAGCACAATGGCAAGCGCAATGTCCTTCTCTTTCGTGCCGCTCACCCCTATTGTTCCGGGGTCCTTTCCTCCGTGACCCGCATCGAGTACTATGACATCGAGCTCGAACTTCTTCCGTTGCTTCTCAAGGTCCGCCTGGATTGCTGCGCGCCGTTGCTCATCGAGCATCCTGTCGGATTCCTCAGGCGGCGTACGGAGTGAGACAACGATATTGTTGGAGCCGGGCGTGGTGAGTATTTCCGAAGAGATGAATTTGCCTTCAAGCCGGAAGGTAAGCTGCACCGAGGAACGGTGTTGAATCGCAACAATCTTCTTGACGCTGCCCGAAGGGACGAGCTTGTTGATCGATGAAACATCCGCTTTTGCGTTCCGGATTGTGAGATAATACCATCCGTCCTGCTTCAGATGTCCTTCGTAATCCAACAGAGGCCGGGTTGCTGGGATTCGCAGCAGGACTCCGTTTACACGCTGTTCGATCTCGACAGTTGGAATATCGAACGCAGGTTTGGGGGGAATTGGGCGGCCAACGGTCAGTATTCTGGACGAAGCGTTGAACGATGCGGGAGAGCCGAATATATCGGGGAAAAGATGAAGCGTTGAAGTGAGGGGGAAGAATAATCGCTCCCCTCTTGCAATAACCTCCGAAGGCATTTGCCGCGTTCTGAGGCTGTCGCCTTCAAGGGTCGAGTAGAACGAGTTGTTTGCGAAGAAGGTTAGAAATCGTGAACTCGAACGGGCTTCGAGCCAGCCCTCTTTGGCGTTTTCACGGACAGAGAGGCCGAGTGCCGGAAGCAGGTCCTTGAGTGATACATGCACAGCCTTCCCCGATTGGAGGGCAGGGAGGGAAGTATTACGTGCTGGAGAAGCCTCAACGACGATTCGGACGGTTGTTTCTTGCCCGAACGACTGCTTCGACGCTGCACAGAGACAGACCAGCATTAACGCCAGAGCGTGCCATGTCCCGAAAAATTCCCCCGCTCGTTTTCTCACCGGCCCTTATCGGTAGTTAGTGAACTGCGTGGCGAACTTGAGATCGGCATTCTGCACAAGCTTGATGACGGATTGCAGATCGTCCTTGCTCTTGCCGCTCACGCGTACCTGGTCGTCCATTATTTGCGCCTGCACCTTCAGCTTCGCATCCTTGATCATCTTGACAAGCAGCTTTGCATTCTCTTTGTCAATGCCGACGCGCAGTTTTACAATCTGCCGGACGGTGCTGTTAGCGGCGGACTCTACCGTCCCGTAATCCAAAGCCTTGACGGGGACGCCCCGTTTGATGAATTTATTCTGAAGAATATCAATCACGCTCTTGAGTTTGTAATCATCATCAGAGATGATGGTGAGCAGCTTGTCCTTCTGGTTTAACTCGATCGAGCTTTTCGAATCCTTGAAGTCGTACCGTTGGGCGATTTCCTTGCGGGCCTGGTTGATGGCGTTGTCTACCTCCTGCAGGTTAACCTCGGAAACGATGTCGAAACTGAATGAATCGGCCATATGGTCTTACCGGAACTTGAGGTTGAAGAATGCGTGAACAAAGATCTTGAACAACTCCCAACGGGGATGGCGTGTCTGCAACAGATAGTTCTGCTGCACTTCCCGCTGCTCTACGCTGTCCCGCGTGGTGATCTGGACTGATAACGGATGCATCACTCCCACACCTCGGTGATTGTTTTCTTGATTTTGATGTTGCGCTTCGCCAGCTCCTCAATCATGACGCTGCCCGGAACGCAGAGCTCGGGCACCAGCACACCCTTGTCCTTGATGACCCCGTTTGCCAGCAACTGGGCAGTGATTGATGTCGGGAATGCAGTCGTGCGCATCATCGCAGTCATCTTTGCTCTATCATCATAATAATCGATAAACTCATACACAAGCGTTTTCCGGGCGGTTTCGGTTGTGCCGGTGAGCGTGGCGCGCGCAAGCACTGCGTCCTTGTCGCCGTAATCGAGCTTCTTCCGGAGCAGGTCTGCGAAGAACTCACGGTTGGTTTTCACGCTTCCCCCGACCATCATCGGTTCGTTGGTGGCGAAGCCCAGCTCGAGCAGCGTCTTGAATTTCTCGCAATGTCCCCGGTAGCGGATTGTCTTGTAGTCGAGGTTCCTGATCTTTCCATCGAAGAGTCTGGTGAGCGTCGAAAGTCCTCCCGACGTGTTGAATGCCTCAAGCGTTCCGAATGGCTCGGGAAATTCAATCTCTTCGAGCTCGGACATCGGGTCGACATACATGAGACGCCCGCCGTGTATCACCATCGCCTTTTCCACGTACTCGTTGATGAGCCCTTCGACGGAGAAGACAATCTGATAATAGAGCGGAGGCCGCGGGTGTTGCGGCAAACCACCGACGCGCAGATGAATGGAGTCGAGTTCCTTGAACTGCCGCGCTCCCTCCATAGCAAGTATGTTGATGAGGCCGGGGGCAAGGCCGCAGTTCGGTACGATGGTGATATTCTTTTCCTTTGCCGCGGCGTCGAATGTCAGTTGCTTGTCCACAACATCATTGTTTCCGCCAAGATCGCACATCGAAACACCCGCTTCGATAGCCGCCTTGGTGACCTGGATGTTCACTGAGTACGACACGGCGCTGATGATGGCTCCACATCCCTGAATCACCTGAACGAGTTCTTTCGAATTATTTACATCAAGACGGAGCGGTTTGACGTTTGGGCCAATTGAAGCGGCGGCCGACTTTGCCTGCTGGATATTGATGTCCGCAAGTATGATCTCGTCATTCGGGTTGTTGGTTGAGAGATCGTATGCAGCAGCGCTGCCCATCATGCCTGCGCCGATCACTGTGTACTTCATGGGTATATTCCTTGATCACGTTTCAATTGGCGGACCGGACAGGGGCTCCGGTCATTTCAGAATCTCGCCTGTTTCCAGACTCCAGAATAGCAGATCCAGTTCGTCCATGGAAATGCCCGTATGGAGTGCAAACCCCTTGAATTTGTTTTCGATTGAAAGATAATGCTTTTCGGCAAGACTTTTTGGCAACGACCGGATGACATTGTGCTTTTTGAGATGTTTGAGAATATGCCTGTCCAGTATCGCCAAGTCCCGGTGGCCGATGTTCCTTAGAAAATGTGAGGCTTCTTTCCATCCAAGTCCCTTTACATTGCGCACAAGCCATGCGCGGAGTTCGGGACCAGCGCTGTCGTTTGAGAGGTGTTGCGAGATTGCGGGGAACTGTGCCTTTAGTTCTGCAAGCCGCTTTCCTTTCGTGTTGTGGAAGCGGATGTAATGCTCCTTCCTGAACAGTATCGCCGCCGCATCAACCTCCTTCCAGTCAAACCCGGCGCAGCGAAGCGCGTCAACCGCCCGCCCGGCATTTACTGCGCTCGATTGTGGGGTTAAGAGACAGTAGACGAGCTCATAGAAATACTCCGTTGCGGGAACCCGCTTAAAGTCGTCAAGTCTCTGCCGGATTGCCGCGGCGCGGGGGGCAAAGGCGGTGTGCAGTTCTTCCAAATGTTTGTATGCCGGTATTCGATTCATGCGAGGGAGATCTTCGCTTCAAGGGAAGTGACTTTACCTGTCACGGCGACCAGCCCGTCTTTCTCCAGTCCTTTGACAATGTGAGCGAACCACCCTGCATTCCTTTTCGTGAAGCCCGGCACGATAGCGGTTGCAACAACAGCAAGTGGGGAAGAGGACGTTCCGTTGAGATTCCTGAGATACTCGATGATCTTCCCACGATATAATCTATTGGGAATACCCTTGAACGAGGGTTCTCTTTTTTCCGTGCCCCTGTTTGTTTTGGCCATCGAGCGAATTGATGCGCACGATTCATTTACCGGGCAAAGTCCGCATTTTGGATTCCGCGCAGTGCATATGGTTGCGCCAAGGTCCATCAACGCCTGGTTCCAATCGTACGCTTTGCTGCGCGGGAGAATTTGCCCGGCCATCCTCCAGCTTGTCCCCGTGTCCAGCATTTCCATTGTCGATTGCATTCGTCGGAAGATACGCGACAAGACCCGCTGCACGTTCACATCCACTATCGGAACCGGCTGTCCGTGCACCGAAGAGAGGATAGCATTTGCAGTGTATTTGCCGATTCCGGGCAGGCTGAGCAGGAGCTTTTCTTCGGCGGGAAGCCTCGCGTTATGTTCGGAGACCAGTACCCGTGCAAGTTTGTGGAGCCTGACTGCGCGGTTGTTGTAGCCCATACCGCGCCACGCATGAACAACATCCCGCTGGCGTGCTGAGGCGAGAGTACGAAAAGTCGGGAACCGCCGGATAAACTCAGGGTATTTTACCAGCACGCGGCTGACCTGCGTTTGTTGCAGCATGATTTCGGAGATGAGTATGCGGTAGGGATTCCGGATCCCGCGCCACGGAAGGTTGCGTCCTTCGCGTGCGTACCACTGTAGTATAGCGCGTTGAACCTTACGCTGCTTGTTGTTCATGGTACTGGATCAGCCGCTGGACGGCGTCACGGTTTCCTTCGAGAATGTCAAGCGTGAGCAAGTCGCGGGGTTCCACCCACTTGAGCTGTTCAAAGGCATGGTTTTCAATCTCTCCCTCAAACTCCCGCACAAGAAAATAGAACACTCGAAAAGCCCCGTCACGCTGCGGGTTATCGGTTCCCTCGGTATATACCCACTCTTGTCTGAACAATTCTTCCCCTATTATGGCATCGATGGCGAGCTCTTCGCGAAGTTCACGTTGCAATGCATGCTGGGGAGTTTCTCCGGGTTCAAGCTTGCCCCCGGGGAATTCCCATTTCAGGGCGTACTTGGCTGTCTTCTTCCTCTGACAGGCGAGAACCGATCCGTTTCGTAGGATGATGCCGACTGCTACTTCTTTCATGCACAAAGGTACGGAAAACGGGGTTCATCTCAAAAACCTGCTATTTTGAACAATCTGGAAAGAGATTCGGGAAACTGATTCCCCTTGATTCTCCGGAACCGGATTACTATCTTTATTGCGGACTTAATAGTCCGAAACTATTCCAGCATGCTGTTTTCACAACTTACAAATGGAACAAAACGATGCGAACACTTATTTCTTTCTTGCTGGCGACCTTCCTCGCCGGCACTGCCGGGGCGCAGGACATCTCATTAAAATGGAAGGGTGAAGTCCGGGTCCGTGGCGAAGTTGACGGCAGGGACTTCCAGAACCGTACTCCGCTGAATGCGTTTACGTTATTGCGAACCCGGCTCGGAGTCGAAGTCATCCCGACGGGTAATCTCATGATCACGATTCAGCTGCAGGATTCCCGTACATTCGGTCAAGTGGGAACCGCGGGACCCGGTAACACCGCAACAAGTCTGCGCAATACGGATCTGCGTCTTGCCTTCCTTCGTGTTGACAGTCTCTTCGGCTCAGGATTCAGTCTTTCACTCGGTCGTATGGAACTCTCGTACGGCTATCAGAGGATTCTCGGCGGGTTGGATTGGTCGAACGTCGGGCGCGTGTTTGACGGTGCTCTCGTCCGTCATCAATGGGAGAAGAGCCGGATCGATCTCTTTACCACTAACGTCACCGAATACAGCCCGATTGCAGGGAATGCCACACCAGCATCGGTTCCGGGTGTTGGCGGAGACGGTTATCTCTTTTCCGGGGTGTACTACAGCGGAGCCCTTTCTCCTGAACACTCACTCGACGCGTACCTTCTCCACGAGTTGGGCAAGAGGCCGAACGAATCTGAGATAGTTCGGGGAACAGTCGGGGCCTACGCGCGCGGTTCGGTTGATCGGTTCTTCTACGAGGCGGAGGGAGCGTATCAGTTTGGCGACATGGGAAAACCTTCAATTGCCGCAATCCTCTTGTCCGGCCAAATCGGACTAAAACTTGACGGCGCGCTTGCATCTGTCATGGCTGGTTACGATTATTTATCCGGGTCATCGGACACAAGCAAGTTCAAGACCTTTTACGCTCCTTTTCACACGGGTCACAAAGTCTACGGGTTCATGGACTACTTCATCAACATCCCGCAGAACACCGCCAACCGGGGACTCCACGATCTCTACGCGCGCGTCGTCCTCAAAGCATCGGAGTCAACAACAATCTCGATTTGGTTTCACAATTTTACCGCCGCGCACACGGCAAATTTGTCAAGCGCAACATTCGGGCAGGAGATCGACATTGTCGGCCTTGTCAATTACAACAAACATCTCTCATTTGAACTCGGTGCCTCGGCGTTTCTGCCGGGCGACCTGATGCGCCGCAGCTTCCGTGCTGACGATACGGCGTTCTGGGGCTATGCTACAACCCGCGTCTGGTTCTGACGGCAAAGGAAAGGAACTCACACTCATGGATTTCATACCCAATCATAAAGCCGGCATTGCACTTGCAATACTTGTCGGGTTGATGCTAGGCCTTGGGTATTACACTTGGACATATGCCGAGGGGGGATCGTATTTCAGCAACGATCCGCGTTCGTGTGCGAATTGCCATGTAATGCGCGATTATTACGATTCGTGGCAGAAGTCGAGCCATCATACACGCGCAGCGTGCAATGATTGCCATACCCCTACCGATGCAGTGCCCAAGTTGATCTCGAAGGCTGAAAACGGCATCCGTCATTCATGGAAGTTCACATTCCAGAGTTACAAGGAGCCGTTACACATAACGTCGATGAATCTCGACAATTTGCAGCAGAACTGTGTCACTTGCCATGAGGACTTTGTTCATCCGATGGCGACGCGCACACAGGGGGGGCTTTCAACTGAACAAACATGCGTGCATTGCCACTCTGATGTGGGGCACGGAGCACGATTCTAACAATGAGGAAAACAACCAGGAGATCGCAGAATGTCTGAACAAAAACGAAGTACAGCAAAATACTGGATTATTACAGGCGTCGTTGCCGTCATCACTTTTGTAACAACAGCGCTCCTCTTTAACGTAAGGGATCGCAAGGATGAAGCAAAGCAGGTCGCCTTTGAGCTTGCCACACTCACGGAAGAGACAATCGACCCGGCGGAGTGGGGAAAGACGTTCCCCCGCCAGTACGACGGATACAAAAGGACGGTAGATACCGTCCGCACGCGCTACGGAGGCAGCGACGGGTTCCAGCGACTCGATGCGGAGCCTGTGTACAAGCGGATTTTTGCAGGGTATGCTTTTGCCCTTGACTATCGCGAGGATCGCGGGCATGCATTCTCCTTGCTGGATCAGGACAGTACGCTGAGGGTGAAGGAGCGGAAACAGCCGGGCGCATGCTTGCACTGCCATGCCTCCGTCATCAATGCCTACCGCAAAGTGGGAGATGGCGATGTGATGAAAGGCTTCGAAGAAGTATCCGCGATGCCCTTTGCGGAAGCGCGCAAGCTGGTCGAACATCCGGTTGTGTGTATCGATTGCCACAATCCGAAAAACATGGACTTGCGCGTGACGCGGCCCGGCTTCCTGAACGGCATCAAGGCGTATATGAAAAAGGAAAAGGGCATCGATAACTACGACCCGAATACCATGGCGACGCGACAGGAAATGCGCAGCTACGTCTGCGGACAATGCCATGTGGAGTATTATTTCAAGGGAGACAAGAAGACGGTCACCTATCCGTGGGCGAACGGTCTGAAGGTTGAAGAGATCGAGAAATATTACGACGACATTGATTTCAAGGACTGGACGCACGCCGAAACCGGCGCCCCTGTTATCAAAGCGCAGCATCCGGAATTTGAAATGTGGAAGCAGGGTATCCACGGCCGCAGCGGCGTTTCCTGCTCCGATTGCCACATGCCATACAAGCGTGAGGGAGCCGTCAAAGTCAGCGACCACCATGTGCGCAGCCCCGTGCTGAACATAGCCCGCGCGTGCCAGACATGTCATCCGCAGCCGGAAACAGAACTGCAGGCACGCGTGAACGACATTCAGGATCGAACGCGCAAATTGATGACGCGCAGCGAGGAAGCTCTTGTTGAGTTGTATGATGAGATCATCAAAGCGAAATCCCGCGGCGTATCCGAGAAAGCTCTCGACAAGGCTTTGAAGATGCAGCGCAAGGCCCAGTTCAGAGTTGATTTTGTGGCGGCTGAGAACTCGATGGGTTTCCATGCGCCACAGGAAGCGGCGCGCATTCTCGGCGAAGCAATTGACTATGCCCGTCAGGGACAACTCTCTGCGGCAACGGCGAAGTAATCAACGCCGGTTGAGTGTTCTGAACGCCTCGTCTTTCGGACGGGGCGTTTCTTTTTGGTTGGATTGTAACGCTCAGTTTCTCTTGAGCAGATAGACAAACAATGGCGCTCCGATTGCTGCTGTGACCGCGCCGACGGGAATCTCGGTCGGAGCAATGAGCGTACGGGAGAGAATATCAGCGAGTATCATGAAGCTTCCCCCTGTGAGCATTGAGGCGGGGAGTAACAGACGGTGGTCAGGACCAAACATCATCCGGCAGATATGCGGAATGATCAGTCCCACGAACCCGATCACGCCGCTCACCGAGACGACAAGCCCGGTCATCAGCGACGCAAGAAGATACGATACTCGTTTCACGACCTTGACGTCAACCCCGAGATGCATTGCGGATTCATCGCCGACTGCGATGAGATTATACCTGCGTGCTTGCACCATAAGGATGATAATGAAGAGAATGAGGGGAGGGGAAACGATGAGCAGCGAATTCATTGTCGCGCCGCCGAGGTTTCCCATCAACCACAAAATCGACGTACGCATCTCCTGATTAAAGATCCCGACGATCAGCAACACCGCCGCGTTGAAAAAGGCCCCGACCATGATGCCGGCAAGAAGCAGTGCGTTGGTGTCCAGCTGGCCGCGTCGATGGCCAAGCGAGTAGACCAGCATCATGACAAGTATTGAGCCTGCGAGGGAAGCAAGTGGCGTAAGAAGCATGCCTGCCGATAAGCTGATTGCGAGTATAGCTCCGACTGTTCCGCCGCTTGAAACGCCGAGAATGTATGGTTCTGCCAGTGGATTTCTCAGGAGTGCTTGAAACACCACACCTGCCACCGAGAGGCCGGCGCCCACAATTACAGCGAGCAGAACGCGGGGGAGGCGGATTCCAAGGACGATCATCCGGTTGGTTTCATCGGCAGAGACGGGCTGGAAGAGTGCATTCCAAATCTCGCCCACGGCGATCTTCACACTACCGATCGAAAGACCGGCAATGAATGTTGCACACAGCAACAGTGTAAGCGCTCCCAGTACAGTAAGTGTCTTGCGGCGGGTGAGCATACGGGGTGTCATTCCCACGAGCGGCGTCTGCCGGGCGCGGGCTTCCGTTTGATGGCTTTCTTCCTCTGTGTGCGCCTCTCTTTGGGCGTGACAGGCGGAGTGGCTGCGGGCTCATCCGCGTCAACCTCCGCTGACACATACTCCCACATTCCCTCTACCAAATCCTGCACACCAACCCGGGCGACGCTGGAAATGTAGTAAGTGGGGACGGATCCGAATTTGACCTTGCGGATTGTCGCCATCATCTTCTCGTCAAGAGCATCGATCTTGGTTACCGCAATCATCGCGGGCTTCTTGAGGAGATCTTTGTTGAAGAGCTTCAATTCCTTTTGCAGAATCTTGAAATCGCTTTTGATATCCTCACTCGTTCCGTCCAGAAGGAATACCAGGACCTTCGTCCGTTCGATATGGCGGAGGAATTGAATGCCGAGCCCTTTTCCTTCGTGTGCCCCTTCGATAAGCCCGGGAATGTCTGCAACGACAAAACTCGCCCCGTCACCGACTCCGACAATGCCGAGGTTGGGAACGAGTGTTGTGAATGGATAATCAGCAATCTTGGGCTTCGCTGCAGAAATGACGGAGATGAGGGTTGACTTCCCGGCGTTCGGCAAGCCGACAAGTCCGACATCAGCCAGCAGTTTCAGCTCAAGTTCGATTTCCCGTTCCTCGCCCGGTCCTCCCACTTCATACTCGCGGGGCGCCTGGTTTGTCGAGGTTGCGAACTCTGCATTCCCGCGTCCACCCATCCCTCCGCGCGCAACAACGAGTGTCTCGTCAGCATGTGAGAGATCGCCGAGAAGTTCACCGGTACCTACGTCCCGCACAACTGTTCCGACCGGCACCTGCAGAAGAATATCCTGTCCACTCTTGCCTGTCTTGTTTGCGCCAAGACCGTGTTCGCCCCGCGGCGCCCGGAAGTGCTTCTTGAATTGGAAGTCGAGCAGCGTGTTCATATGATGGTTAGCCCGCAGGATGATGCTCCCCCCGCGTCCACCGTTGCCGCCGTCGGGACCTCCCTTCGGGACAAACTTCTCGCGACGGAAACTCACCACACCGGCTCCCCCATCTCCCGCCTTCACATGTATCCGGGCGAAGTCAATGAATTTCATGAGGATCTCCTCAGAGAGGGATCGAAGCGGCTATGCATTGCATCGGTGAATTCGATGACTTCGGGAGCAAGAATGTCAAGCTTCTTCAATTCGAAGAGTTCCCGTAAATGCTGTTGTGCCTCGCGCCATGTGGCTGTCCGGTTGATTGCGGCAAGGAAGATGCCGTAGTACGCTTCGTCATCCTGAAACACGGTGCGGACGAATTTCTCGTGTTGCGTGGAGTTGAGAAGATCGTTGACATCCGGAAGGTCGTTCCGCTGTTCAGCAGCCGTTTGCTCCGGCGTATCGGGTTGCTTGCCACGCATGGCAGCTTGACGTTCACGAGCATATTCCACCAGTAGTTCCGCCCCGATGCTCCGGGGGATCTCTACTGCCGGTTCCGGAATATCGTCCTCCAGGATTTCTGTGTCGATGTCAAGAACCGGATTTGTCTGCGTCTCCGCAGGAAACTCCTCTCCGGCTTGTTGTTCAGATGGCGTTGCCTCTGGCGGATGTACACCGTTTTCCACTTTTTCAGAAGTCTGCGCAGGTTCTGCGATAGCAGACGGGTCGGTTGATTCCTCTTTGGCTTCCTCCGGAGCGGGTTGGGGAGCGTCTCCGTTATCCTCCGGCAATGTTCCTGCCGGGGATTGCGTCGCGGAGGTATGCGGTGACAGGATTTCCAGTTCGGACTCTTCTACTTCCTTCTGGACTGTCGTCTCAACATTGTAGAGGTCTTCGATAATCTCGATCAGCTCGGACATCGAAAGCTGCGTTTTGTTTCTGACCTGGCAAATCCTCTCGATGTACGTCTTCACGTTCATCAGGTTCTTGTCTTCATAGAAGAGCAGGATCGCTCCCAGTGGAATCGGGCGTGTCATGCTGTGTTCCCCGAGCAAAAGGAAGTCAAAAATTGGCTTTGCCAGGAGGGCAAGTTCACGCGGGGAATGTTGCTTCACAATCTCGTTGTCAATTCTTGCAAGCAGCTGCTTGAAATAGCCTGCTTCGATTTCCCGCAGCTCTTTCCGGCGCGCATGGCGTTCGACAAGCAGGGCGAAGTAGGAGTATTCCGAGACGATCTCGAATTTACGGATCATCTCAATGAACGTGATAGTGTTTGCCTTCTCAAACATCAACTGGTTGAGGGTCCACTGAGGCCGGCACAGATAGTTTTCCAGGAAGTGGATGGTATCTTCGGTCAGTTTGGTGAACTCCTCGCGATTCAGGGTGTACTCCATTGCGAGGGAATGAAGAAGGGTGCGCTCGGCGGTGACTGTGGAGCCGATTCCTTCGGTGATTTTCCTGAGGCGTGATGCGCTGCGGAGATCGTCTTCAAGCATTCCGGCGACCCGCGCGGTCATGAACGATTTGATGCCGCGCGGAAGACTGGCGGCAATCACTTCGTTCAGCTTGACGGCATTGCGGCCGTTGATGGTGGATTCGAGAACAATTTGCCTGATCAGTTCGGTTTCGCGCTCGAGCATGGGGGATGAGACCGTTCGTTTTCTTATGAAACTACGACTTATTCGCGTGGGGAGCAAGGATGTTGCCGGCGAACAAAAAAGGGCATCCCAAAGGATGCCCTGAAATTGCAGATGCCCTGCTGATCACCCGGCTCCACCGGTGGCAGAAGATTCGTACGTTGTGACCAGTTGTGCACGGACGTATTCGCGGTTCAGGCGGGCGATATGCTCTACAGAGATCTTTTTCGGGCATTCGGCTTCGCAGGCGTAGGTATTCGAGCATGCACCGAAGCCCTCTTCGTCCATTTGCTCGACCATTGCCTTGACGCGCTGCGTTCTCTCGGCGTCTCCCTGCGGTAGCAGCGCGAGCTGCGAAACCTTCGCGCTCACAAAGAGCATGGCCGAGCTGTTCTTGCAGGCTGCTACACACGCGCCGCAGCCAATGCATGCTGCGGCATCGAACGCCTCGTCGGCGACAGGCTTCGGTATGGGAATGGCGTTGCCGTCCGGCGCGCCGCCTGTACGTACGGACACGAAGCCTCCTGCGTTCATAATCCGGTCAAACGCGGAGCGGTCAACCACAAGATCTTTCACAATAGGGAATGGCTTGGCGCGCCAGGGTTCGATGACGATCGTGTCGCCATCCTTGAAGGTCCGCATGTGCAGTTGGCATGCTGTGACGCCGCGGAGCGGGCCGTGGGCGCGTCCGTTGATGTACAGGCTGCATGTCCCGCAAATGCCTTCACGGCAATCGTGATCGAACGCTACCGCGTCTTCACCTTTGCGGACGAGTTCCAGGTTCAGCAGGTCGAGCATTTCAAGGAAAGACATATCGGGGGATACGCCGGGCATCTCGTACGTGACGAACTTCCCTTCGCTATTCCGGTCCTTCTGGCGCCACACCTTCAGCTTCATAGTCATTGCATGGTCAGACATTCTCAAGCTCCTATTTGTAACTTCGTTGGCTGGGCTTCACATATTCGAACTTCAAAGGCTCTTTGTGCACCTTTTCCTTCGAGCCGCTTCCGGTGTATTCCCACGCGGAGACGAAGGAGAATTTGTCGTCGTTCCTCTTCGCTTCGCCTTCATCGGTTTGATGCTCCTCGCGGAAATGGCCGCCGCAGGATTCCTCGCGGTTCAGCGCATCGATGCACATCAACTCGCCAAGTTCGAGGAAGTCGGCGACGCGATGGGCCTTTTCCAGTTCCTGGTTGAAACTCTCTGCGCTTCCGGGGATCTTGACATCCGACCAAAACTCCTCGCGCAGCTTCGGAATTTCTGCAAGTGCTTCCTTGAGTCCCGCCTTGTTGCGCGCCATCCCGCATTTATCCCACATGATCTTGCCGAGCGCCTTGTGAATTTCATCCACAGGTTTTGAACCGTTGATGCTCATGAGTTTGTCGGTCATGCCAGTCAGTTCCCGGGTAGTGTCGAGGAACGCCGCATGGTTCTCGTCGACCTTCTTGAACGTGTTCGACGCAAGGTAGTCGCCAATGGTGTAGGGGATGATGAAGTAGCCGTCGGCAAGTCCTTGCATCAGCGCGCTTGCCCCGAGACGGTTTGCACCGTGATCGGAGAAGTTCGCCTCGCCGAGAACGAAAAGCCCGGGGACTGTGCTCATCAGATTGTAATCCACCCACAATCCACCCATAGTGTAGTGAACTGCGGGATAGATGCGCATGGGCTGCTCGTAGGCATTCTCGCCGGTGATCTGCTGGTACATGTCGAACAAGTTGCCGTATTTTTCCTCCACCCACTTCTTTCCGAGGCGGTTGATGGTGTCGGAAAAATCGAGGTACACGGCCAATCCCGTTGAGCCGACGCCATGCCCCTTATCGCACATTTCCTTTGCGCGGCGCGATGCAACATCTCTCGGGACAAGATTGCCGAACGACGGATAAAGGCGTTCAAGATAATAGTCGCGCTCGATTTCGGGAATGTCGTTCGGGTGCCGTTTGTCGCCCGCCTTCTTGGGAACCCAGATGCGTCCGCTGTTGCGGAGGCTCTCGCTCATCAGCGTCAGCTTCGACTGATGATCGCTGGAGACCGGAATGCAGGTCGGGTGGATTTGCGTGAAGCACGGGTTGCCGAAGAATGCGCCCCGCTTGTGTGCCCGCCACGTCGCCGTTGCGTTGCACATCATCGCATTAGTCGAAAGGAAGAAGACGTTGCCGTAGCCGCCGGTGGCGAGCACAACGGCATCGCCGATGTACGATTCAAGTTTGCCGTTAATGAGGTTGCGTGCGACAATGCCACGCGCCTGCCCGTCGATGACGACGAGGTCGAGCATCTCGCGACGCTCATAATACTTCACACCCCCGAGTCCGATCTGCCGGCAGAGTGCGGAGTATGCGCCGAGCAGTAACTGTTGCCCCGTTTGCCCGCGTGCATAGAACGTGCGCGACACTTGTGCGCCGCCAAACGAGCGGTTGTCGAGTTGGCCGCCGTATTCCCGGGCAAACGGCACGCCTTGCGCAACGCATTGATCGATGATGCTGCCGCTCACTTGTGCAAGACGGTAGACATTCGCCTCGCGGGCGCGGTAGTCGCCACCTTTCACCGTGTCGTAAAACAGTCGCCAGATGCTGTCGCCGTCGTTCGGATAGTTCTTCGGCGCATTGATTCCACCTTGCGCAGCAATGCTGTGTGCACGGCGCGGCGATTCATGATAGCAAAGGGCGGTGACGTTGTAGCCCAATTCCGCAAGCGAAGCGGCGGCGGACGATCCGGCAAGCCCCGTTCCAACAACAATGATATGGTACTTCCTCTTGTTCGCGGGATTGACGAGCTTCAGGCCGAAACGATGGTTGTCCCACTTCTTCTCAATGGGGCCGTCAGGTATTTTCGAGTTCAAAGTCATGGCAGTTTCGTCTCACTTTCCATAGAAATAGAGAAAATAGAGGGGGATGATGGCAAACCCCAGCGGAATCAGGAACCAGAATATCATCCCGATCGCATTAACGAGTCCTTTGTATTTGCCCACATACAAGCCGAGCGTTTGAAATGCCGACTGGATGCCGTGCTTCAGATGATAGGCGAGGAAGATCAACGCAACAATATAGAAGGCGACATACCATCCGCTGCTGAACGCCTCGACGAGAAGGTCGAACATTGGCTCCTTCCCGAAGAACCGCGATTGCACAAAGAATGTGTTGATGTGGACGACCAGAAATACTCCAACAAAGATGCCCGTCAGCCACGAGAGGCGTGAGACCCACGAGCTGTTCTCGTTGGCCTTGTTCACGTCGTACTTTACCGGGCGGGCGCCGCGATTTCTGAGCGTGAGAACGATGCCGAGGATTGCGTGAAGTAGAAATCCGGCAAACAGGCCCCACTCCAGCGGCCTGATCACAGGATGCGTTGCCATGAAGTGGCCGTACGCTTCAAACTCGGATCCGTCGCCTTTCAGCGCGAAGAGATTGATCGTGAGATGGATGACCAGGAAACTGCAGAGAAACAATCCCGACAGAGACATTATCACCTTCCTGCCTACAGTCGAGTTCAAGAATGATGCTATTTTGCTCATGGAGATAACTTTCCGTAGATAATTGGGAATGAGGCTCGAAGAACGGGGATGCATATACGGAGAGGCACAAGCCTGCATGAAACTAAGAAAGAAAAACCTGTGGCGCAAGCAGCGTGCAAGTCCTTATGTCTCCGCCACCCGCATAAATCTGACAATTGAAATGATCGCACCCACCAACCCAAGCGCAGTCCCCGTTGCAATTACCGCAGCATAGAACGGTGCCGGCATGTGGATATAGGACGAGAAGTCATTGGCGAGCAACCGTGCTGCGGATTCGAGGATGCCGTAGAGCAACGCGGACGCAAGCAATCCGCCCACCACACCTTGAATGATTCCTTCGATAAGGAATGGCATGCGTATGAACGCCCACGTTGCGCCCACCAGTTCCATTGTCCGGATGAGACGCCGCTTGGCATAGATCGCCAGGCGGATGGTGTTGGAGACGAGCAGAATTGCCGAAATACTGATAAGCAATCCCAGTCCGAGCGTGACGTTGTTAATCGTCTGCGTCCGTTTGTCAATCAGTTCCAGCAGTTCTTTGCGGTAGATGACCTGGTCGATTCCCTTCATCGCCGTCAGTTCCCGGTGTATCTTGTCCACGGCCGCTGTTGTGCGGTATGCCGGCTTGATGAACACTTTGAACGAAGGGGGGAGAGGATTAAAGTCGAGAACCTTCTTGATATCCTCCCCGAATTCCTTCTTGAAGATCTCCGCGGCTTCATCTTTGGAGATGTAGGTGAGGCTGTCCACCCCCTCTACATCAAGGACGCTTGTCATCAGCTTATTGATCTGCTCGCGGTTGATCGGCTCTTGAAGGAATACCTCGAGCTCTACTTTCGCCCGCAGCATCTCGATGAACCGGCTGGCATTGATGGTGATGACGGCAAAGATGCCGAGCAGTATCAGCGAAATAGCAATAGTGATGATGGAGATTGCCGCGGAGAGTTTTGTGCGGGTGAACCCCGAAAAGCTTTCTTTGAGAGTGTAGGAGAGGCTCATGTCCCTGTTAAGAAAATTCCGCTAAAAATTTGATTCATCCCGCCATCGGATGATTTTGTAAGGTGATGTCGCCGTCGCCCGGTCGAACGTCAGATTCGCGTAGCCGTCGACGCGAACAATATCGCTGGGATTGAATGTGATGGTAAGATTGAATCCCCTGATGACGTTCACTCTCGTCGAGTCTGACGAGGATGAGATGATGTTATTCCAGATCAAATCGAGACGCTGCGCGTTCTGGAAGAGCCCGAACGTTGTCCGCAACTCGGTGTCACGCCCCCACGTCACGTCAATCCCGCCGTTCTCGTAATCCCTGAAAACAAACACGAAGCTTGGATCGAGCAGGGGTGCGTAGACTGTTGTGTCCCTGAACGTGTACGCCACTTGCATACACCTGAAGACCCCTTCGATAGTCGTCGGGTCGCATGACGCTGTCGCCGGAGATGTATCGAGTCCCGGCGCGAAGGGGTTGCAGCCGTGTGAAAACCCGAGCAGCATCAGAAGGACGGCAACGGCCACCAGGTTCCTTCCCCTCAATTGCTGAACTTCCCTTTGAAACTGCTCCACGTCAAATCGTTCGTTGTCTTTAGGTCAACCCAGCGCGAGATCGTCCATTCGCTGTTTACTTCCGACAGCGTGAACTGGAGTGAGCCCCGTCCCTGCTGTGTGAATCCCGGCTCGGTGTGTTCGAACACGAGCGTGTAATCGTAGCCATACGTGCGGGAGTTGTCGCCGCTTACCGTTGAGTCTTTTGGAATCAGCGTCAGGTTGGCGAATCCGAGCGGCTGCCGGCTGCGTGACACAAGGTTCCTGAAGTACGACTCCTCTTGCGCATACGTCCAGTTCCGGAGAACGCTTGCATAGACATCGGCTGCATCGGCAGATGGAATGAAGATGAATGCCGGCTGGCTTCGGGTCGAATCACTGAAGCAGGCAATGTACCCGACAGGATCTTTTTGTTCGATAGACCGGCGGAGATTCAGGATGACGTTCGAGGGAAACGTGCGGGGGAGATACTGGAACCCTGATTGCGACGGCGGCTCTGCTTCCCGCGGCTCGAAAATGTTGCATGCGGCAACCAGAACAGTCAGTCCCGACGCCAGTGCGAACCCCGTTCTTTTCCATCGGTTCATAATGCTATGCGCCCTTCAATCGCACGGGAGAGTGTGGCCTCATCGGCAAACTCGAGGTCGCCCCCAACCGGAATGCCCCGGGCAATGCGTGACACTCTTATGCCGAGAGGCTTCAGCAGTTTTGTGAGATACAGCGTTGTCGCCTCGCCTTCCACATTCGGGTTGAGGGCGAGTATCACCTCCTGCACTTCGCCGCTGACTCGCGCCAGAAGTTCCCTGATCTTCAATTCGTCGGGACCGATACCGTCCAGCGGCGAGAGCGATCCACCCAAGACATGATAGAGGCCGCGGAACTCGTTTGTCTTTTCCACGGCCATCACATCGTTCGGCTCTTCAACTACGCAGACGATGGTCCGGTCACGTTTCGGGCTTGCGCAAATTGGGCAAGGGTCGATCTCGGTGATGTTCCAGCAGGTGGAGCAATACCGGATGCGGTCCTTGACGTTCACGAGCGCCTTTGCCATCTTCACCACTTCATCTCTCGGCTGCTTGAGGATGTGCAACGCGAGACGCTGCGCGGTTTTCCGCCCGATCCCTGGCAGCTGCGCAAACTCCTCGATCAGTTGTTGTAAGGCCTCCGACGTGTAGAGCATTCACATTCCCGGCAGGTTCAGTCCCGGAATGTTAGGCAGCATGCCGCTTGTTGCTTTGGACATTTCTTCTTGCGCCATCTTTGCGGCGTCCTCTATGGACTTGTTGGCTGCCGCAAGGACGAGGTCTTCGAGCATCTCCACATCGTCCGGATTCACAACTTCCTTATCGATCTGAATCTTGACCAGCATTTGTCTGCCGTTGGCCGTTACCTTCACCATGCCACCTCCAGACTCGGCGGTTACCGTCTTTTGCTCGAGTTCCTGCTGGACTTTCGCCATTTTTTCCTGCATTTGCTGCACTTGCTTCATCATGCCGGCCATATTCGGCATACCCTTCATGGTCTTCCTTTCAAATGGTGGGATGGATGTTCAACAATGTGTGTGTAAGATACCCTTATGGTTCAGGAAAGTCAACGAACGCAGGTATCAGTGAGTTCAGCTCAGGTGAGTTCCCAGTGAGGATCATCGAGGGTCGCTTTTCCTTCGAATGATCACTCAGGTTTAGATCCCCGTTGTGAATGAAATCTCTCAGGGCTATGACGGATGATGCGAACTGTCCGAGCTCCGTGATAGAGGAAAGCGGGTGGACTTATGCCGGGATATGGGGGTCGGTTTATCCGATCAACTCAACGAATGGGTCTGAATTAACAACCGGCCGGGACTGTCACGAATGATGCGATCTTTCCACCGTAATTCCGTTAGGGGCACATTCGCCGTATTCTGCCCGCGGCGGCGTCAGACAATAGCTGCAGCCATCCGGGGGAACTGGCCTATTTGAATTCTCTCGCGGTGCGAATGATTGATATTAACACGACGGACGGCGAAAAACCTCGTAACTGCTTAGCTGCGATGAATTTAGTTACCTTGACTTTCGTCGGGAATAAGGTTAGATTTTTTAGCCGATTCCGAGTAATCGGCAATTCATTTTTGTTCCATCGGGAGATTCCACCCTTTGTCTAAAGGATTGCAGCAAGCTACGGGAGAGGACAAGAAGCAGCAGGAAGCGTTGCAGAGTTCGGGAGAGATTCCGAATCACGTTGCCATTATCATGGACGGGAATGGAAGGTGGGCAAAAAGGCGGGGTATGCCACGCATTGCCGGCCATAATGAAGGTGTCGAATCCGTTCGTGATACAGTCGAGGCATGCGGTCAACTCGGCGTCAAATATCTCACACTGTATGCCTTTTCGACCGAGAACTGGAAGCGTCCGCAAGAGGAGGTCTCACTCCTGATGCGGCTTCTGTTGCGCGCACTCAAGGACGAAACAGACAGGCTCCACAAAAACAACGTCCGGATTCAGGCAATCGGCGACATCGCCAAGTTGCCGCAGGAAGTCCAGGACGAGTTATTTGAAGATATTGCAAAGACCCGGGATAACACAGGCCTCACGCTCATACTTGCCTTGAGTTACAGCGGCCGCTGGGATATCACAGGCGCCGTCAAGCGGCTCGTGCAGGATGCCGCCGAAGGCAAGATCGACCCCGACGCAATCGATGAGCAGCTCATCGGCTCATACCTCTCCACGGGGAACGTTCCCGACCCCGATTTGTTGATTAGGACGAGTGGTGAATTCAGGATCAGCAATTTTCTGCTGTGGCAGCTGGCGTATACAGAGATCCACATTACCGAAAAACTCTGGCCGGCATTCCGGCGGGACGAGTTGTATGAGGCCATCAGGAATTACCAGAAACGTGAACGGCGTTTTGGTATGGTGAGCGAGCAACTGCAGGGCAAAGAAAACGGAAGCCACGGGGGATATTTTAACAGGCTCGTAAAAAGTGTTACAGGACCGTAATTGATGAAGCATAGTACGTTGGTGTTGGCGGTAGCAGCGATTGTTTTGGTCTTCTCACCATCCCATCTCTTCGCACAACGTCCCACCCAGGAAGTGTACCGCATCCTCGGCATTTCGGTTGAGGGAAACACCCTTGCCGATGCATCCGCCATTATTGCCAATTCAGGGTTGAAGATCGGAGAGCAAATCACCGTCCCCGGTGACCAGGTGAGCCAGGCAGTCAAGAAGCTCTGGCAGCTGAAGATATTCTCCGATATTGCGATCGATATTGAACGAAAGCTCGGCGACGGTGTATATCTGCTCATCAAAGTATCAGAACTTCCCCGGTACGAGCAGACGAAAGTCATCGGGAACGACGAGATCAGCACAGACAATATCATGAAGAAAGTCGGATTGGTGAGGGGACAAGTGTTGCCTCCTCAGGAAACCATCCGCATTCAAAAGGATCTGAAGAAACTCTACGAAGAAGATGGTTACCTCCTTGCTGATATCAATGTATCGACGGAGCCCGCGGACACCTTGAAGAACCGCGTCAACCTCGTGATCACGATTGATGAAGGACCTGATGTCCGTGTCAGGAATATCACATTCAAGGGGAATACGGCATTCGACGACGGCGACCTTCGAGGGGCAATGAAAGAAACAGCGCAGAAGCGCTGGTGGAAACTCTTCACTTCCGGCAAGTTTGACAGGAAAAAATACCAGGAAGACAAAAAGCTCATCGTTCAGTTCTATAAAAAGAACGGATACCGTGATGCGCAGGTCGTCGGCGATTCGATCTGGTACAGCGACAACAAAGAGGATATGAACATCCGGATTCATGTCCATGAAGGACCGCAGTACAAGATCCGCAATATTGATTGGGACGGGAACACCGTTTATACCGATGAGATTCTGAACGAGCGTCTCGGCTTCAAGCGTGGAGACATCTACAACCAGGAAAAATTCGAGCAAAACCTCCGGGGCAATGAGGCGCAATCTGATGTCGCTTCGCTGTATCTGGACAACGGCTATCTCACATTCAACCTTGAACCGGAAGAGTCTCGTGTTGCCGAGGACAGCGTTGATATCCGCATTAAAGTGTACGAGCGGAATAAGTTTGTCATTGGACAGGTGAACATCCGGGGAAACACCAAGACCTACGATAAGGTGATCCGTCGCGAGCTGTACACGCGTCCCGGCGACTTCTTCAGCCGCGCGGCAATCGTGCGCAGCATCCGCCAGTTGTCCGTTCTGAACTATTTCAATCCCGAAAAAATCAAGCCCGATTATAACGTGCTGCCGGACGGCAAGACGGTGGACCTGACATATGAAGTGGAAGAGAAGTCCAGCGACAACATCAACGCGTCAGTTGGTTATAGCGGGGCATTCGGCGTCACTGGCGCAATCGGGTTTACGATTAACAATTTTTCGATCGCGGAGCCTCTCTCGGGCGGGGCTGGCCAGATTTTGAATTTCGAATGGCAGTTCGGCGAGGGTTCACGCTTCCGCACATTCACTATCGGATTCACGGAGCCCTGGCTCTTCGATACCCCGACGACACTCGGCATCAATCTCTTCGATACACGGCAGAGTTACTACTACGACCTTGCGCAAACGGGTGGTTCGCTGCGCATCGGGCGGCGTTTCCGCTGGCCGGATGATTACTTTCGCGGTGACTGGATTTTGAACGCCCAGCACAACAACGTGTCGGATGGCCGAGGCATCTACCGTGAAGGAAAATCGAGCCAGGTGAGCATCACGCAAATCATCTCACGGAACAGCATCGACAATCCGATATTTCCCGTTTCGGGCTCGAATGTATCGTTCTCCGTTCAGGTTGCAGGCGGCCCTGCTTTGCCGGGCACGGTTGATTTTCACAAGTGGCAATTCCAATCGGAATGGTACATGCCGCTCTTCAACAGCTCCCGCGTTGCGCTGTATTTGAATTCCCAGTTTGGCTTCATCTCGACCTTCAACACTGCGAATCTCGACAAAATCCCCCCGATCGATCTGTTCTTCATGGGGGGAACGGGGCTCGGCTACATTTCCACGACACCGCTGCGCGGATATGAAGATCGCGCACTCGGGCCGCGTGTAAGCCAGTTCCGCAGTGATGCGGATGGCGGCCGCGCAATGACGCGTCATACCGTTGAACTTCGTCTTGCCCTAGCGATCAACCCCATACCGATTTACATCCTCGGGTTTGTCGAGGGAGGGAACGTGTGGGAGTCGCTGAAGAAAGCGGACTTCACCGACCTGAAGCGCTCGGCGGGTTTCGGCGCACGACTGCAGATCAACCCCATCGGCCTTATCGGCTTTGATTACGGTTTCGGGTTTGACGATATCTATCCCCGTGACGGGAAGCCTGATGGCTGGAAGTTTCACTTCGTGTTCGGACGCGGGTTCTAAACCGCCGCCATCGCCGGGCACAACATTCACAGGACAAATAAACAGCAACATCATTTTCATTCAATATCAGAGGTAGATCGTGAACAAATTCATTCTCTTTGCAGCGGCTATGCTGATGATTGCGGCCGGAGCGAACGCCCAGCAGAAAGTCGGCTACGTCAACTCCACCAAAATCTTCTCGGAGATTCCCGAGGCAGCCGACGCGCAGAAAAGGCTCGAAGCGCTTGCAAAGCCGATCCAGGACGAGATCGAAAAGCGGGAGAAGGAAATCGACAATAAGCTGAACGAATACAAGCAAAAAGAGGCATTGATGAACGACGCTGCGAAGCGTACGGCCCAGCAAGAAATCTATGACATGGACCAGAAGCTCCGTGAGTACAAACTTCAGAAGAACGAGGAACTCGGCAAGCAGCAGGACAAGATCATCAACCCGATCAAGGATAAGATTCTGAAGGCGATCGAAGCAATTGCGAAGGCAGAGAAGTACACGTTTGTGTTCGACCAGACTGAGAACGTCCGCGTGCTGCTGTACGGCGATCCGCGCGAGGATCTGACCAACCGTGTAATCGACAGATTGAAGCGCGGCAAGTAATCTACTCATAATCCCAACCGGAGTATTGTGATGAAGAAGATTGTGGCGGCAATGTTTGCCCTGGTGGTGTTTACAGCGGCCGGCAGCGCCCAAATGAAAGTCGGGCACATCAATTCCGAGGCAATCATGCAGGGGTTGCCCGAGGCCGTGGATGCGCAGCGGACTCTTGACGCTCTTGTTGCCGAGTGGGAAGGCGAACTGCAGCGGATGCAGAGCGAGTGGAAGCGGAAGTTCGAAGACTATGACAAGCGCAAGCTGATCCTGACCGAACAATCACGTGCCGAAGCGGAAAAAGAGCTGCGTGACCTCGATCAGGCAATTGCGGATTTCCGCAACAGGAAGTTCGGTCAAAACGGCGAGCTGTTCCAGAAGCAAAATGACGTCATGAAGCCGATCCAGAACAAGATCTTCAAAGTGCTTGAGGAAATTGCGAAGGAAGACGGCTACGATTACGTTTTCGACCGCAGCGGCGATATCCTGCTCTTGTACGCCACTGAAAAACACGATCTGACCGAGCGTGTACTGCGGCGGATGCAGGCTTTCGGCAAATAACACAACACAAAGGTATGTATGAAGCTCCGTGAAATTGCCGCCATGCTGGACGCGGAGATTGCGGGATCCGGAGAGGTTGAAATTCTCCGGGTCGCAAAAATCGAAGAGGCCCGGACCGGTGACATCACCTTCATCGCAAACCCGAAATACCAGAAGCATCTCACGACAACGAACGCCTCGGCGGTAATTGTTGCACAGGACCTCGACACAGGCGCCGGCATTACACCGGCGCTTGTGCGCGTGAAAGACCCGTACATGGCATTCCTCAAGGTGCTGCAGCACTTCCATCCGCCAGTCGAGCCGCTGCCGCCGGGAATCCATCCCACTGCCGTCGTCGCGTCAAACGCAACGCTCGGCAAGGATGTTCGGATCGGGGCGTATGTTGTAATCGGAGAGAATGTGCAGGTCGGCGACGGAAGCATCGTGTCGCACAATGTTGTCGTCGGCGATAACGTTGTAATCGGAAATCAGTGCATCATCTATCCAAACATCACCATCTACTACGGTTGCCGCATTGGTGATCGGGTGATCATCCACTCAGGCACGACAGTCGGCAGCGACGGGTTTGGCTTCGCCCCCAAGCCCGGCGGATCATACGAGAAGATCCCGCAATTGGGAATTGTCGTGATCGAGGACGACGTGGAGATCGGCGCGAACTGCACGATCGATCGCGCCACGCTCGGAGAAACAAGAATCTGCAAGGGAGCGAAGCTTGACAATCTGATTCAGGTGGCGCATAACGTGGTAGTGGGTGAAAATACCGTGATCGCCGCGCAGGCGGGGATTTCAGGAAGCACGAAGCTCGGCAAGAGCTGCATGATCGGGGGGCAGGTGGGATTGACCGGTCACCTGGAAATCGCCGACGGCACCAAGATCGGCGCACAATCGGGTGTGCACAGGTCGATTCAGAAACCCGGTACCACGATATTCGGCTATCCCGCGTATCCGCAGCGTGAAGCGTTCCGCATACAAGCATCCGTAACGCAGCTCCCTGATTTGCTTCAAACAGTCCGGGACCTGCAGAAGCGTATTGCACAGCTTGAGTCTGCCGCAAAGAATCCGTAACGTAATGGAGGATTCATCCGTCCATTTGTCGTTTCCTGAACCATCGAGTATCCAAAACGCAACCATGGAGCAATCATGCTAGTCCAGCAACGCACAATCAAACAGCCGGTGACCATGACGGGTGTCGGATTGCACACTGGTGTCACAACCACGATGACATTCAAACCTGCCCCGGAGAATTCCGGCATCAGGTTTAAGCGGGTCGATCTGGGAGGCGAACCCGAAGTGCCGGCCCTTGTGGATTTCGTGATTGACATTGCCCGCGGTACAACCATCGGTATCGGCGAGGCCAAAGTCTATACGGTTGAGCATGTGATGGCAGCTCTTGTTGGGTTGCAGGTCGACAACCTGATCATTGAATTGAACAACCAGGAACCCCCGATCGGAGACGGCAGCGCAAAGCCGTATGTTGACATGTTGCTGAAGGCAGGCTTCGAGCGCCAGAACGCCCCGAAGGATTACCTCATCATTGACCAGGCAGTTGAATATCACAACGAGGAAAAGGGCGTCGATATCGTTGCGTTGCCGACGGATGATTACCGCGTCACGGTGATGGTGGATTATCACAACCCCGCCCTTGGCAGTCAGCACAGCGGCCTGTTCAATCTTGAAAAGGAATTCGTCACCGATTTTGCTCCGTGCCGGACATTCTGCTTCCTGCATGAAGTGGAGATGCTGCACAGCCAGGGACTCATCAAGGGTGGCAATCTCGATAACGCGATCGTTATTGTCGACCGTGATCTGGGGGATGATGAGATAAAGCGCATTGCCGCAAAGCTCGGCATCAAGGATTCGGTTATCCTCGGCAACAGCGGCGTGTTGAACAACCGTTCGCTGCACTTCAAAAACGAACCTGCCCGGCACAAACTGTTGGACCTGATGGGAGACCTTGCGTTGATCGGAGTTCCGTTCAAGGCGCAGATTCTCGCAGCGCGTCCGGGACATGCAAGCAATATCGAATTTGCACGCATCATCAGGAAACTCTACCAGCAGAAGAAACTTGTCAGGAAGTTCCAGCATGAGCGGAAAGAAGGTGTTGTCTTCGATATCAACGCCATCAAGAAGATTCTTCCGCACCGATACCCGATGCTGCTTGTCGACAAGATCATTGATTTCAAAATCGATGAAAGAATCGTCGGCGTAAAAAATGTAACGGTCAATGAGCCGTTTTTCGAGGGGCATTTTCCCGGACAACCGGTGATGCCCGGTGTGTTGATTATCGAGGCGATGGCTCAAACAGGGGGTATCCTGTTGCTGAACGGCGTCGAGAACCCCGGCGACAAGCTCGTGTACTTCATGGCGATCAACAACGCCAAATTCCGCAAGCCCGTGTTGCCCGGCGACCAGCTGGTGTTTGAGCTGACGATGACGAGCCGGAAGAGCCGGATCTGCCAGATGAGCGGAAAGGCCTACGTAGATGGCAATCTGGTAGCGGAGGCCGACATGATGGCCTCAATTGTTGACCGTCAAGACAAGTCCGCTTCCGGCAACGGCACGCCGCAGCAGACGCGTTCAGAGACGAATGTGAACTAAGCACTTCCGCGGGACGGTTGCCGTCCCGCCGGACCACCATCATCCTTCGGAATATCATGGCCACACACATTGATCCGCGTGCAGCAGTAAGCACGAA
>CAZBWR010000005.1:0-50512 GCA_964495695.1 uncultured Chitinophagales bacterium | reverse complement strand
ATCCGTGAATATGCTACCTTGCATCGCGGCACCGTTGAGACCGGCAAGACCGTGATCGGCAGTGACAACCTGCTCATGGGTTATGTCCATGTCGCGCACGACTGCATAATAGGGAATCATGTAATCTTCTCTAATGCGGCAATGCTTGCGGGGCATGTGCATGTTGATGATTATGCGATCATTGGCGGTGTAACGCCGGTCCATCAATTCGTTCATGTCGGGTCGCACGTCATGATCGGGGGCGGTTTGCGTGTCCCGAAAGATGTTCCGCCGTACATCCGGGCGGCGGGAGAGCCGCTGGTGTTTGCAGGACTTAATTCGGTCGGGTTACGGCGCCGCGGCTTTGCACGTGAAGCAATCGAAGCACTCGATAAAGCCTACACCATCATCTATAACTCCAACCTCAATGTCTCGCAAGCCGTTGCGGTCATAAAAGAGGACGCAGAGATCGTCAAATACCTCGAGGTGCAGAAGGTTCTTGACTTCATTGCGAATAGCAAGCGGGGAATTATTCCCCGGCACCGGGAGTCACATTAAGAGAGCGGAAGCAATGCAGTGGCGGTTTATTGATACCGGTGAAAATACCGGAGAGTTCAACATGCAGTTCGACGAGAGTCTGGCCAAGGGTCTGCTTGACGGTTCGGGCATGCCTACTGTCCGCTTTTTCCTCTGGAAGCCGTGGGCGATTTCCCTCGGTTTCAATCAGGATGAAACGAAGATCGATTACACCCGGTGTTCAGCCGATGGGGTAGATGTGGTTCGCAGGCCTACGGGCGGAAGGGCCGTATTCCACGCGGAGGAGTTGACGTACAGCGTTGTCATGCACTCGGGTGATCTCGGCGTTCTTGAAATCTACAACACTATCAGCAAGGCTCTGGTGAGGGGACTACAATTGTATGGTGTGGAGGCAATGCTCAGCAAGTCCCAGCCCGATTTACGCGGGCACTACCGCACCCTCTCATCGATTCCATGCTTCACCGCATCCGCTCGATACGAAATCGAATGGGAAGGGAGAAAGCTTGTGGGGAGTGCGCAGCGGCGGTTCAGAAATCATGAACGGGGAACCGAAGTCGTGTTGCAGCACGGCTCAATCCTCACGGGGTCTGCACACAAACGGCTTGTTGATTATCTTGACTTGCCTGACGGCGAATCCCGGAAGGCCCTTGTAAGAGAGCTTGATGAAAGGACAACGGACATCCCGCAAATTACAGGGCGCGAAGTGAACATGCGCGAGTTGGCGGCTTGCATGAAGACGGGGTTTGAAGAAGCATGGCAGATACAATTCAGCGCTCCCGAACAGCTAGAACATATCTGTGACAACTATGTCTAAGTCCGCAAAGATTCTCCGTCTCACCTCGCCCTCGAAGCCCCGCGTCGTTACGACAAAGACCATTCTGAACATGAAGCGGAGCGGCGAGAAGATCACGATGCTGACCGGATACGACTATCTGGTTGCGCGCCTTCTCGATCAGGTCGGGATTGATGTGATTCTGGTTGGCGATTCGGTGGGCAATGTCGTGCAGGGGCACGTCACGACTCTCCCCGTCACACTCGAAGATATCATCTATCACGCAAGCGCGGTAAAGCGGGCTGTGAAAAATGCACTGATCGTTGTTGATATGCCTTTCATGACATATCAGAACAACCAGGAAGAAGCGGTACGGAACGCCGGACGAATCATGAAGGAAGTCGGCGCCGGGGCGGTAAAACTCGAAGGTGGCGCGTATATCGCCGACACGATCAGGCATCTGGTGCAAATAGGCATCCCGGTGATGGGCCATTTGGGATTAACGCCGCAGGCAATCAACAAATTCGGGACGTACGAGGTTCGAGCCACAGAAAAGCGGGAGGCCGAGCAAGTGGTCCGCGATGCAAAGATTCTGGCCGACGCCGGGGTGTTCGCAATTGTGCTGGAGAAAATCCCTACAGCCCTGGCAAAGAAAGTGACGCAAGCGGTTTCAGTCCCGACCATTGGAATCGGGGCAGGGCCGCATTGTGATGGTCAAGTCCTTGTCGTGTACGACATGCTGGGACTTACCGAGGAATTCAAACCCCGCTTTGTCCGCAGATATGCAGAACTGGCCGAAATTATGCGGGGAGCCTTTCAACAGTATATCGACGACGTAAAACTCGGAAAATTTCCTTCGGCAAACGAGAGCTACTGATTCGAATGAAGAATAGAAAACTGAACATCCTGATCTGTAACGATGACGGCATCAATGCCGAGGGAATCTACGCCTTGGTGCAGGAAGTCAGGAAAGTTGCGAACGTTACTGTCGTTGCTCCGGCAACCCAGCAAAGTGCAGTCGGGCATGCGATAACGGTCAATTATCCGCTCCGCACGGTTCCGTACCACAAGAACGGCGAATTTTTCGGGTACGCTGTCGAGGGAACGCCAGCCGACTGCATTAAGCTCGGTGTCCGCTTTCTGATGAAAGAGCAACCCGACCTGGTGATTTCCGGCATCAACCACGGTTCCAATACGGCGATCAACATCATCTATTCCGGGACAGTATCGGCAGCAACGGAAGGGATGATTCTTGGCATTCCTTCCATTGCCGTTTCTCTCACCTCGTACGTGAGCATGGACTTCTCGTACGCCGCGAAGTTTGCCGTGCGTCTCGGGCAGATCGTCGCGCAAAAAGGTCTGCCCTCCGGCACACTGTTAAATGTGAACGTGCCGGCACTACCCGAGGCGCAGATCAAGGGCGTTCTGGTTACGAAACAAGGAATTTCAACGTGGGATGACCGGTTCGACGTTCGCCGTGATCCGGCGAACAGGGAGTATTTCTGGCTCACAGGCAGCATGAACGTCATCGATACCGAAGCCGATGCAGACCAAATCGCCGTCAATAACGGCTACGTCTCGGTTACGCCGGTAAAATACGATCTTACCGATCGGGAGATGTATTCTGCACTGAAGTCATGGGGGCTCGAGAATGGTGGTGCACTCCCGTAGTAGCATTGAAGGTAAAGGGGGGCATCCGGCATATCGAAAACATTCCGGATCGCGCCGAACGGAACGACTCTGCAAATGATCAAAAAAAATCCCGCCGACATGAATGACCGGCGGGATTTTTCCGGAAAAGAAATGCGACGGCTATTCTTCCTCGTCGGCGTGAAATGGGGTCTTCAACATTTTTAGGAAGAAATAGACTGTAAATGATGCCACGATTCCCATCGTCGCGATCATGGTAATCCATGCTGCTGTTGTCATGAGTTCCTCCCGTTCTGTGTCCTTCGTCTGTATGCAAGATATACGAGCCAGCAGATGCCTGCAAACACCGTTGCAAGCAGGACCCGCGCTCCGTTGATGTAGAACAGATTTCGTTCGAGTCGTGCCTTCTCTGCCGGATCCGTTGCAGCGGCGATCTGCTCATGTATACCGGCATTAGCAATTTGCTTGATGATCGAGCCGTTGTCCAGCGGCCATCCGTTGCCCGAAAACAGGCTGTTGAAAGCGGCGTTCCATTGTCCCCCCTCCGGCGAAAATACCGACCCGACGAAGACGAAGAGAAGGAATGTTGGTGTGACCCACTTGATGATGAATTTATATATCTGCGGCACCTTCATGTCGGCCCCGCTGATGATCTCCTTCCAGCCTTTATCGATGCCGAATACCCAGGCAAACAAAATGGCTTCGGCGAGTGCAAAAACTACAAGCGAGACAGTACCGGCCCAGTAATCATATTCCCCGAAAACGCCTTCATTGTAGAAGAAGACTGTCGGCAGTCCGAGAATAAGCACGATGGCGCCGAATGACCATGCAGATTTTCTTCTGCTCCACGAAAACTCATCCTGCATGAAGCCCATCCAGGGCGTTCCCATCGCCAAGGATGAAGTGATTCCCGCAAAAAAGAGAAGGCCAAACCAGAACACGCCTGCCAGCGTTGAAAGGAGCGGTCCCCAATTCTCGAAAAGGAACGGCATTGTCTGGAATGCCATGCCGAACCCGGCGTTTTCCTTCACCCAGTCCAATCCGAGATATCCGGCGGCGATCGGGATGACAATCAGACTGCCAAGACATACCTCGACGAACTCGTTCATCCAGCCCGCTGACATGGCGTTGAGGGCGATGTCGTCGCGGGATTTCACATACGCCGCATAGCAATGAATCGTGCCCATTCCTACTGATAATGTGAAGAAGATTTGACCGGCAGCTGCCAGCCAGACTCTTGGATTAGCCAGTGAATCGAACTGCGGCTCCCACAAGAAATTGATTCCTGCCCACGCGTCTGCATCGGGATGCTCGGGCGTCGCTCCGGATGTGCCGAGCGTCAGTCCCCGGATGGCGAGAAAGATGCCGAAAAGGATCAGCAACGGCATTCCGATCTTCGCGGTCTTCTCAACACCACCACTCAGCCCGCGTGACAGAATCCATGTATTCAGCAACAGGCAAAGAACATAGAAGATGGGTGCTTCGAAGGGGATCCCTGTTGTTGTTACGCCGATGTTGAGATACTCGGTAAAGAAGTTGGCAACTTGTGATTGAGACATGCCGTCAAACGTCCTGCCGATGGAGTGCATTACATACGCCATCGTCCACGATTCGATATAACAATAGTAGGCTGCGACTGCAATGTTTGTCCAGATACCGAAGACGCCGAAATACTTGATAAAGCGCCCCTTTGTCATCGAGTCCAGAATATAAGGGGTGGAGTGGTTGCCTTGCTTGCCGCCGAACCGGCCCATTGACCATTCAATCCACAGCAACGGAATTCCCATCACTAAAAATGAGACGAGATAGGGAATGATGAACGCACCGCCGCCGTTATTTACCGCCTGCACAGGAAACCGGAGGAAATTCCCGAGTCCCACGGCGTTGCCCGCCATCGCAAGAATCAACCCGACGCGTGAGCCCCAGGCTTCTTTGTTAGACGACATAGGAAACCTTTCTCGATTTTGGAAGAAGGGTTTATATTCTGAACGCAGTCCGGAGGGATGGTTGGACCGCCTGACGAGTATAGCAAAAATATCTGCTTCAATCAACAAATCATTCCAAATTGCAAAAAAAACACCGGATTGCATTTCTGTCTTATCTTCGATAGATTTGTTGCCGTGTTTTTCCGGGAGGCGGCACTCTCTTCCTAGCGCCGACCCGGCGTCATGACTTTCACAACGCAAGAGGTTTATGAAGAAGATCGGAGTCTTTACCAGCGGTGGCGATGCGCCTGGCATGAATGCATGCGTACGCGCTGTTGTCCGCGCGGCAATCTACAACGGACTGGAAGTAGTCGGCATTCAATACGGCTATGAAGGGATGATCGAAGGACGATTTGTGGATTTGCAGGCCCGGTCCGTTTCCAACATCATCCAGAGGGGTGGGACAATTCTTCGCACGGCACGTTCGGAGGAATTCCGCACACCGGAGGGAAGGGCTATTGCCGCCAAGAATCTGAAAGGGGCTGATATCGACGCCCTCGTTGCAATCGGGGGAGACGGGACATTTCAAGGGGCCACACGGCTGCAGGAAGAGCACAACATCCGGGTTGTCGGAGTCCCGGGAACGATTGACAACGACCTGTACGGAACAGATTTCACCATCGGTTACGATACGGCAGTGAACACTGCAATGGAAGCAATCGACAAGATCAGGGATACAGCCGCTTCCCACGATCGCCTCTTCTATGTGGAGGTGATGGGTCGTGACGCCGGCTTTATTGCCATGGAAGTGGGCATTTCATCAGGATCAGAGCATATTGCAATCCCCGAAACACAAACAGACATTAACGAACTGAAAGAAGCGCTAATCGCCTCAAAAAGCCATAAATCCAGCGCAATTATCATTGTTGCGGAAGGAGAAGAGTCAGGCGGGGCACTAAGTATTGCTGAGAAGATTAAGGATGCGGCAGGCTACGATTACCGCATCTGCGTACTAGGGCATATTCAGCGTGGGGGTACCCCGACTGCACGTGATCGAATGTTAGCAAGCCGGCTTGGCGTTGCAGCTGTGGATGCCCTGCTCGAGGGACAGTCCGGAGTAATGGTGGGTGATATTCATGGGAAAATCGCCCATACATCACTCGCTGAGACTTGGACGAAGCGCAAAAGCATCGACAAAGATCTCTGGCGATTGGCCAGTATCCTTGCCACCTAGCGAATATCCCTTGTAGTCGAAAATGGGCATTTCCTGTAGGATTTGCCCTTTTTTCATGTGATGCAGTTACTTTGCCTGATGCCCTCATTATTCATATATTGACCAACACAATTTTCCGGATTTACGCATTTGCCAAAGCGAACCGATCTCAGTTCCATTCTAATAATTGGGGCAGGCCCGATAGTAATTGGTCAGGCCTGCGAATTCGACTACTCGGGAACACAAGCCTGCAAGGTTCTTCGTGAAGAGGGATACAGGGTGATTCTGGTAAACAGCAACCCTGCAACCATCATGACAGATCCTGAGATGGCCGACCGGACGTACATCGAGCCCATTACTCCGCATTTTGTCGAAAAAATTATTGAGCGTGAGCGCCCTGATGCCATTCTTCCGACAATGGGTGGCCAAACGGCGTTGAACACCGCCGTGGCGCTTGCGAAGAACGGAGTTCTTGAAAAGTATAATGTGGAACTCATCGGTGCAAAGCTCGATGCGATTGAGCGTGCAGAGGATCGCGAGCTTTTCAAGAAGACGATGGACTCCATCGGAGTCGAGACGCCACGGGGCGGTTTCGTCCGCTCGGTCGAGGAAGGCCTTAAGCTGGCGAGTTGGATCAACTTCCCGATTATCATCCGTCCGTCATTCACGCTCGGCGGCTCGGGAGGCGGCATTGCCGAGACCCCCGATGAATTTGTGGAAAAGCTTGAACATGGCCTCGAGGCCAGCCCGATCCACGAAGTCTTGATGGAAGAATCCATCCTCGGCTGGAAGGAATACGAACTTGAGGTGATGCGTGACCTTCGGGACAATGTTGTTATTATCTGTTCGATCGAGAACTTTGACCCGATGGGAGTGCACACTGGTGACTCCATTACGGTCGCGCCGCAGCAGACGCTAACCGATAAGGAGTACGAGGCAATGCGCGACGATGCCCTGAAGATCATCAGGGCGATAGGCGTTGAAACAGGAGGTTCAAACATCCAGTTTGCTGTCGACCCCGAAACGGGACGCCGCCTCGTCATTGAAATGAACCCCCGCGTTTCACGTTCGTCGGCGTTAGCTTCAAAAGCGACAGGCTTTCCGATTGCAAAGATTGCCGCAAAACTCGCAGTTGGTTACACGCTGGACGAGATTCCGAATGACATTACGAAGCTGACTCCGGCGTCGTTCGAGCCTACAATCGACTACACCGTCGTGAAGATCCCGCGGTGGGATTTCGAGAAATTCAAAGGTGTGGACAGCACGCTCGGCATTCAAATGAAGTCCGTTGGTGAAGCAATGGCCTTCGGACGGACATTCAAAGAGGCCCTGCAGAAATCCTTGCGATCTCTCGAACAGGGCAGGTTCGGACTCGGGGCCGATGGAAAGGACTCCTTCGATCCGCAAAAACTCAGCGAAGCAGAAAAAGCCGAATGGCGTGAGAAAGTCCGGAAGCAGCTCTCCCGTTCCCGCCCTGAGAATATCTTCAACCTGCGCTACGGATTTCAGCTCGGCATGACGATCGAAGATCTTCATGCAATCACAAAGATCGATCCGTGGTTTCTGTTCAACATCAGGCAAATTGTCGATCAGGAGGAAGCGCTCAGTTCCGTTACACCCGAAACCATTTCACGTGAGGAGTTGCTCAAGTCGAAGCAATACGGTTTCTCCGATCGTCAGCTCGCTCATATCTGGAAGAAGGACGAGAAATTTGTTCGTGAACTCCGAAAGAAGCTGAATGTCCTTCCTGTCTACAAGACAGTCGATACGTGTGCTGCCGAGTTTGCAGCACAGACGCCGTATCACTATTCGACCTATGAAACAGAGAACGAATCAGTCCGCTCCGAAAGAAAGAAGGTAATGATTCTCGGTGGCGGCCCCAACCGCATCGGGCAGGGGATTGAGTTTGACTATTGCTGCGTGCACGGGGTCATGGGGCTGGAGGAGGAAGGATACGAGACGATCATGGTCAACTGCAATCCGGAGACCGTCTCAACCGATTATGACACTACCGACAAGCTCTACTTCGAGCCCTTGACGCTGGAAGATGTGTTGAATATCTGCGAGCAAGAGCGACCTGACGGCATCATCGTCAGCTTCGGCGGACAGACGCCGCTGAAAATTGCCAAAGCCCTTGAGGCAAATGGTTTTCCGATTATCGGTACTTCGACCGAAGGGATTGACCTTGCCGAGGACAGGCTCCGGTTCGGAAAACTCTTGGAGCAATTGGAGATTCCGTGTCCCCCGTGGGGTACCGCATCAAACACGGAAGCGGCTCTCGCAATCACGAAGAATGTCGGATATCCTGTCCTTGTGCGCCCCTCATACGTACTTGGGGGAAGAGCGATGGAAATCTGCTATGACGACGATGCGTTACGCGAGTACATGGAGAAGGCCGTCCACGTCTCTCCCGAGCATCCTGTGCTGATCGACCGGTTCCTTGAGGATGCATTCGAGTTCGACGTAGACGCAATCAGCGATGGCAAGGAAGTGTACATCGGCGGCGTGATGCAGCATATAGAAGAGGCGGGGATACACTCAGGTGACAGCTCGTGTGTGCTGCCCCCTTATCAAGTGACAGCGCAGCAACTTCACACGCTCATGACCTACACCCGCAAACTCGCTTTGGCATTGAATGTCGTCGGGCTAGTGAATGTGCAGTACGCGATGAAGGATGGAATTGTGTACGTGCTTGAGGTGAACCCCCGGGCATCACGCACAGTACCGTTTGTCAGCAAGGCCACCGGTGTCCCGTTGGCGAAGCTTGCAGCGAAATTAATGATTGGCAAATCCCTCAGTGAATTGAACGTTAAAGGCTTCAGTTGGGCGAAACATGTTTCCGTCAAGGAGTCGGTTTTCCCCTTTAACAAATTCCCCACGGCGAGGCATTTTCTTGGCCCCGAGATGCGATCCACAGGAGAGGTGATGGGGATCTCGGACAGTTTCGGCGGGTCGTTTGCCAAGGCGTCGATCGCGGCCGGAATGCCTCTTCCGACATCGGGTACCTTGTTTGTAAGTCTGAACGACAACGACAAGCGTGAACGTGCCGTCAACATCGTGCGGAGCTTCGTGCGGCTCGGTTTCAACATCCTTGCAACAGAAGGAACTTCAGAATATCTAACGGTAAACGGCATCCCGAACAGGCCGGTGCTTAAGGCGGGTAACCTGACCCTGAACATCATTGACATCATCCGCAACGGCTGGATTCAACTTATCATGTTGACTCCGCTCGGACAAAGCTCCCGCAAGGACGAGCATGCCATCGGACAGACGGCACTGGAATATAAAATTCCGTTCATTACAACGCTCGCTGCGGCCGCATCGGCCAGCAAGAGCATTGCTGAGATGCGCAAGAACCAGCTCACCGTCATGAGTGTGCAGGAGCACCATGAGCTAGCCTCGCAAGGGGGCGAACAAAAGCCGATGGAGACACTCGAGGATTGCGAGCGCATGGTTGAATATATCCGGTCGTTTCAGATGTAGGGTACACTCCCTGCACATCGGTGTGTGGCAGGGGGCACATGGAACTGCTTTGATTTTAATATCTTTAGAGACCACGTCATCCAGTCTTTTTATTTTCAACAGAAGCGAGAGGGGCAATGTACATTCTAGGCATATCATGCTACTACCATGATTCCGCCGCTGCGCTCATACAGGACGGCAAGATTGTCGCTGCGGCACAGGAGGAACGGTTCACGCGCAAGAAGCATGATTTCAATTTTCCTACCAATGCAATCGAGTACTGCCTGAAAGAAGCAAAGATCACGGTCAACGATCTTTCATACGTGGCGTTCTACGACAAGCCCATGCTGAAATTCGAACGGCTGCTGGAGACGTATCTGGCATTCGCTCCGCGGGGCATCAAGTCCTTTATGATGGCAATGCCTCTTTGGCTGAAGGACAAGCTATGGATTCCGAAACTCATTGAAGATGAAATGCGGTACGAGGGTGAGATTCTTTTTCCGGAACACCACGAATCGCACGCCGCGTCCGCTTTTTTCCCGTCTCCCTTTAAAGAAGCCGCATTCCTGACGCTTGACGGCGTCGGTGAATGGACAACCACAAGCTACGGTGTAGGCAAGGACAACCTGATCAAGATTCACGGAGAGCTGAATTTTCCGCACTCGCTCGGGTTGTTGTATTCGGCCTTTACATACTTTACCGGCTTTAAGGTCAATTCGGCTGAATACAAAGTCATGGGTCTTGCCCCGTACGGCGAGCCCAAGTACGTCCAGCAGATCTACGATCACATCGTGGATTTGAAGGAGGACGGATCGTTCAAGATGGACATGAAGTTTTTTGATTACTGCGCCGGCTTGAGGATGACAAACGAGAAGTTTGCAGACCTGTTCGGCGGTCCTCCGCGCCAGCCTGAAACCAAGTTGACACAGCGCGAGATGGATCTGGCCCGGTCAGTGCAGGTTGTGACTGAGGAGATCATGCTGCGTCAGGCAAAGCATGTGTTTAAAGAGACAGGGCAGGAGAAGCTGGTGCTCGCTGGCGGCGTTGCACTTAACTGTGTTGGAAACGGCCGCTTGCTGCGCGAAGGCCCCTTCAAGAACATCTGGATCCAGCCCGCGGCCGGCGACGCGGGTGGCGCACTCGGTGCTGCTCTCTACGTCTGGCACACATACCTCGGCAACGAGCGCAAGGCTGACGGGGTACAGGATTCCCAATACGGATCATACCTTGGACCGGAGTACACGGATGAGGAGATCGAGCACTTCCTCAAGATGAACGAGATTGTCTATCAACGTGTCGCTGCGGAAGAACTCGCCGACACGGTTGCTGAACTCATCGCACAGGAAAATGTTATCGGTTGGTTCCAGGGGCGGATGGAATTCGGGCCACGCGCCCTCGGCGGACGAAGCATCATCGGTGATGCGCGCTCCCCGAAGATGCAATCTGTGATGAATCTGAAGATCAAGTTCCGCGAGTCCTTCCGTCCATTCGCGCCCTCGGTGTTGCGTGAGAAGGTGTCCGACTATTTTGAGATGGAGGGGGAGAGCCCGTACATGTTGCTCGTCGCCGATGTCGTGAATGACCGGCGTGTGAAGATGACCGACGAGCAGGAAAGGTTGTTCGGTATCGACAAACTGAACGTGCCTCGTTCGGATGTTCCCGCAATTACGCACGTTGACTACTCGGCTCGCATTCAAACTGTGACACGGGAAACCAACCCGAAGTACTATGATGTGATCAACTCATTCTACAAAAAGACGGGTTGTCCGGTCATCATCAATACGTCGTTCAACGTGCGCGGCGAGCCGATCGTGTGCCGCCCCATGGAAGCATACAAATGCTTGATGCGCACCCACATGGATTATCTCGTTATTGGCAACTTCATTGTAGCAAAGACCGAACAGAAGCAACTGCAGGAAGACACAGATTGGATGAAGGAGTTCGAACTTGATTGACACAATAGATACCTCAAAAGAAGCGGTCAAAAAGACCGGCAGGGCATTCCTGATCGTCGGTGCGATCATCAGTGTCGTTCTGCTATGGAAGCATGGTTACGACGGCGGGCACGAAAGCTGGAATTTGATGCAGGCATTGTCATCGAATTCCTGGAGATGGTTCCTCGGCATCGGGGCTGCAATCGCCGCGTTATCGCATATAGCCTATGGTTTGATGAAGCACTTCCATGTCGCGTGGATGACCTTCGCGCAGATCCTCGGCTGGTTTATGACACGTGTCATTCTGAGCATCTTCTATTACCTTGTGCTCACGCCGGTAGGGTTGTTGATGCGGCTTCTTGGCAAGGATCTGCTGGACATGAAAATCGACAGGTCAGCACAGTCATACTGGAAGAAACGGGATCTGAATGCCTTCGACCCGAAGCATATCACAAGGACATTCTAGGAATTTGAACCAATTCGTAATTCACATTGAGGAGTGCCGGCATTATGGCTAGAAGTAAGTTTGCAATTGTTGGAGAGTTGTGGGAGTTCATGAAAATCCGCAAGAAGTGGTGGCTCGGCCCGATTATGGTAATGTTGTTGCTGCTGAGTTTGCTGCTTGTGCTGACAAAAGGCTCCGCACTCGCTCCGTTCATTTATACGTTATTCTAAAGTGCTAGTCGCTTCCGTTTGCTAACGGGCGAACGGAGGGTCTGCTTGTCAATTAAAAGCGCCGGTCCGCCGGGGGAAATCCCCGGCAGAGCCGGCGCATTTGTTTGAATCCAGTTGTGTCAGGATTTTGGGGAACGTCGCAAGAATAGCTTGTCGACATTCCGTTTAATGATCATGTCCGCTTTGTAGCTGTATCCTTTAATGGTGTCGGCCCCATGCTGGCCCAGCAGCTTTCGTATCACGGTGTACTTCCAGCCTGTTGTACTCTCGTCGATTGGCCCGAAGTTCTTTAGCATCTCCTCAAGTCGTTGGCCCGCCTCCGGTTCTTCCGGGTAGGAGTACCGCGCAAGGCGCAACTGTAGAAAGCGAAGGCATGCGGTTCTGGTGCGTTCGGAGTCTTCCATTCCGAGTAGCAGATCAATACAATGAAATGCTGTTTCCCACGCAACACGCCGCGTGCGCGCCGTGTTATGATGTCCTGCGCTCGAGACGTTCCCGATTCTCCAATACGAAAGAGCATCATTTACAAATCGAATACCGCTACAGGCTGCGACCGTTCTTGCAAGATAATCTCCGTCGTCGTCGGTGGATTGTGTGCTCTTCCAAGGGCCGGTTTTGTCCACCAACTCCCGGCTGAAGAGATACGCTCCGATTTGAAGCCACGCGTCTTCCATAAATTTTGAAAGGAAGTACTCGACGGGCGTCAAATCCTTGCACATTGAATTCTCGACCATAGTTGCCCGGTCTTCGCAAAAAAAGAATGTCGAGAATCTGCCGGAGTAGAGAGTCAGAGGGTCGTTCCGTGTCAGAGCTTCCTGCATTTGCAGCGAGATTTTGTCGGGAGCGAGCAGGTCGTCATGGTCCAGCCATTGGATGTAGTCTCCCTTTGCGATGGAAAGTGCCGTATTCCGTGCAGCGCCTCCTCCTCCATTTTTTTGACGAATGACAACGACCCCCAAAGACGCATATCCTTTGAGTACTTCAGATGTGCCATCGCTGGATCCGTCGTCAACCACTATAATCTCTTTGCGGGACCACGTCTGATTCAGCGCCGAGGTGACAGTTTGATCTATCCATTGTTTGGCATTGTGTGCGGGAATGAGGATGGAAACGAGCGGTTGCATGAATTCCTCGAGCGACAAAAGTAACGGGACGAGAGGCCAGTACTTTGACGTTAAATGGAAGAACGATGTGTTACTAATTAGCGCAAAGTTCACATGTATATCTGTAATTATTGGCGAAAAGTCAAATCGGTTGCCGATTCCGCCTTAGATGCCAGGGTTCGAAGGCATCAAATGACAAAAGGCGCTCATCCCGAAGGAAAAGCGCCTTTTTTGGGCACAGCAAGACGAAAAGGTTCCGCCGTGTATTCTGCCTACTTCGAGAATACCATTTTGCGTGTAGCGGTGAAGTCCGCTGCATTCATGCGATAGAGGTAAACGCCGGAAGTAACGACATCGCCGTTCGCATTACGTCCGTCCCAGACGACCGGATAGGCCCCGCCGTCGAGTACCCTGTCAACAAGTGTTCGTACATGCTGCCCAAGCATATCGTAGACCGCAATATTGACGTATGCGGTGTTTGGGACAGTGAACTCGAACGTTGTAGACGGATTGAATGGATTCGGGTAGTTCGCCATCAGGTCAAAATTCTTTGGTACGTTGACGGGGGGAACCGAGCTTGTCGGTGCCGCAAACACTCTAAGTTCTCCGACGGAAATGTACTTGTCCGCTCCCCCGGGAGTTCCGGTAATACGGATTGCGTCTCCATAGACGGGATCGAACCGGAGCGTGTAGTTTGAGAAGTTTGGCGCCGATGCAGTATTGTAGGCAGGCGTTATGGAAACGTTTGCCGCCTCTACCCATTGGCCTGCCACTCGCACTTCAACTCTCGGCCGCTCCGCAAAATGTCCGCCAGCTGCGGAACGGACGCCCTCCTGGAAAAAGAGGCTGCCGAAGCGTTGTGTGGTGGGGTAAGAGTAGCCGATCCAGTCGAGCGGACGGGTTGCTCCGCCATTGTATGTGTCGTATTGCTCGTTAACGTTCGTGGAACCCGGTGTGGGGATGACTCCGTCCCTGATAACCTCAATGTTCTTGTTGCCAGCTCCTGTCGGCGCAGTTACGAAGGCAATCGGTGTGCCGGTTGAGGTGATGTCCTGCGCATTGCCTCCCCCGCCTGGTAACGCAACCGCCACAGTTTTGGTATAGGATTGTGAACCGATGGAGTTGGTCAGGGTGAGTGTGAACGTTGTTGTCTGATTGATCGACACCGTACGAGTGCCGGTAAGTGCCACGGATCCAATTCCTTGATCTATAGATGCAGAAACCGCATTGGTAGAGGTCCAGGAAAGTACAATGTTGCCGCCGCCAACCGGGAGTGTGTCAAGATCAGCCATTAGCTGGCCAACCGGTGCGCCACTGACCGGATCCTCCGGATTGATCGGACTGGATGTATTGAAGAAGTAATCCACTTTGCTTACAAACGGAGGGACCGTACCATTGTTGGGCGAGTTGCCAGCGTAGACTCCAACCGAATCTACGGCCATACTGTGAGAGAATTGTCCCGTCTGCGTATAGTTGCTGTTGTTTGTGGAATATGAAGCTGTCCACATATTGCCCGTTCTGTTGATCTTCATCCAGACAAGATTGGCGGGGACTGTGATGATGTTGTGAATCCTCTCCGTGGCGTTTGCGCCGTTCAAGGTAGCTGCAAAGAACTTGAGTCCGTAATTATCCTTCAGGATATCAAAGCGAATCCAGCTTGTGGCGCTTTCACGGACAAGGATTCCCTGCCACTGGTATGTGGACGAGGGGACGGTCTCGAATTTTGCAACTACCTCGAAATTACCGTTGATGATAGGCTGGAGCAGTCGTGGTGCATTGAACTGATTTCCCCACATCTCGTGGGCTGTCGCTCCGAGCGTGAATTTGATAACCGCATCACTGGTACCGAGACCATCATGCGTAATCTGTGAGGGATGGCTCTTGCGCCAGATCGTGTTGGTCCGGTTCGGGTCTGAGAAGTCGTCGGAAATTGGGTTTGCTGCAACGGGAGCAGAAACAGTCAGCGTTGCAGACGAGCTGATGACCGAACCAAGTGTGTTTGCAATGACACAACGATATGTCGTTCCGTTGTCTCCAAGAACTGATGCCGGAGTCGTGTAGGAGGGTCCGGTTGCACCGTTGATGTTGGCGCCGTTCTTCTGCCACTGATACGTTGGCAGAGGAAAACCTGACGCCTGAACTGAGAATGTTGCGGCCTCACCGACCAGCACACTCCTGTTCGCGGGTTGGGCGAGAATGGAAGGTGCCGATGGGGTCGGGGGTGAGATGCTCTCACGAATGGCCTTGATCAGCGGGTAACGCTGCCCGACGGGTTTTCTGCTGTTGTAACCGGAGTTATAAGTGAAGACCATTACCCCGCCAAGTCCGCGTTGTTTCGCGTAATCAACCTTCTTGGGAAGGCTTTGCTCGTCGTCGTAGTTGATGTACGACCAACCCGGTCCTCCCGGATTGGAAATCCATGGCTGATGTGCGAGAGTATCATAATGTCTTGTGCCACGCCCACGGTCGAGGTACTCGTTTACAATTTCGTGATGCCACACATAGTAGTTGTTGAATGATCCGAGCGACTCACGTCGTTGTCCTGGTGCTGTCGCGGAAGTCCAGCCCCATCCGTATGCGGCAAGTCCGAGACCGAGTTTGCTCGGCAATACGCCGGCATTCACCCATGTACTGAACCGGTCATGCGTATTGAGAGCTCCAGACTCCGAGGGGTACCACGGGTAGTTGGGCGACGGATTGTAGAGCGGCGCATGGAATCCTGTTCCACTGCTCCAGTATCCGTTGCAGTCATAGTTCATTGTATTGATCTGATCGTAGTAAGCATTCAGAACCCAAACCGGCTTGGATGACTCATAGTCCCTGCCGACAGCAATTGTAAGAATGCCTCGCGGTGTCCATTCGTCGAGAATGCGGCGCGTGAAGCGGCTGAGTCGCTCGAACTGCTGGTGAGTCGGGTGATTCCATCCCTCGATGTCGAAGTCGACTCCATCGTAGCCCTTCTGGCGGGCATAGCCGAGGATTGAGCGCATAGCTGTTTCGCAACGGACGCTGTCATCACCAATCCAGGCGTAGGTTGCCTGGTTGTCATTTCCGATTCCCCCTATGCAGAGGATCATTTTTACCCCGTTGGCGCGGGAACTGTCAATGAGTGCACGCTGGTATCCATCACCTGTTGCTGACCAACCTCCACCCTCAAAGATTGCTTGTCCCTGCGGAAAGTAGTAGTACGGAGGTTCACGCTTCGGTTCGATATTGAAGTGGATCATATGCGTAATGCCCCGCCAATCGTACACATTGAGAGGCATTTCTGGTGCCGCCCAGTTAGATTGGTAGACCGTTACCCAGTTAAGGTTCTGCGCATAGGAAATCGCAAAAAAGTGCGACAGTAAGGTAATCACGAAAACCGAGACTATAGTACCTTTCCTCACGAGTAGAACTTCCCCCTTTCTTGTTGCTTTTTCAAGGTTTCTCCATCACGTTAGTTGCGGGTGTTAATATAACGAAGAAAACACGAAAAGCAAGAACTATCTTGTTTAGTTCATCTTAATTCACAGTGAGCTATATCAACGCATATGCCATAACGCTTAGATTGTGCGATATCTCAAGAAAATCGCAAAATTTTAGGGATTATGATCTGCGGTTATTGTAAATCAGATATGTTTCTTCCAGCAGAATGAAGAAAAGTACAGGCACGGTCTGCTACCGGCCTGTACTGAGGGGAGAATTATACTACCATGAATAGGCAAAAGTAAATGCTTGCGAGGGCTGACCGTCGCGTTTCGAGTAGCGGTAGCCGTAATCCAACGAAAAGCGATTGAACCTTACACTCAGACCGAAACGGGGCTCGACATCGACTCCTCGAATGACAAACCCGCCGCGGACTGAGGGATGTAGCTCCTTGTCATAGAACGGAGTGTATTCAACTCCAAGTCTGTATATCAATGACTCCTGTCCCAGGACTTTGTCGTTCTGAAGTGATACGAGCAGCCGTTTCCGGCGGTCGTCGAAAGGATAGTCAAATGCCAACCCCACGGCCACAACCTTCATCAGAGCCTTGCCATATTGATCTGTCCTGAGAATGGGAGACGGCACCTCATAATCACTCCCGAGGTTCTTGAAAGTAAGCGCATAGCGGATGTACTTTCCTGGGGCATAAGAGAAACCTATGTCACCGGCAAATGACCATACGTTAGTCAGTCCCGTAGTCGATGTAATGCCTTGGAGGGAGACGCCCACCGACAATCCCTCGGTTATTAATCTGCCGTAGGTAAGTCCTGTTCGCGCCTCATAACCCAGATTTCGGACTGCGTCGTTTGTATAGAAGTCGGTTCCACCGTAATGAAGTATTTCGAAAGAAAATGCGATTCCTTCGTTACGCGTGATCTTGTACGCGAGCCCTACATGCTCGAAGGTGATTCCTTTTGCGACCCGCTGCGTGCTATAGTCGGCGACAGAGTACTTCATCAGTCCGAGGTTCCCCGGATTACTTCCGAAGCCGGAGAAATCCTCTATGACGGCAGCGGTAGCGTCAGCCATTCCTGCTCCTCTTGCGCTGCTATGAAGGAATGTAAACTGCGGACCAAACCTCTTGCCTATTTGTTGAGCCTGCAATTCGGTAACCCCGGTCAATCCGAGTGCGAAAATTACGAAAGTGACAATTCTCATGGCGTATTCCCGTTACCGTGCGCCATCAGTCAGGCGGAACAGCGTAAAGAGGAACGCCACATCCCTGAAGAACTCTCCGAACTCCTTGACGAAATTCTGCTGACGCGGGATAAACACGATGTCACCTGCACGGACTCTTGGCATGTTCTCGATATCCGATCGCTCGATGTACGACTCTAAGTCAACTTCCGAGGGGGGGAGGGATTTATCCTTATGGAAAATCTTGATTCGGGTGAGCCGGGCATCCGGAAGGGCGCCGCCCGCCATCGAGACCAGTTCCAGGAGATTCAGTTCATTGGCTATCGGATAATTATCGGGGCGTGTGATGGCACCGAGAATGGTAACCCGTTGTCCGACCGAGGAAAGGACAGCAACTGTGATCTTGATATCGCCTTGAACGTATTCGGCCAGCCGCTTCTGGAGGTTGCCGATGAATTCATCTTTTGTCAGACCTGCTGCTTCCACATCGCCGATTAACGGCATGGTTACGGCTCCATTGTCCTTGACCGTTTGAGTCGATGTGAACTCGTTGTATCCCCAAACGGTGACGAGCAGCTGATCTCCCTTGCCAATGATGTAGTCGCCAGCCTGGTTCGGCAGCTGAGCAAAAAGTGTCGTAGACATTAACACCAATGCGAGTATCACTGACGGGAAACGTTGAAACACTCTCTTCATGATGGACTCCGGAAATAAATGAATTGACCCGGTCGGTTCCGGGTGATCAATTTTACCCCTATAGCAGGAAAGTTTACAGATAATGCTCGAAAATGTACGGATTTGAAACCCCAATTCCAACTCTCTTAATCTGAGGGAGTTCATCAAGTGAGAAAATCGGGGCTGAAATTGTCGTTCAGATCCTTTGAATGCAACGAATAGAAAGGAATAATAATGCAGGAAAGTGTGACCTGTGTGGCATCGTGGCTCACAAGAAGTCTGATCAATCACCAGCTAAAGAGGGTAGGAATTTGCTTCATATCCGGTGATTCGCGGCACGATTGAACCATCACTTTTTTTGCATCTTTCAAGGGTGTAAGTGTTCCTGCGAGATTGGGAACAGTGACGCTGTCCCCCCATGCAACGAGCCATCCCAAAACTGCGTAGAACCCACAAGCGCAGATTTCTCTTTTTTGCCGGAATTCGCGTTTTGGGCTGGATTTTTGCAAGGTTGACACACCATTAGGGTTTTTGTATCTTAGCGAACACATCTAAATACGTAAAGTGGAGAGGGCAGAATGAAAACTAATATCACCGTGTCGGAGATAGTCGATATTGTGAGGCGTCGGAAGATGTATTTTCTGATTCCCTTTGTCGTCATCACCATCATCAGTGTGGTGGGAGCTTTCGTTCTCCCGAAACGATACGAATCGTACACCACGATCCTCGTCCAAAAAGAAGACATTCTTAACCCATTCGTTGAGTGGCAGAAAGCGGTGGCTCTTGCCGCTCCCGACCAGCTGACTTTGCTGAACGAAATAATCTACAGCCGATCAACTCTCCGTAAGCTGCTCGACAGTCTCAATATCGCTCCCGAGTCCGGTGACCCGCGTGACACTGAAGATTTGGTGGGGGCAGTGCGAAGGCAGGTGAGCATTGAGCAGCGCGCCTCGGATTCGTTCCGTATATTCTTTGCGGACGGCGACCCGTACAATGCCCAGCGCGGGGCGACAGTTCTGGCGAATATTTACATTCAGATGAGCCTCAGATCCAGCCTGCAGCAGAACGAGGACATCGTTAAATTCTATGAACAAAAAGTTGAGGAGTTCCAAAGCAAGTTTGAAGAGGAACAGCGCGCATTACTGAGTTTGCAGCAGGGCAGACTGCGGACCACGCCTTTCGAAGAGGGTTCGCTCCGTTCGATGCTTGACAAACAAAAAGAGGAAATGGACGAAAACGATCGAACACTCGCGCAGCAACAACAAGCACTGAACCTCCTGCGAAGCTACCGTGACAATATCGATAACCCGTCAACTGTGGCCCAGATCTCTGCCATCGATGCTCAGGGTGCGGGACTGTATATCACAGAATTGAAGGCTCTTTCCGTCAAGTACACCGACCTTTTGAGCCGGTACACGCCACGGTACCCGCAGGTCCAATCGTTGCGCGCGCAACTAGTCAACCTCTTGGAGAAGTCGACCGAGGCATTGGAATCGGAAATAGCCCTTACACGTTCCAAGCGGGCACGCATTGAGTCCTCGAAGAACGAAACAATGTCCGGACTTTCCGCTGCAATAAACACGCACGAAGTCGGAACAGAGCGGAAATCGAGCTATGTGATCGTCAAGGGCTTGTATGATACAATGAAGGAGAAGCTTGAAGCCGCAAAGATCAGCAAAGAACTCGGAGCCCGCGGTGCAAGCAAGTACGTGATACTCGATCCTGCTGTCGTCCCCTCTTCTCCCACGAAGCCTAAAAAGGGGATGATCATCGGCGGTGGACTGGCACTCGGGTTTCTTGTGGGGTTGGCAGCAATGGTGGCAATGGAATACTATGATCCGACAATTCGCCGCCGCTCGGATATCGAAGTCTTCAACAAACCGATCATCGGCTATCTCCCTTAAGAGCGACCGATCACGCAGGAAAGGCGACTATTTCTTTACATGAACCCTCAACACATGAATATCGAGCCGGAAGACGAGAACGAGATCCCTCGCTACAGTGAAGAACCCGAGGAGGATCACGAGCGGCAGCAAATCGTCCGAAAAGGGAAGCTCATTCTCTACAACCGTCCTTCAAATCCAGTACTGGACGAGTCGGTCGTTTCCGTGCAACGATACAATTGTTTCGGCACGAACCTGTTCCCGAGCCGCAATGCGGATCTGCAGCTTGCTGCGGGAGTGACGAGCGCTGGAAACGGTGACGGCAAAACTGTCGTTGCGGCGAATCTCGCGACTTTCTTCGCTTTGGACACCCAGGATGACACCGTTCTTATCGATCTGAACCCGCGTGAGCCGCGCTTGCACGAGATTTTCGGAGTACCTCAGTCGCCCGGCATTCTCGATGCATTGCGTAACGATACGATCACTCTTTCGCGCAGCGCAATCAAAGGTCTTTGGGTGCTGCCTCTGGGTGAGATGAAGGGTTCGATGATGACGTTCGACAAAATTCTGGAACTGCGGGAAGTGATTGCAACGCTCAAACGTCAGTTCCGCTTCATCGTAATCGACCTTCCGACAGCAACCGACCAGAGCTTTCCGGGCATGATTGCCAGTCATCTCGACGGGTATGTTGTGGTCGTGTCCGCGGGAAGAACGAAAAAGACGGACATCCGAAACCTCGTCACCGTGCTGAACGAAAATAAGATCGTTGGTTTCGTGATGAACCGGGTTACGCATGGCATGGCACGCGTATGATTTTCATAGTGTACATTCTTCTCACCATCTACGTGTTGGTGTATTTTGTCTCGCGCCCGGCGACTCAAGTTGTCACGACGAGAAAGAAGCTTGCGCTGTACGCATGCGTTCTCTCGTTGCTGATGCTGGGCCAAACCTTCTATGCCGTCCGGACACCTCCACGTGTCAACTATTATGAAACCGGGTGGTACGGTTTCATTCAGGTGTTGAATGCCCGCTTTGCCGCTAACGGCATACCGCACCGGATTCCAATGCCGGATAATCCGTAATGACCGAAAAGCGCACACTCAATGTGCCGGCGGGAAATTCTTCCGCTGAACTCCGCCCTTTTGATGCACGGCCGCTGGTCGTTCTGGGGTTGGTGGTGGGTGCTGCGCTGGTCGCATTTCTCAATCTGCTTTTTGACGGTAATGTGGTGGCCACCATCGGGCTGGTGGCCGTTTTCAGTTTTGCTGTCATCTCCGTATTTCGTCCGAGTGTCAGCCTGTACGTCCTTGTCTTCCTTGCGCTGGCAATCGAACAACTTCCGCAGGAATACAGTTGGACTTGGCGCATTCCATATCATCGCAATCTCAATAACATTTTTCCCGGGCTCAGCGGCCTCGCCATCAACCCGGTCGAGATTCACCTGCTGTGTATCATATCAGGGCTTGCGCTCCGCTTTCTCTTGATCCGGGAGAAGCATATCCGTGTGATTGCATGGAAGCCACTGCTTCTTTATTTGGGAGCGATTCTCTTCTTTGTCGCCTACGGGGTGTTCCGGGGAGGGCAGTTCTTGCCGGCGCTTTGGGAAACGAGGGCCATTATTTATCTGGTGCTGTTGATGGCCATCGTGCCGCAGGTGATACGAACCGAAGACCAGGTGCGGCATATGATTTGGGCCATTATCTTCGGATTGGGCTTCAGGGCGGTTGAGGTAACAAGGCACTTTGCGGGCGCAGGGTTCAGTCTTGTCGGCAGCTTCGGCGGTTGGGGGAACCATGAAGACGCCGGTCTCCTTGCCACTCTCGTTGTTTTCGCTGTTGCCATGCTCTTGTATCGTAGAGACAAGAAACAGATGGTTGCTCTCGCTGTGCTCCTCCCGATGATGATCATATCGATTATCGCTTCGGATAGAAGGACTGCATACCCTGTTATGGCGGGCGGATTCATACTGTTTGTTGTCATGCAGCCTCCCGAGGTTCTGAAGCGGATCCTGAGTTATACGTGGAAGTTTGGAATTATCTTTGTGATCTATCTGGCCGTGTTCTGGAATACCAACTCCACAAGCTTCTTCATGCTTCCGGTGAAGAACATCCGTGAAGGGCTTGCGGGAGATGACAGGGCTTCAGCGGCGGAATCCTACACGTCCAACTTGTACCGCAAAGTTGAGAATTGGGATCTCTACAGTATGATAACCGAACGCCCCCTCCTCGGAACAGGCTATGGCGTTCCAATTGACTACAAGATGCCCATTCCATTGTTGTGGGACTTGGGGTTCTATATCCCCCATAATCAAATTCTGGCTGTCATCGCAAAAACGGGTGTAATCGGGTTTGCAATCTTTATGTTCTTCTATTTGTCTGTCATGGCCGAGGTGGGCCATTCCTTCGGAAAATTCGTCAAAGACAAGTATATGCAGGCCGTACTTATTTTGATCGGTGCGGCCGTCGTCAACCATTTGGTTTTCTCCTTTTTCGATATTGTATTGACATATTACAGAAACAACATATACCTCGGTGCGCTTTTCGGGCTGGCTTCGACCATTATTCATCTTCAGATAAAGAAAGCTGAAGAAGAAAGCGCACCGCCGCCGGCACCAGTCCCGCAGGCCCAGCCTCATTGGCTGCTCTTGAAACCGCCCGAGAAAGTCATAAACTGAGTGGCAACGGTACGGGGGGCGCGGCCGGTTGCCGATAACTAACGGGGGAGTACAGGCTTTCTCAGCATTGTATGAATGAAACTACCGCATCAATAGCACGCAATACCAAGGCGATGATGATGAGTCAGGTGATTACCTGGATTTCATCATTTGTCTTGATGTCATTCATGCCGAGGTATTTGGGGCCTGAAGAGTTCGGCCGCCTCTACTTTGCCATCACCATCAATGCCATTGCCGGTCTGATTATGGACCTCGGCTTGACGATGCTGCTGGTGAAATCCATAGCGCGCGACCGCAACCAACTGAGCACAATGCTGGTCAACGGCGGCGTGCTGCGTTCGCTGGCATGGACCCTCTCCCTTGTCGGAACGATGGCGTTCGTTGTTCTTTCAGACTATCCGGCCAAGACAGTGAACATTGTGTTCGTGCTGGCATTGGCCAACTGGTTCTACGGGATGTATGACATCATCCATCGCGTGTTTAACGGGCTTGAGCGGCTTGAGTACCGTTCCATCTGTCTTGTAATCGAGAAGGTTTTTCTGGCAATCGTCGGCGTGACTGTGCTGCTGATGGGCATGGGACCTCTCGCTGTCGCCGTTGTCATGCTGCTGAGCATGGTGTTGAATTTCGCCGTCAGTTCATATTACCTGAAGAAGCTCGCGAATGTTGATTTTACGATCGAACCAAAACAATGGGTTCCCATTCTTAAGCAGGGCTTTCCGTTTATGGTGTCGACGACGTTCGCCTTTATCTATTACAGAATCGATGTCATGATGCTCTCCTCCATGACAAACGACGCTGTTGTCGGTTGGTACGGGGCGCCCTACCGTCTATTTGACACACTGATGTTTTTTCCGCTGATTCTTACAACTGCCGTTTTTCCGGTTTTGGCCAGGCTCTGGCAAACTTCACGTGAGAACATGGTGGATACATCGCGCAAGCTTCTCGACCTTACCGTCATTGTTGCCGTGCCTCTTGCCGTTGGCATGTCAGCCCTTGCGCAGCCGATCATCTCGCTCCTTTTCGGCCTGCAGGAGTATTGGAACTCCATTGTCCTGCTGCAGATTCTCTCGCTCAGTCTCCTGCTGGTATACGTGGATTTTGTGTTCAATACGGTTCTGGTTTCGTATGACAAGCAGAAGCAACTTTCGCTCGTCGCCATTTCGGCAACCTTTCTGAACATCGGCATGAATTTCATTGCCATTCCGTACTTCCAAAACGTGCATGGAAACGGCGCTATCGGGGCGGCGCTGACAACGGCGGCCACTGAAACGTTTGTGATGGGAATGTCAATCTATCTTCTTCCGAAAGGGACATTCAACTCTTCAAACTACAGTCTTATTGTGAAGACGTTGTTCGGTGGCGCGTTGATGTGGGGGGCGGTGTGGGTGATCCGTGAACAGCTGCCAACGGGATTCGGATGGATTGTCGCCGGCATCGTCGGGACGGCGCTCTATGTTTTTGCGCTCTATGCGTTACGGGTCGTCTCGAAGCGCGAGTTGAATTTCCTGCTGCATCTCCTGCCTCTGCGTAAGCGGGTGCCAGCAACTACCGAAGCTGCAAATTGATGTGACTATGAAGATTCTGATGATATTTCAAACGGCTCCGTATCCCCCGGACTTGGGTCCTGCAAAACGGAATTTTCCCTTCATGCTGGAGAATCTGAAGCGCCATGAAGTTTCCGTGCTTGCCTTCGGGACACCGGAGCAGGAACAGCGGCTTCGCGATGCGTACGGTAACGTACTGAAACACATCGTGTTCGTCAACAACAACCGGCCGCGCATCATCAACTTATTTCTTCGCATCTGGCTCCTGTTGACGGGGCGGAGTTCGTTCAAACGATTCTACAGTCGAAAGATGCAGGCGGCCATCGACCGCATTGTTCGCGCAGAGCATTTTGATTTGATCCATTGCTGCACAACCATTCTCGGATACCACAGACTGCCATCAAACATCCCTCTGGTGGGGGATACGCACAACGTGGAGCACGATGCAGTGTACCGGGCGTATTTGCAGACGAAGAACCTCCTCAAGCCCTATTATTTTCTGGAGTACACACGCCTGAAGCGAGAGGAGCTTGCCTGCTGCGAGCCGTTCAATGTAATGGTGACGACGACGAAGAGTGACTTTGACAAGTTCCGCGCATTGCTTCCTGACAAGCCGATGCATGTCGTGTCCAACGGCGTCGATCCTGCTTTCTTCGAGGATCAAAAAATCGAGGAAGAGCCGAACACGATGGTTTTCACGGGTCTGATGAGCTACTATCCGAACAACCACGGAATACTTTTCTTCCTTGATGAGATCTTTCCGCTGATTGTGAATGAAGTGCCTGATGCAAAACTGTACGTCGTCGGGGCGGCGCCCCCGTTGAAAGTGCAGCGGAGGGCTGCATCGAATATCGTCGTTACCGGCTTTGTGCCTGACGTCCGGCCCTATTTTGCCCGCAGCCAGGTGTTCGTCATCCCGCTAAAAATAGGCGGTGGTATCAGAGGCAAGGCACTTGAAGCGATGGCGATGCGAAGGCCGATTGTGACCACGACGCTCGGTTGTGAAGGCATCAATCTCAAGCATGAGGATTCGGCCCTGTTTGCCGACAGCCCGAAGGACTTTGCCGCGGCGGTTGTGCGTCTGTTCAGGACGCCTGAGTTACGTAGCCGTTTGACTGCCAAAGCCCATGAGAACGTGGTGAAAGGGTACAGCTGGGACGTAAACGGGCTCCAGCTCGAGAAGGTATATCAATCATTGCTGAACTCGAAATCCCCGGCGATGTCAGCAGACGCAAATCGAACAACAGCAACCGTTTGAAACAAGGAAGAGAACGATGGTGATTCATACCGATTGCCGGTATTATGAAGGAGCGAAACCCTGTGTCTTTCACAAGCGGGACGGCAGATTGTGCGAGAACTGCGAGGACTACGAAAGGATATCCTATCGTATCCTAATCGTCAAGCTGGCGGCAGTCGGCGATGTTTTGCGCACCACGTCGATTTTGCCCGCACTAAAGAGGAAATACGCCGGAGCTCACATTACATGGATAACAAAATCCAGCGCCGCCCCTCTTTTGAAAGGGAATACCAATATTGACCGTGTGCTTGTGACTGAAGGGGATTTTACCGAATATCTTCTCAATGAGCGATTCGATCTTGGTATATGTCTCGACGCCGATCCGCAAAGCGCTACTATCCACAGCATAGCCCGTTGCACTGAACGTCGCGGGTTCGTTTGTGACGAGGCAGGAAGAGTTCAGCCGGTAGACCAAAGGGCTCATGATTGGTGGCTGATGGGTTTGAATGATGAGAAAAAGAAAGCCAACCGGCGTACATACCAGGAAATTATGTATGAGATTTGCGGGCTTGAACTTCCCACGGTTCCGCCGCAGCTGATGCTCAATGGCAGTTCGCAGGCGTTTGCCGGGGAATTTCTTGCGAAGAATAAGAAACTGTCAGGAGTTCGGAAAGTTCTCGGGATCAATACCGGGGGCGGAGGGCGGTGGCAGTATAAGAAATGGACGTTTGAGGGATACACCGGATTTATCAAACTCATGCGGGAGCGTCATCCTGACGTGGGGCTTGTGATTGTAGGGGGGCCCGAAGAAGTTGAACTGAACCGACGGATCATCGAAACGGTCGGCGACGCTGTGGTTGACGCTGGCTGCGACAACAGCCTGAACCAATTTGCAGCCATCATCGACACGTTCGATGTGCTGTTGACATCCGACAGTCTCGGCATGCACGTCGGCGTGGCGCTCGGAAAGCCGACGATTGTTCTGGTCGGCCCGACTTCTCCCTGGGAACTCGACGTCTTCGGAAACGGAGATATTGTACACAGCGATATTGAATGTCTTGTTTGTTACTTGTCGCGTTGTGACAAGGAAGTGACATGTATGGGGACTCTTGCCCCCGAGCATGTTGCGGAGAAAGTTGCACGACATCTGTAAATTTTGTTCATAAACATCTCCCCTAAAATGCTTGTCGAAGCAGAAACAGCGCACCGCCCGGGCTTTTCGCTGCGTGCCTGCGTGGCACTCATTCGCCCGAAACAGTGGATCAAGAACCTGTTTGTGTTCGCCCCGCTCATTTTCGCAAAGGAGCTCTTCTTCCTTCACGAGAGCATACTCGCTTTCAAGGCATTCCTGGCATTCAGCTTCACCGCGAGTGCCGTGTACGTCGTCAATGACATAGCAGATCTTGAGGCCGATCGGGCCCATCCGGAGAAGCGTTACCGTCCGGTTGCCGCGGGGCTCGTATCGATTCCCGGCGCATTCGTGCTGGCCGGTATGCTGCTTGCGCTTTCCGCCCTGCTGGTTTGGGACGGAGATCCAAGGTTCATTTTCGTTCTCTGTCTGTATTTTTGCATCAACCTTGCGTACTCGTTCAAACTCAAGCAGGTTGTGCTCCTTGATGTGTTTGTGATTGCCGGCGGATTCATGTTGCGCGTCGTTGGCGGCGCCTATGCGATCAATGTCGACACATCAACGTGGCTCGTACTCTGCACCATGTTCATATCCCTGTTTCTTGGCTTCGCAAAGCGTCGCGGCGAGCTTGTGCAAGTGCAGGATGACACGTACACGGGGCGCAAGGTGCTTGCACTCTACAAAGTAGGATTTCTTGACCAGATGCTGACCATAGCCGCCGCGGCGACGGTAATAGCGTATGCATTGTACACCGTTGCGCCACGGACCATTCAGGTGTTCGGCACGGACAAGCTCATTTACACAACCGTGTTCGTCATCTATGGCGTGTTCCGGTACCTGTATCTGATTCATACTACGAGAATCACCGACAACCCGACGAATGCCGTAACCTCCGATCCCCCCATACTGATTACAGGGGCATTGTGGATACTGGCATGCATTGTTCTTATTTACTTCCGGACGTGAGTGATGACACGCAGCATTCTCACAGTGATAGCCACAGGCATTCGTCATCCCGAAGAGGCGGTGCTACGAAAGCTTGAGGCCGCAAGCGAATATCCGCGCGTGACGTTCTACCGCGATGAGCTGAATAGCGACATGTTGGACGAGCATTACCTCGCCAAGGCGCCCGCTCTAAGGCGAATGTTCTATGCACTGCTTCCAGCATTCTTCGCTCAGGTGATTGAGGCGTGGTTTGTCATGAGGCGGTATGATGCAGTAGTGTCTTGGGGCGAGAGGTTTGGGCTGCCGCTGGCCGTTCTGATGAAGTTGACAGGAAGAAGGGTACCTCACGTCGGGATTTTCGGGTGGCCGGCAAAGGGTTCAAAGGCGCTGATGCTCAAGTTTGCTCAGAGTCATTGTCACAGGTTGGTTTTGTGGTCCTCCGTGCAAAGGAAAAAAGTTACGGAAGAGTTGGGTGTCCCGGCCGGCAAGATCGATTTTGTCAAATGGCCTGTTGACCAGAAATTTTTTCGCCCGATGGAGCGGGAAACCGACATGATCTGCGCTGTCGGTTCGGAGATGCGCGATTACCCGACATTGCTTGCTGTCCTGAAAGAACTGCCGATTCCTTGCCATATCGCCGCCGGTACATTAGTGGAAAAAAACTCGAAATGGGTGGAGGCTGCCGAGCGGCACGAAGACATTCCCCCGCACGTAACGATCGGCAAGATGCCCCTGGTGGAATTGCGTGACCTCTATGCCCGGTCACGTTTCGTGGTTATACCCCTGCACGAGACTGAAACCGACAACGGTGTGACGTGCATCCTCGAATCTTTCGCCATGGGTAAGCCGGTCATCTGCTCACGCACGATTGGCCAGGTGGATGTGATAGAAGAGGGGATCACCGGAATGTTCGTCCCCGTCGGGGATGTCGATGCGCTTCGGGCCGCAATCCTCTCGCTTTGGAACGACCCGCAACGAGTTGCCGAGATGGGACGCGCGGCAAGAGCATACATCGAGCGGTACGCTACACTTGAGCAGTTCACTGCAAGCGTCAGAGCGTCGGTTAAGAGAGCGATGAATGATCCGGGATACTCGGGTTTATCGGTCAAAACAGTGAGTCCAACTGTGCCTGAATGAGAATGTTGATGTTCGAAAACATACCGGTTCTCATGTACCACAGAATCAGCCGCGGCGCGGAGGGTGGGGGGCGTTCGCGCTATGTTGTGGATTATGAAGTGTTCAGATCGCAGTTGCGCCGGTTCGCAGAGTTGGGCTACACAACACCCAGGCTGGCGGATTTACTTGCACGTACGAATGGTGTCGTTGGGAGCAACGCCAGGCCCCTCTTGATTACGTTCGATGACGGCTACCTGGACACCTTTGAACTGGCTCTTCCGGCGTTGTGTGAATTCGGATTCAGTGCCATCGTTTTTGTTGTAGCGGATTTTAGCCGCAGGACAAATTGGTGGGACGCGCCAAAGCACATCCTTGAAGCACCGCTCATGGAGCCCGAACATATTCTCGAGATGAAGCGGAATGGCATCGAAATCGGTTCACACGGCCTGACTCACCGGTCTCTGCCGATGCTGAATGACGATGATCTTGCCTACGAACTAGAGCGCTCAAAAGACATGACCGAAGAACTGCTGGGCGAACCCGTCCAGTATTTCGCGTACCCGTACGGAGAATTGGATGAACGTGTAAAACTCGCCACCATCCGGGCGGGATATGCGTGTGCCTTCGCAAGCAATTCAGGCCCGTTCACATTTCATAACGATCCTTTCGAAATTCGCAGAGTGCTGGTCGCAAGCCATGATTCTGCCCCGTATCTTTATTTGAAGCTGTCAGGACTGGAGAAAGCCTTCAAGTGGAGCGAGTGGGTAGGAAAAAGGATAATCGGCCGGCAGCCGGCGTACATGTTCTGAGCGTATCGCTCTTATCCCCTCACATTGAAGCAGGCAGAGAGCTATCGAAACAGAGCGTACATACAGCGCAAATCCCCTCCAGTCCTTCACCGTCACCGTTGTCCGCACACCGGGCGAGTTTGACGACCTCGCCCCTGCATGGGAAAGGCTTGTGCAGAGCATCCCGTCCACAATTTTCCAGACATTTGAGTGGCAACGAACATGGTGGAATGTATTTGGTGAAAGGAATCCGAATGCTAAGCTTCTCATCATCGCTCTTCATGGTGACGGCGTACTGAAGGCCGTCGCTCCATTCTTTATCGAAACGCTTAATCTCCTGCCGGGCTTGTCAATTCGCCGTCTGTCATTCATTGGGCGTGACATATCCGACTATCTTGACGCTATTGCTGAACCCGGCTGTGTTGTGCCACTTACGAAGGCGCTTGCCCGGCATGTGCTCTCCGGTTCCGACTCACCCGATGTAATATCACTCGGTGAAATTCCCTCCGGGTCTGCGTTTCTTCCGGCATTTGAGCATGAACTTCGTTCATACGCTTATTCATGTGAGACATTTGTCTCATCTCACTGTCCCAAAACCGGGTTGAAGGAAACCTGGGACTCCACCCTCGAGTCCTTTTCCCGGAAGCATCGAAAAGACATTTCGTATGAGATCAGAAATATTCAGCGCAACTTCAACGTCGCGTTCGAAGAGACTACTGACGCTGAGCATCTCCCGGCCGATATGGACGAATTCATTACTCTCCATCAGGAACGTTGGCGCCTTGCCGGTCATCCTGGTGTGTTCGCCGATTCGGAGCAGGCCCGTTTTCACCGGGCGGTTGCGCCGGTGTTGCATGCACGGGGATGGTTGTTCCTTGCTTTTCTCTCTCTCGATGATAAGCGCGTTGCGGTAAACTACGGGTTCAAGTTCAAGGATACGCTTTCGACGTATCTCAACGGAATGACTGATCTGGATCGCGTGTCAAAATACTCTCCGGGAAAAGTGCTGCATAGCTACAGCATCATGCGGGCTTGCGAACTGCGCTGCTCTGTCTACGATTTTATGCGGGGGCGCGAGCGGTACAAGTATGCCTTTGATGCAATCGATTACGAAAACAACAGCATAGCCGGTTACAAGGGCCGGACGGCAAGAACTATTTCCGGAGCTATTCTACTCAAAGAGTCGTTTGCCCGGAGAGTCCTTCAGGAGATAACGATGCTGAAACACATAGCGTCGCAACACGGATGGATGTCTGCGCAAGTTGTCACCCATATCCTATCGCGCGCGGGAAGAAACTTGACCGATGGAGTGAAAAAAGTGCGAGTGCCTGAAAGACCTGTTACCGATCTCCGCTAATGTCCTGATTCTATCCATTCGGCCCGAAAAGGTGTGAATAATTTACACAGTAGAGGGGTGTAGAGCCCTATTTGTGACCGGGTTATCAGTCGAATGGGCAGGTTTTTTCTATATTTTCGTGGCATGCGGATTGCAAATCTAAGTTAGCCTGCGAGCTACTCACTAACTACTCTGGCAATGACAAACTGGTTGATTGAACTACTTATCATCGTGTTGCAGTCCCCCCTGCTTGGTGTAGCAGCGGGATTGGCTTTCTATCTGCTGATCATCACTCTAGCCCCGTTCTTCATCAGGAAAAGGAAGAGGGTTGAGCCGGCATCGAAGAAGAAATTCGCCATTATCATTCCGGCTCATAACGAAGAAAAAGTGATTGAGGGGACAATCCGCAGTGCCCGCAAGGTCAAGTACCCCGAAGAGCTGTTCGATATTATCGTCGTTGCTGACAACTGCACGGACGGAACGGCGAGGGTTGCTCTCGCAAACGGTGCAATCGTTTTCGAACGACATGACATGACAAAGCGGGGGAAAGGGTACGCGCTAAACTGGATTATCCCGCAGGTAATGGATCGACTGCCGAGATACGATGCGTGCGTATTCGTCGATGCGGATTCAGTACTTTCGCAGAATTTTCTAAGTGAAATGAACGCCTCGCTAAACGAAGGGCATCGCATCATTCAGAGCAGCGACCTCGTGCTGGATAACAGCAATCAGTGGCGTGTCCAATTGATGTTGATTGCGTTCGCTCTCCAGAATTATGTCCGTCCGCTCGGCAAGTCCCGCCTTGGCTTCTCGACTCCTCTAAAGGGGAACGGCATGTGCTTCTCTTCCGAAGTCTTGAAAATGATGAAATGGGACGAGGCATCGCTTGGCGAAGACCTAGATATGGGGCTCGATCTTGTGCGGCGGGGTGAGAAGATCTACTTCAATCCCGACGCTGTAGTACATGCCATCATGCCTACCCAGGCTGCCAGCGCCGCAACACAGCGGATCCGGTGGGAGGGAGGGCGTTTCTCGACTATGAAGTATCGTGTGCCCGCGGTTTTGCGTGACGCGTGGAAACGGAAGAGTCTCTACATTCTTGAAGCAGCAATTGATGCGGCGTACCCCCCGCTGGCAATTCTGCTGCTCGGCGCGTGCGCCTTCGCTGTAGTGAATTGGGTCCTGATGCAATTGGGCATCCTGACTAACCATCTGGTGTTGTGGGGATGGATCGCGGTTATTGTGATGATTATGCTGCACTGCGTGTTGGGGATGGTGCTTGCGAGAGTGCATCCGCGCAACCTGCTTGCATTCCTGTATGTGCCGCGGTACTTCCTCTGGAAGATCGGGGTGTACTTTTCCATGGTGTTCGGCAAATCCACGAAAACGTGGGTGCGTACCGAACGCTAGCAACAAACTGGCCCGCGATACGCGGGATAATGGGGGGAGCTTATGCAAATACAGAAAACATTTCCTGAACTGGATCTTCGCGAGGAACACTCGAACTCCTCGTCGACAACATCAACCAACGGACAAATGACAGCAATTCCTGAAGTACCACCTGTGGTCGTGAGTTCGGCACTCCGCCGGCTGTATCACACCACCAGGGTCAAATTGAAGATCATGCTTTGGAACCTTGTCGTGGTTTCACGCGCTCCCGTAAAGCGTGCATTTGACATTATGGGTGCATCATTTTTCCTTATCGCGTTCTCGCCGATCTTCCTGATTACTTACTTGGCGATCAAGTTGCAGGATGGCGGCCCGGCTATTTTTACGCAGATTCGGGTTGGCAAATGGGGGAAACATTTCAAGTTTTACAAGTTCCGGTCGATGGTGATGAACGCGGAAGATCTGAAATCGAAGCTGATGGAGCTGAATGAAATGCAGGGTGGCGTGACCTTCAAGATGAAGAACGACCCGCGCATAACTCATGTTGGCCGGATCATCCGCAAGCTCAGTATCGATGAGTTGCCGCAGCTATGGTGCGTGCTCAAGGGGGATATGTCGCTTGTGGGCCCCAGGCCCCCCTTGCCGAACGAAGTCGAGCAATACGAGAACCACCATCATTACCGTCTCGACTCGATTCCGGGCATTACATGTATCTGGCAGGTCAGCGGAAGGAACCAAATCAAGTTCGAAGACCAGGTGAAACTTGACGTGCAGTATATCCACAGGCGTTCAATGCGTGAGGATCTGAAGATTCTCTTGCAAACGGTCAAGGCTGTACTCACGGCACGGGGAGCGTCATAAGCAATGGGCGAAATCGAAACCCGGATGCAAATGCAGGCGCATGGTCACGATACAGAGGGAAGGACCTCCCGCAACTCGCACGACAGCTACGGTCTTCTCCCTCGCGCCCGGTTCCGGGATGTATTGCTGGGGCGGGCACCACTTGTGGGAGCTCGTGTAATCGAGGAGAATCCGCGGGGCTGGGTGTCGCCGGTGGAAGCACGTGTGTACCTCGGGATTCCCTATGGCGATATGGCCCACGAGGAAGACCGTCTTCTCGACAATCAAAGTCTCGGCTCCAGATGTGCGGTTGTTCTGCGTTCAGCTATTGCCCGTATACTTGCACCAAGCGACGGACTGCGGTACATCCGCCGTCCGAAGATCATCTCAGCTTGCGTCGATAACATCACAATCGATGATGCACTTACAGCGATGACAGAGCGGCATAGCGGAGACCGTGCCCGCATCGTGTATATCGTTCATCCGCACGCTCTGAACCTCGCAGCGTTCAACTCAGATTATGCCCGGCAGCTAACCCGGGGAGACCTTGTTTTGCCTGACGGCATTGGAATTCGTATCGCGGCTTCACTTCTCGGTGTTGCCATGCGCCATAACCTGAATGGTACCGACCTGCTTCCGTTGTTATGCCAGGCGGCGGCGGAGAAACAGCTTCCCCTCGTGCTGGTCGGAGGAAGGAAAGATGTGGTAGAAAAATGTGCCGCGAATCTTCAGCGAGACACTCCCGGACTGAACATTGCCCTCGTTCATCATGGCTACGTCGACGAAAATTCATCCAAAGAGATTGCACAGCGTGTCAGGGAATTGGGGCGTTGCCTCGTCCTGGTCGGCATGGGGAGTCCGTTGCAGGAGGATTGGGCGTGGGAGCATTTGCGTGGCGCTCGTGAGGCCACGGTCGTGACCGTAGGGGGACTGTTCGACTTCTTCTCGGGCCGGATTCCACGCGCACCGGTAGCATGGCGTGAAATGGGAATAGAATGGCTTTGGCGGCTTCGCATGGAGCCGCGCAGGCTTGCAAAGCGCTACCTCATTGGCAATCCCTTGTTCATCCTTTTGACGGTCTGGCAGCGAATCAAGGGTACTCCGTAAGTTCCATACTCTGCTTCTCGACATTCACTTTAATAATAAAGGGAATTATTTATGCTTCGATATATGCTCGCAGCAGGGGCATTAAAAGTTTTTTCAGCGACGTCGCAAACGAAACGGGTATATCGGCATCTGGGCAACACGGTGGGTGCACGCAAGCGGGCCAATGCCGGGTTGCCTAAAGTCTACGTTGACCGCGCTCAGGAGATCATCTCGCAGGTTCGAAAGCATAAGGCCGTAAAGAACGGTGACAGGCTTCTCGAGCTCGGAACGGGGTGGCTCCATTGGGAGTCCACAATTCTGCGCCTCTTCTATGATGTCGAGGTCACATTGTTTGACGTGTGGGACAACCGGCAGTTCCCGGCATTCCAGCGGTACTTCAAGGACTTTGCAGCAATTGTGGACACGACAATTCCGATGTCGGAAGAAGAGAAGACGCGAGTGCACGGACTTCTCGACAAGATTCTTGGCGCCAATTCGTTCGATGAAGTGTATGCCATCCTCGGCCACAAGTATGTAGTCAATCCAACCGGCTCGCTCGGCCAGTTTCCCGACGGATATTTTGATCTGGTGTTCAGCTGCAGCGTACTCGAGCATGTGGAAAAGCCGATCATTACCGGGTTTATGCAAGGCTGCCACCGCGTAATGAACCCGCGCGGGCTAGCCATCCATCTAATTGATCTCGGCGATCACCTGACACTGTACGATCATACGATGCCTTACAACAAAAACTACCTGCGGTACTCCAATACTCTCTGGAAGCTCTGTTTCCAGAATGATGTACAGTACTTCAACCGCATTCAGCGTCCGGAATGGCTCAAGCACTTCGCAGATGCCGGCTTCCGCCTTATTGAAGAAAGAGCCGAACCGATCCAGCTGAATGGCATCTCCATCTCAAAATCGTTTAGCGGTTTCAGCAAAGAAGACCTTGCCTGCCTGACAATGAAGGTTGTATACGGCAAGTGAGGAATTGTCCCCGCAGTATTCGACCGGATGAACTGACATGAAGCGCCCCGACACACACCGGAAGATCCTTCAAACCGAACCTCCACAGGCGGGGGGACAGGTGCGTCGCCGTTCCCTCAGTTCAGTGTCTTTGCGATTGAACGAAACGTCTTCCGACTATGACTTGATGCGCGAGTTGGTTGATGGTGTAACAACAGCGATTCAATCAGCGGCAGGGCTTGTGTGTCTTTTCACCCCCGGACTCAGTTCATACGCAAAGTACCGGAAGTCGTCGGAGGCTCTGGCACGCCTTGAAAATGACCTCCGGGATGAAGCCGAAACTCTGAAGGCATTGCTTATGTCCCGCCGGTACCAGTTGCTCGAGCGTGACGGCTTGCTCTACGCGCCCATGTACTGGAGCAAGGAACTTGTCGGAGTACTTGTGCTTGACCGCTCGTTAAAGAAGCTTGCTCCGCAACACCGTGTCGGAATAATTGCGATCTGCAATCAGGTCGGTGCGATCGTAAGCCTCCGGCAGCATTCGCTCAAACAGGAACCGGTCGAACTTAGATTGCGACGGCAGGAAATCGAGGGGGCGGTTGCACTGCAACAGAGCCTTCTTCCCGTTGTGCCAACCTATATCTCTGGGCTGCAGGTTGCGGCGCATACGCAGCCGGCAAATTTCGTCAGCGGTGACTACTACGATCTCATTTCAGTGTCGCGGGACAGACTCGGCATCATCATCGCCGATGTAGAAGGAAAAGGAATGCCGGGAGCGCTGTTCGCCAATATGCTTCGCTCAACCGCTCATTTCCTTACGCGGGAACTGCCAACCACCAATGCAGTGGTCGGAAAGATCCATGAAATCCTCCACAAAGAGACTGAGGCGACGCGCAAGTTCTTTACTCTTTTTTATGCCCTCTATGACGCGGACGCCAAGCGGCTCTCGTACACCGGTTCGGGACAGGCGGCGCCGGTTGTCATTCGGGGTGAAACTGGGGAGATCGAGCGGCTCTATTCAGAAGGCATTCCGGTGGGGATAGACGGGCAGCAACCCCTTGCGGAGCGTTCGTTGGTGTTGCGCAAGGGGGATATTGTGGCGTTCTTCACAGACGGGGTGATAGAAGCACGGAACCGCCAAGGAACTGCGTTCGGCGAGCAGCGGCTCGCCGCCGTTCTGACAAGCCACCGGAACGAAGATGTCGAAGTTCTTCTGCAAAAACTTCTGCAGGAAGTGATGGACTTCTCCGGCGGCAAGCCTGGTGATGATCTTACGATGATAGTGATGAAAGTACTTGAATAATGATAGCAGTTCGTGAACTTGCAGAAACAGGGATTACGGTTGTCGAACCGGGACAGCGGGTGACGCTCGAGACTGTCGGGGAATTCGGCAAGGCGCTTGACGCGGCCGCTGCGGTTCCCTTGCCCATGATTATCGTAAATATGGAGCGGACAAAGATCGTCGACAGTTCGGGTGTTGGCGCGCTGGTTCACTCCATGAAACAAATCAAACAAGCTGGGGGGCGCTTTGTGCTCTCGTCACTGCAGCACGATGTGCGGCGTGCATTTCACCTCATGAATCTGTATCAAGTTTTTGAGATTTTCGAAACCGAAGAGCTTGCTCGCAAGCACTTGCTTGCCGGAAGGACCTGAAATGAAACCCGTCGCCCAGAGCATCATTCTGCCGTCAATAATATCGGAGGCATTCAAGCCGCTTACCTACCAGCTTCCGGTTGGCCTGCTTCCCGTCGTCAACAAACCCATCATGGAACACCAGGTGGAGCTGTTCGTCCGATACGGCATCAAAAATGTCTGCATCAGTTGCAATCATCTTTCGAACAAGGTCGAGGGATACTTCGACACCGGCTCACGTTGGGGGGCACATATCCGTTATAACTTCGAGCGTCCCCCGTTTGGCTCCGTGAACGCGCTGCGCCAGATGAAGCCCTCGTTCGAGAACGAGTCGCTCGTTGTTATTCTCTCGGACGTGGTTGCGGACATCAATCTCGAGGAGGTGCTCGAGTTTCATCGTGAGAAACGCGCAGATGCAACGTTCGTCGTGTCACCAGAACCGGGAGCGACAGGCCTTACTGTTTCGCTCGACGATCATAGCCGTATCCACGCTGTTGGGACAAACATTCATGCCTCTTCCCGTCGCCATCCTGTTGATGCGGGGCTTTGTATCATCGAACCCGAATTGATTGATTTCCTGAACGATACGCTCGGCTACAATCTGCTGCAAGCATGCTGGATGGCCAGCCAGAGCGTAAAGATGAATTTGTTCGGATACACAACGACGAAAGCCGTCACCCGCGTCACCACCTGGTCGACCTACACACGCGTGCAGCGTGAGATTCTGAACCAACAGTATCCGGGCATCATCATTCCGGGGATTGAGCTTCAACCCGGGGTATGGGTGGGAAAGAACATCAGCGCCTCAAGCGCTGTGTCGTTCGAGGCACCGCTCGTTATCGGAGACAACTGCCGCATTGGGAAGGGAGTCACCCTTGGCAAGGGAACGATCATCGGGCATGATGTGATGGTCGACGTGGGGGCGAGGCTCAACAATGCCGTCATTCTCTCAAAGACATTTGTCGGCCCGCAAACCGTTGTGCAGGATTCCATCATACAGGGCAACCTTGTGATCGATCTCGAGAAGGACACGTTCACCGCCGTCAACGACAACCTTGCTGCGCTCGAAATCGAGCAGTCGAAAGTCGGTTTCTCCCTGTTTGTGATGCTGAACCGCGTACTGGCATGTTTGATGTACGGTGTGCTGTCGCCGTTCCTGCTCCTCTTGTTCCTGCTGATGATTGTCGGCTTGAAGTTTCCGTTGATCACCCGCGTCAAGCGCATAACCCCCGATTTGAAATCCCTGGCGGCAGGGAAGCTTCGCTTGAAGGTGATAGATCTGATTTATCTCGGTCCCGCCGATCTCACCCAGAAACCGGTCGGACACAACCCCGATCCGCTGACAACACTGCCGCATATTCTTGCTCGCATCGGCAATCTTAGCAACGTTGTGAAAGGAGAGATTCTTCTTGTAGGGAACCGCCCGATGGATCCCGAGGAGGCATTCTCGATCACCGAGGAGTGGCGGCGCACCCGCTTCAAGTGTCAGGGTGGCGTCATCAGTATCCTTGACACGAACGAAGTGGATGAGACGACAGACGAAGAGCTCGTGATTGCCGAGGGGTATTATGCCGTGCACCGGAATTTCTGGATGGACCTGAGCGTCCTCTTCCGGGGGGTATGGAGGCTGTTCTGGCGGCTGCTCGGTGTCAAGAAAGTCGTCCGCGAGTACCGGCCTGTTCCTCACGAGGAAAACATCGGGTTTGAATAGGTCCCGGAGGTTACCCTTATTTCTTCTCTTTTGCGTACGCCCGCGCTGCGCACAGCACGTAGACGAGTTGTGCACTTTGGTTGACCGCAATTTCATTCGTTGACCAACTGTCGTTGTCAGTATAGCGCTGATCAATCGGTGTATCTGCGGGCTTGTTGTAGCCGTTCCTCGTTCTGTCGTTAGGGTCCGGGTTTTCGTTCGGCCCTCCGGGCAGCATTCCCGGGAACGTGAACGGCGTGGCGTTAAGAGCTTTCAGCCAGTGGTGGAACGCGTGGCGCATACCGTTCGTCCCGAAGTTGCTGAAGTAGCAGAAGTTCAGCGAGTTCTGTCCGAAGGTGTAGTGGAGTTGTTGCAAAGCAGTGAAGAGGGAAGTGCGGTTCTTATTCACATTCCAATCGTACAAGTTGTAGTTTCCCACCCGTGCAAACGATGTCCCAAGTGACCCCCAGTAGTAATAGCCCACAAAACCGAACGGGTGCTTCTCGCGGTCGGCATTCGCTTCTGCAGCCCGACTGACGAGCATATCGTGCAGCTGCTTCTGCTTTTCTTTGTCGCCTTTGGGCGCGTTCAAGTACAACAGATATCCAAGGTTCGTCTGGTTGTTATAATCGGATATCCACTGGCTTCCCGGATCATTTTTCAGAATGAACTGGTGGTACTGTTCCTCGCCGGTGGCGAGGAACAACGCGCACCCAGCCCAGAAGCGCGCATGAATGTCCGAGTCATCCTGATACGTGTCGCAAGCTTCGGTGATCAGAATCTGGTTGGGATGTTTCTGAAGCCACTGCCATCCCTTACGGGCGGCAGCAAGCATCCGGGCAGCGTATGCGGGATCAAGCTTCTTGTCGTTGTAAATTGTGGATGCGTACGCAAGCATCGCCGAGGCGGTGGCGGTGGCAGCGGTTGTCTTGTTTGTCAATTCGTAGCCGGTGATCGTATTCGGCGTGGTCCGGCCGTACGTGTAGGGCGAGTTCCTCAACACACACATGTTTTGGAAGAACCCGCCGTCATTGTCCTGCATGTCGAGGATCCAATCCAGGCCCCAACGCAATTCATCGAGCAGGTCCGGCACCCCGTTTCCTGACTCGGGAATATTGAGATTGTCCGCATCGAACCTGTAGTCCTCCCATGCCTTTGCAAGCCAGAAGCATGCGTACGTATGGTTGGGCATATAGATGGCAAGGTCACCTGCATCATGCCATCCCTTGCGGACATACTTCGTTCCTCCCTGCGAGCGCGGGAGAAGAACCAGATCCTTTTCATCTTTTGGGTGGACCCACGGACCTTCGGCGTACGGCATTTCGATGGCCGTGTTGTTCCGTTGGTAGTAGAAGAACCGGATGGATGCGCGCAGTGTAGTGTCATACACATGGTCACCGATCTCGAACGGAAACGACTTTTTTCCATTGTCGAGTTGGATATAATACTTGCCCGGCGTCTGGAATTTCGTGAAGTCGCCGATGGAAACGGTGTAATCATTCACGAAACGGCTGGCGATTTGCCTGCTGTCCGTGCCCGTGTGCATGACCTTGTTGTCGCTGACGCGGACGATGTTATAGGATTTGTATTTTTCCGACGAAAACGTCTTGATCCCGAACGTATCGTACCCGATTTGGTCGGCGAAGACTCCCTTGATGGACTCTGTTTCGCCTCTGCCGGCGAAAAGTCTGACGTTGGAGATGCGGAGGTCATCAATATGAATCGTCGCTTTCTCTCCATTTACATCCCAGAAGATGACCTTGATGTCATTGAGCGGACGACCAACAGCCGATCGTGGCACGATCACATCATAATATTTCCATGTATTGGCAATGCCCACTACCCGTTGGGTAATGAGGTCATGCTCGCCTCCCATAAATCCAAGTTGGATGGAGAACGTGACGTTATCCCTGTCCGGTCGGATCCAAAAACTGAGGTGGGAGCGGTCGTTCACCCAAAACACGGTCGTATCGAGCGACCAGTCCCCCCAAAGAATGTGCATGCCTGAGTTGCTTTGCGCCTCGAGCTTCCAGCTTGCCTTTCCGTTCCTGACGATGGAATTGTCGAGCGAGGATTGAATACCCCAGAACTGCACGTTCATCCTCTTGTTCAATTCATCCCTGAAGACATCGAGATTGGTGGGAAAGAGCCCGCCGGACGGCTCCTTGTATTGCGCCTGCGAATACCCTGCGAGAGTGAACAACAGCATTATAGCGATACGAATCCTCATCAGGAACTCTCCCTTGCTAATCGACAACTTCTGTTTGACTGAGTCAGTTTGATGACAAATCAACGGGGGACGACACGGCCGGGCGGGCGAGGGGGGAGATATCGCGCTTGAACCCGATTCCTTCACGTATGATGTACAGCGGACGCTGTTTCACTTCGTCATAAATCCGCCCGATGTACTCGCCGATGATGCCGAGCGTCATCAGCGTCAATCCGCCGAGGAATGTGATGGTCACGATGGTGGATGCCCAGCCGAGTATTGCCTTGTTGGTAAAGAGCTTTTCATAGATAACGTACAATCCCCCCAAAAACGCCGTGATGGCAGCTGCAAACCCTATGAATATTGCGACACGTAACGGAATGTTGGAAAACGAAAAAATGCCGTCGAAGGCAAGCGAAAACAGGCGTCCGAGGGACATTTGGGGTTTTCCGGCGAATCGTTCACTTCTATCATACTCTATTCCTGTTTGCCTGAAACCCGCCCATGCCCGCAATCCGCTGATGTAGCGGTGGCGCTCGGGCATGTGCTTCAGCACCTCAACAACCTTTCTGTCCATCAACGAGAAGTTTCCCGCATCATGCGGTATCCGGACCGACGAGAGGGCGTGCAGAACCTTGTAAAACGATTTAAACGCCAGCCGTTTGAACGGATTTTCCTGTCTGCTTGTTTTGACTGTGTAGACAACATGATACCCCTCACGCCATTTGGCGATCATGCGCGGGAGCAGCTCGGGCGGATCCTGCAAGTCGCCATCCATCAGAATGACGGCATCCCCATCGGCGACATCAAGACCGGCTGTTATGGCGATTTGGTGGCCGAAGTTCCGGGAGAGCGAGATGATTTTGTACCGGTGGTCTTTCTCATGTATTCTCTTCATTAACTCGAGAGAGTTATCCCTGCTGCCGTCATCCACGAGAATCACCTCGAACGGCTCGTCGAGCGGCCCGATTGCGGCAGCGAGCCGGTTATGGAGTTCGGGGAGGATCTTCTCCTCGTTGTAAATTGGTATGATTATCGAATACATGTTCTTACACGGAATTCTACGGCAACCCGATGCAGTATAAACGATTACTCGACGAAAAGCAATGAAAGCCGATATGCTCAAAGCGGGGCATTTTGTAGTTTTTTCATGGGTGAGCGGGCACACAATCCCCCTTTCAACCTTGCAGTCTCCGATGGTTATGCGTATATTTCGACGCAGTTTCTCCCCCGTTCCCTTTTGCTCCAACCATCTATAGTTTGAGGCGAAGTAATGACAAAGATCATGATCATCGATGATGATGATGCAATCTGTGCCATCCTGAAGGATGTTCTGGAGATAGAGGGCTACGACGTCAGCTATTCCTTGACGGGGGAAGAGGGGGTAAAGCGCTATATGGAGGAACTCCCCTCCGTGCTTCTGCTCGATCTTCGTCTTCCCGGAATGGACGGCCTGCAAGTCCTGAAGGAAGTCATTTCATTCGATCCCGACGCAATTGTCATTATGATCACCGGCTATGGCTCGGTGGACTCCGCTGTCGGAGCTATCCGTATGGGGGCGACCGACTACCTCCAAAAACCGCTCAGCAACGACGAAATCACATACAAGATTGAGACAGCCCTACGCAACAAGTCGTTGATGAAGGAGTTGAACTATCTCAAGGAGTACATCAGCAAACGCTTCTCGATGGACAGCATCATCCGGGAAAGCGAGTCCATGGTTGCGGCGGTTGAGATGCTGCAAAAGATCTCATCGTACGACAAGCCCTTGTTGATTGTGGGGGAGCCCGGAACAGGCAAGGACCTCGCGGCGTGGGCCGTGCATCACTCCGGCCGCCGCAAGGAGAAACCGATGGTGGTGTTCGATTGTGCGGCTTATCCGCCGAACATCATGGATAACGAACTGTTCGGGGATGGAAAAGTCTCACCCTCGCGCAAGGTAGGCAAAATTGAAGAGGCAAACCTCGGCACCCTGTATCTCGACCGCATCGACTGGTTGTCGGCTTCCGCGCAGGAAACAGTCCTCGGCATTATCCAGACCAAGACTTTCAAGCCGCGTTCCGGGGGATCGCCCTTGCCTTGTGATATTCACCTGATCGCTTCAACGACGTCGGACCTCAAAGCCCTTGTCCGGCTTGGCAAGTTCAACGCCCAATTGCTTGATGTGATTGGACAGTACGAAGTTGTTCTCCCGCCGTTGCGTGAGCGTGAGAACGATATACCTCTGCTCGCCGCGCACTTTGTGGAGGACGCCAACAAGGAATTCAATCTTTCGATTTCCGGATTCGACGCAGGTGCCATGCGTAAGCTGCTGAATTACGATTGGCCCGGCAATGTGCGTGAGTTGCGCAACGTTGTGCGGGCTGCGGCGGCCCAAGCCCAGGAAGCGATAAAAGAGAAAGACATCGTTATCCCCCGGCAAGTTCTCGTTAACTAAGAGCCTCTTAAACGAAGAAAGCCCTGTCCAGCAGGGCTTTCTTTAGCATTTGTTGTCATCTTTCCTATCTCTCGACCGCATATCCCTTACTGTTCCACTTTACCATCCCGCCGAGGATATTCACCGCCGTAAATCCCTGCTTCGTGAGCATGTCCCTCGCAACACCGCTGCGGTTATCCGTACGGCATACAACAACGATCTTCCTTTCCTTGTACTGCTCCAATTCGTTCATGCGGCTTTCAAGCTGCTGGACGGGTATGAGGATCGAGTTGCGAATGTGCCCAAGATTGCCATGATACTCGCCCGGTGTTCTGACATCGAGAACTACGATTGACGTGTCGGACGCAATGAGCTTCTGCGCCTCCTCGACGGGTATGCCGCCTCCTTTTGAAGGTTGGTTCATCACAAGAATGATGATGACGGCGAGTGCCAGTACTGTGAACAAAGGCTTCAGATAACGTTTCATATGCTAACTCCGGATTTGTAAGTGGAACGAATGAGAGGAAGACCTGCCGACATCCAGCCGATGGTACCCCCTTTGAGATTCATAACATTGGAATAGCCCGCTTGGCGCAACAAATGTGCGGCCTCGACGGATCGGGACCCGGTGGCACAAATCGCTACGATGGGCGTATCTTTTTCCCGCGGGAGTTCGTCGAGCCGGGAGGCAAGTTGTCTGATGGAGATATTCTGCACCCCCTCGATGGCTCCCATGCCCGCAAGTTCGGAAGGCTCGCGAACATCCAGCAAATGAAGCGGCTCCCCCTGTCTGATTTGTTTTTGCAGTTCAATGGGATTCAGTTGTCTGATTCCTTCTTCGGGCCGGGCAACCCGGTGAACACCACACTGCAGCGTTATTCTTCCGCCGTCCGTAGACTCGGCGAGCGGAGGGAAGAACCCGGTGACGAAGTCAATGTACTCCTGCTTTGTTCTGCGCTGTAGGAACGGATTCGATTTTTTCTCGTCTCCCAGCACGGCGTGTGTCCTGTTTTCATAGTCATGTCCCGGATACATCAGTGTTTCGTCCGGCAGCGGCAGGATTCTGGTCATGAGCGAGTTGTACTGTTCCTCGACATTACCTCCCGGAAGGTCACTGCGCCCTGCCTGCCCGATGAGAAGCAAATCGCCGGTGAAAATGTGGCCGCCTAACCGCACCGTGATATGGTTATCCGTGTGCCCGGGGGTGAAAAGAACCTCTGCCTTCTGCTTTCCAAACGTGATGATGTCGCCGTCTTTGACATACAAATCAATCGGTATTTTTGCATTCGAACGGAGAATGTCCCCGATGCCGAATGCATCTCCTTGATCCACAATCTTCCATTTGTTCTTCGTATTCTCGTGCATCACGATCCTGGCGTTAAACCGCTTCTGCAGCTCAGCTGCTCCCGAAACATGATCAGCGTGTGTGTGCGTGTCGATAATATGCGAGAGCCTGAGGTTCTTCATTCTCACCATCAAAGAGATCGTTTCCACGTCTTCGATATTCGGATCGATGAGGAGAGCGGTAGAAGATTCCTCGTCTATGAGGAGATGGGTGAGTGTTCCGGTGCCATCTGTCGAGCGGATATGTTCGATTTGTGTCGCCATGAGGAAGAACGATAATAAGTATCGTCTACAACATACAGAAAGGAGATTGCGCGTTCAAGTCAGAACGGGCCCCATCCCGCCGTGAGGCCCGTCCGAATCACTATTTATCGTCAGGAGCCGGCCGGAGCTCCTTCGGGTCGATAGGGAGCGTTTGTTTCAGACCGGCATTCGGGCCGGTCAGCACAGTTACTTCAATGTTCCTGATGCTGTCAAGCTTGCCGAAGGCCACGGTAAACGAGCCGCTCGGCAGGACGGCAGTCTCCGGACGCTTTGAACCCGCGGTGCGCGCAACCCTTGGATTTTCGACAGCGACCGTGGCGAGAACGCGTCCGGCAGCATCCGTTGCCTTGAGTAGGACATCCCCCGTCTGAACAAGGGTAGACGTCGGTGCACCCAAGGCGCTGAACGGCCTGAGTGTGTAGCCTGATTCCGTTGCCTCGACACGCACGAGGACAACAGGTACAGGACTGTAAAGCGTTTTCGATTGCGGCATGTTTTCCGGATCCGAATTGAATGTTCCGTATTCTTTCTCATGCTGCGAGTTGCGCTCGCCGCTGCACGCAGAGAGCGCCAGAGCAACAAGTACTGCGATCATGGTTTTCATGGCGTCTCCAATTGTGAATAGAACCAACTGATTCTGTTGATACAAGTGCGTTCAAAATCGGGCATGGCGGCGTCGCCGTCATCGAACATGATGCACGCAAGTGAACTCGGCTCGGGGCGCCACCAGCTTCCTTCGATGTTCTGGCAATCGGAAGCCGGCCAGCCGTTGGATGTGTTGTACGATTCGCAGCTCGACTTCGAGTTATAGTTGTTATGATGCGGGTTGCTCGAGGTGCTGTGCCCGCCCCCCGAGTACTCATCGCTGAGTCCGAACGCCGCGTGTCCGCTCTCATGCACTGCCGTCCCGATGTTTGTCGGCTCGGTGCCGAAGTTGCCGCCGCTTGCCCAGTCGCGCTTCACCGTCGTATGAATAACAGCGCCGTGATCGATGATGGGGGAGTTTTGCACACTCGCGGGAATGTCCATCGAACGGGGACTGGCATCAAAATCGCTGATGAAGCCGCGTTGCGGCGAGTAGTAGAACTGCCAGTACTTCTTTCCCATCTTCACGCCGTTGTTGATGTGATAGCCATCGAAAATCAATCCCTCAAGATCACCGAGCATTGCGCGGGCATTGGCATAGTCAGTCCTATCCGCAATGAAGCAGACATCAATGCGTTCGGCTGGCGCGCCGTTTCCCCATAATGGAATCGGGTTGTTCCCGAAGGGCCAGTCCCCGGCGGCAAACGTCCACTCCTCCTGTTTCGAGTTGTTCTTCGAATCGGTGATTTTGTAGATGAACGTGATGTAGGTTGATGCGGGGAAGCCCGACACGGTATGTTTCTCGCTGATGCTGTTCGGCTCGCTCGAGTAATTCCAGGTCTTGACCAGTCCCCACGTGCCGCCGTTCCGTTTCGTTGCGGTCTGCATGCCGTTGACAACCGAAAGAGCATACTCGTACACGTACAGATTCACCTGCTTGATGCCGTCGCCATCCGTGGCGGTGACAGCAAACTCGACCGACGTGTTGTTGGCAGGATGCAGCGGTTTGTATCGCGTCGACATCCGTGTGAGCGATGCGCATCCGGTGAGGTACACGACACAGAAGAAAATGGCGAGCGCCCTCCCCCCGTATAGCACTCTGCCGTGCCATCCATTCATAAGTCACCTCATGTGTTTGTGATGAAAACGGGGCTCTCCATGAGTCCCTGTATAGCATTCAATTTCGCAGCTCCATGTTGGTCAGAGCCGGGTGATAAGAATGCGGCAACAGGATACGGGTTTTGCGTCACATCACCATACCGCAAGTACGGTAATCTCGGGACTTGTTGCAGGACACGCGGGGAAAGATACTGCATCGAGCCGCCGGATGCAACCGGCGGCCCGAATAATGCGGATTCTACTTCTTTTTGGCAGGGATTTTCTGACCTCCCTGATAGAGGATGAGGCTGCGGACACTTCCATCCGCTTCTTTGACAAACTCGATCTGGGCATCAACTACTTTATAAAAGAACTTCGTTTCAGATTGCGGAAAGATCTGAAACTTTTGCTGGCCCGTTGCCTGCGCCATCAGCTTTCCATCTTCGACGGTGATTGTGATGATGAAGTTCGGAGCCAGCTCATAGTTGCCTGCATATGTGGAAAGGATTTCGGGAGAAATGCTTGCCGTCTCCGTCTCCTTCGGAAGCGGCTTGTCTGACCTGACGCCAATTTCAGCGGGACCAATATCGGGTGTTTTGAGTCTGCGCATTGATGTTATTTTGCCGCCGGCATTTCGTTCGAAGCGGAATTGTGTGGCGGGCTCCTGTATAAAAAAGTCGTCACCACCCTGAGGAAGCAGCTCGAACTTGGAACCTCCTGTTCTTTGGGAGAAGAGCTTGCTCCCTTCACGCGTCACCACACGGCTGCTTTGGTCATCAAGCTCATACACTCCCACGTAGTCATCAAGTTGTGACGGGTCAAGCGGGACTGCAACAGGCTTCTTGACCGGCTTGCCAAGCGCTATGCCGGCAAGGCGGATTGCAAGATTATCAGGATTGCTCGGCGGGTTGTTTGTCAGCACAGCCACATACAGGCGCTCATCAGGAAAGCGGATCCCGTTGGACGTGAAGCCGTGAATTCCACCCCCATGCTCTACAACTCGATGCCCTTCGTATGTCCCGAGCATCCACCCGTATCCGTAACCGGTTGACTTGCCATCGGGGAGAATGTAGGGAGTCCACGCTTTCTGCAGTGTGGATTGCTTCAGTAATTCTTCTGTGGAAAGTGCCGCATCCCACTTCGCAAGATCATCTACCGTCGAAATCAACGCGCCCGCAGCGTGAGGCTGAGTCATGCTGAGATACGTGGCGTTGCGGTATCCATCGGGAGTCTTGTCGTAACCGGCAGCCCGGCCTGCAATGATCCGTTCCGTCTCATCCACCATTGTATTCTTCATGCCAAGCGGATCGAATATGCGGTTCTTCAGGAAATCCGCATACGACTGACCCGACGCGTTCTCGATGATCGCGCCGAGCAACACATAGCCCGAGTTGTTGTAACGCCACTTCGTTCCCGGTTCGAAGTCCAGCGGTTGATCCTTGAACAGATCGATCAACTCTGTCAATGTCATATCTTTGCGCCAGAGCGGCACCCATTCACTCATACTGGTATAACTCTTGATCCCCGAAGTATGCGTGAGCAAATGCTCGATCGTGATCTTCTTGCCGTGAGTCGGATAATCGGGAAGGAACCGGGTGATGTCATCGGTGAGGCTGAGTTTCTGCTCTTCCATCAACATCAAAATAGCCACTGCGGTGAATTGCTTTGTAACGGAGCCGATGCGGAAGACGTGCTCAGGCTTGGCCGGGACGTTCAGCTCAACGTTGGCAAGCCCGAATGCCTTGCGGTAGATTTGCTTCCCATCCCTTGTAACGATAACCGCTGCGCCGGGCGCATCAGGGCTGTAGGCGGCGAGGAGAACCTCGTCCATTCTTTTTTCAAGACCGGAAGATTGGGCAAGCGAATTGCTTGAAGTGGTGATAAGAAACAGCAATGCGAATGCTATGAAAGGAACTCTCATGGCGGGAAACCTCCTGCGAAATGTGATGGTGAAAAGTATCTCAGGCCGGATAATTGCCTGTCACTTTGCTGAACCAGCGATGCACGGCGTGAATCGACTTGACCGGCTCGGTGAACATCAATACGCATCTGCCATGAACAAGATTCATTGAATGTTCCCTGGCAAATGCGATGGCTTCATCCGATTCCGCCCCTTGCTGAAGCCACACGTTGTTGATGCCGCGGGTGTGACATTGCGCCAGAATTTTTACGGCATCTTCGGGATGGACGACAATGATGGCCGAGCCGACTTTGTCCGGAAGAGCGGCAATCTCCTTCACACAATTCACTCCGTCAATGGCCGGGAGTTCCGGGTGAACGGGATGGACATCGAATCCCTTTGCCCGCATCTCGTGGAATATCGTATTGCCGAACTTGTTCTTGCTGCGGGAGACGCCGATGATGGCGAACGCCTCTGCAGCAAGGAACGCCTTGATCTGATCATTCATGACTTTGTCTTTCGTTCTGCGGAAGCTACTTCTTTGCTTTCCCTTGTGCGGCGACCGCTTCCATTGCTTTCTTCACCGCTTCGGGGTCGCCCAGATATTCACTCTTGAGCGGCTTCAGGTTCGCGTCGAGTTCATACACCAAAGGAAGTCCCGTCGGGATGTTCAGTTCGGTAATCTCCGACTCCGAGACATTGTCCAGGTACTTAACAAGGGCGCGCAGGCTGTTGCCATGTGCCGCAATGATCACCCGCCGCCCGCTTGTGATCGCGGGTGCGATGGTCTCATGCCAATAGGGGAGAAAACGGGCGACCGTATCCTTCAGGCATTCGGTGGCGGGAAGTTCTTCAGGCTTCAAGTCGCTGTACCGCGGATCAAATCCCGGGAAGCGCTTGTCGGACTTCTCGAGAGCGGGGGGCTGCGTGTCATAACTGCGCCGCCAGATTTTTACCTGCGCTTCGCCGTATTTCTCCGCCATTTCCGCTTTGTTCAGTCCCTGCAATGCGCCGTAGTGGCGCTCGTTCAGCCGCCACGAGTTCTGAACCGGAATCCACATCAGATCCATTTCATCCATCACGTACCACAATGTCCGGATGGCACGCTTCAGGACCGAGGTGTAAGCGACGTCGAACACGAAGCCCTGTTCCTTCAAGACTCTCCCCGCGCTGCGGGCTTCTTCTTTGCCTTTGTCGGAGAGATCAACATCAGTCCAGCCGGTGAACCGGTTTTCTTTGTTCCAGGTGCTTTCGCCGTGTCGTAGAAGGACGAGTTTATACATGTGCAAGCCTCAAGAATAAGTGTACGCTCTGTTTTGACACAGGTAAGATAGGAATTTTTGGCGATGAACGCAGGGTAGGCGTTATTCCCCACACGGTATGTCATCCCGAGTCCCGAAGGGACGAGGGATCTGATGCTGTCACGGCAAACAAGAATCGCCTGAGCACCGTGACAGATTCAAATGCTGCTTCGCTCACTCCATCCCTCATCCTTCAACTCGAACGCATCCCGGGTGAAGGAAATCTCCCTCTTCTGTTTCGGGACTCCGTGCCGTCATGACAACCTCAAGCGTGGTTTTCTGTCACGGAGCAATGATATTCCTCAGTATCCGTGACAGCCCAGGTTAGTTGAGCCGAGTTGTGAAATTTAATCTCCCCGCCCCTTGACTTTCGTTTTTTTTTTTTGTTACACTATTGTTAGCGATTCCGTAATATGCGGCCTATAAATGAGGGAGTCATGGAAACAACCTGTTTTCTCCCAGTTCCTGAACACGCTGCGCCACGCACCACCGCGATGAAGGTTCCGTTCATCACGGACTCACCCTTGGAGAAGAAACGCTTCTCCATCCATTCCTTGATTGTTTCCTGGGCCGTCACGGCAGCAGCGCGTAATCTGCGCGCCGTGACGGA
>CAZBWR010000004.1:0-111287 GCA_964495695.1 uncultured Chitinophagales bacterium | reverse complement strand
CGCTTGAGCATCTCTCGATGGTCGTCAACGGCGGCAACATCCGCGGTTGGGCTGTGAGTGCCACAGGCGGTATCGCAGCCTACTTCGGTGGCGTCACAAGCGTGGACGACCAGAATGCCAGTGTGCCGGAGGTGTTCGCGCTGATGCAGAACTACCCGAACCCCTTCAACCCGACAACAACCATACGGTACTCGTTGCCGGAGGCATCCCGTGTAAACCTGAGCGTCTACAACATGCTTGGCCAGCGGGTAGCCGAACTCACCAACGAAGTACAGCATGCAGGCTTCTACAACGTGACGTGGAACGGCCGGAATGCATCAGGAGCACAGGTCTCGAGCGGTGTTTACTTCTACCGCATCGAAGCATCACCTGCCTCCGGTGGCCAACCCTTCACCAGCTTGAAGAAGATGATGCTGTTGAAGTAACGTACAAACCGGAGAGGAAATACTCCTCTTCCCGGCTGTAAGCCAAGGCTCTGCCCGTCCGGGCAGAGCCTTTTTGTTTTGAAGGTGTTTTGATATATTGCGGCGGTACTGACGGGGATAACCGGTAGCCTCCGATCGACATCCCTCTTCCATAACTCATGACCCTTCGCAAATGAAGAAGTTTCTTATCTTGGAATTGTTGTTGTCAGGGTTGCTGGTCTCTGCCTCAGCACAGAGTGTTTACATTCATGAGGGATTTAATGCACAGGCCCTTCCAGCCGGTTGGACACAAATCAGGCTCACAGGGTCGCAAGCAACCTGGAGTGCTGTCGGCCAAGGGACGAACCCGTACGTCGCTCCGTATCGCGGAAGCGGACAGGCGAAGTTCAACTCATTCGATGCGGCAACAGGCGAGCAAGCCAGACTCGTATCAAGAGCCATATCGCTGACGGGTGCCACGGATCCATTTCTCACATTCTTTCTCTATCACGACGATGAGTATACGGCAGCGTGGGACTCAATCTATCTTGAAGTAACAACAGTGGATAGCGTCGCCGGTCCGTGGACGGCGTTATCAGGGCACAGGCGTCCTGCATCCGCCAATGGCTGGACACACGAGATTGTGTCACTCTATCCCTATCGCGGGGCGGGAAGACTCTTCGTAGGGTTGCGCGGGGTAAGCAAGTACGGCAATAACATCTTCGTTGATGAGTTCAGAGTTGCCGACAGTTCATTTTATGATATCAGTACTACGGGAATCATATCCCTCTCCGGCACGACTGCCGCATCTTCGAAAAGCGGAAACAGTAGAAGGGTTCAATCCTCGGGCAAGTTATCACGTGAATTAATCAGTGAACAAAGCGACCTTGCTGTCTATGCCGGATCACCGCTAATCCTGCGCGCATATCTGAGGAACTTCGGGACATCTACTGCATCGGGATACAACATCGGGTGGAAAATCAACAATCAGGCGCAGTCTCCCGTAAGCGGCCCCACACTCGCTCCGCGCGTTGGGCGGGACTCTGTGACTTTAATTTGGGGTACGCCTGTTGCAGGATCCCATATCATAACAGCCTGGACCAACGCAGCTTCGGACTCCAACAGGAAGAATGACACGGCTCGCATACAAGTGCATGTGCTCGACACCGCCACAGTGTTCTTCGAGTCTTTCAACGGAGGATCCTTCCCACCAACTGGATGGCTTACAATCAACAGGGATGGAGGAGCAGCAGCTCCCTGGTTCCGGGGAACCGATACATCAGCTTTCGTTGCGTTTGAGGGAACAGGCTACGCCGCCAACAATTTTCAACGTGCCAACGGCACATATCTCGATGACTATCTCATAACGCCCCCGATTGCGGGCATCAACCCACCGGGACGCGCCGATAGCCTGTATTTTTGGGTTCGTTCACCATTGAATTCACCACCGCTTGCCAATTTCCCCGATTCGTTGATGGTGATGCTCTCCACTACAGGGGCAGATACATCACATTTCACGACTGTCCTCGATTATTTTTCGGTCCCGAAAGGAACCTGGACTCGCAAGGGGTATTCACTGCAAAACCGTGTTACCTCCAATACGAATGTGAGAATAGCATTCCGATACTTGCTGCAGAATGTCTTGCCGAACGCAGGAAGCGGAGACTTCATAGGGCTCGATGCCGTACAACTCGTCAGGAAGCTGCCAACCGGCATTAACCTGGCACATTACTTACCGGCAGAGATACATCTTGAGCAGAATTATCCGAACCCGTTCAATCCTTCGACGACAATCCGGTTCTCGATCCCGGAGACAAGAAGGGTGCGTCTCTTCGTGCTCGACGTTTTGGGTCAAAAGGTTGCCACCATGTTGGATGATGTAAGAACGCGGGGCGAGCATAGCATTACATTTAATGCACAGCATCTGTCATCGGGAGTATATTTCTACAGGCTTGAGACAAAGGGCTTCACTCAGACTCGCCCGATGTTGTATATTAAGTGATTCGCCGGATTTCGAACAAGCAACCCTTTTCAGATGATCACGATGATCAGAGCGCCATTGTTTTCCCGCCACTCAACTCATTGAATCGAAACATTACCGTCCGGAGGAACGGAGTTTCAGCCGTGGATTTTTGACCCCTATCTTCAACAATAACATCAACAATCATGAGGGATCTTTCTATGGAACTTGTGAAACGCACTGCCAGTTCGGCTGCTCTTTTGGTGCTGTTTTCCCTGACCGGATATTCGCAAGCCCAGCACAATGGTCCGGCGGCACCTGTCATTGACGATGTACAGCTATTGAGCAACGATGAAGTGATTTTTGATGGCCGCCCCATCCTGAGACATGCGACAGACAACCCAGCCGCAATACTGTATGACAACGGAGGTATTTCAACCGGGACTCTTACAAAAAGCGGCGTAACCTCTCCCTCCGGTACAACGTGGAGTGAAGTTCAAAACCCCAGCGGCGATACAACGCAATCCAATACCTCCGCAGGGGCGTCCGGCGGCATCACAGCGACAACACGGTTCCGCCTGGCTGACAACTTCACGATTCCTGCAGGCCAATCATGGGCGATAGATAGCATTGCGACGTATGCATACCAAACTGGAAACTCCGGCGTGACTACACCGTTTATCTCGGCAAACTTTCTGATCTGGGACGGTATTCCGGGTGATCCGGGCAGCAATCCCGTGTTCGGCGACACAACGCTCAACGAGTTGGGAACCTCCAGATTCTCCACCATATACAGAGTTTTCAATACACGCTACCCCACAGGAACGGCTCCCGGAACCACTCGCCCGGTGTGGCGCAATGTTCTTTATGCCGGAACGACTCTCGGCCCCGGCACGTATTGGCTCGATTGGCAAACCCAGATTACAGCAAGTGGAGCCCACTTCGCCCCTTCAGTGACTGTTGTTGGCCGGCGCGGCCTTCCCGAATGGAATGCGCGTCAACGAACTGCCACTGGATGGCTGACGTATCTAGACACCGGAAACCCCGCAGCAGCTCCCGACTCCGCGCAGGATTTTCCCTTCATCATTTATGGAACCACCGGCCCGACAAGCGTAGGTACGGATAAGTCAACACTGCCAAATGAACTCGCTCTCGTGCGCAACTACCCGAATCCGTTCAATCCCACCACAAACATCACATATCAGGTGCCCGAAGCGGGGCGGATCATGCTCACCGTGACAGATGTTCTGGGACGGCAGGTTGCGGTGCTTGTGAACGGGCCCAAGGATGCAGGTGTTCACACAGTCTCATGGAATGCGGAAAATGCAGGTTCAGGCGTTTACTTTGCGGTATTACAGAACGGCGTGACGCAACGAACCATGAAAATGATGTTGACCCGTTAAAGCCACATTCAGGTACCTTCAAAAGCAAAACGCCCCGGGAATGTTCCGGGGCGTTTTGGTTATTGCGCTACTGAAGGACTCAGGATTCACGAACTGATTCTATGATGATCGAAATACCGAGATCGATTTCTTCTTGCGTGACTGTCAACGGTGGACGGAACCGGATTGCACGGTCGCCGCTTGGCAACACGATAAGTCCCTTCTGCAGACACCGTTTTCGGATAGCTGTCCGGCGGTCGGGCGTGTCGACATCAAACGCCGCAAACAATCCGAGTCCGCGAGGATTCGAAATCGTCTTCGGGAACTCCTGCGCGAGTTCGCCAAGCTTCTGGACCAGATAGGCCCCTGTTACGCGGGCGTTCTCGACCAGGTTATCTTCCTCAATAACCTCAAGGTATCGCTGGGCCCGGACCATGTCAACCAGTCCGCCACCCCACGTGGAATTGATGCGGCTCGGAACCTTGAACACGTTGTCCGTGACCTCCTCAATGCGCTTGCTGCAGAGGAACCCGCACACCTGCATCTTCTTGCCGAACGCAATCATATCCGGCTGTACGTAGTGCTGATGCCCCCACATCTTGCCGGTCAAACCGATCCCGGTCTGCACTTCATCAACAATTAGCATTGCTTCATTCTCATCTGCGAGGCGGCGCAATTGCTGCCAGAACTCCTTCCGGAACTGATTATCACCGCCTTCACCCTGCACTGCTTCGATGATGATTGCCGCAATATCGTCCTTGTTGTTCCGGAACGCATCCTGAATCTGGTTGACAGCGATTTCCTCTTCCCTTATCACGCGTGAGAGATTCTCCTCGTTCAACGGAAACGTCATCTTGGGATTGAGAACTCTGGGCCACTTGAATTTCGGATAAAGATCCGTCTTTACCGGGTCAGTGTTCGTCAGCGAAAGCGTGTAACCGGTGCGACCATGGAACGCCTGTTTAAAGTGAATAACCTGGGTCCCCCGCTCTTCCTTGTACCCGCGGGCGAAGTTCTTTCTAATCTTCCAGTCGAAAGCGGCTTTCAGGGCGTTCTCGACCGCCAGGGCTCCTCCTTCAATGAAGAACGCATAGGGCAGGTGTTCAGGGATGGCAACCCTCTCGAATGTTTCGAGGAATTCCGCCTGCTCTGCCGTATATATGTCCGAATTGGATGGCTTGTTGACTGCAACATATCCCAGTTTCTCAAGAAACTCAGGTGTTGTCAGTTTCGGATGGTTCATACCGAGCGGCGACGAGGCCACAAACGTGAAGAAGTCGAGATAGCGCTTCCCGTCTTTGGCGTCTACAATGTATGATCCCCGGCTCTTCTTCAGGTCGACGACAATCTCGAAGCCGTCAACCAGCATATGTTTGGAGAGCGTGGGCAGGACGCGGTCAGCCGGAACCTGGGTATTTGTGATATATTCCGTTGTCATGATGAATGCTCCTTTTCTGATGAAGTGAATTGGTCAGATTATTGAACAATACACGTCAGTCAGAAGAACTCATCATGCTCGAACAGACAAATAAGTATGGCTTCGTGAGTACGCATTCCCCTCACCCTGTCTAGTAATTATCAATTTGAGCGCGCTGCAAACCGCCGCTGTAGTCGACGTAGACCGTCTTCCATTCGGAATAGAAATCGTACACGGCCCAGCCTCCCTCGCGGTGACCGTTGCCTGTCTGCTTCACGCCCCCAAACGGCATATGCGCCTCTGCGCCGATGGTTGGAGCATTGATGTACGTGATACCCGCCTTAATGTCCCGAATCGCTTTGAAGGCATCATTGACATTCGTCGTGTACACAGCTGACGACAGACCATAGATTGTGTCGTTGAGAACCGCAATGCCCTCATCAAGCGAGCGGACTTTAATGACAGAAAGTACGGGACCAAAGATCTCTTCCTTGGCAATTCTGTGGTCCGGCTTCACGTTGCTAAACACCGTGGGCTTGTAGAACCACCCTTTTTTGAGCGAAGCATCGGACGGAACCTCACCGCCAGCTGCGAGCAAGGCTCCTTCTTTGAGGCCAATCTCAACATACGATTGTACTGTTTCTTGCTGACCCTGGTTTACACAAGGCCCGACATCGACGCCGTTTTGAAGTCCGTCGCCAAGGCGGAGCTTTTCGACCCGCTTAACCAACATCGAAAGAAACTCATCGTGAATTGCTTCGTGAAGAATAAGCCTGCTTGTTGCCGTGCAGCGCTGGCCGGTTGTGCCAAATGCACCCCACAGCACGCCTTCGAGCGCGAGATCCATGCTGGCGTCGGGCATGACGAGCTGTGCGTTCTTGCCTCCCAGTTCAAGCGAAACGCGTTTCAACGTCTCGCTTGCAACGGCGGAGATTTTCTTGCCGACACCGGTGGAGCCGGTGAAGCTGATAAGGTCGACATCAGGGTGGCTTACGATAGCCATGCCGACATCACTCCCCCCACCGTGTACAATATTGACCGCGCCTTCCGGCACTCCTGCATCAAGTAGAATTTCAACAAGCGAGTGCGCAGACGCGGGCGTATCTGATGCGGGTTTGAACACAATGGTATTGCCGCAAAGCAAAGCCGGAAAGATCTTCCATGTCGGGATTGCCATGGGGAAATTCCACGGCGTTACGATGCCGGCAACACCAATAGGAACACGGATTGCCATATTAAACTTGTTCGACAGCTCCGATGGTACAGTGTGTCCGAACAGACGGCGTCCTTCGGTCGCCGCATAGTATGCGGTATCTATTCCCTCCTGTACATCGCCTCGAGTTTCGGCAAGAACCTTTCCCATCTCGCGGGTCATCTGGCGGGAAAGCTCCTCCTTCCGGGCGACCATCAAGTCGCCGACTTTGCGGAGAATATCACCCCGCTTCGGCGCCGGTACAAGACGCCATGACTCAAAAGCCTTGCGGGCAGCTTTCACTGCCTCATCCACATCCTCTTTTCCTGACTTGGGAAATGTCCCGACCACCTCATCCCAATTTGCGGGATTGCGGTTTTCGAATGTCTGCCCCGATTTGGCATCTACCCATTTACCATTGATAAAATTCTGGAATTTCTTCGCCATGTTTAAGTATCCTTCCGGTTATGCGAGTCCAACTCGATTGAATATGTAGTCTACGTTTTTGATGCTCTTCTGCAAATCAAACAACTCTTCAATTCCTTCCCTCCCGATAACGCTCACGACCTCGGGCGTATCGAGAAGAAGTTCCTTGAAGTTCTTTCCCGATTGCCAAACTTCCATCGCCCGTAATTGGACAACCCTGTACGCGTCTTCCCGCTTCATCTGCTTCTTCGTCAAGGCAAGAAGAACGGATTGCGAGAATATCAGGCCGCGTGTACGCTCAAGGTTCTTCAACATGTTCTCGGGATACACAAGAAGTTTGTCGATCACATCATTCATCAGGCTGATCATGTAGTCCAGCAGGATGCAACTGTCCGGAATTACAACGCGCTCGACGGAAGAATGTGTGATGTCACGCTCGTGCCACAACGCTACGTTTTCCATTGCCGCCTGGGAATTCCCGCGCAGAACGCGGGACAGTCCTGCAATACGCTCGCACGTAATCGGATTACGCTTGTGCGGCATGGCAGATGACCCCTTTTGCCCTTTGGAGAAATACTCTTCAGCCTCCAGTACTTCCGTCTTCTGAAGATGGCGGATTTCCGTGGCAAACTTCTCCAGCGAACTCCCGATGACGGCCAGGACTGTCATGAACTCCGCATGCCGGTCCCGTTGCAGAATCTGCGTCGATACGGGCGCAGGCTTCAGTCCCAGCTTTTCGCACACGTATTCCTCGACGGCGGGACTGAGATGCTCGAATGTTCCAACAGCCCCCGAAATCTGCCCCACGGCGATCCGCCCGTTCGCCGCTTCAAGCCGCGCGATATTCCGGCGCGTTTCGTCGTACCACAATGCCAGCTTCAACCCGAATGTTGTGGGCTCAGCATGGATGCCATGGGTTCGACCGACCATCACCGTGTGCTTGAACTCTTTCGCCCTTCTCGCAAGCACATCGGCAAGTCTGCCCAGCCCCTGCAGTAACAACTCCCCCGACTGCTTCATCTGAACCGCAAGGCATGTATCCAGCACATCGGACGACGTCATGCCGAGGTGCATGAAGCGGGCATCCGGCCCGATATACTCCCCGACATTCGTGAGAAATGCGATTACATCGTGCTTCACTTCCCTTTCGATCTCGTCGATTCGCGCGACATCGAACTTTGCCTTCTCGCGCATTACTCTGACCGACCCGGCCGGAATGACACCCAAATCGGCTTGCGCCTCACACGCCAATAGCTCGATCTCGAGCCATATGGAGAATTTGTTATTATCTTCCCATATTTTCCCCATTTCGGGGCGGGTATAGCGCGCTATCATGTTAAGTTGATTGTTGAACAGGGGAGATTACGGTGCGGAAGCCTGATGGATTCCGCTTCCAAATGTAACGAAAAAAGGGGTAAGATGTAACCCGGTTAGAGGCCTACAGCGAGGCCAACACCAAGAATGAAGAGCCTGGAAGCAGGGTCGGTAAAGAGAACCTTATACGAGCCGGTGAGTAAAACGCCAACCGGACCCGCTACATGAATGCCGACCCCAAGATGTGGCGATACGGAAAACCGGAGTTCACTTTTGTCCTGATACACGCCGGCCGGGTCGCCCGGCGAAATACCTCTGATCCGTAGATAATCCATCCCTGCGGTGACACCAACATATGGGGAAACAATTCCACGCGTAAACAAGAGATCAATCCCAAGTCCTACAGGCACGCTAACAAGCTTGTAATCCGAAAACGGCGCCGCGTTTACTCGTGGTCCCCACTCCGTGTAACCGGTGCTTCCGGTAATTGCGAGGCGTGGACTCACAAAATGGATATAGGAGAGCTTTCCCCCAAATCCTGTTCCGGCGCTTTGTTTGAAAGATTCGGTCGGCTCTGATACCTCCCATTGAAGCGAAAAAAACGCCTGCGAAAATGCCTGCGTCGTACCCGCTGCCAACGCAAGAAGAATAGCGACGACCAGTCGTATTGAAACCAGCCGGAGGTTTAGAGTAAGAGAAGTTGTCCTGTTCATGCCGAACGTTTTTCAAGTTTCAAGGGGATTTCCATCTCGCGGCGCTCACGGATGACTGTAAACTTGATAACATCACCGATCCGTGAGTCCTCGAGAATCGAAATGAGGGTTGACTGGTCGGCTACCCGCTCGCCGTTCGCCTTGACGATAATATCACCGGGTCGGAATCCAGAGCGCTCAGCAGGACTCCTCCGGTACACGTTACTGACAATGACCCCTTCAGCGCGGGGCAATCCGAAATACCGGGCAACGCGCTCATCAACATTCTGTATCTCAAGTCCTGTATAATACTCCCGCTCGATCTTCCCGCTCCGTTTCAGCTCGGCGATAACAGCTTTCACCTTGTTCACCGGTATGGCAAACCCGAGACCGATACTCCCCTGGTTCGGGGTGTAGATCACGGAATTAACACCAATAACCTCACCCAGACTGTTGACCAGCGGACCGCCGCTATTGCCGGAGTTGATCGCCGCATCTGTTTGAATCATTCCACGATATGTTCTTCCTTGTTGGGCGCGCAGGTTCATATTCGTGGAACTCACCACTCCCACTGTTACCGTCGGTTTGTTGTTCACATCAAAGAGGCCGAACGGATTGCCGAATGCTATCACCCACTCCCCGATAACAACGTCATCAGAATTTCCCAGCTTCAGGTATGGTAGATTCTGGGCATCGATTTTCAATAAAGCGAGGTCGGTGATCTGATCCGTGCCGATGAGTTCTGCTTTATACTTGTCCCCGTTCGTCATCGTCACGGTTATTTCCTTGGCATTGCCGGCGACATGATCGTTCGTGACAACGTATCCGTCAGGAGAGATGATGAACCCCGAGCCAAGTTCCTGAATCTGCTGTGTGTACACCTGGTCCGGAAAAAAGTGACGAAAGAAAGGATCATCTCCCCAAGGACTTCGGTACCTGAGTTGACGGACTTCGATGACGTTGATACCGACGACAGCAGGCGAACACGTGGACACGGTTCTCGTGATGGCATTCTGTCTTGAGCTGGCAATATCATCATTGGTTCCGGCACGTTGCTGCGACTGCGCCGATGCCGATCTCGCCTCCTCAAACGGCGCGTCAGCATATCTGTCGTCCACCGACTCTTGATGTCCACCCGCCTGTCCGATACCATATCCGACGAGGCCCCCCACAAGCAGGGGAATGATTGCAAGACTGAGCATTACTTTTCCATTCATGACTGAATCTCCCTATACTACTCGCACTTGTACCCCTCTTCTGAAACCTATCCTTTTTTCCGTCTTTGGGAAAAATACTCCGCCACAGGCTGAATCAGCCGGCTGAGAATAATCAGCGCAAGGAGAACAACAAATATCCTGAAATTCGAAGGCTCCGTGGCGGGGGCAAGAGCCTTTAAGAGCAATCCGACCGGAACAAACACCGCACCGATGAGAAGGGACAACGTTGCTACAGTATTACCAAGATTGACATCCTTGAAAATCTTGTTGCCGATATACCAGCTGACCAGCCATATTGGCAACAGTATCCACCCGAGAACCGTTACACCGCCAGCGGCCGTGGCCAGCCCTCTCCCGCCCTTGAAACCCAACCACACCGGAAAGTTATGTCCAATAACCGCACCAAGACAGGCTGCAGCACCCACCGCAAATCCATCACCCGAAATGGCTCCTGCGATTAAAACGGCAGCCACACCCTTGAAAAAGTCCACAATGAGAACGACGATGCCTACCCTCTTCGAACCGGTTACCTCATAGCTGTTCAGTGTCCCGACGTTACCGCTCCCGGCTTTGCGGATGTCGGTGTTATGTCTCCACTTCACCAAGAGGTACGCGGTCGGAAACGATCCGATTGCATACCCTGCAAGAAGCGCAATGAGATAGGATTGTACTGTTATTTCATCCATATTCTCAATGAGGATAACGAAAATCAATCGCAGAATCAACGACGCAAGCGTTGGCGTGCTTCTTGCATGAGGATGATGAAAGGAGTATATTGGACATGCAAAAATCCAACGTCCCCGCAACCCAGTCTCCCCAAAGTGTTGATTGATGATCAAACCTGAGGTCAAGAAACTCCTGCAAGCGTACAAGAAAGGCACAATCCCCGACGAACATCTTCTGCAAGCACTGTCGTCATCGATGGTTGAGCAACTCGGCTTTGCCTCTCTCGATAGGCACAGGGAAATACGTCAAGGGTTCCCGGAGGTTATTTTGTGTGAGGGAAAAACGACTGCCCAAGTTGCCGCAATAGCCCACCGAATTGTGAAGCATGGAAGCATTTTGCTTGGAACCAGAGCAACATCGGAGCAGTTTCGTGCCGTGAAAAAGGTCATTCGCAAGGCGCGCTACAACCCGCTCGGCAGAACAATCATTGCAAATGAACATCTCGTGAAACCGCGCGGCATAGGAACTGTTCTCATTGTTACCGCGGGCACTTCCGATCTCCCCGTGGCGGAGGAAGCCGCCGAGACTGCATCACTTATGGGGAACATGGTCGATCGCCTCACAGATGTCGGGGTTGCGGGTATTCATCGCATACTTACACAAAATCAGAAACTCCGTTCCGCGGCCGTGATAATCGTCGTCGCTGGAATGGATGGCGCCCTTCCGAGCGTTGTAGGAGGACTAGTGGACGTGCCCGTGATAGCAGTCCCAACTTCGGTCGGGTATGGGGCGAATTTTCAGGGCGTAGCTCCCTTGCTTACAATGTTGAACTCCTGTGCTGCAGGAGTCTTGGTCGTGAACATCGATAACGGGTTCGGGGCGGGATTTGCCGCCAGTACAATCAACAGAAGGAGAAAGGCGTGACACCGGGCGGCAAGCGGAAAGTGGGATTAGTCGGATTGGGAAACGTAGGTGCATCATTCGCCTACGCGCTGATGATCAGGGAAGTGGCAACCGAACTTGTGCTGGTTGACGTAAACCGTGAGAAGGCGGAAGGCGAGGCAATGGACCTTAACCACGGACTGCAGTTCGGCAGCCCGATGCGGATTCGCGTTGGCGAGTATCCGGACCTCGCAGAGTGCAACGTGGTCGTGATTTGCGGAGGAGCTTCGCAAAAACCCGGCGAAACCCGGCTTGATTTGCTGAGCCGCAACGCCGCAATCTTCCGCAGCATAGTCCCGCAAATCGTGAAGTATAACCCGCACGGAATTATCCTCATCGCGACCAATCCCGTCGATATCCTCACGTACATATCGCTGAAGGAATCGGGACTGAAGCCATCCCAAGTCATCGGATCCGGAACGATCCTCGACACTTCCCGTTTCCGTCATTTGTTGGGGCAGTATTACGACGTTGACCCGCGCAGCGTGCATGCGTACATCATCGGAGAACACGGCGATTCCGAGATTCCGGTCTGGAGCCTCGCAAACATCGGCGGCGTGCGCCTTGCGAAGTTCGCCCCCCTCGGCAACAAAGTCTACGATCAGGCGGCAATGGACAAACTCTTCATCAGCGTGCGCGATGCCGCCTATGAAATCATCAAGCGCAAAGGGTCAACCTACTACGCAATCGGGCTCGGCCTCGTGTCGATAGTCGAGGCCATTCTCGGAAATTACCGATCGGTGTTGAGCGTATCGACGTTGATGACCGGCCAGTACGGAATCACCGATATCTGCCTTAGCCTCCCGTGCGTCGTGGGAACGAACGGCGTCGAGGAAGTACTTACTCTTCCCTTGAACGAGATGGAAGAAAAAGGATTCCGGAATTCTGCCGACAAACTTACAAGCACACTCGCTTCACTGAAAGGATAGTTATGGCAAAGGATCCATCAAAAGTCTGTTACTACGACAACATTCTCCAAACAATCGGCAAAACGCCGCTCGTCCGTCTCAGCAACATCCCTAAAGGAGCCAAAGGACTGATACTGGCAAAGGTCGAGTACTTCAATCCGGGAGGCTCAGTCAAGGATAGAATCGGTGTCAGTATCATTGAAGAGGCTGAACACGATGGTCGCCTGAAACCGGGAGGCACAATAATCGAATCAACATCTGGGAACACCGGCATGGGGCTTGCCCTTGTTGCAGCCGTAAAGGGATATAAAACGGTGTTCACACTCCCCGACAAGATGAGTATGGAGAAGATCAGATTGCTGCGCGCCTTCGGCGCCGAGGTGATCGTTACGCCGACAGCAGTTCCGCACGAGTCGCCGGAAAGCTACACTGAGGTCGCCAAACGCCGTGTGCGTGAGACGCCTAACGCAATCCTTGCAAATCAATACTACAATCCGCGCAACCCTGAAGCTCATTACAACACCACCGGCCCCGAGATCTGGGAACAGACTGGCGGACAGATTGATTATTTCGTTTGCGGCATTGGAACGGGAGGCACGATCACCGGAACGGGTAAATTCCTGAAGGAGAAAAACCCGAACATCAAGGTCATTGGCGTGGATCCGAAGGGATCAGCGCTCAAGGAGTACTTCTACACAAAAAAGATCACTCCCCTCCTCAAGACTTACAAGGTCGAAGGCATCGGACAAGACTATGTCCCGGGCACGCTCGATTTTCAGTACATCGATGAAGTCGTGGATGCGGATGACCGGGAGTCATTCCTGATGGCACGGGCACTCACCCGCAAAGAAGGACTTATGGTGGGCGGCTCAGCCGGAACGGCGGTTGCCGGCCTGATGAAGATTGCGCACCGCTTCAAGGACGATGACGTTGTGGTAGTCTTGCTGCCCGATTCCGGCGAGCGCTACCTCAGCAAAATTTTCAATGATGACTGGATGGAAGAAAACGGCTTCCTCGTGCCGGAAAAAATCACAGCCCGATACGTCATTGAGTCCAAAAACAAAATGGGGCAAATCGTGGATGTTGACCCGATGACCAATGTGCGGAAAGCGCTTGAGTTGATGAGACAACATGATGTATCACAGATTCCCGTTCTTGAGCGTGGCAAACCGGTCGGCTCGCTTACCGACACGGAGGTGATGACAACTGTGATCGAACGCCCCGCATTGATGGAATCCCCCGTCAGCACAGTGATGACCCCACCCTTCCCGACGATAAACATAGATTCTGAGATTGAAGATGTTCTCAAACTCCTGACGATGAAACGGAACGCAGCCGTTCTCGTTGAAGAGAACCAGAAAACCGTCGGCATCCTCACACGGTACGACGTCATTGAATTCATGCAAAAGTAAAGCACAGCATAACCAGGCATATGAAAGAACAAGGATTCTCGACAAAAGCTATTCACGCGGGACAACCAGCCGAACCCGTCACTGGAGCCATCATGACACCCGTGTTCCTCACCTCTACGTATGTTCAGGAGGAATTGGGAAAGCATAAGGGCTATGAATACTCGCGTGTTTCCAACCCCACGCGCACAGCGCTGGAACAAAATATCGCCGCCCTCGAGAAGGGCACACACGGCATGGCATTCGGCTCGGGCACGGCGGCAGTGGATGCTGTTATGCACCTGCTTAAGCCGGGAGATCACGTCATTATGTCGTGGAACGTCTACGGCGGAACGTACCGCATCGCAAAGATGGTATGGGAAGATTTCGGGCTGCAGTTTGATTTCGTGGATACGACCGATTTGCAGAACGTCGAGCGTGTGCTTCGCCCGAACACGAAGATGCTCTTCATCGAAACACCGACGAACCCGACCATGGAAATCACCGATCTGGCAGGCGCGGCAGCAATAGCGAAGAAGTTCAAGCTCATTTCGGTGGTGGATAATACATTCGCCACTCCCTATCTTCAGCAACCCATTGATCACGGCTTCGACATCGTTGTTCACAGTCTCACCAAGTACCTCAACGGACACAGCGACATGCTTGGCGGCTTCCTGGTAACAAACAATGATACCTTTGCCGAAAAGCTCCGTTTTCTGCAAAAAGCTGTTGGAGGCATTCTCGGCCCGTTCGATGCCTGGCTTTGTCTTCGCGGGACCAAAACTCTTGCCGTACGGATGAAGCAACATTGCGAAAGCGCAATGATCGTTGCCGAATGGCTGGTAAAACAAAACAAGATCAAGAAGGTTTACTATCCGGGACTCGCCGACCATCCTCAACATGAGTTGGCAAAGAAGCAAATGCGTAGCTTCGGGGGAATGATCTCATTCGATCTGGGAAGTCTGGATGCCGCCGGTGCCATTTTGAAGAAAGTACGGTTATGCGCTCTCGCTGAGAGCCTGGGGGGCGTTGAAACAATCATCACCCATCCTGCAACCATGACGCATGCTGCGATCCCCCCCGAGCAGCGTGCTCGCATCGGTGTAACCGACGGCCTGGTGCGTATATCGGTCGGGATTGAGGACGTGGACGATATTCTCGCCGACCTGGAAGCCGCACTTGGCTAAACAAAGCGTCGCGTCGCAGGCAGATTTGGGAATTGTATCCGAAAAGCTGAATTGTTATCTTGAAGGCGTTACAGCGCATCAATCCAGGCTAACTCATTCCTCTCAAATAGCATCAAGCGTATCATGAAAGCGATTATCATGGCTGGCGGGTTCGGGACGCGCTTACGCCCGCTCACCTGCAATACGCCCAAACCGATGGCGCCCGTAATGAACAAGCCGATGATGCACCACATCGTGGAGCTGTTGAAGCAACACGGCATCACGGATATGATCGCCACCCTGTTTTATTCACCTGAAGTTATCACCAACTATTTCGGTGACGGCTCGCGCTTAGGCATAAACATGTCATACGTCAAGGCCGAAGCGGACTATGGAACAGCCGGAAGCGTCAGGAATGCCACGAAGGGATTGAATGAGCGCATCATGGTCATCAGCGGAGACGTGCTGACGGATTTTGACCTTACGGCCGCCTTACGCTTTCATGAAGAAAAAAAAGCCAAGGCAACCATCGTTCTGACACACGCCACCAACCCTCTCGCCTTCGGTGTGGTCATCACCGGACCCGACAACAAAATCACCAGGTTCCTCGAAAAACCATCATGGGGCGAGGTATTCAGCGACACGATCAATACAGGAATTTACATCCTCGAGCCTGAGGTTCTGGAGCTCATTCCGTACCGCGAGGAATTCGACTTCAGCAAGAATCTTTTTCCTCACCTGTTGCGCAACGACCTCGGGCTTTATGGCTACATTTCGGACGGCTACTGGCGGGACATTGGAAACCTGAACGAATATCAAGAGGCGCACATCGACGCCCTCAAAGGACGGGTAAAGGTAAACATCGAGGGTACCTCTGACGGATCGCTCACATACGGCGAGGGATGCTCCTTTGAAAAGGAAACGTTGTCCATCAGCGGTAGTGTCGTACTTGGGAAAAACGTCACTATCGGCGATGATGTTCACCTCTCCAACTGTGTCATCGGCGATAACTGTGTTATCGGCCCCGGCGCCGTCCTGCGGAATGTGGTTACATGGAACGATGTAGTGATCGGACACAGCACGGAATTGTCGAACGACGTTGTGTGCTCTCGCTGCTCGATTGGCGAGAAGGCCGTTGTTTCGGAGAATGTATTCATCGGCGACGGATGCTGGATCGGCCGCAAGGCACAGCTTTCGTCGAATATCAAGCTCTGGCCCGAGAAGGTGGTCGAGGAAGGAGCAATCCTTACACGCAGCCTTGTGTGGGAGGACAAGTGGCTTCGCGAGCTGTTCACCGACGCCCGCGTGACCGGGCTCTCCAACATCGAAATGAATCCCGAGTTCGGTGCCAAACTGGGGGCTGCGTATGGCGCCTTCATCGGTGAGGGCAAAGCTGTCGTTACCTGCCGTGATTCCGACAATGTTTCCCGCATGATCAATCGTGCACTTATTTGCGGATTGATTTCAGCTGGTGTAAACACATACGATCTCCGCGCAATGTCCATTCCCCTCTTGCGGCACGAGCTGAGCAGCGGGAAAGAAGCCGGCGGCATACACGTCCGACGCTCGCCGTTCGATAAGAACCTGACCGACATTATCTTTTTTGATGCGGGAGGTAAAGATCTGCCCTCCGGCCGGACCAAGAACATCGAGCGGTTGTTTTTCGGAGAGGATTTCCCCAGAGCACCGAGGGACAAAGTGGGCAGTATCTACTTTCCCGAGCGGACAACCGAGGCATATCGTGAGAAATTTCTTGCGGCAATCAATGTCGAGGCAATCAATAAAAAGAAATACAACCTCGTCATTGATTATTCGAACGGGGTCGCGTCAACGATCTTCCCGATCATTCTCGGCTCGTTTGAATGCCAGGTGATTGCGACGAACGCCCATCTGGATCCGAAACGCCTCACCCGGGACCAGGCTGAATTCGACGCGTCGATCAAGCAACTCTCGCATATTGTAACGTCATTGAAATACGACATGGGATGCCTCATTGACGCTGGAGGCGAGAAGATCTTCGTCGTCAACGAGAAGGGCGAGGCGATCACAAGCGACAGGTTGCTGACCATCGTCACGGAATTGTTCCTTCAAACAACACCGGATGTTGCCGAGATTGCCGTCCCGATTACCGCCTCAGGCGATATCGACCTGATCTGCGCACAAAAGAACGTCAAAGTAAACAAAACGCGTGACAGTCATCTCGCAATGATGGAGGCGGCGACACACAAGAAGCCGCGGTTTGTCGGTGGCAATAAAGGCGGTTTTATCTTTAGTGACTTCTTCTTTGCAACCGATGCGATGTTCTCGTTTGTCAAGATTCTGGAGATGATGGCGTTGACCGGAAAACGCCTTGGTGAAATTGATGCTGAACTCCCCCGCATGTACTTGTCCAAGCGGAACGTGAATTGTTCGTGGGAGCATAAAGGCAAGGTGATGCGCAACATCATGCGCGACTCCGAGGGAAAACACCGGGACCTCGTCGACGGAGTCAAGATTCATCTCGATCAGAATGGAACGCGTGCCTCTGTTCTGCTGTTGCCGGATAAAGAGCGGCCGCTGTTCCATATCAATGCCGAGGCACCGGAAAAGAGTGTCGCCGATGAATTGGCAAACCAATACGAGCGCAAAGTGATTCAATGGCGCGACGAAGCATAGGAGTATCCTGAAGAATGAAAATCAGCGATCTATTAACTGAAGATCTTGTTGTTACACACCTCCAGGGATCGGACAAGAAGGACATTATCAATGCAATCATTGATATTGTCGCAAAGTCGTCCAAAGTACTGGACAAGGAGAAGGTTCGCGAGGCAGTGTTCGAGCGGGAAGGCATCATGTCCACCGGCGTAGGAGACGGATTCGCAATCCCGCACGGCAAAACGGACGCGGTTTCCGATATTGTGGGAGCGTTCGCCGTAACTGCCGACCCGATTGACTACGAGTCACTTGACGAAAAGCCGGTGCGGCTTGTGTTCCTCCTCGTCAGCAAGGCAAACATGGTCGGCCCGCACATAAAACTCTTGAGCAAAATTTCCCGGCTGATGAACAAAGCCGAATTTCGGACCCGGCTTCTGGAGATGCAATCCCCGAAAGAAATCGTGGAAATGTTCAAGCAGGAAGAAGCAACATACTTCGAGGGGTAAGCAGCCTGCATGGCAAAGAAAAAACCCGAGGAAATTGAATACCGCCTGACGATTGCACCGCACTTCAACGAACGGACCCAGCGTCCTACAACCCTCATTACACTCGAGACGATAAAAGCCTTTGCCACCTTCCGCTACGAAATCTCGGTACGCGAAGAACAAGAGGATAATACGCTGAGGTATAAAATCCTCGGACTAAAGACGCCGCAACTCAGCCTCCCCTCTTCGGGAACCGCCCGCTTCATGAAAGAGTATGAACATTTGCGCGGCGCCGTGCATATCCACGTTGAGAGTTTTGACGGAACTGCAACTGAGTGCACCGTTGAGGTCTCGGCAAAGAGCATTACACTTGTGAAATCACCAAAAAAATCCTTTATCGAATTCGTCGTTGCATGATCCCAGTACTTTTTGAAATCGGACCGATCAAAGTATACAGCTACGGACTGATGCTTGGCATCGGCTTCTTGCTTGGCAGTTATATCCTCTCCCTCGAACTCAAACGCAAGCGCCTTAACCCGAACGAAGCAAGCAACATCACTATCGTAGCGTTGATCTTCGGCATAATCGGCGCCAAGTTGCTCTATGTCATCGAGAATTGGGAAACCGCGAAGCAGTCATTTATTGATACCCTCTTTTCCGCCGGGGGACTCACATGGTATGGCGGTTTCATTCTCGGCATCGCTGCGATTGTCGTCTACATTAAGCAGCGCAAGATTCCGATCCTGAAAGTCCTTGACGGGCTCGGCGTCGCATTGATCCTTGCTTACGGTGTTGCTCGCATCGGATGCCATCTCTCGGGGGATGGTGATTACGGTTTTCCGACGGATCTGCCATGGGGAACAAACTACGAAAACGGGACCTATCCCCCCTCAAAGGCGTTTGCCATTTTCCCCGAAGTTGCATGCCAGTATCCCAACTGCGTAGTGCCCAACAACACTCCCTGCCACCCGACCCCTGTGTACGAAATGCTCCTCGGGGTTGCCGGGTTCATTCTGATGTGGAATTACTTCCGGAAAAAGAACTATCCGGACGGTATGCTCTTTGCCATCTATCTCATGATGTCAAGTGCATTCCGGTTCAGTGTCGAGTTTCTGAGGCTTAATCCCAGATTCCTTTTCGGACTTTCGGAGGCGCAACTCATAAGCATTGTCCTGTTCATAATCGGCGCAGTATGGGCTTTCCGTCTCTCATCAAACCGCACACAGGAGACGGTACCATGACGCTTGTAGAGTTGTACTCCAAAGAAGATTGCCACCTGTGCGATGAAGCACAAGCCGTGCTGGAAAAAGTGCAGGCAGAAATTCCCTTCACGCTTAAAGTCTACAAGCTTATAGCCGGCGAAGCCTTCTATGATGAATACAAAGAGGACTTTCCGGTCGTACATATCAACAAGCGTATGGCTTTCAAACACCGCATACATGAACATGGGTTCAAGATTCGCCTCCAGCAAATCAGCAAGGCAGAGGATGGCGATGCGGGAGACACCGACGACGACAGCGACATGGAGATTTCCCGTTGATGTTCTATGTCGCAAAGGGATTTGAAGCCCTCGGCATCGCCTGTGTGATGATCGGGCTGGTGCAAGGTATCTTCAGCGCAAGCATGTGGATGGAACTCTACTTAAGTCTCATCGGCGTTGCAGTGTTTCTTGTAGGCTGGGGCATCGAGAAATATCTTGCCCGGAAACATGCGCGTCGGCAGGCACAATCCACCCCACGTAGTATATCCACGTAAGCAGCCATGGCGGAACTGATCGCCGGACGAAAGCCTGTCATTGAAGCTCTCCGAAGCGGAACAGCCATCGAGCGTATCGTCGTGCTCCCCGGCGTTCATGGCAAACCGATTGAAGAGATCAAGACCCTCGCCACGAAGCGCAGAGTACCCGTCGTGGAAGCCGACCGTCATCACTTCCGTGAACTTGCGCACGACCAGATGACCCAGGGGGTTGTCGCCGTACTTCAAACACGCCATACATACTCTTCAATCGAAGCAATTCTCGAACGTGCCGCATCCAAAGGCGAAAAGCCGTTTGTTCTGATTCTCGACGAAATTGAAGACCCGCAGAACCTTGGCGCGCTCATCCGTTCAGCGGAATGTGCGGGGGCGCACGGGGTTGTGGTTCCGAAACACCATTCTGCCCCCGTGAATGCAACAGTGATCAAGGCGTCGGCAGGGGCGACAGCTCACATTCCGATCGCAGAGGTCACCAACATCGTCAACACACTCGAAGCGTTGAAGAAGGAACATTTTTGGATTGCGGGTCTTGACGAGGCAGGCGACAAAACGTACGACGCCGTCGATTATACTTCACCGATCGGAATCGTAGTAGGGAATGAAGGAAAAGGAATACGCCGGCTGGTGAAAGAGCATTGTGATTTTCTTGTGAAGATTCCCCTGCTTGGCAAGATACAGTCGCTCAACGCCTCGGTGGCTGGGGCGTTAGTGATGTTCGAGGCTGTCCGTCAGCGGAGGCTTTAACCGGCATCCTCGTCACCGCGGGTCATGCCGAATTTTTTCATCTTGTTATACAGATGGCTTCGCTGGATGTCGAGTGCTTCCGCAGTTTTGCTGATGTTCCAGTGATACTCGTCCAGCATCTTCTTAATGTATGCGGCCTCTGCCCTGTCTTTAAAGTCCTGAAAAGTCCCCCCCAAGCTCAGCAAGTCATCAAATTCCGTTCTGGGGCCGCTCGCCCCTTGCTCAAGAGCCGAGGGCTCAATCGTGTTCGAGGGCGTCATGATCAGCAGCCGTTCAACGATGTTGCGCAGTTCGCGCACGTTCCCCGGCCAGTCCATGTTCTTCATCTTCTGGAGAGTCTCTTCAGAGAATTTCTTGGTGCCCATGCCATAACGCTGGCAAAGCTCCTCGGCAAACGCCGAAGCCAATAACGGGATATCATCGCGCCGCTCACGCAAAGGCGGAACAGGAATCGGAATGACGTTCAGCCGGTGGTACAGGTCTTCCCTGAACAGACCCTGCTTGATGGCCTCGGGGAGATTTTTGTTGGTTGCAGCTATCACCCGCGTATCCACTGCAATTTGTTTATTCCCCCCGACACGTTCTATTTTGCCTTCTTCCAACGCACGCAAGACTTTCGCTTGTGCGTTCATACTCATGTCACCAACCTCGTCAAGAAAGATCGTGCCTCCATCGGCAAGCTCGAACTTGCCGATACGCTGATTCGTTGCCCCCGTGAATGAACCTTTTTCGTGACCGAACAATTCGGATTCAATGAGTTCGTTGGGGATGGCCGCGCAATTCACTTCTATCAGGGGCTTTTCTTTCCTCTTGCTTTGCCGGTGAATCGCTTTTGCAACAAGCTCTTTTCCAACGCCATTCTCCCCTGTAATCAGCACACGAGCATCGGTCGGAGCGACCCGGTCGATATTGGCCAACACATCTTTGATTTTCTGGCTCTCGCCGAGAATGACGCTGCGGCCTTCGACCTTCTCTTTCATCTGCTTGTTCTCAACGAGCAGGCGCCGCTTCTCGGTGGCGTTACGGACGACGATTAACAGCTTGTCCTTGTCGAGCGGTTTTTGCAGAAAGTCATATGCCCCGATGCGCGTGGCCTCAACTGCCGTTTCGATGGTGGCATGTCCGGAGATCATGACAACGGGGGTTTCCTGATCCGTCTCCCGGATCTTCTTCAATACCTCGATGCCGTCCATGCCTGACATCTTGATATCAAGCAAAACGAGATCGAAGGAGAAGGAAGCGAGTTGGGAGAGCGCGGAAGTGCCGTCTTCGGCGAAATGTGTATCATACTTTGCATACTGCAGAATCATCCGCAGCGACTCGCGGATCTCTTTGTCGTCATCTACTACCAGAATGGACTTCATTTCTTCTCCTGGTCTAACAAATCAGGCGCAACGGGATGTATTGTAAGGTGCGAATCACTTTGCGCTATGACAAAACGGAAGAAGGGGGATGGCAATGCCGCCCTATCCTCAAGAAGCCTCAAGCCGAAATCCTGCCCGTGCCGGTTTGCTCTAAAATCCCTTTCATCAAGTGCGCCGTCAACAATCACCTTGTCCTCCCCCCACTCGATGAACTCGCCGATCCTGTCAGCAGCATCCCGACTCTCAAACACGTAAGCAAGAAACGCCGAGCCGAAAAAATGCTGTAGCTTATCACGATCTCCTGCTCCGCTTTCCGGTGAATCAGGGTACAGAGAGCGGGGAAGCGCAGCAATTCGGGCCCGAAACTCTTCCTCACTTTCCGATGTAAGCGGCACCCAGATAAGCGGACCGAGCAGAGGCACCCTCACGCCGAACTTGCTGTGATCCATAGTCGCGAACAACGAGATAAGCAGCGCCTCGTATGCATTGTTCCACGAGAGGCGCATGGCCTTGTCGAAAATCGCATCAACAGAAAAGAGATCGCCGTACGCGCTGCGGAACTCGCGAAACTGCTCGCTACGGACATACTGCTTCAAAGCGTAGCCGTCCTGAATTACCTTGGGAAAGATGACAGGAGCAAAGAAACTTATGAGCTCCGGCATCTCCGCCCTGTCGGGGAAAACCGGCACCTGGCCAAACATTGCCGGAACGGTTCCCGTAAGGAGTATTGCAAGGATCACGATTTTAATGATCTCCGCCCTCACGCCTTCTTCACGTTTGAATCACTCCGGGATTGAACTTTGGTATTTCCGGATTGTTCGCTGCCATTTCGATTCCACGGGAAACAATTTGCCGCGTCTCTGCCGGATCAACAATGCCATCCACCCACAACCGCGCAGCGGCAAAATACGGATCAGTCTCGCTTTCATAGCGGCTCTGGATTTCGGCCAGCAACTGCTGCTGCTCCTCTTTCGAGATGTGCTTGCCTCCCTTTTCCATCTGATGGATCTTGATTCCGAGCAGTGTTTCGCTTGCCTGCTTGCCTCCCATGACGGCAATCTGCGCGGTCGGCCACGCGTAGATCAGCCGGGGATCGTACGCCTTGCCGCACATTGCATAGTTCCCGGCGCCGTAGCTATTACCAATCATGAACGTGAATTTGGGTACAACGCTGTTGGCGACTGCATTGACAAGCTTTGCACCGTCTTTGATAATGCCCCCGTGTTCCGCCCGGCTGCCGACCATAAACCCTGCAACATCCTGGAAAAAAACAAGAGGAATGAGCTTCTGATTGCAGTTCAAGATGAAACGTGCCGCCTTGTCTGCGCTATCGCTATAGATCACGCCGCCGACCTGCATCTCGCCCTTGGCGTTCTTCACTACCGAGCGCTGGTTTGCCACAATCCCGACAGCCCATCCGTCGATGCGTGCGTAGCCGGTGATCAGCGTTTTGCCGTACCCTTCCTTGTACTCATCAATCTCGCTGTCGTCAAGGATGCGTGCGAGAAGTTCGTAGGTGTCGTATGGTTTTGCCCTGTCTGCAGGAAAGAAATCGTAGATCTCTTCCAGAGGAAACTTCGGCGGTTTGGCGGCAATCCGGTCGAAACCCGCGGTCGGGCGTCTGCCGAGCTTCCCGATAATGCTGCGGACCTTCTCCAGACACTCATCATCATTTGCCATCTTGTGGTCAGTGACACCGCTGATCTCGCAATGTACTGTTGCTCCGCCTAATCTCTCATTATCAATTTCCTCACCGATAGCAGCTTTGACGAGATGTGATCCCGCCAGAAATACGCTGCCAGTCTTGTCGACGATCATCGCCTCATCACTCATGATGGGAAGATACGCTCCTCCGGCAACACAAGGCCCCATGATGGCGGCGATCTGTGTGATGCCAAGCGATGACATGACGGCGTTATTTCTAAATATGCGGCCGAAGTGCTCTTTGTCAGGGAAGATTTCGCTCTGCAAAGGGAGGAATACTCCTGCAGAATCGACGAGGTACACGATCGGCAGACGGTTTTCGATGGAAATTTCCTGCGCCCTCAGATTTTTCTTGGCAGTAATCGGAAACCAGGCTCCGGCCTTCACCGTTGCATCATTCGCCACGATAACAACGTCACGACCATGGATCTTGCCGACCCCAAACACTGTTCCCGACGACGGAGCACCGCCATATTCTTCATACATTTCGTACGCGGCAAAGAGTCCCACTTCAAGAAAATAGCTTCCCGGATCTATGAGCTTGGCAATGCGCTCCCGTGCACTCAGTTTTCCTTTCTGGTGGAGCTTCTCGATCGCGGATTTTCCACCACCGAGCTCGACTTCAGCGCGGCGCAAGGCGAGCCGCTCAAGCAGCGTCCGATAGTTTTCCGCATTTTTTTCGAGAGAGGCGGTTCTCTTAAGATCTGTGCCGATTCGAGTCATGCGCTGTCAGAGTTGTAAGATGCTGCGTGCGATAATCATTTTTTGGACTTCAGATGTCCCTTCCCCGATAGTCATCAACTTGACGTCGCGGTAGAGTTTTTCAACGGGGAATTCCTTGATGAAGCCGTAGCCGCCGTGAATCTGCACGGCTTCGTTCGTGGCTCGGACTGCCGCTTCGCTGGCAAACAGTTTGGCCTGACTTACCGCAAGAGTGTAGTTCATTCCCTGCGTTGCCATCCAGGCCGCTTTTTGCGTTAAGAGTCGGGCGGCGTGGATTTCGGTCGCCATGTCGGCAATTTTCCATTGTATAGCTTGGAACTCGGCAAGCGCTTTCCCGAACTGCTTGCGCTCACGGGCATACTTGATGCTTGCATCCAGCGCCCCTTGGGCAATCCCGACGGAAAGCGCCGCGATACCGATACGGCCGCCATCAAGTACAGCAAGGGCCTGCTTGAATCCATGTCCCACTTCGCCGACAAGATTTGAACCCGGAACACGGACGTTGTCGAATATCAGTGTAGCAGTATCGCTGCATCGCATACCGAGTTTGTTCTCTTTCTTGCCGATAGAGAAACCTTTCATGCCCTTCTCAAGGATAAATGTGGAGATGCTATACTTCCCCTTTGAAGGGTCTGTCATCGCCATGATAACGTATGTCGAGCCTACCGAGCCTTGTGTGATGAAAGTTTTACTGCCGTTGAGAATCCAGTCGTCACCGTCACGGGTTGCAACGGTCTTCATCCCGCCGGAATCGCTGCCGGAGCCGGGCTCCGTCAATCCCCATGCACCCAGCTTACGGCCGGAAGCCAGATCCGGAACATACTTCTTCTTCAATCCGTCGTTTGCAAACTTCATGATGTGCCCCGTGCAAAGACTGTTGTGCGACGCAACAGTCAGGGCGATGGAAGGATCAACCTTGGCAATTTCTTCGATGATGACAATTGCCTCAAGTTCCGACAGTCCGGCACCGCCCAACTCCTCCGGCCACGTCATACCCATAAAGCCTAACTCCGCCGCTCTTTTGACTATGTCATGAGGAAATTCCTGCGATTCGTCATACTTCATCACATGCGGACGAATTTCCTCTTCTGCAAATTCTCTGGCAAGTTCCTGCACCGCCTTCTGGCTCTCGGTGAGGGTGAGGTCCATGCCGCCGGCGATCATTGCTTCTGCCATAAACTCTTCTCCTACTGGTTACGGAAGTTATTGATTAACAATTCTGCTACATCATACGGGGTAGAGGAGAATTGCATGACTCCCCCAAGCCGTTCGGACAAAATGCTCCGCCTCTCATCAGTCCAGAAATCAACACGCAATTTATCGGCGACCAGTTCCCTGATACGTTGTTCCATGCGCTTGCTGCGCCGTGACGAAAACTCCTCGCCCGATTCGAGAAACCTCCTGTGCTCGACGATCTTTTCCGCAACATCGGATATTCCCTTTCCCTCGGCGGCTACGGATTTTACAACGTCAGGATTCCATGAACCAGCCGGCTTGAAATGCAGGATCATCTTTATCGACATTACCGCCTGCTCTGCCCCGGGCCGGTCCGCTTTGTTGAGCACAAAAAAATCCGCAATCTCCATCAGTCCAGCTTTCATTGCCTGAATGGAATCTCCCGACTCGGGGACGAGAACAACAACCGTTGTATCGGCTGCACCCGCTATATCGAGTTCGGACTGGCCGACTCCGACTGTCTCGAAGATAATAATGTCTTTTCCTCCGGCGTCGAGAACGTCGGCGGCCTCCATCGCCTTCTTGCTCAACCCGCCGAGGCTTCCGCGGGATGCCATGCTGCGAATGAACACCCCCTCGTCCAGTTCGATATCGGTCATGCGCACGCGGTCGCCCAGCAATGCGCCACCAGTGAACGGACTGGTCGGATCAACGGCGATAATACCGACCGAGTGACCCTGCTTGCGATAGTGCATTGCGAGTTTGTTGGTCAGTGTACTTTTCCCTGCGCCCGGAGGGCCAGTCACTCCGATACGGTATGCACGTCCCGTCTTTGGGTAAATCGACCTGAGCAACTCTTCGGAACCTTCGGTGTCGTTTTCGACAATTGAGATTGCCCGTGACAATGCAATGCGATTCCCGGATAGAACCTTGGCTATTTCAACACTTCTAGGCACCGTATCCCTCTTGCGTGCGGAAATACTCAACAGTTTTCTCGAGTCCCTGTTCGATAGTGACGGTTGGATTCCAGCCCAATTGCTTCCCGATTTTTGCAGCAGTCAGAACGCTGCGAAGCTGCTCACCCTTCTTGGCGGGACCGTGTTTCTCTTCGGCCGCGGATTTCGTGATCCGCCTTAGATGATGGAATAGTTGGTTCACATCAGTTTCGATCCCTGTGCCGATGTTGAACACATGTGAACCTTCCGACTGCAGTGCGAGCACGTTCGCCTTTACAACATCACCCACAAATACATAATCACGAGTCTGCTTCCCCTCTCCGTTGATAACCGGCTGCTGACCTGCGAGAAGCTTTGTAGTGAAAATTGCCACGACGCCAGCCTCGCCTTCGGGGTTCTGGCGGGGACCGTAGATGTTTGCATAGCGGAGACTGACTGAGTCAATCCCGTATACTGCCTTGTAGTAGAAGAGATATTGTTCGGTTGTAAGTTTCGCTACTCCGTAGGGGGAGATAGGGCGGGTGGGGTGATCTTCATCCGCGGGGAAATAATCCTGCTCGCCGTAAATCGCCCCCCCACTCGATGCAAATATCACACGACGGACACCTGTCTTCACGCATGATTCGAGCAGGCTCAACACACCAATGATGTTGACAGAAGCATCGTACACAGGATCATCAACCGAGCGACGGACATCCATTTGTGCCGCATGATGATTGACAACGTCAAATCTCCCGCTCTCAAATATCTTTCTTGTAGCCTCCGCATCACGGATGTCAACCTGATGGAAGAGCGCCTTCGGGTTGATGTTCCGCTTCCGCCCGGTTGAGAGGTTATCCACGATTGTCACCTCATGGCCGAGTCTGATGTACTCATCAACAATCTGCGACGCAATAAACCCGGCGCCGCCCGTAACAAGAATATTCAACGCAATCCCCTACTTGTTTTACTGTCAGGATTTCCGGAACGCATTACGCCGGTGTTAGTGAACAAATGCTTTCTTCCCGATGTCACGCCGGTAGTGCATGCCTGCAAAAGAGACATCCCGCACCGCTGTGTAGGCATCTTCAATTGCCCCCGCCAAATCGGGCTTTATCGCCGTGATCCCGAGAACCCGACCCCCCGCAGTCACTACCGTCCCACCCTGCATTTTTGTTCCTGCGTGAAACGGAATGACGTTTGAGCCCTGTAAATCTTCAAGTCCGGTAATTTCATATCCCGTAGGATACTCATCCGGATATCCTTGCGAAGCAAGAACCACGCATACTGCCGACGACGGCTTGAGAAGATTCGAGTCGGCACCGAACTGCGCAATGCGGCCATCACATGCGGCATCAAACAATTCGACTACATCGCCATTATACAGCGGAAGAACAACCTGGGTCTCCGGGTCACCGAACCGGCAATTGTATTCAACTACTTTCGGCCCTGTCGCAGTGATCATCAATCCGACATACAGGCAACCCTTGTACGGCCGTTTCTCATCTGCCATTCCCTTGAGTGTCGGGGCAATAATCCTCTCACTAACCGCTTGAAGAATATCGGCCGTTACGACCGGAGCCGGTGCATACGCGCCCATGCCCCCTGTGTTCTTTCCGCGGTCCCCGTCATAAATCCGCTTGTGATCTTGTGCCGGAGCGAGAGTCACAAAGTCCTCCCCGTCGCAGATCGCAAACACGGAAGCCTCTTCGCCTTCAAGAAATTCCTCGATGACAATCCGGCTTCCTGCGTCACCGAATTGTTTACGGATTTCCTGCACCGATTCCAACGCCTCGTTTATGGATTGCGCAATGACAACACCTTTGCCTGCAGCAAGGCCGTCTGCTTTCAGTACTATCGGCGGCGCCAGTTTCTTCACGTACTCTGTAACAGCTTCGAGTGTCGAGCCCTCGAATGTCCTGTACCCGGCGGTGGGAATCCCGTGTCGTTTCATAAAATCCTTGGCGAACCCCTTGCTCCACTCAAGTTCTGCCGCCCGTTTCGTCGGCCCGAAAATCTTCAATCCTTCAGCGGCGAACGCATCAACGATTCCCTCGGCAAGCGGTTGCTCGGGGCCGACCACCGTCAGATCAATGCGTTCCTTCTTTGCAAAGTCAAGCAACCCCGCGATCGCTGTTGCCTTCATCGGAAGGCACTCGGCATGTTCGGCTATGCCCGGATTGCCCGGGGAGCAAAACAATGAAGTCACTTTGCTGCTCTGGCTTATCTTCCAGACAAGCGCATGCTCACGACCTCCACTGCCAACAACCAGAATTTTCATGCCTGCCTAAAGTGATGTTACGGATCAAACCGCCAGCAGTGATTCAAACACTTTCACCAACTGACCTGTAAGTTTGGAACGATCGTATTTATCAACAACGTGTGGCGCCGGTCCGTTTAGCGACCGCTTCTCGTATTGATGATAGAACTGGAGAATTGCTTCCTTAATGCCTTGAACGTCTTTCGGTTCAACAGTCTTACCACCTGCCTCCTGAATTGTCTGCTTCAGGAATCCGTCAGGAACACAACCAAGAATAGGCTTGCGCGCCCCGATATACTCGTAAACCTTGCCCGGTGAGCCGACGCCATCACCAACGATCATCCACAGGACGTCAGACGCCATCAGGTTCGCCACACAAGCTTTGTGCGGAAGATAGTCGACGACTTTCACGGAATCCGCCAGCTTCAGTTTATCCACAAGCCTGGAGTTCTCCTTCCTGAACTTCCCTATGAACATCGCTTCGATACGGCTGCGCAAATGCGGCTGCTCATTGAAAAGGGCATGCAGAGCTTTCAGGAAGTAATCAGGCACACGGTCTTCCCAAAACACGCCGGCATATGTGATGCGCATCTTTCCGGCCCTCGGAACGACTTGATCGCTCTGGACATCGTCGCCGGAAGGAAAATCATCAGGATCGAACCCCTGGGGAATTATTTCGATGTCATTATATGTAAGAAAGCGATGCCGCTTGAGAATCAGCTCTTTGACATTACGATTCGTAGTGACGACGTGACTGCTCGCCTTGAGGGCACCTCGCTCCAGATTGATGTTCCGTAACTTATGAAACGGCGTAGGATAAAACTTGTGCGGATAATCAACCCACGGATCCCTGTAATCCAGGACCAGCGGTTTATTGATAGCCGCCTTGACATCAGCCCCTACCAGAAAATCGGTAAATGGTGGAGCTGTCGCAAATATCAAGTCAAATGGCGTGAGTGTGTTCAGAGCAAGCGCTTTTTTCACAGCCTTCCGGCGCCAGCCGATCTTGTTGTCCGGAACAAAAAAAGTATCACTCACACGGCTCAGCAGCTTCCGCGTTCGTTCAGAAGGGAGTTTGACGGTTTCCTTCTTTGCAAACACTTTGCCGGGACCCGCCGAAGATGTACGTATGATAGCAACATCCTTCCCCTCGAGCTCATGAAGCAGGGAGTCATCATGGGCGTAGTACCCTCGTGGCTCAACTGTCAACACGGTCGGAGCCCATCCGTATTGCGGCAGATACTTCACGAATTTCAGTGTTCGTTGCACTCCGCTGAGACCCATGGGGGGAAAATAATAAGCGATGACGAGAACGCGCCGCTGCTCAACGGCATCACCCGACAGGATGTTCGCACTCACCGTCTCTTCACCAATCATACAATAACCAACTCCTTCGGCGCCGTGTTCAACACAGCGCAACCATCTTCCGTCAAGAGAACGTCGTCCTCGATCCGCACTCCGCCCACTTCCGGGATATACACTCCCGGTTCAATGGTAATGACGCTTCCCACTTGCAACAGCTCCTTGCTCAACTGCGAAACGCGGGGACGCTCATGAACATTCAATCCAAGCCCGTGACCCAATGAGTGATTGAAATACTTCCCGAATCCTCTTCGGGTAATGTGCTTGCGCGCCACGTGATCCAGCTCCGCCGCCGCCATATTGCCGCGCGCAGCATCAACTGCAAGTTGCTGCGCTTCACGCACGACTTCATACATCCGACGGAGGCGCGGGGATAGCGTGCCAACACCGATCGTTCTTGTAAGATCGGAATTGTATCCGTTCACGGAACAGCCGAAGTCAAGTGTAACCAGTTCTCCGCGCGCAATCTTCTTCTCGCTTGCGCGGGCATGCGGGAACGCTCCCCGCTTGCCGCTGGCAACAATCGTCTCGAAGGCGTCCCGTTCACCGCCGTACTTTTTGTGGAGATAGGAGATCTCGCCGGCAACCTCGAGCTCCGGAATGCCCGGGCGGACGATTTTTACAACATCATGAAATACCTTGTCGGAGATGGCGACAGCACGCCTGATTGAATCAACCTCGTGAGGATCTTTCACGAGCATCACATCTTCAACCAGGTCTCTTGTCGAAACAAACGAGATCGAGGGAAACAACTTGCGGAGGGAACGATACTGGGCATAGGTAACTTGATCTGCCTGAAAACCTGCCCGCTTGCCAACGCTCAGGAGTTTGCGCTTCGCAGCCTCCTCGAACAGCGGTTTTGTGGTGATGATGACTCTGCATCCGGAAACCTCTCGTGAGGCCTGAAGAACGTAGCGCGTGTCGGTGAGAAAGACTGCCGACCTCGTCCCGACAATCAGCAGGGCGTTCGAGCCGGTGAATCCGGATAGATAGCGGATATGCGGCAGCGTGGAGATGATGAGCGTATCCAGACCTTTCCCGGAAAGCTCGGCTCGCAAACGCGATAGTCGTTTCTTGAACATCAATCCGGTTGCCGCTTAGAGATGATAGTTGGGGGCTTCTTTCGTGATTGCGATATCGTGCGGGTGGCTTTCGCGGAGCCCTGCATCCGTCATTCGCACGAACTGCGAGCGTTTTTTCATGTCGGCAATTGTCGGGCAGCCGCAATATCCCATTGCAGCACGCAACCCGCCGATCATTTGATAGATAGTGTCTTCAAGAGGACCTTTGTACGGCACTCGACCCTCAATACCCTCCGGCACGAGTTTCTGCAGATCGTCCTCGGCATCCTGGAAATACCTGTCCTTGCTTCCCTGCCTCATGGCCTCAATCGAACCCATACCTCTGTAGATCTTGTAGCTGCGCCCCTCATAAAGAACTTTCTCGCCGGGACTCTCGTCAACGCCGGCAAAGAGACCGCCGATCATGACCGAATCAGCGCCGGCTGCGATAGCTTTTGCAATGTCGCCGGTTTGTTTGATGCCGCCATCGGCAATGATGGGGACGTTGGATTTGGACGCGACTTTCACACACTCCATAATGGCGGTTACCTGCGGAACACCGACGCCGGCAACAACCCGGGTCGTGCAGATAGATCCGGGGCCGATACCCACCTTGACCGCGTCCACGCCTGCACGGATCATATCGCGCGTTGCCTCACCCGTACCGACATTTCCTGCAATGAGATCAATCTTCGGGAATCTTTTCCGGACGCGTTTCACTGTTTCCAGAACTCCCTTCGAGTGTCCGTGCGCCGTGTCGACGATGATAACATCAACGTCCGCCTTGACCAACTCGGCTACACGATCAAGCGTATCGCTTGTTACGCCGACTGCCGCCCCGACACGCAACCGCCCGTGCTTGTCCTTGCAGGCGTCCGGGTGCTTTTTCTTTTTAAGAATATCTTTGAATGTGATGAGACCGCGCAGATATCCGTTCTTATCGACTACGGGGAGCTTTTCAACTTTGTGCTTTTGAAGAATGCGCTCCGCCTGCGTCAACGTCGTTCCGACGGGAGCCGTAACGAGATTATCGGCTGTCATAATCTCCTCAACTAATGCATCCTCGTCCGGTTCGAAGCGCAAGTCACGGTTCGTGATAATTCCGATAAGCTTGCCGTTCCGATCAACGACGGGAATCCCGGATATACTGTACTTCTTCATAAGCATCAACACATCCCGGACTTGTTGATTCGGACGGACAGTCACCGGCTCAAGAATCATCCCGCTCTCCGAGCGTTTCACGCGGTGTACTTCATCCACCTGTTTTTCGATGGACATATTCTTATGAAGAATGCCGATTCCACCTTCACGCGCCATTGCGACCGCCATATCCGCCTCTGTGACCGTGTCCATCGCAGCACTGATGAGGGGAACGTTCAGCGTGATCTGACGGGTCAGTTTTGTCTGAACACTGACATCCCGCGGCAAGACGTCGGATTTCGCGGGCACGAGGAGAATGTCATCGTAGGTGAGGGCTTCATAAAGGACTTTGTTCTTCACAAGTGCGGTTCCGCTTGGGTGTTCTGTGTGTTGTAATTAGACAAATGCGGCAATTCCGGTGATATCTTCCCCGACTATCAGCGTGTGCATTTCGTGCGTTCCCTCATACGTCAGCACCGACTCAAGATTGGCAGCGTGACGCATTACCGGGTATTCATCCAGGATGCCGTTGGCGCCGAGAATCGTCCGGGCCTCGCGTGCAATATGCAGCGCGTGATACACATTGTTCCGTTTTGCAAATGAAATCTGCTGGAAGCGGACTTTTCCGGCATCCTTCAGCCGTCCCAGCTGCAAGCAAAGCAACTGTCCCTTGGTGATCTCGTTAAGCATGAGCACCAGTTTCTCCTGTGTCAATTGGAACGATGCAATCGGCTTGTCAAACTGGATCCGCGACTTGGCGTAGTTCAGGGCGGAATCATAGCACGCCATTGCCGCACCGATGGCGCCCCACGCAATACCGTAGCGGGCCTGGCTCAGACAGCCAAGCGGAAGCTTAAGGCCTTCGCCGCCGGGAAGACGGTTCTCTTTCGGAATATGAACGTCCTGAAAAATAAGTTCCGAAGTCACAGAAGCCCGCAACGAATGCTTTCCCTTCATCTCGGGAGCGGAAAACCCTTTCGCACCCTTTTCCACCAGAAAGCCGTTCACTTTGCCGTTGAGCTTCGCCCAAACCACCGCAACATCTGCGAGTGTGCCGTTCGTGATCCACATCTTGGCGCCGTTGAGAATGTACCCGTCGCTGGTTTCCTCGGCGCGGGTGATCATGCCGCCGGGGTTCGATCCAAAGTCAGGCTCGGTAAGGCCGAAGCAGCCAATGGCTTCGCCCTTGGCAAGTTTGGGCAGCCAGTAGTTCTTTTGCTCTTCTGATCCGTACGCATAGATCGGGTACATGACAAGTGAACTCTGTACCGAGGCAAAACTCCGCACACCGCTGTCCCCTCGCTCAAGTTCCTGCATCACCAATCCGTACGAGACGTTATTCATCTCTGCACATCCATACTTCGCAGGGAGTGTCGACCCGAAAAGCCCAAGCTCAGCCATCTTCCCCACCAAATCCATCGGGAAGGTTCCCTCGCGTGCGTGCTTCTCAATGACCGGGATGATCTCGTCGTCAACGAACTCACGAACGGTATTACGTACAAGCAGCTCTTCTTCCGAAAGAAGGCTGTCCATATTCATATAGTCTACGCCCTGAAACTTTGTCATGGTACTCCCTGGAAAGGTCCGAAAAAATGCAGAAATGCCCTGTTTACAAAAAGCAACACAGGGCTGAAAAGTGGCTAAAAAGTACTTAAAAAGGAAAGGAAAAGCCCTCTGAAAAGCAAGGAAGAGGGCTGATTAGTCGGCAGGCTTCCCGGGCTCTACTGGTATTCGTCGTGCATAATCCTGTCCTTTGTTTCAGGCACAAAGAAGCCACCGACCAGTGCTGTCATCAAAGCAATAACGATCGGATAGTAAAGACCTGAGTAGATGTTTCCGGTGACCACTGTTATCGATGCAGCAATGAGGGGAAGAAAACCTCCGAACCAACCGTTTCCAAGGTGATAAGGCAGAGACATTGATGTGTAACGGATGCGCGTCGGGAACAATTCAACAAGAAAGGCCGCAATCGGGCCGTACACCATGGCAACATAAACCATCAACAAAACCAGCAGCATGACAACCATGAAGCTGTTGATCCGTTCAGGGTCTGCGCTCGAAGGATATCCGACTGAGTGAAGTGTGTTCACCCAACGTTCTTCGTCAAAGGACCCCGCATCCATGACCCCGACTTGCATTGTTACGGCTGTTCCAGCCGCCGCATGTTGTGTTGTAAAGGGGTAGCCGCGTTTTGTGAGCATCTCGCGCGCGGCGTCAATTTCGGATTCAGGAGCAGTCGAGCCATTGTAGAAAAGCACCACAGGGTGTTCCCGGATCGCCTGCTCAAGGGCGGGGTTTGCGTAATGTGTAAGTCCGTGAAAGATTGGATAGTACGTCAACGCGGCAAGTACGCAACCGGTGATCATCAAATTCTTCCTCCCGATGTAATCGGAAAGCCAGCCTGAGAACACAAACATTGGTGTCCCAATCGCCAACGCTACTGCAATCAGTGTGTAAGACGATACGAAATCGACTTTGAGCGTATTCTGCAGAAAGTACAAGGCATAGAATTGCCCGGCATACCACACCACACCCTGTCCGGCAGTCGCACCGAACAAAGCCAGCAGCACGTAACGCAAGTTAGTCTTGTTTCCAAAACTTTCCTTGATGGGGTTCTTCGAAACTTTTCCGGACTGCTTCAACTTTGTGAACAGCGGGGATTCCTTCAGCTTCAGGCGGATATACACCGAAAAGGCCAGAAGAATGAACGAAACGAGAAAGGGAATTCGCCAGCCGAACTGACGGAAATCTTCCTCACCGAAATACAGGCGTGTGGAGAGAATAACAGCCAGCGAAACGAAAAAGCCAATGGTAGCGGTTGTTTGAATCCAGCTTGTATAGAGCCCTCGCTTCCCGTGGGGAGCGTGCTCGGCAACATACGTTGCCGCACCGCCATACTCACCTCCAAGCGCTAAACCCTGCGCGAGTCGGAGTGTCACCAGCAAGATGGGAGCGACAATCCCGATTTCGTTCCATGTGGGGAGAAGTCCAATAAGTGCAGTGGATAGCCCCATGATGACGATCGTGATCAGGAATGTGTATTTCCGCCCGACGATGTCACCGATTCGCCCGAAGACTATCGCTCCAAAAGGTCGAACTGCAAAGCCCGCCCCGAAGGTCGCAAGACTGGCAAGAAAGGCGGCCGTTTCATTTCCCGGAGGGAAGAACAGAGTCCCGAAAAAAGCTGCAAGGCTTCCATACAAATAGAAATCATACCATTCGAACAGCGTACCCACGGATGAAGCAAATATTACCCTATGAGTAGTGGTACGCTCGGGCTCCTCTACGGAACTTGAAACCGAGTCTTCCCTCAAATTGTACCTCCGCAAATGGTAGTCAGGATGGACTTGAACAAAACAGGAATCGGGGGCGCAGCCCCGGAGAGAGTGGTGAGAATTAACGGAAAGCGAAACAAAGAATCAATTGCCCTAAAAGGAGGAAAGCCGACTAAGTTGGTCAGACTCTATCGGCTTTCCTGTAAGGAGAGTTGTATGTGGTACTGGTCACCCTGTTAGACGTCCGAGGCAGGAAAAGGTTACAGTCACCCCAACATTTTTTATTCGGCTGCTTTTAGCCCGTATTGCTTGATTTTCAGATAGAGGGTTTTCTTGGAGATCCCGAGCTCTTCCGCCGTTTTTCCCCTGTTGAACTTGTGCTTATTCAGAACCCGTTCTATGTGTAGCATCTCCAGATGTTCAAGTGTCATTGAGTCGTCCGTGGTGCTTGCGACCGGCATGACCGGTTCATTTTTTTTGTGCTGGTAGATTGACAAATCTCCCGGCTCAATAACATCCCCCTGGGAAAGCAGAATTGCGCCCTCAAGAACATGCTCAAGCTCACGGACGTTCCCCGGCCAATCGTGGTCCACAAGGGCTTGAATTGTGGAGTGTGAGAGTGTTTTGGGATTGCGCAGGCTCCCCTTACGGCGCAGGAAGTAATCGGCAAGCAAAGGAATATCGTCCGGCCGCTCGCGCAAGGATGGCACGCGAACCGTGACCACATTCAGGCGGTAGAGCAAATCCTCACGAAATCTCCCCGCCTTCACCTCCTCCTGCAGGTCTTTGTTCGATGCGCTTACAACGCGGACATCGACGCGGAGAAGATGAGTCCCGCCGACTCGCCTGAACTCCCCGCTCTCCAAAAAGCGGAGGAGTTTGGGTTGGATTGCCGGGCTAATATCCCCGACCTCATCAAGAAAAAGTGTTCCCCCGTTCGCCACTTCCACCAATCCCTGCTTGGATGTATAAGCGTTTGTGAAAGCCCCCTTTTCGTGACCGAACAACTCCGTCTCAAGAAGGGCATCAGGTATTGAAGCACAGTTCACAGCCACGAATGGACGATTGTTGCGGGGACTTTTCCTGTGGATGAATCCGGCGATCAGTTCCTTGCCGGTTCCGCTTGCGCCTTGAATCAGCACAAAGGAATCGCTATTGGCAAAGCGCTCGGCACTTTCAATCATGCGGAGAAACGCCGGACTCTGTCCGACCAGCTCGTTACCGGCTCCCTTCCTTGACAGCTCGCTCTTCATCAGTTTGTTGTTGATGAAAAGTTCCTTCCGCTCTATGGCCCTGTGGATGGAATTCAGCAGTTCTTCAATATCGTAGGGTTTCGCCAAAAAATCATACGCTCCCATCTTGATGGTGCGGATCACCGTCTTGATATCGGCGTAGTTTGTGAGAATGATGACTTGCGTGGTGGGAGAATATTCCTGGACGAATTCAAGAACTTCAAGCCCCCCGACCCGGGGCATCTTGATATCGAGAAGAATTACATCGTAGACAACTTGCTGGATCTTGTTGATGGCCTGGCTGCCGTCGGAGGCGGTATCGACGTTGAACTCTTCAGCATCACCGAGTTCGCTTCCGAGAAGAGTCCTCAGATACTCCTCATCGTCGACAATTAGCAGATGGTATTGCTTTGGCATCGCCCCCGCCGAAGTTCTAGTCGCTCATCACCCGATCGATCGTGGTTAGCAAATCAACGAGGTCATACGGCTTGCTGACAAAGTCCTCGGCGCCGAGCTTCTTGGATTCGATGGCGTTCTTCAAATCGGCGAAGCCCGTCAGCATGATGACCTTGGTGCCGGAGTATTTTTCCTTGATTACTTTCAGCACCTCGAATCCGTTCATGTTCGGCATCTTTATGTCGAGCAGAACAAGGTCGTATGGAGACTTCTGCAGTTCAGTCAGCGCCTCCATTCCGTCGGCTGCAGTCCCCACGTCATATCCCTCGCTGTTCAATTCGGCACTCAGTACGGTGCGGAGTGCATCTTCGTCATCAACAACAAGTATTTTTCGCTTTTCAGCCATTTCCGTTTTCCCGGAAGTTTGACATTGCCGGCCCGTTCAATATGCGCGGGAAGTACCGACGTGCATCGTCGTGCATGACACACGACACTGATGATAGACAAAGTATCAAACAAAATCAACCGATTCAGACAGCCGGGGCAGGGTTTATGACACGGATAACATGGATAAGCGGATTCCCTGACCGGGGGTGAAGACGATACAGGAAGATTCCGATATATCATAAAGCGGCGCTCTTGATGAATGTCACGATACACCTCAACCGTTTGCATGTCTTCAAGGGTTATGCTATACTTATGCAACACTTTAAGGCCCTCATGGAAACCCCTGAAACGATCAACTTACTTTTTGTCGATAACGACACAAGCTACATGGCTGTTGCGCAGCATCTTCTCTCAAAGTACCAGGGGAAGAGGTTCAACGTCGTATGGCGCCAGGATGGCGACTCTGCCATCGCCGAGTTGAAGCGCAACCCCGCCATCGACATGGTGATCGTCGACTATTACCTTCCTGAAAAAAACGGGCTCGAGGTGATGAAGGAAATCAGGACGGAGAAGATCGAGACACCCGTCTTCTTTCTGACATCCAACCGGGATTTCCGGCTCGCCATCGAAGTCATGAAGTACGGCGTCGAGGATTACATGGTAAAGGACGAGGCTATGGATTACTCCGTCCTTCCCCGCACAATTGTGAATATCCTTGAGCGGGTCTATCTTAAGCGGCGGATCGCCGAAAAGCAAAAGGCCGACCTGATTGCGAAGAAACAAACCGATGCAATCCACGAACTTGTGGTGACGGTGTGTCACGAGTTCAATAACCCCCTCGCTGCAATCAAGATTACAACGGACATTTTGCTCCGCCAGCAGCTTTCGCCCCAGGAGAAGCGCCTTGTCGAAAATCTTGACAATAACATAGCAATCGTTGAGCGGGAAATCACCAAGTTGCGGGACATCAATTTCGAGCGAATCGAATACCTGAAGGGGTGAGTGCAACGGCCGGGCTACTTGCATCTCTCTCCCCCCGTTTCTATATTCTTATCAGAAAATTACTGCGTTGCAATGATTAACAAGGATCTTGTGTGAAATGCGGAGGGAAACGCCATACGCCCCGAACAAATATCTTGTCGCATTTAACCCCAAGAGTGAAAAGTGTCCCGCCCGTAAAGCGGGACACTTTTTTTGTCTTAGGGGCTATGCCTGATGGTCGTTCAGGATATTGACAGATTATTCAGTGCGTGGGCACCGAAGGATATAGCGTGGGAGCGGGATAATATCGGATTGCAGGTCGGTAATCGGAAAGCACCAGTTTCAAGGATTCTTGTCTGCCTCGATTGCACGATCCCCGTTGTTCGGGAAGCCGTACGAATGAAGGCGAACCTTATCATAAGCCATCATCCCTTGCTGTTCAGGCCTCCCAGGTCCATTACACCGGAGAACGAAGCGGGCGCAACAATCCAGGAACTGATCAGGAATGGAATTAACCTCTATTCCGCCCACACAAATCTCGATTTCACAAAAGACGGAACGAGTTTCGCTCTTGCAGACATGATCGGCCTGGAGAAGGTCGACTTCCTCCACAAGACGTACAAGCTGCAACGCAAGATTGTGACATTTGTTCCCGAGCAGGACGTATCCAGGGTCAGAAATGCCATGGCCGAAGCCGGGGCCGGAGTCATCGGCAATTACCGGTATTGCTCTTTCTCATCCAAAGGGTCTGGAAGCTTCAAAGGGAGTGAGTTATCACAGCCCGCAGTGGGCACAAAAAACACGTTGGAGATTGTCCCGGAGATTCGGCTTGAAGTGATTGCCGATCAACGGTCCGTCCCTTCGGCGCTTGCGGCTTTGAAAGCAACTCACCCATATGAGGAACCTGCATTCGATGTGTATCCGCTTGAGAATATACACCAGGAATACGGCATTGGCATCATCGGGACGCTCCCCCGTCCTGTCACGGCGCAAGCGTTCTTGCGACGTGTGAAGCGTGGCTTGAAGGCCAAAGCACTGCGGCACACACCTCCGGCATCAGCCCGTATTCAGCGGGTCGCAGCGTGCGGAGGAAGCGGGGCAGAATTGATTGATGTGGCAATTGCCTCCGGCGCAGATGCATTCGTCACAGCAGATGTGAAGTATCACGACTTCCATCATGCAGCAGGGAGAATCCTGTTGATCGATGCAGGACATTATGAGACCGAGAATCCGGTTGTTAGTACCGTTGTCAGGTTTCTCAAGCAGGAAATGAAGCGCCGGGGATCGACAGTTCCCGTCAGCGCAACACGAGTGTCAACAAATCCAATACATTATATTTAAGTGGAGTACTCTTTGGAGAACAAGTTACGAATGTTGTACGCTTTGCAGCTCATTGACAATAATCTTGATGAACTTGAGGAAATGAAAGGGGATCTCCCCGGAGCGGTACGACAACTGGAAGAAAAGATCGCGGATTTGCGCAAGCGCCTTGAAGAAGCCGAAACCACCATGCGCTCTTCGTTTGCGCAGCGCGACAACGCCGATTCAGAGATCATCGGCTTTAAAGAGAAGATCGAAAAATACAAGTCGCAGCAACTGCAGGTGCGCAATAACAAGGAATATGACGCACTAACAAAGGAGATGGATCAGGCGGCAGAGACCATCGCCCGGCTCGAGAAGGAAATGGCAGATCACGAAACAAAGGCGACCAAAAGCCGCAACGAGATCGATGAACTCAAAAAGGAGCTCGAAGAATCCGAGGCCACGCTCAAAGAAAAGAAATCCGAGTTGGCCGAAGTCTCCAAGACCACCGAAGACGAGGAACTGAAATTCAAGCATGAACGGGAAAAGGTACTCGGGAAGGTCACAAAGCCCGACCTCAGAACCTACGAGCGCATCCGGAAAGCAAAGAACGGCATCGCTGTCGTGCCCTTGAAACGCAATGCATGCGGCGGCTGCTTCACGGCAGTACCCCCGCAGAAGATTCTGGAATTAAACCAGAACAACAAGTTTTACACGTGCGAACGTTGCGGCCGCATCATTGTGTCCGAAGATATTGCAGAAAGCGTAGCGGCAGCAAACGCCTGAGCCGGATTTCGCACACATGTTCGAGACCGCCCTCTGACGGGGTACCGTGTGTGCTCCGGAGACAAGAAGATTTTGAATTAACTGATACATTAACATACACATGCAGGTCGGGCAGTCGCGTTCCGCCTTCGGCGGGATGAGGAAAGTCCGAACTCCGCAGAGCAAAGTGCCGTGCGAAAAGTACGGGGCGCTGACGCGCAAGCGTCAGCGGACGGAAAGTGTCACAGAAAACAGACTACCTCCTGTCACACACCGTGCCAGGCGGAAAAGGTGAAAAGGCGAGGTAAGAGCTCACCGCCCCGATGGCAACATCGGGGGCACGACAAACCCCACTTGGAGCAAGACCGCGTAAGAGGGCACGCCTTCGGGCAGGAAGTTGCTCGCTTTTTCGCTATCCCCTTTAGGGGGTGGCGGGCACTCGGGTAGGTCGCATGAGGCTGCCGGCAACGGCAGTCCCAGATGAATGATTGCCTCCTCCGCTTGCGGGGAAGACAGAATTCGGCTTACAGGCCTGCATGTGCTTTTGTGACGGAGCTTCCGTGAACACAACCATCCGTGAAAACCGGTGGAATCTTGCCGCGCGGCCCGACCCCGGCGTTGTTTCACAGCTATCCAAGGAAATCAACGTCCCCGAACCAATTGCCAGGATCCTTGTACTCCGCGGCATCGACACTTACGATAAAGCCAAGATTTATTTCCGCCCCTCGCTCACAATGATCCCCGATCCGTTCCTCATGAACGGAATGGACAAAGCTGTCGAGCGCGTTCTCACCGCCATCTCACAGAAAGAACACATTCGCGTCTTCGGCGACTACGATGTTGACGGAACGAATGGCGCGGCAATGCTCTATCTCTTCCTCAAGGAGGTTGGCGCAAACGTTTCCGCCTACATCCCCGACAGGTTGAAGGAAGGGTACGGCATCTCAATCGCCGGCATTGACAAGGCAATTGAGGATGGCGCGAAGTTGTTCCTTTCTGTTGACTGCGGGATAACGGCTGTTGAGCAGGTCGAATATGCAAACAGCAAAGGCCTGAATGTTATCATCTGTGACCACCACGAAGCCGGCGAGACGATTCCAAGCGCATTTGCGGTACTCGACCCAATCAAGCCGGGAGACCAGTATCCATTCAAGAGTCTGTCCGGTTGCGGAGTAGGATTTAAACTTATCCAGGCTGTTGCGATGAAGCTCGGGAAGGAATCTCTCCTTCCCTCCTTTCTTGATTTCGTGGCACTCGCAAGTACTGCAGACATTGTCCCGCTTGTTGGTGAAAACAGGATGCTTGTCAGACTGGGTCTTGAGCTGATCAATACGAATCCCCGGCCGGGCGTCAAAGCGCTGATCGAATCGGCAGGATTCCGCAGCGGCATTATCAATACCGGACAGATTGTCTTCGGCCTTGCCCCTCGCATCAATGCTGTCGGACGCCTTGGCGATGCAATGCGTGCAGTCGGGCTTCTTACGTCAACCGATCCGGCGCAGGCTGCAGAACTCGCCAAGGTTATGGAAGAAGAGAATCTCAACAGGCGACGTATCGATAGTGATACCTTTGATGAAGCACAAATCCTGGTCGAGCAGATGTACGACGATGTGGAAGCGGAATCGGCGCTCGTGTTGCATCAAGACCATTGGCATCCGGGGGTAGTCGGGATTGTTGCCTCGCGCATGGTCGAGAAATACTACAAGCCCGCCATCATGATGGCAACGGTCGACGGCGTGGCCAAAGGCTCCGCGCGCAGTGTTTCCGGCTTCAACATCTACAACGCATTGAAGCGATGTGAGGATTTGATTTTGCAGTTCGGGGGTCACAAATATGCAGCCGGAGTTACTGTCGAGCTGGAGAAAGTCCCCGAATTCCGCCGTGCATTTCAGCAAGCGGTGAAGGAACTGATGACCGATGAACTTCGCGTGCCGGAAATCCGGATTGACACGGAAATCACGCTGGCGGAGGTCACCCCCCGTCTCGTCCGGCTGCTGAATGAGTTTCAGCCGTTCGGGCCGGGCAACCTGCGCCCCGTGTTTTTGGCGCGGGATCTTGAACTCTCAGGCCCGCCCCGTATCGTCGGCAAAAATCACCTTCGGTTCAAAGTACGGCAGGGCGGCTACGTCATCGACGCCATCGGATTCAACCTCGGTCACCTGCTGCCGAAAATCTCGGGAGGAAGGCGGGACATCGAGTGTGTGTTTTCAATCGAGGAGAACGATTACGGAGTGCCGGGTAATGGCAACGGCAAACGTAATCCTGTTCCCCAGCTCAAAGTCAAAGACGTCCGATAGATAAGAATCAAGGAGAAGCACAATGTCCGGTCATTCCAAATGGGCAACTATCAAAAGAAAAAAAGCCGCAACGGATTCGGCACGCGGGCGGCTGTTCACACGACTCATCAAGGAAATCTCGATTGCTGCGCGTGACGGAGGCGGCAACCCCGAAGGAAATCCCCGGTTGCGGCTCGCCATCAACACGGCGAAAGCCGCCAACATGCCCGCAGACAACATCAAACGTGCAATTCAAAAAGGAACCGGCGAGCTTCCCGGTGTTTCATACGAGGAGATAACGTACGAGGGATACGGCCCGGGAGGCGTCGCAATTCTGGTTGATTGTGTGACCGACAACAGTACGCGCACGGTATCCGAAATGCGTCATCTGTTCTCTCGCAACAACGGAAATCTTGGCACCAGCGGCAGCGTTGCGTGGATGTTCAACAAGAAAGGGAACATCCTCTTGCCGAGAGAGGGACAAGCAAAGCCGGTCTCGGAAGATGACTTGCTCGCGATTATCCTTGATGCTGGCGCTGATGATTTGGCGTCGGACGAGGAAGGCTTCACCCTCACGACATCGCCGCAAGCGTTCGATGCCGTCAAAACGGCCGTCGAGAATGCCGGAATAGTGATTGAGAGCGCATCAATCCAAATGATCCCCCAAAACACGGTTAAGGTTACGGGCAAAGAGGCTGAACAGACGCTCCGATTATTGGAAGCGTTGGAAGAACATGATGATGTTCAGAACGTTTACGCCAACTTCGACATTGACGACAAGGAAATGGCGGCCATTAATGGCTAAAGCAGTTGCAGCTGTCAAGCGCAACGGGATGAAAGCCCGCACCCCCGCGGACGTAATCGTCCTCGGAGTGGATCCCGGTACACTCATTACCGGATATGGCGTCGTCATCCGGAAGCAAAACGAGGTGCGCATGATTGCCTGCGGCAGCATCAGCAACGGAAGCGCTGAATCAATGCCCATTCGCCTCAAGAAAATCTACGCCGGGTTGCAGGATGTGATTATACGCTACCGTCCGGATGAATTTGCCATCGAATCGGCTTTTTACGGAAAGAACGCCCAGTCGGCGTTAAAACTCGGACATGCCCGGGGCGTTTCAATTCTTGCAGCAGTCGAGAAGGAAATTCCCACCACTGAATATTCACCGCGCGAGGTCAAGCGTGCAATCGTCGGAACCGGAGCGGCATCAAAGGAGCAAGTACAATTCATGGTTAAATCGTTGCTTGGCATCAGCGATAGCGCCATGTTGCACGATACGTCCGACGCATTGGCAATCGCCATTTGCCATGCCCAGAGACTCGTTACGCCGACTGCAAAGCACAAGGATTGGAAGTCCTACATCCAGGCCCATCCGGAGCGGGTGCGTGCATGATAGCCCTCCTCCGAGGTACTCTACTGGCAAAAACTCCGACTGAACTCCTGGTTGATGTGAACGGAGTCGGGTACGCTGTGAGCATTCCCGTTACCACGTTCGAGAAGGTCGGCGATCTTCACACCTCCGTTACGCTCCACACATATCTTCACGTCCGTGAGGATGCCCTGCAGCTGTACGGCTTCGCCACGGAGGATGAACGGAACCTCTTCCGCATGTTGATTTCAGTTTCAGGCATCGGGCCGAAGATGGCACAGACGATCCTCTCGGGTGTAGCCGCACAGGAACTGCGCAATGTCATCATCAGCGGCAACCACTTCGCTCTCACAAAAATCCCGGGTGTCGGCAAGAAAATAGCCGAGCGCCTTGTGGTGGAATTACGGGAGCGAATTGGAAAGATCGAAATGGGCTCTTCCCTTCCCCCTTCCTCCTCTCAGGCCGAAACTAACATCCGTTCGGAGGCACTACTCGCGCTGACCTCGCTCGGTTTCAACCGCGCTGTCGCCGAAAAGGCGGTACGGGATGCAATTCTTGAATCTCCTTCGGATACGCATTCACTCGAGGGATTGATTAAAGAGGCTCTGAAGCGGGCGACCGGAAAATGACGCAGAGCTTCACCGTCAGTTGAATTTCACCCTGTCGTAGCGTACCTTTCACCCAATGAAAAACGAAACAACATCCACCCGCCGGACACCCGTCGCCAGCGAGCGCATCGGCACAGACGCGGAATTTGATCAGGCGCTTCGCCCGCTCTCGTTCGAGGAATTTTTCGGACAAAAGAAGATCACGGATAACCTGAAGGTTTTCATCAACGCCGCCCGTCAACGAAACGAGGCACTTGACCACGTGCTTCTCACCGGGCCGCCCGGCCTCGGCAAGACCACTCTCGCTCATATCATCGCCAATCAAATGGCAAGCAACCTGAAGATGACCTCGGGACCGGTGCTCGACAAGCCCGGTGACCTCGCAGGCTTGTTGACGAATCTACAGGAAGGCGATGTACTATTCATCGACGAAATCCACAGGCTCAACGCTGTCGTAGAGGAATACCTTTACTCCGCAATGGAGGACTTCCGCCTCGATATTATGATCGATTCGGGACCGAGTGCCCGCAGCATTCAGCTCTCACTTCCCAAATTCACGCTCATCGGAGCCACAACCCGCGCAGGCCTGCTGACGGCCCCGTTACGGGCCCGATTCGGTATCACGAACCGTCTTGACTATTACGATACAGGGACTCTTTATCAGATTATTCTCCGTTCCGCAAGAATTCTTGATGTAACAATCGATCAAGCCGGCGCAGAGGAAATAGCCCGCCGCTCCCGTGGAACGCCCCGTATCGCCAATAGGCTGCTTCGCCGCTGCAGAGACTTTGCCCAGGCCGAGCCAAGACTTGCACATACTGCCGGAACAATCACGAAAGAAGCAGCAGACTATTCTCTCAGAGCGCTTGAGGTGGATGAGCACGGGCTTGATGAAATGGACAAGCGGATCATTCTATGTCTGATCGAAAAATACAACGGAGGTCCGGCCGGCGTAAACACGATTGCTGTTGCCGTCAGCGAAGAGGCTGGGACTATCGAGGAAGTCTATGAGCCGTACCTCATCCAGGAAGGATTTATCAAGCGTACACCGCGCGGACGGGAAGCTACTGAACTGGCGTATAGACACTTCAACCTGAAGCCTCCATCAAAGAACGGACAACCTTCACTCTTTCAGTGAGACTGTACCTTCTGATAGGCGCCCTATGTATGATCTCCCCGGTGGCTCACGCTTCCGCCCTCTCCACGAACCAGCAAGGGACTCCTCTCGTTGTCGAAGATCCGGCGAAGAACCGCTTGTTTGTGATGTCCACCGGGCAAACAATGCCTGCAGGCAAAGTGTCGCTTGGCAGCTTCGAGATATTTTTGTTGCAAGCGGGTTATGCACCGACGGAGTTTCTGCACTTCAATCTTTCGTATCTTACATTTTTTGGCAGCGGAGCATCGCGTTACTGGTCAGTTGGATCGAAGGTCAGGATATTGAGTCCGTCCGGAGCGTTCCGTGGGCTCTCTCTTGGTGCTGATGTCGGTTTCTTCAACGAGCTTTTTGTTGTTTCCTCGAACGGCGATTCCAAACTCTTATCAGTCAATGTTGCCGCTTCTCTCGGGAGTGAGAGGTTTGGTGTTCATGGCTCGATTGCATATCTCAAACCGCTTTCGTCATACAGCAGCGAGTCGGATTTCCCGGCGTTTTTCCAGATCGGAGTTGATGGATTGATACGACAATACGACAACGGGGGCGGACTCAAGTTCATGCTCGAAGCGTTTTCAGTTGCTTCCAGAAAGACCATAAGTGGGAGCGCCTTGATCGCCGGATTCCGACACTTCGGCAACAAAGCGGTGTTTGATATTGGCTGGCCCTTTGCAATAGGAAGCGGCGGGTTTGCGGCGGCCCGATTACCGTTCTTCAGTCTGTGCTTGATATTCTAAACTTAGGAGTATAATGATGGCAATCGACAAGGATCTTGCTTCGATTCAGGAAGTCCGTGACGCGTTAACCAAGGCAAAGGCGGCGCAACTCGAGTTCAAGCACTACTCACAGGAGCAGGTTGACAAGGTCGTCAAAGCAATGGTTGATGCGGGATTTGCAGAAGCCGCCCGCTTGGGCCGAATGGCCTCGGATGAGACGGGATTCGGCAAGCCGGAAGACAAGCAGAAGAAGAACGAATTTGCAACGAAGCGTGTGTGGGAATCGATTCGAGATTTGAAGACAGTCGGCATAGTCGAATCGGACGAACAGCGGAGAGTCTACAAGATCGCCGAGCCGATGGGCGTGGTAGCCGCACTGATCCCCTCCACTAACCCCACGTCAACCGTCATGTTCAAGGCAATTATTTCGGTGAAGGCGCGCAACGCCTGTGTCGCCAGTCCGCACCCTCGCGCAGTCACCTGTACGGTAGAGGCAATGAACATTGTACGTGACGCAGCAGAGAAGGCAGGCGCCCCGAAACACTTGCTCACCTGTCTCGCAGCTCCCACAATCGAAGGGACGAACGAACTTATGCGTCACAAGCTAACTGCGGTAATTCTTGCAACGGGAAGCAACCAGATGGTCCGCGCCGCATACAGCTCAGGAAAACCTGCATACGGTGTGGGATCTGGCAATGTCCCTGCCTTTATCGAGCGCACGGCAAATGTGAAGAAGGCGGTTGCAGACATCGTGTCAGGGAAACAATTTGACTACGGGACACTTTGCTCGACGGAGGCATCGGTGATTTGCGACGCCCCGATCAAGACACTCGCGGTGGAAGAATTCAAGAAACGAGGAGCATACTTCGTTGCAGGCGAGGAAAAGGAGAGGCTCGCACGCCTGATGTTCAGCGAGCGCGGAGCGATAAATCCCGATATCGTCGGAAAATCTCCCGCGTTCATCGCCCAGAAAGCGGGAATCTCCGCTCCATCAAATACCTCAGTCCTTGTTGCTGAATTGCAGGGAGTAGGAAGAGAATACCCCCTCTCGCGTGAAAAGCTCTCTCCTGTGCTTTCCATGTATACGGAAGATGGCTGGCGCGATGCGTGCCACCGCTGCATTGAGTTGCTCGAGTTCGGGGGCATCGGCCACAGCATGGTAATCCATTCCAAAGACCATGATATTATCATGAAGTTTGCACTTGAAAAGCCGGCATTTCGCATTCTCGTGAACACACAGGCAGCCTTGGGCGCAGTCGGGTATACAAACGGTCTTGAGCCTTCAATGACACTCGGGCCGGGAACCTGGGGGGGATCAATAATTTCCGACAATGTAACTGCGCGACACTTGATCAATTACAAGCGTCTTGCATTCGAAACGAATCCTATTAATCCCGATGAAGGGGAACTCTCCGTTGGACAAACCGGACACGTATCGCAAGCACCAATGTCTTCATCCTGGATGGATGAGATTGAAAAGCGCATTATCATGAAGGCCGGTAACACGCCCGTATGGAAAAAATCCGAGGCACAACCAGCGCCCGAAGCTAGTCCGTTGTCTTCCTACGGATCAGGAATTTCCGCCGAGGAGATTGACCGAATTGTTTCTTCATTCTCGAAGGATCTGAAGTAAGCCTAGACTTTTTTCACATTTACCTGCCATTTTGCTATTGTTTTCTGCCGTAGCGACACAAATTTCCTGCTTCCTGTTGCAGTTAATCAAAAATAATTTGGAATATTGGTCGCGAATACCTACCTTTTGGACGCCTATCTTAAACTAACATGCTGACACACAGAGTTGAAATTCCCAGGGATGTCAGTGAACCGTCAGCCGTGACGCTCTGTTCAAATCCAATGAGATTGATTCGTACGCACTAAATCGCAAGGTCTTTGCCTTCGTGGATTGGTGTATCTCAAACACTCAACACCTATCATTATTCATTCACCTTTGAAAGGAACCTGCAATGAAACGATGCCACACTTTGTGCACGCTGTTACTGCTGTGTGCATTTGCTGCCATTCCTGCATCGGCCCAGTTCAGAGATATTGGATTGGGAGGCGGTATCGGTTTTGGTGGAATTGTTGGACAAACCGATGATCTTGTTGATAAGCAAAGCCGGTTTATGGCACGTGCATTTCTGCGCTACGGCATTGTAAACGGTGTGCAGGCTGAAGTCGGAGCCGGCCTCGGACGATTGGCCGGCGACAACCGCCCGGGACAGACCGAAGGAAATGGAGACGGGTCAACTGCGCTGACTCAGCTCATCCCCGTTGATTTTCGCATCTTGCTCAGCCCCTTCTCCTTCTCTGCGTGGAATCCGTATATCTATGGCGGCATTGGAGCCCTTCACTATGACATGGAGGAAATTCCCGGAAATGCCGACCCCGCGGTGAAGAACAGCGGATGGTCGGGATACGTACCCGCGGGTGTCGGACTTCAGATCCGCTTGGATGACAATACGGCATTTGAGATGAGCGGCGGATTCAACTACGCCTTTGACGATAAAATAAACCGCGTGACAGCTGCCCCAAAGAAAGATGCATATTGGAATTTCCTTGCCGGGTTGACGGTCGTTACTGAGAGCGGTAGCGCCGATCCGGATGGAGACGGATTGACGAACCGGGAAGAGAAGGAACTCGGCACGAACAAAAAGGTTGCCGACTCCGACGGTGACGGACTCACAGACGGCGCCGAAGTCCTCACCTACAAGACCAATCCCCTGAAGGCCGACAGCGACGGTGATGGATTGAGCGACGGTGATGAAGTATTGAAGTACAAAACCGACCCCAACAAGGCCGACTCAGACGGCGACGGATTGAGTGATGGTGACGAAGTCATGAAGTACAAGACAGATCCTCTGAAGGCCGACACAGATGGCGACGGCCTCAGTGACGGTGACGAAGTCATGAAGCACAAGACCGATCCTCTGAAACGCGATACAGACGGCGATGGTCTCACTGACGGCGACGAAGTCATGAAGCACAAGACTGATCCCCTGAAGGCCGACACCGACGGCGGTACCGTGAATGACGGCGCCGAAGTTGCACGCGGCTCCAACCCGCTTGACCCGACTGACGATGTTCCGAAGAAGAAGGAAATAAAGGTCGAGGTAGGTAAGGCAATCGTCCTCGAAGGAATCGTCTTCAAGACTGGCAGCGCGAACATCGAGCCTCAGTCTGAAGAAAACCTTGAGGAGGCCTTCAACACCCTCGAGCAGAACCAAGACATCACGGTCGAGATTCGCGGGTACACTGACAATGTCGGCAACCCCCGGTCGAATCAACGCCTCTCGCAACGCCGCGCGGATGCCGTGAAAGCGTGGTTGGTAAAGAAAGGCATTGCCGCCACCCGTATCACTGCAAAGGGGTACGGACAGGAGAATCCTGTTGGTGACAACAGCACTCCTGAAGGCCGCCAGAAGAACCGTCGTATTGAGTTCTTCCGGACGAAGTAAAGATTGACACCATCCCTGTGCCCCCGCCTCGCGTGGGGGCGCAGGATGTTTTTTACAGAAGTCTCTCTTCCAGTTTTTGTCACGCTTTCCCAGGGCCGTGACCTACTAACCTATCACAACGCCGGCCGAGCGTAATGCTCTTTTACATGATGCCGCGCACTAATTCACTATCCCCTATTAATCGAAAGGAAACCATATGTCCATGATGAAGGAATTCAAGCAATTCGCCATGAAAGGCAATGTGCTTGATCTGGCAGTTGCAGTCGTCATTGGCGGTGCGTTCGGGGCTATCGTCTCCTCACTCGTAGGCGACATTGTTATGCCCCTCGTCGGTATTCTGACGGGCGGTGTTGACTTCACAGCCTTGGGAGTTCAGCTGGGCGATGCAACTATCGCCTACGGCAAGTTTATCCAGGCAGTCGTTCTCTTCATCATCATTGCGTTCGTGCTTTTCATGGTGGTGAAAGCTGCCAACTCAATGAAGAAGAAAGAGGAAGAGAAACCTGCCGCACCTCCGGCACCCTCAAAGGAGGAAGTCCTTCTCACCGAAATCCGTGATGCATTGCGCTCACGGTAATGTAGACCATGCGGCGGGCCTCCCGACCGCAATTGTTGAACTGTGCATGAAAGGAAATCACTATGTTGACACAAAAATACCAGGCAGTGGTTGACGCTGCAAAGAACCTCGGCGTACGCATCGACTCCGCAGCCGAAGAAGGTGGAAAGTTCAAGATCAAGGGTACTGCACCGTACCAGTTGGAAAAAGACCTCGTCTGGGACAAGATCAAGACGGTCTCGGGATGGGAGAACGAAATCGCAGCGGATATCCGGGTCGAGAAGACTGATATCTTCGGCGTGTACACCGTGCAACCGGGCGATACGCTATCCAAAATCTCGAAGAGCTTGTTCGGCAACGCGAACCGTTATATGGAGATCTTCAACTTCAACAAGGACGTGCTGAGCAATCCCGATCTCATAAAGGTCGGCCAGAAGCTCAAGCTGCCGAATCCATAGTCACGATCATTCATCCGGTCCGGCGCGAACCGGGCCTGCTACTACAATAAGCGACCGGAAGCGTCCATCGGGCCTTCCGGTCGCTTGCGTATCTAACCAGAGGAGGAGCATTACTACGTCTATGAAAACTGTTACAATTGCTGCACTGCTGATGGCAACAACGGCGGCGTATACCCAGAGCGATACAACGAAGGCTCCGGAGTACGGCTGGAAGCACACCATGGTTGCCGGATTGACGCTTTCACAGATCTCATTCACCGATTGGTCCCAGGGGGGCGATAACGCTCTCAGTTGGGTCATTGGCCTCGACGGCAAATCCGTCAACGACCAGGAAGTGACGACATGGACCAACACCTACAAGTTCGCCTTCGGCCAGACGCGCCTTGGCGATGCAGGTCTGCGAAAGACGGAAGACAAAATTGACTTCGAGTCTATTCTGACCTATAAGCTCAACCAATATGTGAATCCGTACGCGGCAGTTACGTTCAAATCGCAATTTGCCCGCGGCTACAAGTATCCGTCCGGGGTCGAAACAGGTGTTTCGAAGTTCTTTGATCCCGCTTACGTTACACAAAGCGTAGGCGCCGGTTGGCAACCCGTCCCGGAAGTGAAGACACGGCTCGGCTTCGGCCTCCGGGAGATTTTCGCAAACGAGTATGCCGCACTCTACACGGATGATCCTGCAACGGCAAGCATCGAAAAATCCAGGATTGATGGAGGCATGGAGTCTGTGACCGATGTCGACTGGAAAGTGGCCGAGAACATCCTGCTGACATCGAAAATCGAGATCTTCGCTCCATTCAATAATTTCGACCGGCTCGACATCAGGACTGATACGAAAATCACGATGGCAGTCAACAAGTATATCAACGCGATGTTTAGCCTGCAGCTGTTGAACATCGATCCGTTCCCGCGTACACAAATCAAGCAAGCGATTGCACTGGGCCTCACATACAATCTGTTTTGACAAAACTATGGGGGAGCTGCTTGCGCTCCCCCGTTTTGGTATTTCCGACGAACAATCATCCGATAATTCCCTATCCCGATTTTCATGTAATGAGTACAGGCATGCGCACACCTGCAGTCCCCAAATCAATCATCCGGCTTCCCCGTGAATTCTACATGCGTCCGACTTTGACCGTGGCAAGAGAACTCATCGGAAAGTACTTCGTCCGATTCATGCGCCGTCAAGTTCTCATCGGACGCATAGTGGAAACGGAGGCATATCTCGGTGAACGTGATCCGGCCAGCCATGCATATCGGGGAAAGACACGCCGGAATGAGGTAATGTTCAAAATGGGAGGGCATCTTTACGTGTACTTCACTTACGGCATGCACTTTTGTTGCAATGTTGTCACGGAAAGAGAGGGGCTTGGGCGAGCCGTTTTGCTACGGGCGGTGGAGCCGGTAGCGGGCATTGAGATTATGTTGCGTAGACGACGCATACGGGAGGGAGAAAGGAATGCCCTCTTAAATCTGAGCAGCGGACCCGCCCGGCTGTGCGAGGCCTATGGCATTTCGAAAAAAGAAAACGGAACAGATCTCTGTGAAGATGACATCTGGGTGGGAACCACTCCTCATAACGGAGAAAGACCGTCTATCAAAAAGACAACGCGCGTAGGGATTTCCCAAGCTAAGGAACACCGATGGAGATTTCTTGATGCGGAAAGCCCCTATGTTTCGAACGGTCGTCCCTCCTAACGCTACATCCCCTCGTAGACATAGATGTTGTTGAGAATGGGATCGTACTGGTGATGCGCGAGAATCCGCTCGAGAATTGACACCGAGATTGTCGATTTATCCGCAAGCAACTTCGTTCCGTTTCCTGTCGTCAGGTCATGAGCAATCACCATACCAACCTTCAGGTCATGCACAGATACCTGCCTTTTGCCGTCGCGCCAGGCAGGATTCTCGATCACTTCAAGATACTCGACCGCAAGCTGAACGATATGCGGATCGACCACACTGGACTTGCTCCGATTCAATGTGTTGATAATGGCGTCAACCGACGAGTTACGCCTCATGCCTTCGATTTCCACGAGATTGATGGCACGAAGAATTCTTGATTGCAGCGGGATTTGATCCTTGGCGAGATGGTCCGGATATCCGCTGCCATCATAGTTTTCCATTTGATGCCGGAGATGTTTCGCTACCGGTGCCAGACGCGGAATCCCGGCCAGAATGAGTTGTCCCATTACGGGGAAATGCGCCACTGCACCCCGCTCACTCTCGGTCAGAGTGTCATAAGGCCTCTTTACCAATTCATCAGGGAAGCTCACTTTGCCGATCTCATGCAACCTGCAAGCTACCTCCAGCATTTTCAATTCGTCTTCATCGAGGTTCATTCGCTCACCCATCCAGCGCCCCATCGCTGCCGCACGTTCTCCACGCATAGAGGCGTCGGGTACACGATGCCCGATCAGGTGTGTAAGCAGCGATATGACACCCATGAAGTCGTCTTCCAGCTCTTTGTAGAGTGCTGCGAGTTTTTCCTTGTCCTCTTTGAGTTCATCGTTGAGTATTTTAATGCGCAAGGCAGCACGGAGACGTGAGAGCAGCTCTTCCACATGAAACGGCTTTGTAATGTAATCGTCAGCGCCAAGGTCAAGACCCTTTACGCGTTGCTCCATTGTTGCCGCAGAAGTCAGGAGAACGAAGAAGGATCCCCGCAAAGCGGGATGAGCCTTTACTTTCCGGCAGAATGTAAACCCATCCTCCCCCGGCATATAGAAGTCGCTAAGGATAACATCCGGCAGGTGCTTCTCCGCAAGCTGCAATCCGGCGATAGCATCGGTAGCGGTGAAAACAGTATAATCCGCCACAGACTGGATTGCCTGCCCGATGACGTGCAGCTGCACTTCGTCGTCATCCACCAATAGGATTTTCGGCGGCTTGTTCATACTTACATCCCCTCAAATTTTACAAGGATACTGATCCTTCTGTTCGAATCGTCAAACGGCCTGTTCTTGTCCCTTAACCGGGTGTCGGCATATCCTCGCACTTCACTGATTTGACTGGGACGCGCTCCACTGCTCATCAGCAATCGGCGCGCGGCGTTGGCCCTGTCGGCGCTTAATTCGAAATTCGTGTAACCATCCAGCCGCGAATAGGGCCGGCTATCTGTGTGCCCTTCAATGACGACGGAATTCTCGACTTTCCCGATTTCCCGGGCTATTGCTGTCAGCACGAGCACAGCCTCCGGCTTCAACCGGGCCGTCCCGACATCGAAATACACATTCTCGGATGATTCGCATAATTGTATCCTGAGCCCCTCATCGGATATCTCCATCGACATCTGGTTCATGAGGCCCCGCAACGTGCTGTCTTTTTCCACTTGCCTGAGGATGGAACCCGCAACCTCGGCGAGTTTCTTTGATTCACGCAGAAGATTCTCCTCAACCTGTTGAGCCGAGTTCACGATGCTGTTGCCGGCAAACATACCGCCCCCTTTGGTGTTCTCAAAGAAGGCTCCCGGATCCTTGAAGTAGTGTGCAACGTATTGCTTGACCTGTTTGCTTTGCCCCACTATCCATAGCACAATGAACAACGCCATCATTGCTGTGACAAAGTCGGCATAGGCCACCTTCCAGGCCCCGCCATGATGCGCGTGTCCGCGGTGCTTCTTCCGTTTGATAATGACCGGTATGTCGTGTGATTGGCGGTTCATTGTCGTGCACTAGGAAGCATTCTTGATGGCTTTGATCGCCTGTTCCAATTCGGTGAACGTCGGACGGACATCACTTGTAATGACGCGGCGGGCGAACTCCACGACAATGATCGGGGCATTGCCTTTCGCATACGCGACAATCGCCGCTTTGATGCATTCCAGGTAACGGGACTCGGACTGGGTCATCAATTCCATGTGGGTCGCAATCGGCCCGACGAATCCGTAAGAAAGTAATACGCCAAGGAATGTTCCGACGAGAGCCGCCGCCACTTTGTGCCCAATCTCGGTTGGAGGTCCTTCAATCGCCTGCATCGTAATGACAATACCGAGAACGGCAGCAACAATGCCGAGCCCGGGTAGGGCGTCTGCCACTTTCTGGATCATGCTGCTGGCAGCGCCCGCCTCCTGGTGATGCGTCTCGATATCGGCTTCGAGCATTGCCTCCAAATCGTGCGCGGGAACTCCCCCGCCCATCAACAGTTTCATCGTGTCGGCAAGATAGTAGAGAGCGTGCTTGTGGTGCGTAAGGAACTTATTCTTCGTGAATATGCTGCTTGACTCAGGCTTCTCGATATGCTGCTCTATTGCGATGAGACCGTCACGTGTCGCCGCATTGAAAAGCTCAAACATGGTTTTGAGCAGATTCAGGTACTCGGTTTTCGAGAAGGGATCTCCTTTCAAAAGAGATGCCATCCGTCCGCCCAGCTGCTTCAATACAGGCATAGGAGTTTGCACGAGCAATGCACCGAGAGCGGCACCGCCAATGATGATGAACTCAGACGGTTGAACCAGCACAGCAAGCGGACCGCCATGACTCATGTAGCCTCCGAGCACAGCTACTATCACAACAATAATTCCTATGATCACAAACATGGCAGCTATCCCTTAATGGTCACTGGGCACTCGTTTTCGTTGTCTTCGACAGCATTCCCGCAGCCTTCACCACATCACTCTTGTTTACCTGTGCGGCGAGCGAGTTCTGTGTCTTTGTTTCAGTATAAATCTCCGCTCTGAAAATTCTGATATCCGTCGGAGCTTCTATCCCGATCTTGACCTGGCTGTCGCCAATGTGCAGGATCTTCAGTCTGACGTTGTCACCGATCTGGATTGCTTCGTTCAGTTTCCTTGTCAAAATCAGCATCACTCGACTCCTGCCGCCACTTGCGGCGCAGCGATGAACCGATACTGGACCGCAAATCTCTCATCGGGAAGGATCATTTGCATCCCGGATCTCGTTGCCGCATCAAAGACGATGGGACTTCGAAGGTTGACGGTCGATTCCTCGGTTGGGTCCTTCAGGGAAGCAACAACTGCAACGATGTCCCCGTCCTTGAACGCGTTACTTGAGTTGTATCCGTCGACGAGCAGCTCCGGATCAATCACAGGAAGGGAGACATCCTCGTCTTCAATGGAGACCAGCCACCTGAAGGGTTCGGAATTCTGATCGTTTATGAGCACGAAGCGCCTTAGGTGCTCGAAGCCAATCAGACCCTCGGCAAACGTGAACACGTGGTCCTGGTCAAACTCCACTTCCCCAAACTGTCTGTTCAGGCATTTCATTGATGTATTTCCTTTCCTTCTGTTGAAAGTTCGCTTCCCCCCGCAACGATCACAATATCTACCCGCCTGTTCTTTGCCTTGTTTTCGGCGGTGGTATTCGGTTCGAGCGGCTTATACTGCGAGTACCCTACAATGGTAACACGCTCCGGATCAAGATTTATGCGCCCCATCAAATAGTCTCCCACTGTCATTGCACGGGCCACAGAAAGGTGCCAATTCGACGGAAAAGCGGCTGTGCTGATAGGTACATCATCTGTATGCCCCTCAATCCGGAGTTCATTGGAGAGCGTTTTTAACACTGCCCCTAACAAATCCAGCCTGCTGAGTGAGGCCCCCTTCAGAGTCGCGCTCCCTGACGGAAAAAGAAGTTCCTCGGCCAGATGGACTACCACCCCCCGTGTATCCTGCGAGACGCTGACCATTTGGTTTTGAAGGTCTTCGTACATTGCGCTTCTCACCCGTGCCTCTATGTCTTCCCGCTGGTTTGGGAGAACAGAATTGCCCCCTTCCAGCATCACCGTATTGCCGAACATCCCGCCAAGCGCTTGAACAACCCGGGAGTATTTTCCGCTGTCGACTTGTGACATGGCATAGAGGATCACAAACAAACCAAGCAGCAGCGTTATCAGATCTGCATACGTTAGGAGCCACCGCTCCGAGCTGTGATCCTGAGTCTTTTTTTGTCCCCTTGTCCGCCGCATGTTATACCGTCACACTCTCCCGTTCCTGTTCCGGAAGCATCGCCTCGAGTTTTGCCTTGATCACGTTCGGGACTTCGCCGGCTTGAATGCTCAGCACGCCCTCAAGAATCAGATCAAGATGTAGATGCTCCTCGTCATGAATGCGCCGCAACTTGTCGTACACCGGCAACCAGACAAGGTTCGCCATGAATACTCCCCACAGCGTTGCGATAAAGGCGCTTGCAATATGCCTGATCAGCGTGTCGGGACTCTCGCCCGCCGCGGCAAGCGTAGCGATAAGTCCCATAACGGTTCCGATGATCCCCATCGTCGGGGAATAGCCTCCCATCTTATGAAAGATGGAAGCATTCTTTTCGTGCCGGTCGCCGATATAATGGATCTCCGTTTCCGCCAGGCCACGCAGACTCTGCGGATCGATGCCGTCGATTACCAGACGCATAATCTTCCGTAAGAATCTGTGCGGCGCCGAGTCGACAAATTTCTCGAGGGCAAAGAGCCCTTCACGCCGTGAGACCACTGCATATTGGACAATGGCATCAATCGACTCACGCAAATTCTGTCTCGGTGGCCGCATCGCCAACCCGATAAGCTGGAAGATGGTGGCAACACTCCCGACCGAACTACCGATGATTGCGGTGGCAAACGTTCCCCCGAAAACAATGAGCATCGCAGGGAGCAGAATAAGTGCCGTCACCGTCCCGCCTTCCAGCATGAACGAGCCGAACACTACCCCGAACCCGAGCAGCAAGCCCAATATTGTTCCGAAGTCCCACCGTGTAGTCATACTATCTCAGGAAATCCAGCAACGATTTCGGAAACAACCTGGCGCCTGTGCTGAGCGCTGCGTCGAGCATCAGTTCTTCTCGTTTCAGCAGCATGGAGGCCTCGGCATAATCTGTATCCGCATCGGCCGAAAGAAGCGCAGCGAGTTGAACCTCGCGGTCTCCAAGAAGCCGGTCTGCCATCTCCAATGATGTCAACATCAGCCCTGCCCTGCCTCCTTGAGCGGAAACATGGTTCAGATGCGCACTCACTGTATCCACCTGGGCTGCAGTCGGCGGCTGTCCGTTTCTCATCGTATCACGAATGCGAATCAGCGTGTCGAAGATCTGTGTCCCCTGGAACGCCGTCTCACCATCGATGTTAATGGTTTGCAGTTGTCCCTCCCCGACCAGTATTTCAATCTGCCCTCGAATCCCGTTCGGATTCGCGGTGACTCCCGAGCGATCGGGGGCAAGAATGAAAGGCATGGAGGTCGTCTCCGTACCGCCGAAGATGTATTTGCCGTTGAACTGTGCATTTCCGGCGTGAACAAGGTCTGTAATCAGCTGATCAATTTGATTGGCAAATGTATCAAGATCGGGCTCACGTCCGCCGTTGCGCGCACGGGAGAGAATTTCTTTCGCTTCAACAAGAAGGTCCGCAAAACGGTCGAGACTGCTGGCAGTCGCAGACATTAATCCAACACCGTCACGTACATTCTCCTGGTATTTTTCGTTGCGGGCAACACTGTTCTTCAGACGCAATATTCTGCCTGCAGCCTCGGGATCATCCGAAACAGTGCCTACCTTCGACCCCGTCGTTAGTTGATTCTGCAACCGGCTCATGCGGAGACGTGCCTTGTTGACGTTCAGAAGAAAGCTCTGCGTAAACGTGTTTTCGGTAATCCTCATGTTACACCATGTTTAGGATGGTCTGGAACAATTCGTTGGTTGTGCTGATAACCCGGGCAGCAGCCTCATAGGAGCGTTGGAACCTGATCATATTCGTCATCTCCTCATCCAGCGAGACCCCGGAGACCGACTCACGCTGGGCAGTAAGTTGAGCAAGCACCATTTCGGCACCCCGCGCCGTCCCCGAAACCGTTGTCACAACGGTACCGAGTGAACTGACGATGCGGCTGTAGTATTGTGATAACGTCGCCGTATTTCCGTCCATGAGCCGCTCTGTGCTCACGCCAAACAATTCCAGCGCATTCCGGTTGTTGCCGGGCGAACCGTCCGCCGATGCGGCAATGAGATTCGGATTTGACTGAACTTGAGTCGAAATGCTAATTGTCGCAGCGCTTCTTCCGGTGAAAAGAGCAACCCCGGTTGGCGGCGGGTTCCCGATTCCAAAACCGGCCGAATGAACGGCATTGATTCTGGTGACCAGTGCGTTCGCCATCGTATCAAGCTGGGAAAGCTGGGAAGGGATGACGTTATTGTGCATGTCAAGAATACCGCCCAACTCACCACCCGTGACCTGGACCTCCTGCCCTCCCGCAGACGTTATACGGAGTGCACCGCCATTCATCGATGCCTGTATGGGAGTAGAGTTACCGTTCCCGGCCACCATCATGCCCCCGATTGAGACCAGCATATTCCCCTGGCTGTCCTGCGATGCAGTGATATTGACCAAACGTGAGAGCTGATCAATCATCATATCTCGTTGATCGAGAAGCTCGCTCGGCTGGCTTCCTGCACTCCTTGCCGACCCGATCCGGTTGTTCAAATCGGCAATTGAGCGGGTCAGATCATTGATCCTGCTGACTCTGCTTGAGACGTCTTGTGCAAGATTCTGTTGCTGTGACGTGAGGTCTGCGTTGATCCGGTTGAATGTCTGCGCAAGCGCGGTCGCCTGACGTATGACATTGTTTCGCGGTCCCGGTTCCTCAGGATGCGTGGCGAGTTCCTGAAAGCTGTTAAAGAACTTCGCCATTGTTGCTTGCAAACCCGTATCAGACGGCTCATTGAACGCCGCCTCGACTTGTTGCAGAATGTTCTGCTTCAGTCCCGACGAGCCGAGTGATCCCTGAGCTTGGCGGTACTGTAGGTCGATGAAACGGTCGCGCATGCGGTAGACGGCATCCACCGTAACGCCCGTTCCAAGGAAAAACCCTTGGGCATTCTGCAGCGGCATCGTAGAGACGAGGCTCGCGTGCTGGCGGCTGTAGCCCGGCGTTGCCGCATTTGCGATGTTATTGCTGGCTACATTCATGGCGTTACGGTGCGACAAGAGCGCCCGGCGGCCAAGTTCCAGCATTCCAAACAGACCCGACATCGTTCCCCCCTAGATTTTCTGATCGACGAGTTGACGTGAGAACCCGTTCGTCACAATCCGGAATGTTTCTCTCACAAACCGGCGTGAGTGTTCAATCAGGTATTGATTTGCCTGATTCGTGCGCAGCATTTCTTCAACAGCATGATGTAACCGGCTTCCAGCAGCGGAAATCATCTCCCGATCAGTCGCCGGCAGGGTGAGAATGAGGTCGGCGAGATTGACCGGAATCCCTTCCTGAATGGGACTCCCATTCTCCTCACACACCGCGCGCAGCAATCGGAGCCGTTCCTGTTCAAGCCCTTCAATGGGAAGAAGCAGTTCCTGCTCCTGATCAACGCTCTCAGCCACTGCCATGGCATCCGTGTTGACAAGCGCCTGTTGTTGCTGTTTCATGATGTCGACGAGCCGCTCAGTTAATTCGGCTTCCGTCATCATCACCTCTGCGAGATGGTGTATGTTACTCATCGGTGTTCTCCCCTGATGCAAACAATTCCATGAATTTCATCACACGCTGCACATATGCCTGTGTCTCTTTGAACGGCGGCACTCCCCTGTACTTTTGTACGTTGCCCGGACCGGCATTGTACGACGCAAGAGCCAAAACCTCATCGCCGCCAAACGCATCGAGCAGTTGCTTCAGATACCGCGTTCCCCCCATAATATTTTGTTGGGGATCCCACACATTCCGGACGCCCATTTCCGTTGCCGTTGAATCGATCAATTGCATTAGTCCTTTGGCATTCTTCGGCGATTGGGCGGAGACCCGGGCGTTCGACTCCGCTGCGATTACCGCCTTGATCAGACTCTTTTCAACACCGTGAGTTTCAGAAGCTTTCGCAATGAAATCGTCGAAGCTCTCGAGCCTTTTCATCAACGAGTTTGCAATCCTTGCAGTTGGCTCGACAGTGGCCGCCTTTGTGGCAACAGGTTCAGCGGCATTTTTTGCCGGCTGAAGAACAGCCGCACGCGCAGAGTGTTCATTCTGTTTGCCAATTACATCGCTGATATTCCTTACAGATCCAGTCGCCTGAACAGTCGGAACAGGCATTTGAACTTCAGCCGCCCTGACCGCCCTTGGCAACTTTTCACCCGTCAACTTCTGGTAGAGCATGTCGGCAAGACCGAGATTGCCGTTCTTTGAGACATGCTTGGCCAATTCTACATCAAACAGCCCCTCCATCATGTCAGCGCCGAATCCCTCAGTAGGATTATCGGCTTTTTCGATGGTATTCCTCATACTTTTAAGCATATAGCCGACAAATACCGACTCGAACTCCCTGACAGCCCGCTGAAGCTTCTGTTTTTCAGCCGGATTGAGCGGTTTCTTACCCGTTGCCGATTGTATGGAGGTGTTCGTATCCATGGCATTAGATAATGATAAGTTCTGCTTTCAATGCGCCTGCTTCCCTGAGCGCCTGGAAGATGGCAATAATGTCACGCGATGTGACCTTCAACGCGTTTAGGGCCTTTGCGACATCCTGAACTGTCGCCGCCCCGTCAACTGCCACCACAACCGAACTGTCGATGTTTGCAGAAACGCTTGTCAACTGCGTCACGACCGTCTTGCCTTGCGAGAGTGCATTCGGTTGTGAGATGACGGGGGAAGATTGAATGTCAATGTTCAGGCCGCCATGCGAGATCGCCACAGGGAGAAGACTGACAGCGCCACCGACGACGATAGTACCCGTTTTTTCGTTGATCACAACTTTAGCTGAGACGTCGGGGCTTACTTCGAGCAACTCAACGGCAGAAATAAACTCGACCAAGCGCCCATCTTGTCTGTACTGATCCGGCACGAGAACCTGCACTGTCGAGCCATCATTTGCGATAGCAATACGATTCCCGAAACGCACATTGATCTGCTCGGCAATCCGGTTCGCAGTCGTAAAATCCGCCTGTGTCAAGACAACTGAGATTGTCGAATCTTTGCTTATATCATTACCTGCTGAGCGCTCCAGGATCGCTCCGCCGGGAATCCGCCCTGCCGCGGTGTGGTTACGCCGGACTTCATTTCCGTTCTGACGTACACTCATTCCGCCTACCGAAATCGGCCCCTGGCTCATTGCGTAGACAGCCCCTTCGATTCCAGAGAGTGGCGTCAAGAGCAATGTCCCGCCAGACAGATTAGTTGCGTCGCCCATGGATGAGACAGTAACATCGATCACTCCGCCTTCCTTCGCAAATCCGGGAACAGTGGCAGTGACCATAACGGCCGCAACGTTCCGGAGCCTCAAGTCTGCTTGAGGCACAGTAATACCAAACCGCTTCAGCATGCTGGTAACGGATTGGAGTGTAAATGTGGAGCGCTGCGTGTCTCCAGTTCCGTTCAATCCCACAACCAACCCGTAACCTATTAGTTGCTTGCCACGGATTCCCTGCAAGTATGCAAGGTCCTTGATCCTTGCCCCACCAAACACTTCGCCGATAACACAAAGGGTGATGAACGCTATTGCGAGAGTTTTCTTCGTCATGATGCACCTCAGAACAACCAATGGAAGATTTTCGTGAGCCAGCCCGGCTCCTGAACTTTCGTGATGCTGCCATCGCCTTTTACAACAATCGTGGCATCAGCAATGTTGTGCGAGAACACTGAGTTGTCCGGCATAATATCCGACGGCCGGACAATCCCGGAAACACTTATTGTCTGCTCTTCGCCATTAATCGTGATTGAGCGGCTTCCACGGATGCGAAGATTGCCGTTTGACAGCACGGAATCAACGTGGGCGCTCATTCTTGCCTGAACCGACCCGCGGTTTGAAGTCAGTCCCTCACCTTTGAATTGGTTCCCCGTGCCGACACCACCGCTGACATCTGTCGATTTTCCGGTACCGGCCGATGCATTCGCTTTCAGGGAGATGTCGCTCCCCCGTGAAGTCGAAGTACGGGCATCGTTCACGGCACTTGAGGATTCGATGATCATAATTGTGATGGCATCACCCACTTGCGCGGCTTTCTGATCCGCAAAGAGCGACCTGCTCATGTTGTTTCTCATATCCTGTGCGGACGTAGCCCACGTTGCCAGCACCAGTACCATAATCAGCCCTGATCTCATATTCTCCTCAGACTCAATTTCTTGTTAAGAGTTCTACCGTTTCCTTGTCTACAACCCGGGCTTTCAGACGCTCGCCCCTTCCTTCTTTTTGCACCAGAACCACTGAGCCGGGACCTCCATCCTCCTTGGCGACTGCTGACGTCGTGATCACCACGCTTCCCGTACGTACAATCAGTCTCACCGTTCGCCCCTGTTTGATGATCGGAACCGGTTCGAACATATCGTCCGTGAGTATCCCTCCTGCCTTGATGATACGCCTGGCTCTCATCCCTACAAGCTGCTCCGAAGCGGTAAGCAGCTCACCTGTAATATTGGTGCTCTCGACCCTGTCCATGATCACCGGAATAGATTCCCCCACACTCCCTTTTTCAATTTTTCCTGCGGCCTTCAGGACACTTCTGTACTCACGGATCTTGACCGAGAGCAGAAATGTGTGCTCAACCCGTACGGGGGAAAAGACCTCAACAGCCAGAATGACATTTCCCCGCAGACGTTTGTGCGGTACATGGACCACGCGCAATCCACCCTCCTCAGGAATGTTCATTACACGCGTAGGCAAACTGCGGAACTCAACATCCACGGAGGCTACGGTTGTGTCAACTTGAGAGAGGATGTACTCACGCACCACCTGCTGAATTTCGTTCGCCTCAGCAGTTCTTCCCGCGTCTGCCAACATCAATCCGGTCACTATGTTCAGAAGAAGCCACATAACGCTACCCGGTTAGCCCCGTTTCAAATTGTTTGCCATTTGCAGCATTTCCTCGACGGTCTTGACCGTCTTCGAGTTGATTTCGTACGCCCGTTGTGCGACGATCATGCTTACCATTTCCTCGACCACATCGACGTTTGAAGATTCGAGGTATCCCTGTTGAAGCTCACCGAATCCATCCGAGCCTGCAGTCCCGATAACCGGCGGACCCGAGGCGGGAGTTTCAACGAACAAATTGTTCCCGATAGCCTTCAGGCCGGCCACGTTTACGAACGTTGCGAGTTCAATCTGCCCGATGCGTGTCGGCTGGTCGCCGGTCGAATCGGAACTCTCTACTATTCCCTCGCGACTAATGGAGAGGTTCTTCGCATTGCTGGTCAGCGAAATGCCTGGATCTAGCACATAGCCCTGTGACGTAACTATTGTCCCGTCGGCAGAAAGCTTGAATGCACCATCACGCGTGTAGGCAATTGTCCCGTCAGGGCGGCGTACTTGAAAGAACCCTTCTCCCATGACAGCAATATCGAACGGGTTGCTGGTTGCCTGGACGTCACCCTGCAAGAAGCTCTTCTGAGTAGCCGTTGGCACTGAACCCGTCCCGACCTGAATGGCCTGCGTTTCCCGGGTGACGCCGTTCGACGCCGACCCGCTCGCCTTCACGGTTTGGTACATCAGATCCTGAAACTCCGCACGGGATTTCTTGAATCCTGTTGTATTCACGTTTGCCAGGTTATTGGCGATGGTATCAACATTAAGCTGTTGCGCCATCATGCCCGATGCTGCAGTCCGTAATGCCCTGTTCATAATTCCTCCTCGACTGATTGTTCTAGAATTTTCCTACTTCCATTGACCGCTCAAGAGATTGATCTTGAGCAAGTACAGCTTTCTGATTCGATTCGAACGCCCGGAGAATCTCAATCATCTCTATCAGCTCCGAAATTCCATCGACGTTAGATTCTTCAAGATACCCTTGCCGGACGTCGGGCAACTCGCTCTCGACCATCTGCGGATCACTTTCCTCGTCTCGGGTGAACAGCGATGCCCCCGCCTTGAGCAATCGTTGAGGCATTTCAAACTGTACGACTTTGATCGTTCCAACAGAAACCTTATCCAAGGTGATTTCTCCCGTCTGAGAAACATGTAATGTCCCGTTTGACAACTTCTGCAGATCTGGAAACCTGATTGCCCCCTGGGCGCCCATGACCGAGTAACCCTCACGGGTCACAAGTGTGCCGTCCTGGGACACGGTAAAGCTACCGCTGCGGGTATACCGCTCTCCTTGAGGTGTCTGTACGACAAAGAACCCATTGCCCTGCAGCGCAATATCAAGTGGGTTATGAGTCTCCTTCAGGGAGCCCCCCGTGAAGTCGACGGTGCGACCGAGACGCAGCGGAGTACTGGGTTCCCACGGCACACCCGGTTCGATTTTTTCATTCGCCTTTAGCATCTCAACAAATGTCGAGTCGCGCTTGAACCCGTCGGTATGGATGTTGGACAGGTTGTTTGCAAGAACCTCGATCTTTACCATCATTGTCCCTGCACCCGATGAATAGAGTCCTTTGATCATCTCATCTCCCCCTTTGGTTTTGTTCTTCCCGTACTTTTTGTAATGATCGTGCGAGTTCTATTTCGCCCCTTCCGACTCCCAGCTTTCTCGCCGCTGTAAGCGGCTTTCCTTTGAGTGCTTCAGGACGTATACGGGCATTATTCCACGAGAACTCCCCGCGTTGCTGTTCCATTTTCATTACCAATGCTACCTCTCCGCGGCCACGACCAAACAATCTGGCAGTTGCCACTCCCCCGTCCTCTCCCTCCGTCGTCGAGGCGATGGATTTTTGCGGAGCCGCTTTTTCCTCTAGAATTATGCGTGCTTCATGCAAAATTGCCTCCACCCGGTTCGGGGCCCCTTGCTTCGCAGACGGAACCGGCACACGCGGCGGCTCTGGAGACGCGGAACGATTCAGGTAGAATAACAAGCCGGATGTGCCCAGCGAAGCAATGGCAAGAGCAATCAGAAGAGGCATGAGGACAAATGATGAACTCCGTTCCGTTTGCTGCAACGATGGTGTCGGATCCTTCGCCTTCTCGACCTGTTCCAATACCATCGCGGAGATATCCACAGGTGAACCTGCAACCGCTGCCGTATCAGTCGGATGCATGTCAACAACAATCCTGCTTCCCTCTGTCCGCAGCGAATAATCCAATGCCTGACGAAACGTAACGATCGCCCGGATCGTGTTCGTATCAGGTGTATCGAACGACACACTTTTGGCAGGCCCGTGCGGCAGGACCAAGGGCGTCAAGTTCACTGTCTTGCCTGACCTTGTATCAGGAAACGTGAGACGGATTTGCCTGTCATTCAAGCGGGTGTGCAACACACGTCCGCTCCCGGTGAAGTTGAATGATATTCTGCTCACCACGGGATCGGGTGTGTACCGCGTGTCGACCAGCAGCCGGGGCGCACTTGCCCACAAGGGCGTAACACAGATTGTCAGTATCGCCATGATAATTGTTGCAGATGTTCTCATGCGCGGATCCTCTTCGTTGGGAGAAAGATTGTGAATGTCGTCCCTTCACCGGGCGTGCTCTCCACTTTGATTTCACCCTTATGCTCGCTGATGATCTTCCGGCAGACCGAAAGTCCCAGGCCCGTGCCGACACCTTCGCCTTTAGTTGTGAAAAACGGCATGAACACTCGGCTGAGATTTTCCTTGTCAATACCGCATCCGGTGTCGGAAACCCGCACAATCACGTGGTATCCTGAAGATTCAGTCATAAAGGTGATTTGGCCCCCCTTGGGCATAGCGTCACGGGCATTGATGAGGAGATTCAGGAACACTTGCTGGAGATAGTTGCTGTTGCCGATGATCTTGGGAACGCTCTCCAGAAGCTGCGTGCGGATCTCGATATTGTTGTTCCTGTACTCATGTTGGACCATCGCCACCGTTTCTTCTATTGCCCTGTTCACCGATACTTCCTCCATCCTCGGTTCGTCAGAGCTGTTGCGCGAGAAGTTCATTAAGCGGCGGGTGATCTCAGAAAGGCGCTTGATTTGCTTTGCCAGCATGTCTGTCCAGTTAGGCAGCGGTTTGCCTCGCTGCACCATCTCCATGTGCATCATCAGCACCTGGATGGGATTCTTTATTTCATGAACGATACTTGCGGCAAGCTCCCCGATCGCCGCCAACTTTGCCGCCTGCAGGGTTTGTGCCTGCGAGGTCTTTAGTTCTTCATTCATCCGTTTGAGTTGATCGTGCGAGCGCCAGTTTTCAATTCCCACAGCGGCCTGATTTGCAAGCACACTCAACAACTGCATGTCATGATTCGAAATATCATTGTGCGACTTCGGAGAACGTATCATATACATACCCAGCGCCTCATTCCGTATCATGAGGGGAACGATCACAACGATATGCTGTTTGCCGTTCGTCTCCACGGTCTCCATCTCGGGAAAAATCGCCGTCCGTTGCTCCTTGATCACCCAATCAACCACGCCCGATTCCACATGAGCTTCGGCCTCAGCCCTGAATCCCGTCGTTATCTTGGACGACAGCGGAGTGAGTGTGTTGGAGCCGTTCTCAAACACAAACACGTTTGATTCCGCAACCGGGATGACCTGCCTCGTCAGATGAATCAGCGTCCCCACAATCTCTTCCGGATCCTGCGCCGTGCTGATGCTGTTCGAGAGCTGCTGCATTGCCATGAGCTCATTGATGGAGTTTCTGATGGCAATGTTATTCTCCGCCGCTGTAAGTTTCTCCCGTTTAAGGAGGTCCAGCGTCTCCTCCAGTGCCTGGATGTACTGTTCCCGGCTCTCGATAAAGGTCTCAAACTGCGGGGCCGTTGAGTCGAGCAGCTGCAGCTTGTTGCGACGCACATGTCCTTTTCGCTGCATCATCTCCATACGCTACTCCCTCTCCCCGGTGAACATGTTTGAGAACTGTTGTATGTCGTCCTGGATGATTTTGCCATACGAGGTAATGTAGTCTTGCAACATTCCCGGATCATCGAGCGACAACCGGCTGAGGACTTCAGGTATAAAGTCAATGCCGGCGTCGAACGTCATTGGCGATTCGACGAGGCGGTTTGCCAGAACATCTGCGCAATGGATGATACTTACCAGGTCGGGGTTCTCCTGCGCCTCAAGGGGTCGGTGATGCGTCTTGATCGCCTCAACGAGTGAGGGGGGGAAATTCCAACGCTCGGCAAGCCATCCTCCAATCTCGGCATGCGTGACGCCCAGAAGTGACTGTTCAGCTTCGAGCCAGGTCATACGACCCTCTGCTACAGTCCCGGCTATCACTTTGTACTCTTTGGCAAAGTGCTGGTGCAATACCGAGATGCCCATATCGTGCAGCAGCCCTCCGACAAAGACCTCCCCGCTTACTCTGTAACCGAGATCTCGCGCAAGCCTCCGTGCGATAACACCACTGTAAATCGAGTGGTCCCAATATGCCTGTGTGTCAAATGATGACTCGTTCTTTTTCTGCAAAGCGCTCACGAGCGAGATGCTGATCACAATTTCCCGCAACGCATCAAAACCGAGAACAATAATTGCAAAATCAACGGTGGCGATCTTCTTCGGAAAGCCGTAGAAGGCCGAGTTGGCAATCTTCAACACCTTGGTCGTGAGGCCCTGATCCGTTGAAATGACCCGGCCCAACTTCGCCGCCGATGTTTTTGGATTCTCCACCATCTCCACGACTTCACGGGCAATCTCCGGAAGTGCGGGCAATTGAATGATTGTTTGGACTTTGTCTTTGATAAAGCTTGCTGAAATCATTGCTTAAAACAGATCTTTGATTCGTGATTGTAGCTTTGACAATGCCTGAACGTGAAGCGCAATTGCGTCCCACTCCTGAATATCCATCAACCGCGCAATCTCGCTGAACGAAAGGCCTTCATAGTAATGAAGCGCCAGTATCAATTTTTCATCTTCGGGGAGTGTTTCGACCTGATCGAAGAGGCTGCGCTTCGGCTCGATATATTGACGCCACATCGCCGGAGGCATAGCCATAATGGGATGAGGTCGGCGCGGGTCTTGATGGCTCATACGAATGCTCCTACTTGTTCACGGATCCGTTCGAGAATGGCCTGGTGTTTCTGAAACACGCGTGACTCGGAGAGACGCAGGACGCTTGCGATCTCTTTGAACGTCAATTCTTCATAGTAGTAGAGTGCGATGACCACCCTGTCCTGCTGGGGGAGATTGTCAACAAAACTGATCAAAAGTGATTTCAACTGATCCTCGGCCACCTTATCCGCTACGTCGAGGTCCTCCGTAACGACCAAGTCGAGGATATCCTCCCCGCGATCAGTATGGGAGATAACTTCCGGCGACGCAGTTTGCGTGTCGTACAACATTTCCAGGTACTCATCGACGGACATTGAGAGCTCGGCGGCGATCTTCTTTGCCGAACCCTGCAGAGTGTCGTTGCATGCGATCTTCTGAGTTACTTTATCGATCGTCCGTACCTTCTCACGGATTGAGCGGGGAACCCAGTCGAGTTTGCGCAGTTCGTCTTGAACGGTGCCGCGTACGCGGGTGATCGCGTACGTCTCGAACTTGACGCCTCGCGTCGGGTCGAAGCGCTCGATTGCATCGAGCAGTCCGATCATTCCGAGTTGTGTCAGATCGTTCTCGTCGATTACAGACACTGCTTGCCGCGAGTAGCTGCGAAATTTGCTGACAACAAATTTAACGACACCGACATATTGCATCGCCAGTTGGCGCTTTAATTCCGGAGAGCGGGTACGGGAAAAATGTCCCCACAGCTGATCGGTATTCGGTTCAGTAGCTGTCATCATGGCTCAATTGGTTACTTTTGATGCTCTTTGGACGGCTCATGCTCGGTTGCGCCCGCAGCCGCACTGTTTTTCTCAATCATTGTCCCGCCGACAAGAACAATCGCCGTCAACGCCAACACTACACCAACAAACACGATGAATGCCCGTGAAATAATGTCGAGCACACCGCCTCCGCTTCCCCCGAACACGACGGCCGCAATGCAAAATCCGAGAATGCCTATCTGAAAAATGATCTTATTCATACCGACTGATACCTCCTGATTCCTCTTGTTGCCACTTGGTCAAGAATCCGGTCTGCAATAACCCCGATTGATAATGCCGCCGCCGAAACTGGAAATTCATTCACAATGGGACGCTGGCGCATAACAGCCTTCGACACGTGTCTGTCAAACGGAATCGCCCCGACATAATGAACCGCCCTGTTCAGAAAGTGTGTGACAGCTTTTTGCAGCTTCAACGCGGTCTCTTCACCTTCATCCGGGACGTGAACGGCATTCACAACCAACTTCACCGGAAGGTGTTCATCCGCTGCCGTGAGCATTTTGATCAATGCGTAGGCATCCATCACGGCCGTCGGTTCTGGAACTGTTACCAGAAGGACTTCGTGTGAGTTAACCGCATACCCGAGAACCCGCTTTCCTATTCCTGCCGCCGCGTCAATGATGATAAATTCAGAATCGCGGTTCACCTCTTTTACATCATTCATCAGACTCACTTGTTCCTCTAATGTCAGCTGAGGATAAGCGGGATCCCCGGAACTTCCGGGCAGGACAGCAAGGTTTGCCATCGGTGTCACTAACACATCCTCCAGATCACGCTCCCCGCGAATGACGCTTCCTAACCGCAACTCCGGGGAAATACCCAACATTACGTCCAGATTGCCAAGGTTCTCGTCGGCGTCAACAAGCACAGTCCTGCGTCCTGACTGCGCAAAGCGTATTGCAAGGTTCAGAGCCAAGGTGCTTTTCCCGACACCTCCTTTGCCGCTTGCAATTGTAATCACGTATGGCCCATCATACTCGGGTCGTGTGCAATGTCGCTCTGCTATTTCCCGCAAGCGGGTTGCTTGATCAAGCATTCATCAGCACTCCCTTGTAGACCAACTCAGCCAGTGATGCAGGCTGTGCTTCGCGGATATCGTCGGGCACATTTTGTCCCGTCGTCACAAAAGAAACGGGCAATTTATGCCTTACAGCCGTATTCAACAACAGACCGTACGCCCCGGACTCATCAAGCTTCGAGAAGATTATCCGGTTTGGTGCCAGCGGTTTGAAGTTCGTTACGGCCTCATTGACCGTCCGGTCACTGGCGGCGGCGCTGAGCACCAAATGCACTTCGTGCGCATTTGAAGCCGAAATGAAGCGGGCAAGCTCGCTGATCTCTTTCTTCACACGCTGACTGCGCCCTACTGTGTCGATGAAAACAATATCCTTCGTCCGGTACTCTGCCAACGCGCTTTTGATCTCAGCCGGTTTGTAAACAACTTCCATCGGAATGTCAGCAATCGAAGCAAACGTCCGAAGCTGCTCAATTGCACCAATGCGGTACGTGTCCGCCGAAATGAGGGCTACCTGCTGCTTGTGCATCAATTTGTGAATAGCAGCAAGCTTTGCTATGGTGGTGGTTTTGCCGACGCCGGTGGGCCCGACCAGAGCGACGACTTTTGTCCGTTTCACTTGCCGATCGCGACCCGGAACCGGGGCAAACAGCGATGCAATCTCATGAAGAATAGCTTGCTCTACCGCCTGTTTGCTGGCAAGTTTGTCCTCCCCGAGCTTGCGATAGACTTGCTGGGTAATTTCCGCTGCAAGTTGGTCGTTAACATCTTGCTGAACAAGAGTTGTGTATGCATGCTTGAGGTATTCAGGAAGGCTCGGCATTTTTGCATATTTTATGTGGCTTGCCATCTCCTGCACGACAGTGCGGAGGTTTTCTACCTCTTGCTTCAGTTCGGTCATCCCTGTCGAATGATGCGCCACACCTTCCCCTCCGCGGAATTGCCCTCTTCCCTTTTGCTCAAATGCTGCCGCTACTTTTTGGAGACTATCCAGTGTCGTGGCTTCCCCTCCGGACCTTTCGCCCGCAGCCCGGGAGAGTTGCTTTGCAAAAGCTCCGCTCCTGGTCACAGGCTGCTCATCCACCGCGGCAGTGATCTCGAATCCGTCCTTGGCCAGAAAATTCAGCAAGCCCCCTTTCGGGACGCGGCGAGTGCTGAGAATGATGGCATCTTCTCCCAATGTTCCCCGCATCGCATCCGTTGCCTCTTTTAATGTTGTGCCGGTGAATTTCTTAATCCTCATTGGCTACCTCCAGTTTGCCTACAAACTCGATTTCCGTTTCGGGTGGCAGTTCGGTAAACGATACTACCGATACATTCGGGAACGATGTCCTGATCAGGCGATAGAAATACGGTCTTACAGTCGCAACGCATAACACCACGGGCTGATACCCCATTGACATTGCCTGCTCGACGTTGGCTGTCAATGTCCTCTGAATCCCCTCGATCACCTCCGGAGCAAGGCCGAGACTCGCGCTGCTTTCACGCTGGTTCTGCAACGCGGCGGTGATAAGCCCCTCCAAACGCGGATCCATGGCAATCCCGTGAATAACACCCTTCCCATCCTTATACATCCGGGCGATTGTCTCGGCAAGGGAATGGCGGACATACTCGGTCAGGACATCAACATTCTTCGTGACTTTGGCATAATCTGAGAGTGATTCAAGAATCGTAACCAGATCACGGATGGGGATTCCTTCTTTGAGGAGATTCTGTAACACTTTTTGAATGATCCCGAAAGGCAGAACATCAGGGCTGATTTCCTCGACAACTGCAGGATAATCCTTCTTGAGATTCTCAATGAGTTTCTTCGTCTCTTGCCTGCCGAGGATCTTGTCACAGTTTCTGCGCAGTACTTCCTGTAGATGTGTTGAGAGAACGGCGGCTGGCTCGACGACAGTATATCCCGCAATCTCGGCACGTTCACGGTCGTTACGGTTGATCCAAAGTGCGGGGAGTCCGAAAGCGGGCTCCTTTGTCGCAATCCCGTTCAACTCCTCGTCGACAAACCCGGGATTCATAGCAAGGAGGCTGTCAACAATCAACGTATTCGTAACAACGACATTGCCTCGTATCTTGATGACGTATTGATTGGGGTCGAGTTGAAGGTTGTCACGAACCCGTACGGGCGGGATCACGAGCCCCAACTCCATCGCAAGTTGCTTGCGCAGATTAGTGATTCGCTGGAACAGATCACCCCCCTGTGCCTCGTCAACAAGGGAGATTAGACCATACCCGATTTCCACTTCCAGCGGGTCAACTTGAAGATAGTCCTCGATCTGATCGGGTTTGGCGGCGGCCTGAACAGGCGCCGCTTCATTCTTCCTCTTCGTGTTCTCATCCTGCTCCTTCAGCGTCACGAATCCCACCGCACCGCTGAGACCAGCAAGGAGCATGAAGGGAATGGTCGGCAGGCCGGGAACGATGGCCAGCAAAGCAAGGGACCCCGAGGCGATAAGCAACGGCTTCGGCTTTCCGAGAAGCTGCGTACGCATCTCTTTATCCAGTGCCGTTCCCGACGCGCTGCGAGTCACGATCATACCGGCTGCCGTTGCCGTTATCAGAGCGGGGATCTGCGACACAAGCCCGTCTCCAACAGTCATGAGAGTATAGGTCGAAAGCGAGTCAGAGAACGACATTCCCCGCTGCGCCACCCCGATGATGAAACCACCGAGAATGTTGACGGCATTGATCAGCAGACCGGCAATGGCATCACCCTTCACGAACTTGCTGGCACCGTCCATGGCTCCATGGAATTCCGCTTCACGGGAAATTTCACGACGACGCTGGCGTGCCTGCTCTTCGGTGATGAGTCCGGCGTTCATGTCCGCATCGATCGCCATCTGTTTGCCGGGCATCGCATCCAGCGTGAAGCGGGCGGCCACTTCAGCGATACGCCCCGACCCCTTTACGATCACGACAAACTGAATGATGACGAGAATAATGAAGATGATGAAACCAACAACGTAGTTCCCCTCGACAACAAAGGCCCCGAAAGCGTTAATCACGTCGCCGGCATACCCGTCCCCCAGGATCAAGCGGGTTGAAGCTACGTTCAGCGAAAGCCTGAAAATTGTCAGGATCAGCAGAAGACCCGGAAACACAGACAACTCCAGCGGATGTGTGATATACATCGACACTGTGAGAATCAGAATCGCGAGCGTGATGTTTGCACAGATCAAAACGTCGAGCACAACCGCCGGAAGAGGAATGATCATCATCGCGAGGATGAGGATTACACCCCCCGCAAGGACGAAATCGCTGTTCTTGCTCAGCGTTCTGATCACCGGCGAGTCCATGATGCCCCTGTTTTGTGATGCCACTGCGTCCATCAATTCAAGCTCAGTTTAGGTTGACGACTATCGCGCAATCTGTAGACGTATGCCAGCACCTGCGCAACGGCCTGGAACAGTTTTTCCGGAATTTCTTCACCGATGTCGACGCTCTTGTAGAGCATTTGCGCCAGCGGCTTGTCCTCCACCAGCGGCACATTTTTCTCGATGGCAATCTGCTTGATGCGTTGGGCTACAAGGTCAACACCTTTCGCCACGACCCTGGGCGCATTCATCTTGCCTATCTCATACTTGACGGCGATTGCATAGTGGGTCGGGTTTGTGATGACGACATCGGCTTTCGGGACGTCGTGCATCATACGGCGGTATGCAATCTGGCGCTGAATCGTTTTGATCCGGCCTTTGATCAGCGGATCGCCTTCCATTTGCTTTCCTTCATCCTTGACTTCCTGCTTCGTCATTCGCAGGGATTTCTCATGCTCGTAACGTTGATAGACGTAGTCGGCACCTGCAACGAGAAAGAATGCCAGACCGACTTTTACCGCGATAACAACAGCCGCCTGAGCCATAAATGCAAGAATTCCTCCCACATCACCATCAGCAAGGGCAGTAGAGTCAGTAATCACGTCCCCCGTTGCGTTGTAGGCAACAATCCCGACGATTGCAACTTTGATGATGCCCTTTACCAATTCCACGACAGCACGCGAAGACAGCATCGTCCGCTTGAGACCTGAAACCGGATTGAGCTTGCTGAACTTGGGTGCCAGGGGCTTGAATGTGAACATCGGCCCGACCTGAGCAATACTGACAATCAACCCGACCAGCATAAGACCCGTCACGACAGGGAACACCGTCACAGCGTATGAGAAAATCGCCTCTCTGAAGAGATTGTGAATGTTTGCGGCGCTGATCTCTACAGAACCAAGATTCCGGAAGGCAGCCGTCGCCACTTCAGCCAGTCTCGCCGCAATCGATGCACCGCCGACATAAAGAATAAGCAGGCCAAAAACGAGAACGGCGGCCGAGTTGAGTTCGACGGACTTGGCAACGCTTCCGCGCTCGCGGGCATCCTGCCGCTTCTTGGGCGACGCAGGCTCGGTTCTTTCTTCAGTGGATTCGAATTCCGCCATGATTTTATAAGAGTTTTACAAGTTGCATCAGATTTCCCTGGAAATCCGTGAGCATCTTCTTGAACACGAACACCAGCAGGGGCACAGCCGCCATCAACGCAAACAGTCCAACACCGATCTTCAACGGAAATGCCACAGCAAAAATGTTCATCTGCGGCATGACACGGGCGAGAATCGATAACGCCAGATTAATCAGAAACATCGATACGATCACGGGTGCCGCGAGCTTCACGGCAATGACAAACGTCAGCCCGGTCATTTTGATCATCATCGCCGAGGCGGGGGCCGTAAAGGAAACACCGCCAATAGGAACTGCGGCAAAACTCAACTGCATCGCTTCGAGCACAAAATGATGGCCGTTCATCAACAGGAACACGAGCAGGAGCATGATGTACATCGCCTCGCTGATGACGGATGATTGTCTGTTCGTTTCAGGATCGAACATCTGCGCCATGGCAATCCCCATATCCATCGATATCAACTCGCCGGCGAATCTCACCCCGGCGAAGATGAGTCCCGCCGCAAAGCCAATAATCAAACCGACAGCCACTTCCTTCAGGATCATCAGAACAAGCGGCACCAGCTCCGCAGTCAGCACGGGAGCGGTTTCACGGGCAATCGGGAACATCACGAACGCCAGGAATAATCCGATCGCCACCTTCACCTGAACCGGCACGCTCAAGTGCCCCAGAACCGGCGCAACCACGATCATGGCCGTCACCCGCGCAAAGAGCATCAGGAAAATCAGAAATTGTCCGACATATACTTCCATTCTCTTACCGGATCAGAGTAGGTATTTGTTGTATCAGACCGACTGTGAAGCCGACCATCGTGTCGATGATCCAGGGCAGCGCGAGCACCAGCACTGCCGCTATAGCAACCAACTTGGGAACGAACGACAACGTGAATTCCTGAATCGAAGTCGCAGCCTGCAACACCGAAATGAACAACCCGACAAATAGCGACACGAGCAATATCGGCGATGACACCAGCATTGCTGTGTAGAACGCTTCCCGGAACAAATGCACTACAAACTCGCTGTTCATTTTCCCTCTATTTGAAGCTTTGCATCAATGAATTCACCACCAGATGCCATCCATCAACAAGAATGAAGAGAAGTATCTTGAACGGCAAGGAAATCATGACCGGCGGCAGCATCATCATACCCATTGACATAAGGACACTGGCAACAACCAGATCGATGATGATGAACGGCATGAACAGAATGAACCCGATCTGAAAGCCCACCCGTAACTCACTGATGGCGTACGCGGGAATAAGGGCGTACGTCGGGACTTCGGAGCGGTTCTGCGGCTTCTCGATGTTTGACAGTTTCAGGAACAAGCCGAGGTCCTCTTCCCGCGTCTGCCGGAACATGAACTCGCGCAGCGGCTCGACACCCTTGTCATATGCTTCCTGAATGCTGATGCGCTTCTGCAAGTACGGCTGCAATGCGCTGTCGTTGACCTTGCTCCACGTCGGCGCCATCACGAAGAACGTGAGGAACATCGCCAAGCCAACCAACACTTGTGACGGCGGCATCTGCGTGGTTCCCATCGCCTGTTTAAGAAAATGGAAGACCACAATAATCCGTGTAAACGCCGTTGTCAGGATCATGATTGCGGGAGCGAGAGACAGAATCGTCATCAAGAACAGAATCTGCAGCGTAATCGACACATCTTCGGGATTCGACGCCTTGCCGACCTCAACGGAGAGCTTCGGCATAGGCATGGAGCTCCCCTGGGAAAGCGCGTCGGCGCTGACAAGAAGCAAGAGCATCATAATGATGAATCGGCTTTTCATGCCTGTCCCTTCGAGGTCAATTTTGCTACCTGCACTGCAAGCGCCTCGGCGAATCCCACCTTTTCGCCCGAGGACTTGCGCATGCTCCATCGCGGCGTAGCGGCAGCCGCTTCCAACTTCGCATCAATCAACGATAGCATCGCAGGATCCGTCAATTCTCCGAGCGTCTGCATTCCCTCTTCACTCACCCCGACGATGAGGACCTTGTTCATTACTTTGATGACGGCAATCGACCGCTTCGGGTGAAGTGTCATCGTGCCAATGACGGACATTTCCACGACACTCGATGAGGATACGTGTCCGCCAAACAGGAACTTCTTCATTACATACACGACTGCAATCATCAAGCCGATGACAGCCGCCAGCGAGAGAAGTGTTTTTACAACAATCCATTCCATTTACTTGCCCAACCCCTTCAAGCGCTCGGAAGGCTCCGCCAACGCGGTAATGCGCACAGCAAAATGTTTATCGATCACCACCACTTCACCTTCCGCCATCTTCCGCCCGTTTACAACAATATCAACCGGCTCACTAGCGAGGGCGTCGAGTTCAATGACCGAGCCCCGCCGGAGGGCTAGGATGTCCCGTATCTCGACATTGGTACGACCCAACTCAACCGAAACAGGCAGGTTGATATCCATCAACATGTCGAGCTTCTTGTCTCGCGGGGCAGAAGCAGCAGGAGCCGCAGCCTCAAGCTGCTGGAACTCAGCCGCCTGCATGTCAAGATCGGCCCCTTTCTCAGCATCTTTCCCTTCGACTGCCTTGGGGCGTTGAGGAAATTTCAAGAGATCTTCGTCTTTGATTGCTTCCATAGTGTCACTCGTTGCTGTATGATTCTGTGATAGTCATGATCTTAATGGCCTTTTTGCCGTTCACCACACCGGGGCGTCCCTCTGCGCGCTTCTTTCCACCGATCATGATCTCGAGTTGATCTGCGATCGAGGTTCCCGTCAAAACAACGTCACCCGGCTCCAACTCCATGAGCTGACGCAATGACAACTCCGCTTCGCCCAAAAGACAAGAAACCGTTACGGGCGTCTTCTCCAGTTTCTGCAGAAGAATGTCGCTCCACGGCCCCGGCTTTTTTTCCTGCACTTCCTCTGTCGCGGGTTGCGATTCATCCAGTGCCGGCTGAATCAATGACGACGGGAGGGCAAGCGTGAACGTATGGAGCTGATCGGCGAAGGAGATCTCGAAACCGAGTGCCAGGAATTTTGTCTCGGGGGATCCCAGCGGCAGTAACTCGATATCCCGTTCGTACCGGTCGTACGTGCAGCGGATCTCCGCAATCGGGGCAAGTGTCGATTCAAGAAGGGTGATTGCTTTGATCGCAACGGCGCGAAAGATATTCTGCTCGATCTTGGTCAACTGACGTTCCTGTTCAACCGGTTCACCATTCCCGCCAAGAAGCCGGGAGATAGTCGCAAGGGCAAGACGGGGGTTCACATCCATCATCCCTTTCATTTTCCCGGGCTCGATGCAGAAAGAGAAAAGGGCCGACGGATTCAACGTATTCTTTGCCAGATCACTAAGGGACTTCTCCGAAACGGCAGTGACGGCCACCGAGACCTCACATTGCAGGCGTCCCACAAGGTACGTAGCAAACGTTTCAGCGAAATTCTCGAACAATGACTGCAGCACGTTCTTCTGGCGTGCCCCCAGCTGGCGCGGCAAGCCGAACGAGAACGGCATCGCTTCGCTTGCGGATCCTTTCTCCCCTTGCGCCGGCTCCGTTCCAAAACTCTCGAGGAGGCTGTCAATTTCCTGTTGTGACAGAATCTGGCTCATGCCATCCTTACTGGATGATGTACTTGCTGAAGTAAACACTGCGAAGAACCCCCTTGCTCACCAGAGGCTTCGCCTGTGCGAATATCTCCTGGCGAAGAGCCTCACGCTTCGAAACGTCAATCAACTGATCCATTGTCTTGCTTGTGAGGACTGTATTCAACAGGTCACGCACGGCCATCTCACGCTTTTCCAGGCTCTTCATCCCTTCTTCCGTTGATACGTTGAATGCAATCGTCGTAAGGAGATACCGCTGTCCGTTTGTTCCGGCCGGATTAATAATCATGTCTTTGATGACGAAGATGAAGTCATCTTTGACATCCTTGGAGGATTTTCCTTCCTCGTCTGTCTCTGCAGCTGCCACGGCACCGGGCGTCGCCGCAACGGAATTCTGGACAGCAAGAGGCACAACAAATTTAGCGGTGAGAAAATAGACAACAACCAGTTGGACCAAAAACGCCGGAATTCCGAAAATGACGAATTTCCGGGTGAACGCGCTTTCAGCGGATCGTTCAGGTTTTGTTGGAGTTGCGGGAGTTTCTTCGGCCATAGCTCTTTCCATGCATGATTACACTTGCACAGAGAGAGGTCAAACCGTATGCCATCGGCAGAATTTTGAGAATCTTTAGAGGTATTGAGGAAAAAAAGAGCAAATGCCCTGATTCAAAAAGGATGGAAATGAATGCAATCAGGGAATGGTGGCTAATAACCTGCAGTTGAATATTCTACACGGCCTGAGTGGCTGAAATTACGACACGCTATATGACGTAGTCACCATACTTGATATACAGTAGGGAACGGCCGGTGTACCGGCCGTTCCCTCAGATACTGCTATCACCGCTTCAGGTTCACCGTCTCCTGCAGAATTTCATCCGTCACTGTAATGATGCGTGCGTTCGACTGATATCCGCGTTGCGCGACAATCATTTTAGTGAACTCCTCCGCAAGATCGACGTTGGATTGTTCGAGCGACCCTCCGACAATGCTCGAGTTGCTCCCCTCACCCGGAACGAGATAAGATACGTTGCCGGAGTTACCTGAGGTCGTAAGCAGACTATCACCTGAACGCGTCAGGCCCGCCGGGTTGTTGAATTCCGCCAGCACGATCTGTCCGAGCGTGAGAATTGTCCCGTTCGAGAATTTGCCCTGGATCATTCCGTTCTTCTCCACGGCAATGCTCTGCAAGACGCCGGACTGGAATCCATCCTGATCGCGTAAAGTGATCAGGGAATCGTTAGCGACCTGCGTGATACCGGCAAATTGTCCCGCCAACCCTGCATTGATCGTGATGCTGACCGGTGCGGCACCTGTTGTGGGCGTAAAGGCAATGGGGCCACCTGTTATTGCCGTCATCGCGCCTTGATTATCAAACTGAACCGCTCCGTTGCCGATGGATGTGGTTTGCCCTGCAATCGTTGCGTTCCAGTCCCAGGCATTCGCCGCTGTCTTCGTGAAAGTGACGGTGATCGAATGCTGGTTGCCAAGCGAATCGTACACCTGGAAGGTTGAGGCATGTGTTGCACCCACCGCCGCTCTGCTGTCGAGGTTACCGGCGAGCTTCACAGCGGAGGTTGCCTTCGCCGGCGCTTTCATATCCAGCGCAAGCTTGAGGTTCGAGATCTGTGCATCTGGAGGAATCGTGCCATCAGGCTTTGCAATTCGTCCCTGTAGAATAGCGCCGTTCCCCGGAAGAACCATGTTACCGACGGCATCGAAGCGGAAGTTGCCAACGCGGGTATAGAAATCCGCCCCATTTTGTTTGACGATAAAGAACCCGTTACCGGCAATACCGAGATCAGTTGCCGTTCCGGAAGCTTCCAGGTTCCCCTGTGTGAACTGAACATCGATGGCGCCGACTGAAGAGCCGAGACCAATTTGCTGCGGGTTAATTCCACCGTTGACTCCCGCCGGCCGGAATGCACTGAGCCGGGTCTGAGTAAACAGTTCGGTAAACACCGTTCGTGACGCCTTGAATCCTACGGTATTAACGTTGGAAATGTTGTTTCCGATGACGTCAAGCATCACCTGATGATTGCGGAGACCGGAAACACCGGAAAACAGAGATGTGTAGAGTGACATTGTACTACCCCCTATGTTGTGGTATGTGAACCTGGCCAGGCCTCTGTCATTCGGCCTGACCGGGGGGCTTCCTCGAAAGGACCAGCCCGCTTGTTGGTTATTATCCTGCTATTACCGCGCTGTCGATGTTGGTGAAAACATTCTCCCTCAGGTTTTCGCCATGCATCGCAGTTACTACTGTTTTGTTTCTCACACTTACAATGAATGCCATGTCACGAAGAAGCACCAGCGAATCCTCCGCCCCCTTCTGTTCCGCCTTGGTCACGGCTTTTTGCAAACTCGCCATGTCCGCCTGATCCAGCGTAATGTTCCTTTCGTGCAGACGCTCTTGCGCATGTTTCGAGAATTTGATGCTCTCGAGTTCTTTCTGCAACAGCGCATCGAACGATTTTTCCGCCGGAAGCGGAACTGCCGGGCGCTGCTTCAGTCCATCCACTCCCCCGACGGGGAGGAACGGCAGTTTGACTCCGTTTATTGTAGCTTCAGCCATGGCATCACCCCTGCAGGATTTCGAGAATGTCGCCGAGAAGAATCTCCTGCCCGTTGATGATGAACTTCGTCCCCTCAGCGGTGAAGCGCACAGCCGAGATCTTTCCGAAGATAAAGGGGGAAGATCCGATGGACTTGTTATCTGCATCCTTCGCCTCGACAGAGAAGGAGTACTTCCCTTCCGGAAGGGCTATACCGTTGTCGCCACGGCCATCCCATTCAAAAGAGTTATCACCCTTGGCTGAACCGGCACCACGGATTGTCCGTACGACTTCGCCCCGCTCGTTCTTGATTGTAATGTCCACCGTATTGGCGGCCGAGGCTAATGAATAGCCGAGTTTCACACGCGGTTGCTGATTCCCGTCGCTCGCAAGATTGAAGGTACTGCCACTTGCACGGACATCCTTACCGACAAAACCAGCGGCAAGTCCGTTATTGATCGCCTGAGTTAGAAAGAAATTGGCGTTGATGCTTTCCACCAGCGCATTGCTGATGTTGTGCAACTGCTCCACGGAACTGAACTCCGCCAGTTGCGAGGCAAACTCTGCCCCCTTCATCGGGTTCATCGGATCCTGGTAGCGGAGTTGTTGCACGAGCAGCTTCAGGAAGTCGTCCTTCCCGAGCACGCTCTTGCCAAACCCCGTCTGCCCGGTCTGCGGCGGCCCGACGGCTGATGTTTGAGACAGCGGCATTGCTTCTCCTTTTGATTGTGATTAGATGATGTATTCTACTGTGTTGTAGCCGAGCTTCTTCATTCCCTGAAGTTGCTCAGCAACATCCACATCCTGGTCTCCCCGGAACCGCCGTTGCCGCTTGTTGGCGTGTCCCTCTCCCGAATGGCGTGACTGCATTTCACCCCCCGAGATGATCTCAAAACGTCGTACATCAATCCCCTGCGAAGCGAGCGCCTCGCGCATCTGTGGCACTTGCGCCTCAAGCGCTGCTCTCACATTCTGCTGGCTGGCCTCAATTACTGCCGTGACAGTCCCCTCAACCAACACCATCTTCAGAGATAGTCCACCCAGGACGTCAGGCTTGAGCCGGATTCGAATCTCGGACGTTTTCCCATCGAGGTGCAACTTCAGCTCGTCCGAGATCTTCACCATCAGATTACGGGCAAAGTCGTCGGGAATGCGCGGCAATATCTGTTCCGCCTGCACCTTGCCAGCAACTTCACCCCTTGAATTTGAAGCCACGGATGGCGACGAAAGAATAGGCACACTATGCCCCTTTCCTCCATCAGTTATCGTGGTTGCCCGGCTTTCTGCAAGCACTATAGGCTCTTCTCCACCCTCCTGAGCAATATGATTGCCCTCGCCATTTGAAACAATCGACTGATGCATCTGACTGGATTGGGTAAGAGAGCGATTATTGCCAGATGTCCCGTCGGCGCTTCCGCCGCTTACGCCTTGACCAGCCGGCTGGTTCATCGGCTCACGAGTTGCCAGTTCGCCTTCAACGGCGATATGTGTTTGAGCGGACAGCGACGGAGCATCACTCCGCTTCTCAAGCTGCGGAATGGAAAGGTCTTTCAACTGCACGGTTGCAAATCTCGCCGCCAATGCCTTCAGCTCTACCGCAGGAACTTCAACCGCAAGCACACTATCTGCCGCTCGTCCGTGAAGATCGGAAGTACCCTCGACGCTTGTCTGAATAGTCAAATGAGGAGCCCGAAATGATGAAGCCCTTTCGGAATGATGACTTGATCCTGAACCTGAGACGGTCTCTTGTGGCTTCTGTTGAATATCGGATGCATTCGGCTGCTGGCGAGACATCACCTCGCCGTGGTGTTGATCAGCTTTTTGAGGATTTGCGCGAGACTGTCCCACAGAAGAATCAACTGCAGACGCCACGGCCGTGCTCGCATTCCCCTTCTCCTGAATGTCCCGGTTGGGGCTCGAAAGAGCGAACTCCGGCGACAGAATCTGTTCTTCAGCCGTTAGGGGTTGCATCAATGCAGTAGCAGTTGCATTCTCATTCGTCTGGAGCATTTGTCCAGGCAACACCTGCATTTGCCCTGAACCAACCGTAACCAGGCTCTCAGTAGATTCTCCGGACGCCCCAGAGGCCGGCGGCTGCACCTGAACTGGGGTCGGAGCTACGAGCATGTTGAAAAACACCGAGAGGAAATTTTCCCCTGCCTGCTCAGTCCCGCCTGAAGAAGCCTGCGGCATTTCGCCGTCTGCATGTTTGGGAAGGGGAGAACGGATCATATCAAGAAGGCCGATCATTGTGACTCTCCATTGAGGATTCTTGCCGCTTGTTTCGGGTCCAGTTCCGCCAGCACTTTTGCACTTTGTCTTGCTTTCATCTGCGAAAGGATCGACTTTACTGCCCTGTCTTCCATGTTATACAGAATCCGGGCAGCACTTGCCGCATCCATAGCCTCAAAGATCTTTGCCATTTTTTTCTTCTCTTCAACCGAAAGAGTGTCACCCGACTCTTTTTCACTTGCGGCCCTTTTAACAACGACATTGAGCGGGGCCAGGGCGCTTTGCAATGAATCTTCAGAAGCGCGCGGTCGTGCAGGAGTGTCGGCAGCAACCGGCGTCTGGATGCCGACGGAGTCGCTGGGCAGCACATCGGATGATTCGTTTGTCTGCGCAGCAACAGACTCTTCTTTCTGTAACGGCGCTGCATCGCTTGACACAGTGATTGGATGTTGTACAGGAACGACCGTGAATAGACCGGGCTCGATCATGGCCACTAACGCCATAATTGCTGCAAGCGAAACCGTGGATGATATCAATATGGGGATGTATGCTTTGAGCATTGCTTTACTGTTCCGTCTCCGGTTCGTTAGAGCTGCGATTTGCCAGTTCGTCGATCATGTTTTGCTCCCGTTTGTCCAATTCCCGGGCCGCTTCCTGCTTTTTCTTCTCATCGAGCTTTTCAACCATTTGGCGTGACTGAACCCGTCCCGTCAGTTCAACCCTCTTCTCCAACTCCTTTGTTCGAATCTCATCCACCTTCTGGGTCTGATGAGAGATCTGGCGCGTGAGCTTGAAAATGAAAGCCCTGTGCGCCTGCAGATCTGTAGCCCGTGCTTTACCCATCTGCGGAGATGAGGCAAACGCCTGCTCCTTGCGGGCATTCAGGTCACTCAAAACACCCTGCTCACGCTGATGCGCATCCTGGATCTGTGTCAACTGTTGCTGCGTGAGCTTTTCCTGATGTTTCTTGACATTTACGACGGTTTCAAAACGGGATGAGGGTTTAGCCATGCCATCTCCTATTTCACGGACATCATTTCAATCAGCAGTTTGATACTTGTGTCAATGTCTTCATGCTCGTCTGCGGGTTGCCGGAGAAACGCCCGGATTATTTCCCGCATCTTCACTGCCTCATCGATCTTAGGGTTGCTTCCTTTCACATACGCCCCGATGTTGATCAGATCTTCCGCCTCACGATATGCCGCCATCAGGTCGAGCATGCGCATTGCTGCACGCTTGTGTTCGTCGGCGGTAATTGCAGGCATCACACGACTCACGCTTTCCAACACATCCACAGCCGGATAATGTCCCGAGGAAGCAAGTTTGCGTGATAACACGATATGACCGTCGAGTATCGACCGCACTGAATCGGCGACGGGCTCATTCATATCATCACCCTCAACGAGCACGGTGTACAGACCCGTGATACTTCCCCTTTTTCCGTTGCCCGCCCGCTCAAGCAGTTTCGGCAGCATTGCGAAAACCGACGGCGTATATCCTTTCGTCGTCGGCGGCTCTCCGATTGCCAGTCCAACCTCGCGTTGCGCCATAGCGAGACGCGTTAGTGAGTCCATCATCAGCATAACATTCAAACCCTGGTCACGAAAAAACTCCGCAATTGTCGTCGCCATGAATGCCGCTTTGATCCGGATCAGAGCGGCCTGATCGCTTGTCGCAACGACCACAACCGAGCGTTTCAACCCCTCCTCTCCCAGCTCTTTATCGAGGAACTCCCCGACTTCGCGTCCCCTCTCTCCTACCAGGCAAATCACATTCACATCAGCGCTGGCATAGCGTGCTATCATGCCAAGCGTAACACTTTTGCCGACACCGCTTCCTGCAAAAATGCCGACACGTTGTCCGATGCCGCAAGTTTTCAGGGTATCAATCGATCGGATGCCCGTAGCAATCGGTTTGGAGATGCGCTTCCGTTCCAACGGGTTTGGCGGCGGTGCATATATCGAGCGGCGTTCCGCTGCATCAATGGGGCCTTTCCCGTCTATGGGCTTGCCAAGGCCGTCGATGACCCGTCCAAGAAGCTTGTTGCTGACACTCGCCGAAAGGGCGTGTCCTGTTGCGACAATCTCACTGCCGGGACTGACACGCCCAGCGTCTCCCAAGACCATGGAGAGCACGCGGTTGTTCCGGAAACCGACGACTTCCGAAAGACATAGATCTTCACCGTTACGAGCTTTGACCCTGCACACCTCACCCAGGAAGCAATTCGGCCCGATCGATTCGATGACCAATCCAATAACTTGCGAGACCCTGCCGTTGACCTTCATCAGGTCGGCATGATGCAGCCGCGTGAAGTACGGCTCGAAAGTCCCGGTTTCACCACGGCGATATATTTGCGACAACATCATCTGGTTTCCTCATGGTCGCCGAACAAGGCAGACTCAATGCGCTCGAGTTGTGTGGAAATGGAAGCGTCCACGTTCCCGGAATCACTTTCCAGAACACATCCGCCGGGAGCAATGCTCTCGTCCATTTCAATAGCAAGCTCACGTACTGCGTCAGAACCAGCAATGAGTGATGAGCGCATGGAACGTACGAGTTCTTCATCATTGGGATGAACACGAATCTTTACTTTGTCAACGCCCACCAGGCGCCTGATTGCCTCCTGGATCTGGCGGAGAACGGTCTCACTGTCGACCTGTACCTCCCTCTTCACAATGCGCTCGGCAATTGCAATTGCCAGCTTCACCCCATCACGCTCCAATGCGTGCCGAAACTCGGCAAGCGATGCCTCGATGTTCCGGGCAAAGGAGTCGATCCGGTTTCGCTCCATTTCGAGCTGCGCAGCAAGTTCGGTGCGCAAGTTCCTTTCAGTGTGTCGCCTTCCCTCGTCAAATCCTGCTTTGAACTCTGTCTGAAGCCTGCGATCGAGAGATTCTTCCTCCACCAAAGCAGGGAGGGCTTCAACGGGTTCAGTTTCATTGTCAGAAATGGCTCGCTCCTGGGTCATTGAATCAGGAGTTTCGTCGCCGATTCTGACAGTCGTTCCGGTCCCTGCATCCCGCCGCTTGATCAGCCGCACGACACCCGCCGGCGTATGTAGCCTGACGACGTTAGACAACGATCTCCTCCGCTCCGCCACGGCCGGCAACAATGATCTCCCCCGCCTCTTCAAGCTGTTTGACAACAGCGATGATCCGTGCCTGGGCCGCCTCAACCTCCTTCAATCGCACAGGACCCATGTACTGGAGTTCTTCCTGAAGCATCTCCTGAGCGCGTTCCGACATATTCGAGAGAATTCTGCTCTTGAGCTGATCATCGGCCACCTTCAATGCGAGGGCAAGATCCTTTTTGTCTACTTCACGGAGCACACGCTGTATGCCTCGGTCATCGACGTAGATGATGTCCTCAAAGAGGAACATCAGGTTCTTGATTTGTTGGGCGAGCTCGGGATTTTTCTGATCGAGACTGTCGGTCACTTCTCGTGACACTTCCGAGCTTAGCTTGTTCAACAGCGCGGCAACTGATTTTGGCCCGCCAATGCCTCCGGTACTTTGACTGTTGTCGGCCTGGGCAAGTGTCTGCAGCACCTCCTCCATTTCTGTAATGAGTGAAGGAGACACTTTACCGAGTGTCGCCATCCTGTAGATCACATCGTTCCGGAACTCCACCGGGAATGCATCAAGAATCTCGGAGGCCTGCTCGACGCGCAAATTGGAGAGGATCAGGGCGACCGTCTGGGGGTGCTCCTTCTGCATCATCACAGCGAGCTGATACGGATCGGCATGCTTCAAGGTACTGAACCCGCCTTGGTTTGTAATGGCACTCACCCGGTCGAGAATCAAGGCAGCACGATCCGGGCCGAATGAACGCTCCAACAACGAATTGGCTTGCTGCACACCCCCTTCAATCAGATACTCTTGCGCTGTGATGAGCGACTGGAATTCCTCCATCACCTTGTCCGTCACAGTCGAGGGTACGGAGCGCAGATTCGTGATCTCAACCGTCAACTCTTCAATCTCCTCTTGCGAGAGTGTACGCATCAATGCAGATGCTGTCGGTACGTCGAGAGAGAGCAGCAGTAAAGCCGCTTTCTGTTTGCTGGTGAGCGAACCGAGTGCAGCCTGGTCAGTCCCCGCAGTGTCGTGGGCCATTGTTCCCGAAGATTTCTTTCGTGGTGTCATTGTTGTCATGCTTCCGCAAGCCAGACTTTCAACAGGCGTCCGGCTTCCTTGGGTTTGTTCGAGATATACTCGGCAATGCGGTCCCGTCTGTCGGCCCTGAGCTTCGCCTCGGTGGAGATCAGGCTCTCAGCGGGAGGCAGGAAATGCTGTTCGCGCTTTGCCAGGGCAGCCTTTGTATCATCGGCAGTCATGTTGACCCGGGTGCCAAGATACTCCTCGGGGGGAGCGGAAAGGAGCCGAACACGCCGAAGCAACTGCCACAGCATCACCGCTGCTCCAGCCATCGCCAAGACTATAAGGAGTTTGCTGTACGTGTCATCATAGAGAACTTGCTTCCACTCGCTGCCCGGCGCATCCTTGAAGACGAAGCCATCAGTTTGCTCTGTTCCAAACGGCAGGTTCATAACGGAGACTTCATCGCTTCTCTTTTCATCGTAGCCGACGGCACGCTTGACGATCTCAGTCAGTTGCGACATTTCCTCCGGCTTCCTTGCTTGATATTCCGTCACTGTCTGACCGTCTTGCTGCCTTTGTATCGTGCTGCCGTTGACTATGGCCGCCACCGAGAGGCGTTTTATTCCGCCGACGTTTTCAATGACCCGCTCCAGCGTTTTGTTCACCTCGTAGTTCGTCACCGTGTTGCTCCGGGTGGAGGGCTGCACTGAGTCTTTCAACACGTTCTTTTCTTCGGTGATTTGTTCGCTACGCACGACAGTCCGCTCAGGGTCATACTGTTCGAGCGTACGCTCAACCTGCCGAAAGTCAAGCTCGGCAGTAACCTGCACACGGGCATTCCCTGAGCCTACGACGCCGTCAAGCATATTCTGCGCTTTCAGCGCCAGATAGTTCTCTACTTTTTGCTGCAAATCGTATTGGGTCGCCGTTTTTGCGGCAAGGGTGTTTTCTTTCTGTTCATCCGAGAGCATCTTTCCGCGTGAATCAACGACCGTCACATTTGAAGGTTCGAGACCCTCAACGCTGCTGGCGATAAGGTGAATGATCCCCTGCACGTTTTCGTGACGCAACCCTTTTCCGGTGCGCAACTTCAACACAACCGAGGCTGTTGTGGGCTTTTCATCTTCCTTGAACAATACGCGTTCGGGCACTACTATGTGTACCCTTGCACCTTCAACTTCCTCAAGTTGCAGGATTGTCCGCGCAATCTCTCCCTCAAGTGCCCGGCGGTAATTCACTTTTTGTACAAAATCGGAAACACCCAGATTGGTCCGGTCAAAGATCTCATACCCGACAAGACTGGATTGGGGCAATCCCTCTCCCGCAAGCACAAGACGGATGTCATAGATATTATCTTTCGGGATGAGAACTGTTTTGCCGTTATCCTCAAGCTGGTAGGGGACTTTTTTCTCCTGAAGCTTCTCGACGATTTTTGATGCATCCTGCGGAGCAAGATTATTGAACAGTGTTCCGTATGAGGGTTTGTTCACAACTATAACAAGCGCAACAAGTGCTGTTGCGGCGCCGAGTGTGACGCCGCCCAATGCGAATTTCTGCCCCGGAGACAACCGTCGAAGAAAGTCGATGAACTGCGTTTTGACCTGTGCGGGGAATTCAGCCATGGCTATACCTGCATCCTCATAATTTCACGATAGGCGTCGATTGTCTTATTCCTGATTTCCATCAACAACTCGAAGCTTGTCTTGGCTTTTTCTGCAGCGATCATGACCTCATGTAGGTCCGTCGCCTCACCGGTGACCATACGCTCAACAGCTTTGCCGGCTTCGCCTTGCAATGAGTTTACGTCCTTGACGGCCTGCGAGAGGGTCTCGCCGAAAGAGGCATTTGCCTCACGCAACATTTTGGTGGCCGCCTTACGACCCGAAGTAGCCCCTAATTCCGGAAGAAGTTGAAGTTCCTGCATTGTCATCCCTTCCTGTCGACAAGTGAACCGAGGCGGGTGCTTGAGGTTGTACCCGCCGACGTGTATGGATTGTACCCTCGCACCTCACCGCTTGCTGATGGATAGAGCTCTTCGAAGTACGATTTCTCAGACTCCGTCAAGCCGGCGACGGGCTCTTCAGGCTTTTGGGCTTCAACGGGAGAGCCTGCGCCCGCAACCTTCAGTTGCTGCTCGAACTGTACGGCGCCCTTTTTCTGCGATTGCTGCAATGCAGCCCATTGGGCAGCCGGATTCCGGATCTCATTAACGTTCATGCGTTATATCTCCAGACTGTCTTTTGCCATCTGTTTCTGTGCATTGATGACGGTAATGTTTGCTTCGAATACCCTTGACGCGGACATCATATCCACCATCTCGGTAATGATGTTCACATTCGGCATCTTCACGTATCCGTTCTCATCGGCATCGGGATGGGCGGGATCGTGGATGATTTTGTAGTCCGACATATCTTGTTGCTCCATCGCATCGACGCTCCCCGGCAATGAGTCCTTCTCCCTGAACTGCCAGGTTGACCCGCTGAGATGCGATCCGCTCGTGACGCTCATGGGTACGGAGACACCGGCGCCCTGCAGCGTATCGGAAAAGGTCTGGCCCTGATTCGCCTGGATCGACACGACTTTTCTGCGGTACGGAGTACCGTCCTCCGTCCTTGTCGTTTCTGCATTGGCGATATTATTGGCGATGGCATTCATGCGCTTGCGTTGAGCCGTGAGACCGAGGGCGCTCACGTTCATCGCTGCAAAGAGCTTATCAATCTTCATAACGTGCCTCTGATAGCTTTTTGAATTCCCTTGAATGAGTCAGCCAGAATACGCGAGCCGAACTTGAAGCGTATTTGGTTCTTTGCCAGTTCGGCCATCTCATGATCGATATTGACGTCGTTGAAGCCGCTCGCCATATCGCTATACCCTTCCGGCTGGTCAGCCGCAGTGTCATAAACACGGGGCTGTACATCAGCAAGCTTGCCCGGCATTTGCACAGGAATATGCCGGTCATGTGTTTGGACTCTCCGCACGTCACCTGGCTGCTTTGCCTGCGCAAGGTGCTCCTCGAACGACACGCTCTTGCTTTTGTACCCGGGAGTCGTGATGTTGGCGACATTCTGCGCGATCACTTTCTGCCGGGTGGAGTATGCGTCCAGCGCCTTCCCCAGCAGTGGAATCCGTGTTGAATCAAAAAGTTTCATTGCCTTACCTCCCAATCACTTCTTTCCGCCGAATCTGCCAATAGGACAATCGCAAGCGGAGTGCCAGAGGCAAAGCGGCGAGAAACATCAACCTGCTGCATGATATCGTTATAGGTGATGAACACTATTGCACAGGTGCTTGATGTTCTACACTGATTTCTTCAGCTTGCGCAACATTTGCAGTTGCGGGACCATATGTTTCTCATAGCAATCGGGACAGATCCCGTGCGAGAAATTCGCCTCCGTCCGCTTCGAGATATATGTTTCCATTTGTTGCCATGCGTTCTCGTCATCCTTGATCTTCTTGCAGTAGGAGCAGATCGGGAGTAATCCTTCGAGTTGTGTCACTTCGGCCTGAAGGTTCAGTATGCGTTCGGCGACTCGCAGCCGGGCTGCAAGTGTGTCTTTGTCGAACGGCTTGTTGATAAAGTCGTCTGCTCCCGCTTCCATTCCTTCCAAGTAGCGCCCCTTCCCTTCCAATGATGTAAGCATGATAATGTAGGTGTACTTTGGCCGTTGCTCTTGCCGGATGAGGCGTGTGAGTTCGATGCCACTGATCTTTGGCATCATCCAATCTGAAATGACAAGACTGAAATGGTGCAGCCGGTACTCCATCCAGGCTTCGTGACCGTCCCTGGTTTCCACCACCTCGTGTCCAAGGGCCTTCAACGCCCTTGTCAATAGTTTTCGGGCGCCTTCATCATCATCGGCTGTCAGGATTCTCATGCGGGCTTTTTCTCCGATTGTATGAAATGTTCACAGAGTGTCGATACTTTCAAAAATTCCTGGTTGATCAAATCGATGATACCTCCGGCGTGGCTGATCATGTGCGATTTTGCCGTCAGTTCAAGCGTTTGGCAGGCATCGGCAAGCCGCGTCGCGCCGATATTTCTGCTGCTACCTTTCAAGGCATGCGAAATCATCCTGAGTGCATGGTCATCGTGCTGCGCGAATGCCTCACGCAATGCAGCAATCCGCTCGGGAGCATCGCGCAGAAACACTTCCACGAGTTCAACGAGAAGCACGTCATCGCCATCACCAAGCTCACGCAATTCTGCAAGCCGGGCATGATCCAACACGTCCAGTAATTGTTCCGACTGGTTTCCGATCTCTTGTTCTGTCTCTTCCACTGTATCCAGAGCATCGGCACCAATTTCTCTTCGCCGCAACCATTTCATAATGGTATTGTATAGCAACTCGATCTTGATCGGCTTAGTCAGGTAGTCATCCATCCCGGCTTCAAAGCACCGGTCCCGTTCACTTTGCAGGATGCTCGCAGTCATAGCTATGATGGCAGGCTGGGTAATTTCATCCTTCATGTCCCGGATAGCGATGGTTGCCTCGAAACCGTCCATTTCGGGCATCATACAATCCATCAACACCAAGTCATAGTGCTGGCGCCGGATTGCCTGGACCGCTTCTTTGCCATCGTTTGCAATATCAGCCTGAGCGCCGAGCTTTTTCAGTATCCTCAGAGCAACCTTTTGGTTAACCAGATTGTCTTCAACCAATAGAAGTTTGGCTGCGGAGGGTATCACCTTCGCAGCTTTTGTTCCTGCCTTGTCGTCCTGTCCTGTTTCCGCATCGTCAACGTTGCTGGTAGCCAGTACCAGCGTGAACCAGAATGTGCTTCCTTTTCCGGGAGTGCTCTCGACGCCGATAGTTCCCCCCATCAACTCTACAAGTTGCTTGCAGATGGCAAGTCCGAGTCCTGTACCGCCATACTTGCGGGTGGTGGAGCTATCCGCTTGCGTAAACGGCTGAAAGAGTGAGTTCTGAACTTCCTTTGAGATACCGATTCCTGTATCAGTTACCGAAATGCGTAAGGTTACATCATCTTCGCCTCGTGCTGCAACGGAGCAGCGTACAACAACGTCCCCGTGTTGTGTGAACTTGACTGCGTTTCCAACAAGGTTTGTAAGTATCTGGCGAATCCGTCCGGGATCGCCTTTCAGCCGGTTTGGAACATCCTGATGGATGATGCTGACGAGTTCGACCCCCTTTTGCCCCGCACGATGCCTGAGGAGCTGGATCATTTCATCGATCGCCTTTCTGATATTCAGATCGATGATTTCGAGACGCAGTTTGTTGGCTTCAATCTTGGAGAAATCGAGAATGTCGTTGATAATCGTGAGAAGGGCTTCGCCGCTTGAATGAATCGTCTCGACGAGATCCCGCTGATCCTCGTTGAGTTCAGTGTCCGCCAGTAATTCCGCCAACCCCAACACACCGTTCATCGGTGTCCGGATTTCATGGCTCATATTGGCAAGAAACTGGCTCTTGGCGAGATTCGCCGCCTCAGCCTCCCGCACAGCCTCTTCCAACTCACGGGTCCGGGCTTGTACCAGTGCCTCCAAGTTTCGGTTATGATCGTTGATCTTCCAGTAGAGCCGGGCATTTTCCAATGCCGTTGCCGTAAGGAACATGAGAATCGAGAGCAGGCTTAGCGTTCCGTCGTTGAGCTGCGTGTCCCGCTCTTCGAGGATTCCGACGAACATGCCGAGAACGGTTTCCCGCGTTGCGATGGTATGAAGCACCAATTGCTGCGTTCCATTTTTCGCCGAGACAATGACAGCCTTGTTTTGTTGCAGCGCGTATGCGAAGGTCCCCTGTTGTGTCTGATAGGCAATTTCCTCATCGAAGAGGTGTTGTGTGTCCGCAGGCTCGCAATCAGTCAGAAGAAACTCGGGACTATTTTCCTCAACGGTCAAGAACGCAAGGGATGAAAACCTGACGAGACGCTGCAAATGTTGCCGCGTAGCCCCCAGAATACTCTTTTCATCCCAATCGATGTGTGAGCTGTTATGAATCTCCCCCATCGAGGCGACGAGTTCAAAAGCGTCAAGATTCCACCGGTGCACCTCCTCCAGATACGCCACCCGTGCTTCCAGCATCTCAGCGCGTTGCAACACTTCCACGGGAAGAGGGTAACCTATGTTTCCTGGGTGCTTGTGGTCGCTCGTTGTCATGACTCAGAGTATGACTTTAGCAGCATCGTGGAACTGTCGGTCAATTTGCTCGTATGCAGGGCTCAAGGCACTTACCGGTATGGCAACTTTCTCGCATGCTTCCGGATTGAGCGAGGGAACGAAACGCTCGCCGCTGCTTCCCAGTTGCATTGCGTGCGCCATGATGTCGCCCAGGTGAACGATGGCGGTTTCCAACGGAAAACGCGTGGCAGATTCGGGTTTGTGATGATACCCTATCACTTCTTCCAGATAGTGCGGCAGTTTCCACGATTGTACGAGTGCCCTGCCGACGGCAGCATGATCGAAACCCAACTCCTCGTGCTCGGCAATGTGCAGCAGCTCGTTCTTCTCCCGCGCCCGTTCCAGAATCTGCCTCGATTTATCGGGTATCTTGACGAACATGACAAGCCGGCCAATATCATGGAGGATGCCTGCGACGAAGTAGCGCTCGACATTCATCTCTCGACGGTAGGCAGCAACCGTTCGTGCTGCTATGCCAACGCCGACACTATGCTTCCAGAATTTTTCCATGTTGATCAGATCATCCGGAATGCCCTTGAAGAGTTTGATAATCGACGTGGCAAGCGCAAGGTCCCGCAGCTGTTGTGTCCCCACGATGCTGATTGCCTTGCCGATCGATTCGATACGCTGAGGGAAGCTGAAAAAGGCACTGTTGACGACCATGAGGAGGCGGGCCGTCAGTCCGGCATCCTCGCTGATGATCTTGGCGATCTCGTTCATGGAGGAGCGGGGATTGTTCACTGCCTCGTTGATACGTGTGAAAATCGTCGGGAGAGAGGAAATCTCGATGTACCCCCTCAGCAGATCACTCGGGCCGGCTATCACCTGATCCTCCGTACGTTTGGTCGTTTACATGGCGAAGAACAGCGAGTCTGTAAAGTTCGCTGATGAACGGCGACTCCATATCCGTGTGCCGGAACAGGTTCTTGTGCAAGGTCTCGGCATGAGCAAGGGCATCGGGGTCGAGCGCCTGTGTAATCTGCGCATTCACTTCTTCACGTTCGATCCCTGAGATATCCGCATCCGTAATGCCCCATTGCTTGAGAATGGTAAGGTGCTTGTCGGAAAGCACCATACCAGCCTTGAGCAGGATCCGCCCGTTCCGATCAAACACATCGGAGGCAAGCGCCATGCCCGGCTGAATTTGGTCAAGATTCAGTTTTCCCATGGTTAAGTTGCGTGTGGTTGTTGAAAGTCTCGTTTGAAAGTCCGGGCGGCAATAGAAATGGATGTACCGCACCCGGGGTGCGAGTGGGAGAACACCAAAAGACCATCGGGCGGCAGGCCGGCAACAACTTGCGCGCTATCCCATTGGTAACCTTCAAGGCGAACTTCTTTGTCTGCAAGGAACTCTTCCCTTGTCACCCATTCCTTGCCACAGAATGAACAGCGTTTGAATTTGTGCATTACCCTCTCTCTTTGCTCATCCATTGCGTGAAGAGGGGCAAAGGATATGCCATGACCTAAATGGAACGCGGAAACGGGAGGAATCAGTGGGAAATTTGAGGAATCAACATGCTGGCGGGATCTATGAGTGGAGGAGAATGACAGGCAACTCTGCACACTATTGTGCAACTGCCCGATAACTACTACTCTGCATCGTACTCCAACGAGATGAGCGTTGGCTTCCCGCATGAACAGACAACCTCGATCGCTTTCACAACATCGCCTTCCCGGTGCAATACAACTGTTGAGGAGTGAACTGCGTCCCCTTCTATCTGGACTTTCTTATCTGATGTGTACGTGATATCACGTGCTTTGACAACTCCTCGATGCCTCCCAACAGTGTCAGTTGTAGCGACTTGGTACGTTAACACTTCCTGAAACTGATTTTCCATTACAATATCCCTTAGGTGGCCAGTGTACTTACAGTGTAGGAACTATACCGCTACGTTCGTCAATATTTTTCCCCGATCCCGCTCCACGGGCAAGCGAAATTGGCAGTCGGCGGCCTTCGTGATCATCCACTGAAACAGAATGCAAAATTTGTTCCATTACATCACGTGCTACAGCCGGATCGAGCATGAAAAGCACTTCCATCATCATTTTCTGGCATTGATCATTCTCAACCAACCAGCGGCGACGTACAAGGTCTGCGATTGGGCCACAAAGGCGCCTTACTTTTTGGGCCGTCGGATTGTGTGGTTGAAGGGCCATACGCAGAAGCAATAGAATATTCTTGGCAGGACACGTTAGATCCGAAAGCAGTTCTTCGATAACCTGAGCGACTGAACTTCGAGTTTCCAGTACGCCCAGCAGAACCACGTCGAAGTAGTCCGAACTTCCCAGTGAGCGGACGAGAGCCCTTGTAACTTTGTCATCGGAATTGTTGGCGAGTTCCTCTACGACACGGATGCGAATCCGCAAGTCCGGGTCGTCAAGCAACTGTAGCAAATCTTCCTGTGACGCCCAGAGCAGACTTAGCGGCATTCCCGAGCGCTCGGCAATCCAAAGCATTGCGCCAATCATTGCGTGGCGTGTTCTCCCCTCGGCGTGTTGCACGTGCTCTCCCAGCAAGTCGAATGCCGCAGGATCGCCGATGGAACCAAGGGCACTGATAATCTCTATCAGCGTCATGGTATCCGGATCGGGCTGGATGAGAATACGGTTGAAACTTGCGCAGAGAAAGCGGGTTGCGTCAGCTCCTCCTATTGAACCGAGCGCCGCAGCAATATCGTTACGCGCATATTCTTCGCTCTCGAAAATCCGGATCAGATCAGGGACGGCTGACTCATCTCCAATGTTTCCAAGAGCCTCGATGGTGGAAAGGACAACATCCGGATGATCATCCTGAAGCAGGGGGAGTAACGACTCAGCACATCCCGCAGGTCTCAGCATCGCTACCGTATCTACCGCAGACTTACGGATCGTAGCGTTCTCGTGTGAAAGATACGGCAAAACGTAAGGAAGAACCTCAGGACCCATCCGATAAAGAAGGTCACGAATGAATCGCTGTATTTCGCAATCATTTGTGAGGAGAAGTCGCGACACCTGCTCAGCAGAGGCATGGGTACCAAGCTTGAGAATCACCCTCCCAGCCACATCGCGAACCGACCTATCCGGATCCGACAGCAGTGGAACCAGAATATCAAGAGCCTCAGGACCTGCCGACCGGACAATCTCGTCAGCCGCTTTCCTCCGAGTGTCAGGGTCCGGGTGTCTCCGCAGAAGGTCGAGCAGGAACTCCACATGAGCCAAGGTAGAAGAGTTCTGTTCTAACCGGAATCTGAATGACATTGAGTTTGCTTCCGCATGAATTCAACTCACGTGGGGGGAAACAAGTACTCTCAAAAAGGCAAAACACATACCAAAGATGCTGTTTCTGGCCGCAGACGCAGAATCGGTGGATCAAGTCACACGTCGTGCCACATAAACGTGATGCGGCGGAGTAGCCTCACATTCCCCGCAATATCGAACCATACGGAGAGGTCAAAATGACCCCCTGCTCCGACCTTTTTTTCCCTAGAATCCGATGTTTATTCTTGACCCTACGATGGTGGCATTCTTGATCTCGGGATTTGTCCCCGGATGCAACACATACTGCACATCCGGTTGCAGCACAAGCCACGAAGTAATTTGCGCACGATAAGTAAACTCTACGACAAGTTCGCCCGGAGCAAACTGTTCCCCGGCTATCCGAAGTGCTTGCTGGTAGTCTACTGCATTGTTCGCATGGGTCAGTGCCAGGCCTACCTTATCGGAATCGCGTCTGGCAAGCAGACCTGTGTACGTTACGCCACCGCTGATATTGAAGTTGTAACGATGAATATGCCCGTTGGCAAAGCCGAATCGGGCAAAGATATTTAAACCCTGACGAGGATCGGAAACCTCAGAGAATACCCGTTGCTCGCCCGTCGCATAGTATCCGAAATTGGCGTTCGTTTCGTGATGCAAGCCCGATAAGGCCGTACGGTTGATTTCGTGTGCTGGTGCGGAATAATGCCACACGCCAAACGAGTACGTCCCGGTAGGACTGGATGCGTTGTCATCATGATAGAAGAAGTTCACTTCGCCCATTAAAAGGACTCCATCCGTTTTGCTGATTCGGATATCTGGAATGAACTTCCCTACTCGTGTATCCGGAACCGCATCAACAGCCGCGAGCTTCACTGCAATGTATGGTGGGAAATCCGCCTTCACTCGAAATCCAAGGGCACTGAAAGGGAATGCTGCCGCTCCAGTCTGGGAGAAATCCTTGCCAACTAAGAAAGAACTGTTCAGGAACAGTGATGAAACGGGAGTGAGATAAAATTCCGAGTTCAAGTCATATAGTCCGGCGAGGAGCGAGAGCCGGTTGTTGAATATCCTTTGCTGAAGCCAAGCCTGATGAAGCCTTGTAGCTCGCATCGAACCGAGGTTACTGGTCGCCTGAGCTGCTCCAACCCCCTCTACAATGTCGCTGCCTGTCGTATGAACCAGATGCACCAGCAAAGTCGCACCAGGCCATCCTACAACGGCCTCTCCGTCAGCCGCACCGATTAGCTCAACCTTGTGCTGATAAGCACCGGCTTGGTGCAGACCGCCAAGAAGGTTGGATTGATTATCTGACGAGTAATCAAACAACAGACCAAAACCTTGCCGTCCGAAAAATCCCTCACTCGTAAGCCACTCGCCGGCAAGCAGCTTGCGGCGCACAGATTGGCGGTCAGGATTTTCTCTTTCGGATTGAGAATATTGAAAAGTCACATCCGCCGTCACCGGGTGCTCCGCAATTGAAACCGATGTATCGGCGGATAACACCGGATTTGCAGATAGCTGCAATAAGGATGAAACAAGCATTACACTGACGATCATAAGGCCCCCTTGACAGAAACGTTTTATACCTCCATACATGAGTGCCAAGAGAGTGCCAGAGGGGAATGTATTGATTTACAACGGGTTATAGGCGATCAGACGTCGGGATGCCGATCAAAAGCAGGTAGTTTGTAGAAAACGCAGGGGTGGGTCTGCGGTGAAACAGCAGCCGTTAGTTCAGGCGGGAAGCATCACGCGGCAAGCATCTCTCTCACAGTCGCAAGGAACTCCGCCGGACGGAAGGGCTTTTGCAGTGCACGCAACGATGCCCCCTCCATTATAGGCCCGACTATGTCTTGTGGGGTGAAGCCCGTGCAGAAAAATGCCCGTACATTATCGTTGATCTTCTTCAACTCGAGATAAGCCTGCCCTCCATCGAGCCGGGGCATCAACAGATCGAGAATGACCAGGGAAATATCATTGACATGTTTACGGTACAGTTCCACGGCTTCTACACCGTCGCGTGCTATCATTACTCTGTAGCCCTGCTCTTCCAGCAATTCCCTTCCCAGCTCCTGCATCATGATCTCATCATCTACAAGCAAGATCAGGGTGTCCTTGTTGTTGCGACCCACATACAGCGCGCTGGCGCCGGATGGAGCATTCTCTGACTCAGCTACTGGAAAAAACATTGTGAAGGTACTCCCTTTCTGTTCTTCACTCTCAACGACAATTGTCCCACGGTAGTTCTGAACTGTGCCGTATACGACGGATAATCCGAGACCTGTTCCTTTCCCCCTATCTTTGGTGGTGAAGAACGGATCGAAGATCCTATCCTTGAGACCTGCCGGGATTCCGGTTCCTGTATCGGAGATTGAAATCCGGACATATTGTTCGTCGTGTTTGTCGGGTGTTGACAACATTGGCTCCTCCTCTGCGGAAGAGCAGAATTGGGCAGAGATGTGGAGCGTCCCACCATCCGGCATTGCGTCCTGTGCGTTAAGGCAGATGTTCATGACTGCCTGATAGAGTTCACCCGAATCGACGGCCGCCAGTGGTAGGTCTTTCTGAATATCTGTTTCGATGATTATGTTTGGCCGGAAAGATTCCGAGGCAATTTCGATGATCTCGGCAATTACTTCCTGGACGGAAGAGGAAGAGGGGGTCACTTTTCGCTTACGCGAGAGACCGAGAAGTTTGTTGGCAAGCCCCAATCCCCTGTCGGCGCTCTTCTCAAGTGTATCGGCATACTTCTGGACCCTCGCTGCGTCGGCAAAGTGACTCTTAAGCTGTCCTGCAAATCCCCGCATATTGTTCAGCACGTTGATAAAGTCATGACCTATTCCCCCGACAAGTGCCGTCATGCTCTCCATCTTCTGAGATTGGAACAGCTGATGCTCCAGTTGTTTCCATTCCGTGATATCACGGATGTAGCTGCGGCAGTAGAGCGGAGTTCCCTGCTGATCACGAACGAGCCGGGCGTTTTCCAGCACTGTTCTCCGCTGTCCGGTAGGTCTCCGGATTTCATACTCGAAATTACGGATAAAGCCTTGACGATGAAGGGCTTGGACGAGCAACTCGCGGTGCTGCGGTTCGGTACAAAATGTCGTCGCGTAATCATGGCCCACTGTGCTTAGCCGTCCGGTTCGACCGAGAATCTCGCACGCACCGCTGTTGGCAAACAACACCTCCCCATCGACTGCCATAATCAACACGCCATCCGGGGCGTCTTCAACCAGGGCACGGTACTGCTGTTCTGATTGTCTGAGAGTTTCAACTGCAATCTGATGTTCATCGATCTCCCTCAATACAATCTGAACATCACCATGGTCGAGGTGGGAGATATGCAGCTCCGAAACAACTTCCGTCCCGTTGCGTCTGATGAGCCGTACCTTTGCATCACCCTCCTGAACGCCGCCGTCAAGATCCCGGATCAAGAGAGAGATAACAGCCTTTTGATCGTATGGCTGCACGAAACGGATGAACTCTCTCCCCAGGAGTTCATCCGCTGCGTGAGCCCCCAGCATGCGCAGAGCCTTCCGGTTCGCAATTCTGATATCGCCACCATGGCACACCACAAGTCCGAACGGGTGATCCTCTACGATCCGACGGAAGAGTTCTGAATCCGAACCTGGCACTACGGCCGGGGAGTATTGAAGCCGCGCAAGAGACATGACTAGTTCGCCGAGTGCTCCGGAAGTGCTATTTTGTATCCCCGTTGCTCGCTTTGTATCCCGAGTTGATCCATCCTGTATCGGAGCTTTGAGCGTGTGAGACCCAAAATCTTAGCAGCATGGACTTGATTGCCGTTTGTAATCTGAAGTGTTTTCAGAATAAGGTCACGCATTACAGTCCCCATTGAAACCCCGGCATTAGGTATTTGGAGAACGTACGACGTTCCCGCACCAGCCCCGGACACTGCATTATGACCGGCCTTCCCGTTGGCGGAGGAGGAGAGGAAAGCAAAATGCTCCGGTCCGAGTGTCGGTCCTGTCCCGAGCAGCACTGCCCGCTCGATAGCGTTCCGCAACTCGCGGATGTTCCCCTTCCAGTGTTGTGACTCAAGCAGTTGCAGACCCTCAGGAACGAGCGTTGGGGGGTCTTTAGCGAACCGTTTTGCAAACTCCTGAATGAAGGCAAACGAGATTACCCCGATATCCTCCCTGCGATGACGGAGGGGCGGTATTTTCACCGAGGCAACGTTGAGGCGGTAGAAGAGATCCTCGCGGAATCTCCCTTCTTCCACTTCTTTTGAAAGGTCCCTGTTCGACGCGGCAATGACCCGTACATCAACACTCAACTCTCGTGTGCCGCCGAGGCGGTAGAATCTTCGCTCTTCCAACACGCGCAGCAATTTTACCTGCATATCAAGCGACAGTTCGCCGATTTCATCCAGAAAAATTGTGCCGCCATTTGCAAGTTCGAACTTACCCTGCCGCATCCGGTCTGTTGCTCCGGTAAACGCCCCTTTCTCAAACCCGAAGAACTCGCTCTCAGCGAGGTTTTTCGGGATTGCACCGCAATTCAGGGTGATGAATGGTTTCTCTGCCCTTGGACTTTTTTGGAAGATAAAACGGGCCAGCAATTCCTTGCCGGTACCACTTTCCCCCTCTATCAAGACTGTTGTGTTATCGCTTTGCGCAAGTCGTTCGGCCATGTCGAGGATGTTCCGCAACGCCTGGCTTTTTCCGATAATGCCGCTGCGGGTCCGCTGCTGTTCCAACTCATCCTGGAGAAGACGCACTTTGCGTTTGAGACGTGATTGCTCCATCGACTTCTCGATGAGGACACCGAGATGTGTAAGGTCGAACGGCTTGATCACGAAATCAACGGCACCCTCCTTCATCGCCTCGACGGCGAGCGCAACATCGGCATGTCCGGTCATCATCAAGACTGGAATATCGAAGCCCTCTTCGCGCATTCTGCGCAGCAGCTGCAGGCCGTTCGTCTTTCCCATAAAAATATCCAAGAGGATGACATCCGGATTTGCTTCCGCCATACGTTGAAAAAACTCTTCCCCGTTATTGCAGACGGCGACCGTGTACCCTGACGCTGCCAGGATATTCTGCAGCGTTTCCGTAAGAATCGTTTCGTCGTCTGCAATAAATAGATTACCTTTGGCCATTATTTTCTCTCCCCCGTGTCACTGTTCAAAGGAAAAATGAGCCTCGCAATTGTACCGCCCCCCACTGCAGGCTCAATCTTGATTTCTGCGTTATGCTTATCCATGATTTGCTTTGACAAAGCCAGGCCCAATCCTGTTCCACCCTTCTTCGTGGTGTGAAAAGGCTCGAACAAATGCTTCATGGACTCTTGCGACAGCCCAGGGCCGCGGTCGAGAACAACAACGGCTGCTCTGCGGCGCACCTCGGTTGTCCGTGGCAGCAAGTCCTCGACAATACATGTCGAAACGAGGACTGTCGAACGCTCCGGCGCGACATCTATCGCGTTCTGAATAAGATTCAAAACTACTTGCTCGATTTGCTTCGCTTCGACCTGCACTAAAGGAATGTCAGGGTCGAGCTGAGTATCCAGCACTACTTTCTTCTGTGCACAGGCGGTGTTCAGAAATCCGACCGCACTTTGCACAATGGTGTTGAGATGTTCGGGCTGTACTTTGGGCGGCGTTACGCGTGCAAGACTCAGCGTATTTTCAATAACTTTACCAATCCGCTGCGCTCCCTCGATTGCAAAGTTCAATGCACCCCGATCCGGAAAATCGTCCGCGAGGCGCTTTGAGAGGTATTGGAGGTTAAGGCTGATTGCCGCGAGCGGATTCCGGATATCATGTGCAATACTTGCCGCAAGCCGCCCCATGAACGCCATCTTCTCAGATTGGAGCAGATGCTGGCGCATGCGTTTCTGCTCGCTGATATCCAGAATGTAAAGCAGAATCCTTGGAGAATGCTGATCCGAGAAGGGGCCGGCGCCGAGTTCGACATCGAGCAACGAGCCGTCCTTTCTTTTCAACTGGGTTTCTTTCGTGAAATATGCCCCGGATTGCCTGATGGCTATCGCTGTTTCGGAGTCATTGACAAACGCTAGTGGAGAAAGGTCTGCAAGTTCCTCGCGGGAAAATCCGAGAAGGGAAAGTCCCTCCGCATTTACGTCCAGAATCTTTCCATCATTTCTGTCCAGCACAAAGATCCCGATGCTTGCGTGTTCAAAGAGGTTTCGGTAGCGAGCCTCGGACGCCTGAATTTCCCTGTTCTTGCGAGAAAGTGTATCGGCATACACCTCGAGTTCATGCATTTTTTCTTCAAGCTTCTTGACAATAATTGCATGATGACGCTCGAGGAACTGATGGTCGTCAACGCCTGCCGGCAGCGAAAGAGAAGACGGTAGCTCATGCGATTCTTCATCGGAGCTGCTCTTTCCGTACACGCGGTGTGCAAGAGAGTTTACCGCCTGCACCAACGTTGCGAGTCCGTCATACTTCATGACGTATGCATCGACACCGATACTCTTGGCGAACATTTCGTCCTCAGTGTCAACATAGTTGCCGGTATAGATGATGAACGGTATGTGCGCAAGTTGGGGCGATTGTTTCACTTCCTTACAAAGCTGGAATCCGTCGATCGACGGCATCATCGCGTCAGCAATGATGATGTGAACCGGATCCTCGCGCAATAGCTCCAATGCCTCGGTCCCCGAAGAGGCAGTTTTCGTCCGGTAGCCTTGATCGGTCAATACTTCTTCAAGGAGTGAGAGATTCTCGATGATGTCATCAACCAATAGCACACGCAGAGGGGACGCGCCTGGCGGGGGTGGAACGATCGAGAGATCTTTGTCGGTACTATGCATGTCCATTTTCGACCAATTGTTGTCCAACATTGTGCAGACAAATGTACAATAGTTCCCATGTGTCGACAATACGACAAACAACGTATCTTGCCAAAAAGGGTAGCGTAGGTGGTGTAAACGAGATGCGCGAGATCACAGAATCGAGGGTACTGCAGAGTCCCGACGGATGATAGCCGGCACGTTGTACATGCAACCCGGCGACGGAACTATACAGCGCTTAGCGGGGAATGATGGAGATGCCGTTCTTAATGGCGTAGTTGACCAGCCCGGCGGTATCGTGAATGTCGAGCTTCTTCATGATATTGTTACGATGCGTATCAACGGTGCGAACACTGATGTTAAGCCGCTGGGCGATTTGCTGGTGCAGATGTCCTTCAGCAATCAACTGCAATATCTCCCGTTCACGGGAGGTAAGGGGCCGCGTAGTCTTGTATGAATCGCTCGAACGATTCAGATACCCGTCGACGATAACTTTCGAGACGGACGGACTGAAAAATGCCTGTCCGCTGTGCACTGACTTGATTGCGGTGTAAAGATCTTCGAGGTAGGTAGTTTTGAGAATATACCCGTTGGCGCCGCTTTGAATGACCTGCAGAATATATTCATCGTTGTCGTACCCGGAAAGGATGAGTACCTTCACGTCGGGTGCCTGCTTGCGGATCTGTCGTGTTGCTTCCAGGCCGTTGAGGATCGGCATGCCAATATCCATTAACACAACGTTCGGATTCTTCTCGAGAGTGAGCTCGACTGCATCGCGCCCGTTTTCTGCCTCCGCAACAATCTCAAAATCCTCATTCAGTGACAACAATGATGCAATGCCACGTCGGACGATCGTATGATCGTCGGCGATGAGAACGGTAATCTTATTAGAAGCTTGCAACTCGGATTCCCCCTTTGAGGCTGTGATGATGATGGGACATCAGAAAATAGGAGGAAACAGGGGTAAAATCAACTCCAAAAAGGGCCAGAGGCAGACAAATCGGGAAATGGCGGGTTATGAGTTCTGTGTGGATTTGAGATCTTTCATCAACCCGTCAATCACCCGCTCAGTCACTTCGGGCTTCTCATAGAAGCCGTTACGCACTTTCGCACGGATTTGGCCGATACGCTTCGCCTTTTCCGCCGCAAACAGCAACTTGGCCTCCTCGGAGAGCTCAACGCTGTCAGCAGATTCGTTTGCCGTATGCCTGTGTCCCCCCTTTACTCCGGATGACTTCGTCGCCGGAGAAACCGGCTGTGCACCGGGACCGATTTTTTCTATTGCCATAACCTCACCTATCTGGAATATGCTGTAAGTTTCTTCTCGTTTTCCGCCTTGCGCAGTTCCGTTGCAAGTTTCGCCTTCATGGCCTTTAACGATTCCTTCAGGCGCTTGTCAGCGTTCTGTAGTTCTTCCGCCAGCTGTTTCAATTCATTCCCATTCTCCGTCGAAGTGTTGCGGGGCGGAAGTTTGCCCAGCAACGAAATGCTTGCATTCAACAACTCCTCACGTTGCTGCAGCCTTGTGTCAAGGCCGCCGAATTCTGAACGTTCCACGCTTTCCGCCATAGTACGCGTAAGAGCTATCAGATCCTCAAGTGCCGACCGGCATGCAAGGGATATGTCAGGCTGAGTGGTCAACGAGCAGCCCCAACAATTTACTGAGTCGCGAAGCTATGCGCAGAGCCTCCTCGGCGGGAATCTGCCGGATCACTTCGTCCGTTTCGGAGTTTACGATCTTGAGAACCATACGGTCCGTTTCAGAATCGATCGAGAAGTTCAACTCCGTATGCATCGATTGCAGCTGTGTATTAATGTCGGAGATAATCTTCTCGACATCCTGTTGGTGCTGCTGATGCTCTTCGTGTTTGGTTTCCTGTTGGGCCACATTAGCGGGCTGGAGTGCGCTCTTGGGTGGCTGATACAACAGGCTTTGAACCGGAATGTTAGGGACGGTATGAAGTCCCTCGCCTATTGCTGACATGACATGATTCCTCTCTAGTATCCGTATAATTGTGCTGTGATTCGTGAAATAGCCTGCGACTGGGCGTTGATCCGGTTCAACGCACTCTGCAGGGACTCAAACTGTGTTCTGAACGCCTTTACCCTCAGGTTTATCTGCTTGTTTGTACGATCAAGAGCCGATCTGACGTTCGTGATCTGGTCACGTGTGCCATTTTGCGAGATGTCAAGCTGTCCGCCGATTGCAGTGAAAGGATCAAGAAGCGCATTCAAGCGAACCGCAACTCCGTTTGAGGAGTTGAAGAGATCAGACACTTTACGGACATCACTTGCAATTGCATCTTCAAACTTGGCAGCATCGCTGAGGCTGAGCGTGCCGTTGGCCGCCACCGTGATGCCAATCTCGGACAACATTGTGGGATTACCGGCCTGGACTCCCGAAACCGATCCACTGATGAGTGAACGAAGGTCGATGCGCAGGTTTTTGAAGACCTGATCGCTCGCAAAGATCTCCCGCGTTCGGTTCTCGGCATTTACTGACGTTCTCGATTGAACATATATCAACGCCTCGTTGTACGATTTGATGAAGTCTTCGAGCGTTGCCTTCAGTTTAGACTTGTCTGACCGCACACTCAGTGTGACTGGCGTGTCGGATTCACTCTGAACACCTTTCAATTCCAGCGTCACACCGGTCAGCACATCGCTGACGGAATTGGTGCCACGGGTAATGTCAATGCCGTTCAGCTTGAACCGTGAGTCCAGCAGACTTGTGGAACTATGCAGGAATCCCCCCGTTGTCGAGGTTGAAGCCGTACGTCCGCTGATTACGCCCGCCCCCAGCCCGATAGAATTCAACAACGTGCCTGATACGTCGGCCATACTGACCGCCTGGGCAGATCCCGTTTCCTTACTTGTGAAAACTAAACGACGCGTCCCGGTGGTATCCGAAACGACCGATGCCGTGACCGAGGCGCCCGAAGCATTGATTGCTTCCGCCATCTTTGTCAGGATGGAACTGTTTGTCTCGCCCGCCTCGATATCAACATCGACACTTGTCGTTGTGCCGTTGATAGTAAGGCTGAAAGTCTTCGTCCCCGCCCCTTCCGCATCGGCAATACCCGTTGCACCGGCATTGAGCTGGGAAGATATTATGGTGTCAGCTTTGGCCAGTTGAGTCACCAGCAGCGTATGTGTGCCGCTGGATGCGCTTGATATGGCTGTTGCTGTAAGGATATTGGGGAGCGAACTTTCTGCAGCAAAGACATTGAATTTTGAGGATGAACCGGTCGCCTTCAGATCCTTGGCGAATGTGTTCAGTGCGGAAAGTTTTGACCGGAGTTCACCAAGAGCGCTCATGCGTGCATTCAGCGATGTCCGTTGGTTCTCCAGCCGCTTCGCCGGCGAACTGATACTCAACCGGTATTGCTGCACCAGGCTGTCTATCTGTCCGCTTATTCCAAACACATCTGACATGAAGGCTCTCCTGTATTCCTTTTAGAGCGTCAGAGCTTGAAGGCTTCCCTCCATGCTCCACGCAGTTCTTCCAGCACCTCTATGGCCTCGGCGGTCTTGCCGTGCCGCAAACAGTGCTTTGTATATTGGTACAACTTGTACAGACTCAACGCTACATCCTGATACTCGAAATTCAGGGCGGCAATAAGTTCATTGATCGCCCTCACCGCCAGCTGTTGGTCATCCTTCTTGAGTGCCTGAATGGCCACGCTGTAGAGCCTGTTGATGACCTCGACGGGGGAGAGGTTCATCGCTTGCTCGTTGCGATAGGTGCTGAGCGCCGCATTCACTTTCCCTGCGGCGAATGTTGCTTCAACAGTTTGCATAACATGTTGGGGAACGGCCTGCATCAGTTACTCATCCTTCGACTTTGCACGGAATGTAGTTGTGAAAAAAGCGGAGGGCGCCTTACGGGGCGCCACTCCCTCTTCATCTCGTCACTGATTACCGGAACAGCGACAAGAAGACCTGCGGCGATGTGTTGGCTTGCGCCAGCTGCGCAGTCGAGGTCTGCTGCAGAATCTGGAGCTTCGCTGCCTTGATTTGCTCTTTGGCAATGTCGGCATCGTAAATCCGGCTCTTTGCAGCCTCGGTATTTGTTATGGCAGTATTGAGGTTCGCCTCTTTTGCTGCAAGACGATTCAACGATCCGCCGATCACACCAATTGCCGAGTTCACTGTCTGCAATCCCGTGTCAACGCTGAGCGAAGCGACGTTGGCAGATGTAATGCTGCCGGCGCCGACGCTAAGCAACGCTGCTGACGAAACGCTCGAGGAGAATGCAACTGTGAAGGTTTCCGAGCTTGCTTCTCCGACCTGGAAGGCCTGGGAATAGCTGCTTGTAAGCAACTGTGTTCCGTTGAACTTCGTGGTCGTTACGATGTCGTCGATTTCCGACGCAAGCTGGTTGATTTCAGCCGCGATAGCAGTCTTTTCGTCCACACCCATGGCTCCGTTGGCGAAGCGTGTCTGCTTCTCCTTAACCTGAACCAAGAGGTCGGCGATTTTCTGATATGCGCCTTCGGCAACACCGAACACACTCTGGGCATCCCCAACGTTGTCCAGTGCGGAATTCATCGAACGGATACGGCCTTCCATCTTCTTGGAAATAACGTATCCTGACGGATCATCGGCTGCTGTGTTGATCCGACGGCCGGTCGAAAGACGCTCTGAGTGAACACCGAGGTCACGGTTGATGGAATTCAACGCTGTGAGCGCATTCATCGCACCAACGTTGGTGTTAATCCGAGCACCACCTGCTAATGGCATAACTACCTCCTTGTAATTGAATGTTGAGATTCAGCAGGCCTCCTGCCTGCCGTTCGATTGAGCTTCTCGCTCGTTCTAATTGTATTATCGGAAGGGGATTCGAAAACTTTAGAGTGGACGCGTCGGTAAGGTCAAGCAAATGATATACTTAGGTAACACCTACGCCGGGATGCCTGAAATCCGTGCAGCAATGGCCTGAATCCGCTGTTTCAGAGGAGTGAGGTCTGCGGTGGTTGTGCGGGTCATCATCTCCAATCTTTCGAATGCGGTTGCGATGTCACCCCGGTTGAGAGCAAGGGTCAGGCCGCATTTGTAAAGCTCAAACTCATGCACACCCGATGCGATTGCTGTCTGCAAGATTATTTCCGCACGCTCAACCTTGCCGAGACGACTGTAAGCTTGAACGGCAATCAAATTTGCTTCCGGGTGATTAATGTTGTGTGATATGTACACCTCGGCATATTCCGCAGCTGCGCTGAAATCTCCTAACATCAATGCCGCCTTCGCCAACAACAACGCAAGAGCTCCGGAGTCCGGAACTCTTCCAATAACATTCTTCAGCATAGCAAGGCAATCTCCAGGATCCTTCTCAGCACAACGGATCATTCCCTGAAGTGATGCTTCGACCATTGAGGGATACTGTACCAGTCGGGCATACAACCCGGCAGCCTTTTTGAACTCACCAGAGTTCTCGACGACCTGTGCCCTTCGGAAATGAATCTCTTCCCTGTGCAAATCGAGATCTGCGGAGATCTGGTGAGCCCTCGCTGAGGCCGGTGAATTGAGGTTCTTTTCGACGGTCTCCAACGATCGAAGTGCCTCATCGTTCCTTTGCAGATCAATGTAGATCAAAGCAAGAAACCAATGTGCCATCAATTGGTTCGGCCCGATATGAATGGATTGTGTCAGATGGCTGATTGCTTGACTAACAGTGCCGGCTCTCAGTTCAACTTCTGCCAACAAATTCAGACATGAAGTCTTTACTGACTTATCAACTCCAAGGGTAAGAGCTTGCTGCAGTGGGACTCTTGCTTCTTCGAACTGTTTGAGAACGACATAAGTGTTGCCTATCTGAAACCAAGTGTAGCCATCCGAAGGCTTATCCGAGGCTTGCCGTTGAAGCAAATCCAAATTCCGCAGAGCCTTTTGCCGGACGACATCGTAGCCCCGGGCATAGCCGAGGTGATGGATGATAACGTCGGACTGCCGGACCACCCCCTTCATTCGTTGAAGTGAAGGCCATAGCTGCTCGTGCACCCTTCCCTCGAAACGTATGCCGGGAAGTTTTCGGAACAGACGGGGATATGAGTTCGATTGCGATAGGCTCCCTCCCTCCGTCGAATGATCTCCCTCAATAACCACGTTGTATGCCGCCACATTCCGGTCACGGATCAGCGACTGGATTGTTTTCTTGTGGCGGTGATCCAACCGCTCATCTGCATCGAGATACAGGATCCATTCCCCCGAACATTGATCGAGGGAGAAGTTCCTCGCTTCCGAGAAATCTCCCGTCCAGGTGAAATCAACGACCTTGGCGCCGTAACGTTCAGCAATTTCTTTTGTTCTATCCGTCGACCCGGTATCGACAATCACAATCTCATCAACAACTTCCTGAACACTCCTCAGACAATCATCAAGGAATGTCTCCTCGTTCTTGACGATCATGCTGAGAGAGAGCTTGGCAGATGTGTGGTTCGCAGCCGTGTCCATCAGGTCTCTCCAGCCAGCGTGACTTCTTTCTCAACAAGAAGGGAATTATCGACCTCATCCAGGCCGAGCGCCTTATTTACTTTAGCAAGGCCTGTAACGGCGACAGCATTTGTCGGGTCATTTTTTACACCCCACTCAAACATGGTTTTCGCCTCTTTGTCAAAGCCTCGGATATAGAACAGCTCCCCTAAACCGGCACAGGCTTGCGACGATGACGGATTAATGCGCAGTGCGCTCTCAAATGCCTTTCGTGCCTCATCGAACTCATCCAGCGCCGTGAGGCACACCCCCTGCAGGTTAAGTGAGGCAGCCACGAACTCCGATCCATCCTCTGGCGACAGAGTGTTACTCACGGTTTGCTCAACCTTTCGGGCCGCATCCAGGGCTTCACGGTACTTCCCCGCACGATAGTCATTTAAAGCACGTTCTATCAACCGCGCAACTTCTTCTTCCTTGTCCTGTGAAGATAGCTCCGCTGCCGGGATACCGGCAGTCTCTTCCGATACAATGCCAAGCTCTTCATTTACGCGTGCCAGGGCTTCTTTTGCCTGCCTATTGGCGGGATCGTAGGCACATGCAAACTCCAGCATTTGTCTGGCGTGTTGCGTATGTCCTGCTACGAAGAGCACTGCTCCAATACCGGTACATGCCTGACTTGACTCCGGATTCAAGTGCAACGCTTGTTCAAAGCATCGCTTTGCCTCGTCAAACTGGCGAAGGGCATAATGACATTCACCCCTTAGCAGGAAAATTTGCTCGGCCAATGCTGACGAATCATTACCAAGCATGCGCTCTACAATCGTTCCCGCACTCTCGAGCCTGCGAAGAGCCTCTTCATGTTTATGC
>CAZBWR010000003.1:0-131076 GCA_964495695.1 uncultured Chitinophagales bacterium | reverse complement strand
TAGAGCACGTCCTTGGTAAGGACGAGGTCACCGGTTCAATCCCGGTCGCAAGCTCAACGATTCAAAAGAACTTAACATTGGAGTTGCCGTGAGAGACATAATTACTTTGGAATGCTCCGAATGCAAGCGGAGAAATTACTCGACCACGAAGAACAAGAAGAAACATTCCGGCCGCGTTGAGTACAAGAAATACTGCCGGTTCTGCGGAAAGCACACTCCCCACAAGGAAACGAAGTGATCTGAGGGGAGGGCGTTTGGGAGCGGGGCAGGGCGGATCATACGTTCCCCAGATCTATACGTCAGTAGCTCAATTGGCTAGAGCAGCGGTCTCCAAAACCGCAGGTTGGGGGTTCGAGTCCCTCCTGACGTGCTAAACAACGAGTTGTGTACAGTTCGCCCTCATTGCATCAGTAGACCGGCTGTCCATCACCAAGAATCGCTTACGAAGGCATACGCATGAAAGAAAAAATCATAGCATTCTTTGAGGATGTCGTCAAAGAAATGAAGAAGGTCACCTGGCCGACGAAAGAGAGCCTCCGCGAGTCCACTATTGTCGTGGTCGTCGTGTGCATTATCATATCGCTCTTTGTGGGCGCGGTAGATCAGGTCGTCAGCCAACTCCTCGAATTCTTCCTGGGGCAGTTATAGTGGATAAGAAATGGTACGTGGTCCGAACCTATTCGGGCCATGAAAACAAAGTAAAGGCATACATCGAGAACGAGATCGCCCAGGCTGGCCTGACCGATCGCGTCGGATCGGTGATCGTGCCCTCCGAAAAAGTCGTCGAGGTGAAGGACGGAAAGAAGAAGAGCAAGACCCGCACGAATTTTCCGGGATACATCCTTGTCGAGGCAGTGCTGGATACGCAAACGCAGCACATCATATTGAACACCCCGTCGGTGATCAGTTTCGTCGGGCCGAAGAATGCTCCGGCGCCATTGCAACCCTCGGAGGTCCGACGCATCATTGGCAAGATGGAATCGCACAAGGATGTTGAGGTGGTCGAGGTGCCGTTCAAGGCCGGCGACGCCGTGAAGGTGACCGACGGCCCGTTCAACAACTTCAGCGGGTTCGTTCAGGAAGTAAACGAAGAAAAAATGAAGCTGAAAGTCATGGTCTCAATCTTCGGACGTAAGACGCCCGTCGAATTGGACTTCAGCCAGGTCGAAGCAGAGAAGTAATTAGTCTATTAGGAGAAAGAGTCCGTCATGAAAAAAATCACCGGATATATCAAGTTGCAGATCCCCGCAGGCCAGGCAAACCCTGCGCCACCCGTCGGTCCGGCGCTCGGTCAGAAGGGCGTCAATATTATGGAGTTCTGCAAGCAGTTCAATGCAAAGACGCAGGGGCAGGCGGGACTTATCATCCCGGTCGTTATCACGGTTTTCTCGGACAAGTCATTCACTTTCATTACGAAGACTCCTCCGGCAGCCGTATTGTTGGCCAAGGCCGCAAAGGTTGAGAAAGGTTCTGCTGAGCCCAATCGAACAAAAGTCGGCAAGGTTACAAGCCAGCAAGTGCGGGAAATCGCCGAGTTGAAGATGCCCGACCTGAACGCCGCAAGCATCGAAACGGCAATGAGTATGGTCGCCGGAACTGCCCGCAGCATGGGCATTACGGTCGAAGGATAATCACTTAATAACCTAAACGTGGGAGTCCTGTAAAGGACGCATGCACCACAGGAGATCGAAATGAAAGAGAGCAAACGGTTCAAGGCTGCGGCCGCCAAAATCGACGCAGCAAAATCTTACACAATTGATGAAGCAATTGCGCGCGTGAAGGAAGCAGCCACGGCAAAATTTGTAGAGTCGGTAGACATTGCCGTAAGACTCGGCGTTGATCCGAAAAAGGCAGATCAGGCGGTACGGGGAACGGTTGCGCTTCCGCATGGCATCGGACGAGAAGTGCGTGTTCTGGTCCTCGCGAAATCGCCGAAGGACGAAGAAGCAAAGGCAGCAGGTGCGGATCACGCAGGACTCGCGGAGTATGTGCAAAAAATTCAGGGCGGCTGGGCGGACATTGATGTTATCATCGCCACCCCCGATGTGATGGGAGAGGTTGGCAAGCTCGGCAAGGCGCTTGGTCCCCGCGGGTTGATGCCGAACCCGAAAAGCGGAACCGTTACGGCCGACGTTGCCAAAGCCGTGAAGGAAGTAAAGGCGGGTAAAATCGAATTCCGTGTCGACAAAGCGGGTGTTGTGCATGCCAGCGTTGGCAAGGCCAACTTCGAGCAAAAGCAGTTGTCGGAGAACATTCATGCGTTCCTCAGCACTATCGTCAAGCTGAAACCGGCATCTGCAAAAGGAACGTACGTCAAGTCCATTGCGCTTTCAAGTACGATGGGCCCCGGTGTGATGATCGATCGCAACCAGGTCGCTGCACACTAAACAAACAAGTTTACGCACTCAACCAATAACACGTTTTCGTTCATTGCCATGCAGTACTTCTGACATGGGCTTCTCTCTGAACAGAACACAATCCTACGCAAGTAGGGAGGAATAATGAAACGGTCGGAAAAAGAACAAGTCATCGCTGAAGTCACCGAGACGGTGTCGCGCGCGACCGGCATGTACTTTACGGACTTTACCGGCCTGACAGTGCAGCAAGCAACCGAGCTCCGGAGCGAGTTGCGCAAGTCAGGTATCGAGTACCTTGTCGTGAAGAACACGCTGATCAAGAAAGCGCTCGAGCAGGTCACGGGATACGACAAGGTGTACGACAAGCTCGTCGGCCCCACGGGTGTCGCTTTTGCATTCGAAGACTCCATTGTTCCTGCCAAGATCATCGACAAGTTCATGGCAAAGCACCAGAAGCTTTCCGTGAAGGCCGCTGTTCTTGACAAGCAGGTATACGATGGTGCCAAGATTGCCGAACTGGCAAAGCTCCCCTCCAAGAAGGATGTCCTCGCAGCCATTCTCGGCAGCGTCGAGGCTCCGCTGGCAGGTGTGCCGTCGGTGGTCAATGCAGTCATGCGCGACCTTGTCAGCGTTATTGACGAAATCGGAAAGAAGAAAGCGGCCTGAGCCGTCACCCGGGATCCGGGAACACAGAATTGTTTAATCTAAAGGAGAATTACCATGTCAGCAATAGCAGAGATCGTTGAAAAAATTGAGAAGCTCACGCTTCTCGAGGCAGTTGAACTGAAGAAGGCGCTTGAAGATAAGTTCGGCGTCACGGCCGCAGCCCCTATGATGATGGGCGGCATGATGCCCGCAGCAGGTGGCGGTGCGGCAGCACCTGTCGAAGAAAAGACCGAATTCAACGTGGTGCTGAAGGACGCAGGCGCCCAGAAGATCAACGTGATCAAAGTTGTGCGCGCTGCAACCGGCCTCGGCCTGAAGGAAGCCAAAGACCTCGTCGATGGCGCCCCGAAGACCGTAAAGGAAGCCGTCGCAAAGGCGGATGCCGAGAAGCTGAAGAAAGAGCTCGAGGAAGCAGGAGCCAAAGTAGAACTCGCGTAGTCTCTTTGTTCTTGTAAGCGATACTCCGCTCCGCCCCAAGGCGGGGCGGGGATTTCTACGATAGTTGCACGACGGACCGTGCGCAACGTTCAGACAAGTAAGAGAGATTTCGGTGTGAAGAGACAATCCCCCAGACAAGTATAGCCGATAATGTGAAGTCTTTTGAAGACTTCCTGTTATCGGCTTGATGTTTCTTTAGTCCGCCGGATGATGTTGGTGAGAAAATCTTAATTTAAACAGAGAAGGAGTGGTGTTCTTGAAGAACCATTCAAAGAGAATCACGTTCGGAAGAATTCCGGAGGTCATCGAATCCCCCGATCTGCTGAATATTCAGCTTGAGTCGTGGGAGAGTTTTCTGCAGCGCGATGCCGCCCCCTCGAAGAGGAAAAACAAGGGGTTACAGGCGGTGTTCAAAATGAACTTTCCCGTTACCGATGCCCGTGAAAACTTCCTTCTTGAATTCGTGGAATACTATGTGGAGAAGGAGAAGTACTCCGTGGCGGAGTGTGAGGAACGGGGACTCACGTATGCCGTTCCCCTGAAGGCAAAGCTCCGCCTCTCGCAGAAAGCCGAAGACGGCAAAAGCTTCATTAATACTATTGAACAGGATGTGTATCTCGGCAACCTGCCGACGATGACACATCGCGGTACGTACATCATCAACGGCGCAGAGCGCGTCGTGGTCAGCCAGTTGCACCGTTCACCGGGCGTCTTCTTCAGTGAAACGACCCACCCGAATGGCACGCCGATCTTTTCAGCGCGCATCATTCCGTTCCGCGGTTCGTGGGTCGAGTTCACGACCGACATCAACAACGTCATGTATGCCTATATCGACCGGAAGAAGAAGTTCCCCGTTACAACGCTCTTGCGCGCTCTCGGCTATTCTTCCGATGATGAGATTCTCGAACTCTTCAATCTCGTCGAGGAAATTGATGTAACGAAGGTTGATCTGAAGGATTATGCGGGACGCATTATCTGCGGTGATGTTATTGACAAAAAGACCGGCGAGATCTTCATCAACAAAGATGCCGTCTTGACAGACGACCACATCAAGGCAATCAAGAAGTCCAGCATCAAGAAGATCCGGTTCCTGCATCAGCAGGGGAACGAAGAGTCGATCATTGCCAAGACTATTATGAAGGACAGCGTGCGGTCGGAAGACGATGCGCTGAACGCCATCTACAAGCAGCTTCGCTCGGGCGATGCTCCCGATCTGGACACGGCGAAGGGATTGATCGAGCGGCTCTTCTTCAACGAGAAGCGGTATGATCTCGGCGATGTCGGCCGCTACCGCATCAACCAGAAATTGAACCTTGAGATTCCTGCGTCGACGACAACTCTCACGAAGCAGGATATCATCGCCATCATTAATTACCTGATCGAGCTGCAGCAGGGCAAGCGTTCGGTGGATGATATTGACCACCTTGGCAACCGGCGAGTCCGTACGGTCGGTGAGCAGATTGCCCAGCAGTTCAACATCGGGCTTGCGCGTATGACTCGTACGATCCGCGAGCGGCTTAACGTTCGTGACAGCGAGAACCTGACGCCGCAGGATCTGGTGAACGCCAGAACGATTACGAGCGTCATCAATGCCTTCTTCGGCACGAACCCGCTCTCGCAATTCATGGACCAGACGAACCCGCTTGCGGAATTGACGAACAAGCGGCGCATGTCGGCGCTTGGCCCGGGCGGTTTGACGCGTGAACGCGCAGGTTTTGAAGTACGTGACGTTCACTATACACACTATGGCCGCCTCTGCCCGATCGAGACACCCGAAGGTCCGAACATCGGCCTCATCTCGTCATTGTGTATTCACTCGCGTGTCAACGAGTTTGGATTCCTGGAGACGCCGTACCGAAAAGTGAAGAACGGCCGTGTCACCGAGGAAATCGAATTCCTGAACGCCGAGCAGGAAGATAACTTCATTATTGCGCAGGCGAATGCCCCGCTCGATGGTAAAGGACATTTTGTCAACGACCGTGTGAAGGCCCGTTATCAGGGTGACTTCCCTGTCGTGCGTCCCGACGAGGTCCACTACATGGACGTTGCACCCAACCAGATTGTAAGTGCCGCTGCAGGCCTGATTCCCTTCCTTGAGCATGACGACGCAAACCGCGCACTCATGGGTTCGAACATGCAGCGCCAATCCGTGCCGCTGTTGCGGCCTGAAGCACCCCTCGTGGGCACAGGCCTGGAAGAGAAGATCGCCCGCGATTCCCGCTCGCTGATCGTTGCCGAGCGCAGCGGTGTGGTGGACTACGTTGACGCGAGCCGGATTGTTGTGTTGTACGATATCGACGAAAATTCCACGGAAGCCCTCATCTCGTTCGATGACAAGCGGCGCGTCGAATATAAGTTGACGAAGTTCTTCCGCACGAACCAGGACACCTGCATCAACCAACGGGCGTTTGTAAAACCCGGAGACAAGGTCAGGAAGGGCGACGTTCTTGCCGACGGTCCGGCGACCGACAACGGCGAGCTGGCGCTCGGCCGCAACGTGCTTGTGGCGTTCATGCCCTGGAACGGATACAACTTCGAAGACGCCATCATCATCAGTGAGCGCATTGCGGCGCAGGACATCTTTACCTCGATTCATATCGAAGAGTTCGAGCTGCAGGTGCGTGATACAAAGCGTGGCGAGGAAGAACTTACCCGTGAAATTCCCAACGTCAGCGAGGATGCAACAAAAGACCTTGATGAGAACGGCATTGTCCGCATCGGAGCCGAGGTTGTTGAGGGCGACATCCTGATCGGCAAGATTACGCCGAAGGGCGAATCCGACCCGACACCTGAAGAGAAGCTGCTCAAGGCGATCTTCGGCGAAAAGGCCGGTGATGTGAAAGATGCATCGCTCAAAGCGCCTCCTGGCATGAAGGGTATCGTAATTTCGACCAAACTCTTCTCCCGCAAAAAGAAAGACGCGGAATCCAAAAAAGAAGACAAGCGCAAGAGTGACTCTCTGGACCGCCAACGCCGCAAAGTGTTGAGCGAAGTGCAGGAGCGCCTCGCAAACAAGCTCGGCATGCTGCTCGATGGGGAAAAGTCGGCAGGTGTCCGCGACACGGACGGCAATGTTGTGTTCCGTGCGGGCACGCAGTTCAGAACAGACACGTTTCACAATCTCGATACCATCGAGAAGCTGGACTACAACGGCGAGTGGGTTGATGACAAGCGGAAGAATACCGTCATCACAAAAATCTACACGAACTACTTCGATCGTGTGAATGCCATCGAAGAGGAGTTCAGGCACGAGAAGAACAAGGTGCAGTTGGGCGACGAACTGCCGCCGGGAGTTGTGCAGCTTGCCAAAGTCTATGTGGCAAAGAAGCGCAAGCTCTCCGTCGGGGATAAGATGGCCGGCCGCCACGGAAACAAGGGTGTTGTCTCGCGTATTGTTCCAGTTGCAGACATGCCTTTCCTTCCGGATGGAACGCCTGTTGATATCGTTCTGAACCCGCTCGGTGTGCCTTCACGCATGAACCTCGGCCAGTTGTACGAAACTGCTCTCGGCTGGGCCGGCAAAGTGCTGAACCAGAAGTATGCAACGCCGATCTTCGACGGCGCAACCTGGGAAGATGTACAGAAAGAACTCGAGAAGGCGGCCCTGAATCAATCCTCGAAATCCGTGCTGTACGACGGCCGTTCGGGAGAGAAGTTCGATCAGGAAGTGACCGTCGGGTACATTTATATGTTGAAGCTCTCACACCTTGTGGACGACAAGATCCACGCACGGTCGATCGGGCCCTATTCACTTATCACGCAACAGCCGCTCGGTGGCAAGGCGCAATTCGGCGGACAACGCTTCGGTGAAATGGAAGTGTGGGCGCTTGAAGGGTATGGTGCCTCGCACGTTTTACAGGAGATGCTTACGGTGAAGTCGGACGACGTCGCCGGGCGTGCCAAGGTGTACGAAGCAATCGTGAAGGGCGACAATCTGCCCGAAGCAAACATCCCGGAATCGTTCAACGTGCTGGTGCGGGAACTGATGGGCCTCGGCCTTGATGTGAAGTTGGATTAGTTGTGAGGCCCGCCTCCGGCGGGCGGTATCCGCCAACCCGTATGGCGTTGGTGCACAACATCTCACACGAATTTTGTCTGGAGGAAACATAATGGCATTTATGCAACACGAAAAAGAAACCCGCAAGAGCTTCTCCCGCATCACCATCAGCCTTGCATCGAGCGACATGATTCTGCAGCGCTCATACGGCGAGGTGACAAAGCCGGAGACCATCAACTACCGGTCGTTCCGCCCGGAAAAGGATGGCCTCTTCTGCGAGAAGATCTTCGGTCCGGTGCGCGACTGGGAGTGTCACTGCGGAAAGTACAAGCGTATCCGCTACCGCGGCATTATTTGTGACCGCTGTGGGGTAGAAGTGACACAGAAGAGCGTGCGGCGCGAGCGGATGGGGCATATAGCCCTCGCTGTGCCGATCGTACACATCTGGTATTTCCGCTCCTTGCCGTCCAAGATCGGCTACATTCTCGGGATGACGACGAAGGATCTCGAAAAGGTCATCTATTATGAGTCGTACATCGTGATCAATCCCGGTACAACCGGGTTGCAGAAGAAGGATCTGATCACGGAAGAGCAGTATTTTGAGATTCTTGCAACCCTTCCTGATTCGAACGATGATCTTGAGCCGACTGACAAGCGGAGGTTCGTGGCGAAGATCGGCGGCGAAGCGGTCAAAGACCTGTTGAAGCAAGTGGATGTTCCGGCGCTTGCCGCCGAGCTCCGCGCCCAGATCATGGAAGAAACTTCCGTTCAAAAGAAACAGGAAGCCCTCAAGCGCCTGCGTGTCGTTGAGGCGTTCCGTGAGCGCGAAGACGGGCCGGCAAACCGTCCCGAGTGGATGGTACTCGATATTATCCCCGTCATTCCGCCGGAGTTGCGTCCTCTCGTGCCCCTTGAAGGGGGACGGTTCGCAACCTCGGATCTGAATGACCTGTACCGCCGCGTCATCATTCGCAACAACCGCCTGAAGCGGCTTATCGACATCAAGGCACCCGATGTCATTTTGCGCAACGAAAAGCGTATGCTGCAGGAAGCTGTAGACTCGCTCTTCGACAACTCACGCCGTGTTAACGCGGTACGCAGCGACAACAACCGCGCATTGAAGTCCCTCTCCGACATGCTCAAAGGGAAGCAAGGGCGGTTCCGCCAGAATCTTCTCGGCAAGCGTGTTGACTACTCGGGCCGTTCCGTTATCGTTGTCGGTCCCGAACTGAAACTTCACGAGTGCGGCATCCCGAAGGACATGGCGGTTGAACTGTTCAAGCCATTCATCATCCGCAAGCTCATCGAGCGCGGCATCGTCAAGACGGTGAAGAGTGCAAAAAAGATGGTGGACAAGAAGGGCCCGGAGGTGTGGGAGATTCTCGAGAACATCATTGACGGGCATCCGGTTCTGTTGAACCGCGCCCCGACGTTGCACCGTCTCGGTATCCAGGCATTCCAGCCCGTGCTTGTGGAAGGCAAGGCAATCCGCATTCATCCGATGGTCTGCACCGCGTTTAACGCCGATTTCGACGGCGATCAGATGGCAGTGCACGTACCGCTTTCGTACGATGCGCAGCTCGAAGCGCGTATCCTTATGCTCTCGAGCCATAATATTCTGTCGCCGGGCTCGGGCGGCCCGATCGTCACACCCACACAGGATCAAGTGCTGGGCTGCTACTATCTGACGAAATCAAGGCCGGGTGATCTCGGGGATGGGATGTCATTCGCCAACCCCGGCGAGGTGATCATTGCGTACAATTACGGCAAGATTGGCCTGCATGCGATGATCAAAGTCAGGATCAACGGCAAGATGGTCGAAACTACAACGGGCCGCGTGATCTTCAACCAGATTGTTCCCGAGGAGATCGGATTCATCAACGAGTTGTTGAACAAGAAACGCCTTGTGCAGATTATCGCCACGGGTTTCCGCAAGGTAGGGAATCTCCGTACCGCTGAATTCCTCGATCAGTTGAAGGAACTCGGTTTCGGCTACGCTACCCGCGGGGGTTTGTCTGTAAGTATCGAAGATGTTCAGGTGCCGAAGGAGAAGGAGGATATCATCTCCAAGGCGCAGAAGAACGTCGATGAAGTCTACACGCAATACATACGCGGGTTCATCACAAACGGTGAACGCTACAACAAGGTTATCGACATCTGGACGCGCGCCACGACTCGTGTAGCCGAGAAGTTGTTTGAGTCTCTGCAGCATTCGAAAGAAGGATTCAACTCCCTGTACATGATGGTTGATTCCGGCGCCCGCGGCTCGAAGGAGCAGGTGCGTCAGCTGGCGGGTATGCGCGGACTTATGGCGAAACCGCAGAAGTCGCTCTCCGGTGCAACAGGCGAGCTGATCGAGAACCCGATTATTGCAAACTTCCGCGAGGGGCTCTCGATTCTCGAGTACTTTATCTCTACGCACGGCGCCCGTAAGGGTCTCGCTGATACCGCTCTGAAGACAGCCGACGCCGGTTATCTGACCCGCCGGCTCGTTGACGTGGCGCAAGACGCCATCATCAAAGAAGAGGATTGCGGTACGATCCGCGGTGTTGAAACGAGTGCATTGAAGGAAGGCGAAGATATCAAGGAACCGCTGAGCGAACGCATCCTGGGCCGTGTGGCCGTCCATGATGTTGTGGATCCGCTGAGCAACGAAATGATTGCTGAAGCTGGTGAACTCATTGACGAAGAGAAAGCGAATCGTATCGCCGAGACGTCGATAGAGACAGTGGAGATCCGATCCGTGCTGACGTGTGAAGCCAAGCGCGGCATCTGCGCCATGTGCTACGGCCGCAACCTCAGCACCGGCAAGCTCGTCCAGGTGGGCGAGACCGTCGGTATCATCGCTGCACAATCTATCGGCGAGCCTGGTACGCAGCTTACACTTCGCACGTTTCACACCGGTGGCGCTGCAAGTTTGAGCGCATCGCAGTCTCAGGTGACTTCAAAGTTCGACGGAAAGTTGGTATGGGAAGGGATTAAGCCGATTACGATCGACACCGACGAGGGGCCCCGCACGATTGTTGTTGGGCGAAGCGGCATCGTTAATGTTCAGGATCGCGACAATCGCATGCTCACGAAGTACGATGTGCCCTACGGCGCGCATCTTCTTGTTGCGGACGGATCAAAGATCGCAAAGGGCGAAATCATTTATGAGTGGGATCCGTATAACGCCGTCATCATCACCGAGCACGCCGGTACAGTCAAGTATCAGGACCTCAAGGACAATGTCACATACCGCGAGGAACCAGACGAGCAAACAGGGCATATCCAGAAGGTTGTCATCGATTCACGTGACCGGTCGCTGAGCCCGAGCATTCTCATTACCGATGCGAAGGGGAAGAAGATTGCAAGTTACATCATTCCGACCCGCGCCCATATCACCGTTGATGATGGACAGGGTATTGCCGCCGGAACAGTGCTCGTGAAAATCCCGCGTGATATCGGCAAGAACCGTGACATCACAGGTGGTCTGCCCCGCGTTACGGAGTTGTTTGAAGCCCGTTCGCCACAAGATCCGGCCATTGTTTCGGAGATTGACGGTGCAGTAAGCTTCGGGGCGCAGAAGCGTGGCTCCCGCGAGGTCATCGTCACGAGTCATGACGGCAAGGATATCCGCAAGTATCCTATCCCGCTCGGCAAGCACGTGCTGGTTCAGGAAAACGACGTCGTCCGTGCGGGTGAGCGTCTCTCCGACGGCTCCATCGATCCTCATGATATTCTGCGCATTAAAGGTGTGCGCGAGGTGCAAGAGTATCTCGTAAACGAAATCCAGGAAGTGTACCGTATCCAGGGTGTGAAGATCAACGACAAGCACATCGAAGTAATCGTACGCCAGATGATGCAGAAACTACGGGTGATGAGTTCCGGGGATACGAAATTCCTCGAAGGTGACTATGTCGACAAGCTGAAGTTCGAAGAGGAAAACGAGGGACTTCGCGACAAGGTGCTTGTTGTCAGCAAGGGAGACTCGAAGTTGAAGAACGGGCAACTTGTGACGAAGAAGAAGGTTCGCGAGTTGAACGGCGAGCTTCGGAAGAAGAGCAAGAAGGTAATCGAGTACAAAGATGCCGAACCTGCGACATCGGAACCGGTTCTGCTGGGTATTACATCGGCTGCGCTGTCGACGGACAGCTTCATATCCGCAGCGTCGTTCCAGGAGACCACGAAGGTTCTGACCGACGCGGCAATCGAAGGCCGGGTTGATAACCTGCTTGGACTCAAGGAGAACGTGATCATGGGTCACCTGATCCCTGCCGGAACGGGCCTGAAGTACTTCAAGCAAATCCTGGTTACGCCGAAGGACGCGCTTTTGGAGGACGACGATGCCGAATCTTCCGAAGAAACCACAAAGAAGCGCAAGGAGAAGGTGGCGGTAAGTTAATGACCGCCACCGCTCAAAAGCGGCTGCAATTGGTTAACATTTTCTAATTCGAGGATACTATCCCGGGTTGTTGACAATGTGGGGGTGGATTCGTATCTTTAGAAACTTTTGAATTGATGTTCCCACGAGTGTAGTTAATCGGAGAAATCTTTGCCAACGATCAACCAACTGGTACGCAAAAGCCGGAAACAGGTCACATACAAGAGCAAGGCTCCTGCGATGGACAAGAGTCCGCAGAAGCGAGGAGTATGCACCCGCGTATATACCACCACCCCCAAGAAGCCGAACTCGGCTCTTCGTAAGGTGGCCCGTGTGAGGTTATCAAACGGGATCGAGGTTACGGCGTACATACCCGGAGAAGGCCATAATCTGCAAGAGCACTCTATTGTTATGATCCGTGGCGGTCGTGTGAAAGATCTTCCGGGTGTACGGTACCACATCATTCGCGGGACGCTGGATACTGCCGGCGTTGCAGACAGAAAACAAGGGCGCTCGAAGTATGGCGCCAAAAGAGCAAAACAATAAGGCTGTAAATCGCTGTGAGAAAGAAAAGAGCCGAACGGCGCTCGGTAACACCCGACCCGAAATACAATGACGTTGCACTGTCGCAATTTATCAACTCTGTCATGAAGCAGGGTAAGAAGCATCTTGCGCGACGCATTATGTATGATGCACTTACGATCGTCGAGGAGCGGACAAAGCAGTCTGGACTCGATGTGTTTCGCAAGGCGCTGAACAATGCGCGTCCGATGCTCGAAGTTCGTGCCCGCCGTGTTGGCGGCGCAACATACCAGGTGCCCACTGAAGTAAGGCATGAGCGGAGCATGGCTCTTGCAATCCGGTGGTTGATTTCCTATGCGAGCGACCGCAAGGACAAGTCGATGTCGCAAAAGCTCGCAGCAGAGTTCATCGCCGCTTCGAATGGGGAAGGGAACGCGATCAAGAAGAAGGAAGATACCCACAAGATGGCCGAGGCAAACAAGGCGTTTGCCCACTTCAGGTGGTAAGGAATTGTGAGATAGATTGACGTTATGCCAAGACAGTACTCTTTAGAAAAAACCCGAAATATTGGAATTAGCGCGCACATCGACGCTGGTAAGACCACGACGACGGAACGCATACTATTCTACACCGGCGTCCTTCACCGCATTGGTGAAGTCCATGACGGTGCCGCGACCATGGATTGGATGGAGCAGGAGAAAGAGCGGGGTATCACAATTACTTCGGCTGCTACCACCTGCTTCTGGAACAACCACCGTATCAACATCATTGATACGCCTGGTCACGTGGACTTCACCGCCGAGGTCGAACGTTCGCTTCGCGTGCTTGATGGTGCCATAGCGTTATTCTGCTCTGTTGGCGGTGTCGAACCGCAATCTGAGACCGTGTGGCGTCAGATGGACAAGTACGGCGTGCCGCGTATTGCCTTCGTAAACAAGATGGATCGTGTCGGTGCCGATTTCCTTGGGTGCATTGATATGATGAAGGCTCGTTTGGGTGCAAATGCAGTCCCGATTCAGTTGCCTGTGGGCGAAGGAGACATGTTCTCCGGCATCATCGACCTCGTGACGATGAAGGCCCGCATGTACAAGGATGGTTCCGGGCAAAACTGGGAAGACATCGAGATTCCGCATGACATGCAGGCGCGCGCGCAGGTGTGGCGTACCAAGATGCTCGAAGCGGTCTCTGATGAGGATGACACGTTGCTCGAAAAGTATCTGGATGGACAGGATATTACACCAAAGGAAATCATGGCGGTTCTTCGCCGTGCGGCTTTGAAGGTCAGTATTATTCCCGTTCTTTGCGGCTCCTCGTTCAAGAATAAGGGTGTCCAGCTTCTTTTGGATTCGGTTATAAACTACCTCCCTTCGCCACTTGATCTCAACGAAGCGAAGGTCGAGGGACACCACATTAATATGTCCGACCATATCACCCGCAAGGTAGCGGACAGCGAGAAATTCAGCGCGCTTGCTTTCAAGATTATGACAGACCCCTTTGTCGGCAAGCTTACATATTTCCGTGTGTATTCCGGAACACTGAAAGCCGGGTCGTACGTCTACAACTCAGTTTCGCAAAAGAAAGAGCGCATCAGCCGAATCCTCCGTATGCACGCAAACACGCGGGAGGATGTGGAGGAAGCCTATGCCGGTGATATCTGTGCGGCAGTCGGTCTGAAGTATACGCGCACAGGAGACACATTGTGTGACGACTCCGATCCGATTGTCCTTGAAAAGATGACGTTTCCGGAGCCGGTCATCCATGTCGCCATCGAGCCGAAAACAAAGGCCGATCAAGAAAAGATGGGCGATGCTCTTTCGAAGCTGTCGGAAGAAGATCCGACGTTCCGTGTTTCGTCAAACGAGGAAACCGGACAGACGATCATCAGTGGAATGGGCGAGTTGCACCTTGAGATTATTGTCGATCGCATGAAGCGCGAGTTTCGTGTGGAGGCAAATATCGGCAAGCCCCAGGTCGCGTACAAGGAAACGATCCGCAAGAAGGTTCAAGCGGAAGGAAAATTTGTCCGGCAGTCCGGTGGTCGAGGCCAGTTCGGTCACGTCTGGCTCGAAATCGAGCCGAACGAAAAAGGGAAGGGTTTCGAATTCACCAACGCAATCGTTGGTGGCGTCGTCCCGAAGGAATACATCAAGCCGGTGGAGCAGGGTATTGTTGAAGCGATGAAGAATGGTGTCCTCGCCGGATATCCGATGGAAGACGTGAAAGTCAAGTTATACGACGGCTCGTATCATGACGTCGACTCTTCGGAAATGGCGTTCAAGATTGCGGGCTCTATGGGCTTCAAGGAAGGTGCTCGCAAAGCGAACCCCGTGATTCTTGAGCCGATCATGTCAGTCGAAGTCGTAACGCCCGAGGAATACATGGGCGACGTGATGGGCGATCTGAATTCCCGTCGCGGCAAGATCGAAGGAATGATGCCCCGTAAGGATGCCCAGGTGATCAAGGCTCACGTACCACTTTCGGAAATGTTCGGGTACTCGACAACATTGCGCTCGATGACGCAAGGCCGGGCCATTTACTCAATGGAAATCTCGCACTATGACGAGACTCCGAAGAGTGTGTCCGATCAAATCATCGAAAAGGTGAAGGGCAAGGAAACGGTAGCTGCGTGACGCAGGCAGATATAGAGATAACACTACACCCTTATTTTAGCTAAGGAGAATCTACAATGGCAAAGGCAAAATTCGATCGTTCAAAGCCGCACGTGAACGTCGGCACGATCGGCCACGTTGATCACGGGAAGACCACGTTGACCGCAGCGATCACGATGGTGCTTGCGAAGCAGGGCTTGTCGGAGGTTCGTACATTCGACTCCATCGACAATGCTCCCGAAGAGCGCGAGCGCGGTATTACAATTGCAACAGCGCACGTCGAGTACCAGACGGCATCACGTCACTACGCTCACGTTGACTGCCCCGGTCACGCCGACTATGTGAAGAACATGATCACCGGTGCCGCACAGATGGACGGTGCCATTCTCGTCGTTGCTGCCACGGATGGTCCCATGCCGCAGACGCGCGAGCACATTCTGCTTGCCCGCCAGGTTGGTGTGCCCAGAATCGTGGTGTTCATGAACAAGGTAGATGCTGTCGACGATCCGGAATTGCTTGACCTCGTCGAGCTCGAGCTCCGCGATTTGTTGAAGAAGTATGAGTTCCCCGGCGATGAAATCCCCATCGTTCGCGGTTCCGCTCTCAAGGCAATGGAAGCGGCGCTGAAACCCGATGTTAAGCCTGATGATCCGGCATTCAAGTGCATCAACGAGTTGATGGACGCGGTTGATTCGTACGTTCCGCTCCCTCAGCGCGATGTTGACAGGCCGTTCCTCATGCCGGTTGAAGACGTATTCTCGATTACCGGTCGTGGTACAGTCGGTACCGGCCGTGTCGAGCGCGGTAAGGCTAAGGTTGGTGACGAAGTCGAGGTTATCGGTCTCGGCGCCCACAAGAAGACTGTTATTACGGGTGCCGAAATGTTCCGCAAGGAACTCGACGAAGTTTTTGCGGGCGACAATGCTGGCTTGCTGTTGCGCGGTGTTGACAAGAAGGAGTTGGAGCGCGGCATGGTTATCGCAAAGCCGGGCAGCATCACTCCGCACAAGAAATTCAACGCCCAGGTGTACGTATTGAAGAAAGAAGAAGGCGGCCGTCATACACCGTTCTTCACCGGCTATCGTCCGCAGTTCTACTTCCGTACAACGGACGTGACCGGCGTTGCCACGTTGCCGGGCGGTACGGAGATGATCATGCCGGGCGATAACGTTGACGGTATGAGCATCGAGTTGATTGCCCCTATCGCCATGGAGGAAGGTCTTCGCTTTGCTATCCGCGAGGGTGGCCACACGGTGGGTGCGGGTGTCGTTACAAAGATCACCGAGTAATTCACAAACGGTGGCTCCGCCGTACGGAGCCACCTCTTTTTGTTGCTACGAGTAAACGGAGTAAAAATTGGCCGGGCAGAAGATTCGCATAAAGCTAAAGTCGTTTGACCACAACCTGATAGACAAGTCTGCGGAAAAAATCATCAAGACTGTTAAGTCAACAGGCGCTGTGGTCTCAGGCCCGATACCGTTACCCACGAAGCGTACGGTCTATACTGTGCTTCGATCTCCTCACGTTGACAAAAAGTCGAGGGAGCAGTTCGAGACTCGCGCACACAAGCGCCTAATCGATATTCTCAACTCGACCAACAAGACTGTCGATTCCCTGATGAAGCTCGATTTGCCCGCGGGAGTTGACGTCGAAATCAAAGTGTAAACTTTTGACATAACGATTGCAGGAGTATTCCGGGTGCCGGTACGGTATCCGGAGGGTGGACGCGTACGCTGTGTGCGCGACTAAAAAAGGCGTATTCTTTTTTGGATGCTACTATGACAGGACTTTTAGGAAAAAAACTCGGGATGACCAGCATCTTTGATGAGACTGGTCAGGTAATCCCTTGCACAGTGATTGAGGCGGGCCCCTGCTTCGTCACGCAGATCAAGACAAAGGAGCGTGACGGCTACGAGGCTGTCCAGATCGGCTTCGAGCAGAAGCGCGAGAAGACAGTGACAAAGCCGCTTATTGGACACTTCGCGAAGGCTAATGCGAAACCTGCGCGTTTCGTGCGTGAGTTCCGTGGCAACGGTACTGCCGAGCTGCAGCCGGGCCAGGAAATCAAAGTCGACAGCGTGTTCTCGAAGGGGGACACGGTTTCGGTGATTGGCACGTCGAAAGGCCGGGGGTTCCAGGGCGTTGTAAAGCGTCACCACTTCGGTGGCGGGTTCCGCACTCACGGTCAAAGCGATCGCGAACGTGCACCGGGCTCGGTCGGATCATCATCGTATCCCTCGCGCGTGTTTAAAGGCCAGCGCATGGCCGGACGGATGGGCGGCGATCGTGTCACGGTTCGTAATCTGAAAGTTGTCAGGATCATCCCCGATTCGAATCTTCTGCTCGTAAAGGGTTCTGTGCCCGGGGCAATAAACGGATATGTCGAGATTCACAAGGTTGTTGCACACTAATTAGCGCGAGACAGCAATGGAATTGGAAGTACTGAAAAAGGACGGAACGAAGAGCGGCGAGAAGGTGAAGCTCTCCGACGAGATTTTCGGCGTCGAGCCCAACCAGCACGCAATCTATCTTGCTGTCCGTTCCTATCTGGACAATCAACGTCAGGGGACCCACAAGGTCAAGACTCGCGCCGAAGTTCGCGGTGGCGGCAAGAAGCCATTCAAGCAGAAGGGTACTGGCAATGCGCGTCAGGGAACGTCCCGGTCTCCGGTGATGGTCGGCGGCGGCTCGATTTTCGGGCCTAAGCCGCGTGATTACTCGCACGACCTCCCGGCAAAGACGAAGAAGCTGGCGCGCAAATCCGCCCTCTCGGCCAAGGCCAAGGGAGGCCAGATCAAGATTGTCGAAGACTTCTCGTTTGAGGCTCCAAAGACCAAGGAGATGGTTGCCGTGCTGAAAGCCCTTCAACTGAATGGGACGAAGACCCTCTTCTTGACGGGCAGTAGTGACCAAAACGTTTACAAGTCCGGACGAAATATCGGTTCGCTCCATATTCTTCCGGCAGACAAGGCGTCGACATATGATCTGGTGAACAACCAGGTGATCCTCTTCCAGAAGAGTGCAGTCGACGTTTTGCACAATACATTCAAGCAATAAGAGACGAGCTATGATCGGGATATTAAAGCGCCCCATAGTCACTGAAAAGCTGACGACGCAGCAGGAAAAGGGTGTGTACGCATTCGAAGTGGATAAGAAAGCCAACAAGATTTCGATTGCCGATGCTGTTGAGAAGAAGTTCAACGTTACCGTGGTCAGCGTGCGGACAGTGAACCATAAAGGCAAAGCCAAGTCGCAGATGACGCGGCGAGGGCGTTTTGCCGGCCGCACCTCAAGCTGGAAGAAAGCGTACGTCCAGCTGAAGCAAGGTGACAAGATCGAGTTATTCCAGAACGTGTAAGTTAAGAGAGAGCTGAGTAATGCCACTCCGAAAAATGAAACCAGTAACGCCGGGCACCCGCTGGATGTCGGTGTCGGATTTTTCCGACATCACGAAGACCAAGCCCGAGCGAAAGCTCATTGAGCCGTTGAAGAAGTCCGGCGGCCGCAACAATACCGGTCGCGTGACCTCGCGTCACCGTGGCGGCGGGCATAAGCGGATGTACCGGATCATTGATTTCAAACGGAACAAGATCGGTATCGATGCGAAAGTAGTCGCGATCGAGTATGATCCGAATCGCAACGCACGCATCGCCCTGCTGCAATACGCGGACGGCGAGAAGCGCTACATTGTTGCTCCTGAAGGAGTGAAGATCAACGAGGTTCTGCAGTCCGGCCCGCAATCGGAAATTCGCAACGGCAATGCGTTGCCGCTCGCGAATATTCCTCCGGGCACGTTCGTCCATAACATCGAGCTTCGTCCCGGCAAGGGGGCGCAGCTGGCCCGTAGTGCCGGCGCCTCGGTGCAGTTGATGGCGAAAGAAGGCAAGTTCGCAACGCTTCGTCTCCCTTCGGGAGAGATGCGTAATGTTCCCGCGACCTGTATGGCCACCATCGGTACGGTGAGCAACTCTGAACACGAGAACATAAGTCTCGGCAAAGCGGGGCGGTCACGTTGGTTGGGTATCCGTCCGCAATCTCGTGGTGTTGTACAGAACCCGGTCGATCATCCGCACGGCGGTGGTGAAGGTAAGTCGCCGCAAGGCAACCCGCATCCGGTGTCCCCGTGGGGCTGGCATACGAAGGGTAAGAAGACCCGCAAGCGGAAGAACCCTTCAAACAAGTATATAATTAAACGCAGAAAGTAAACCGGAGGAATTCCAGAGCATGAGTCGTTCGCTCAAAAAAGGTCCGTTCATCAGCGTCAAGTTGCAAGACAAGGTTGCGGCGCTGAACAAGGGCAACCAGAAGAAAGTGATCAAAACGTGGTCGCGTGCTTCGACGATCACTCCCGAGTTCGTCGGCCACACGTTTGCGGTGCACAACGGCAACAAGTTCATTCCGGTGTACGTGCACGAAGGCATGGTAGGACACAAACTCGGCGAGTTTGCGCCGACGCGTACGTTCCGTGTTCACCCCGGCGTCAAGAAAGAAGAATCGTCAAAGGCCGGTTAATCCCCGGATAGACAGCAATCGAATTCCCAGGAACTCAGGATCATGGAAGCACGAGCAATAAACAGATATATCGGAACGTCGCCCCGCAAAATGCGGCTGGTGATCGATCTGATCCGCGGCAAGTCGGTCGATGATGCCTTGCATCTTCTGCATTTCTCGCCGAAACACGCAGCAAAGACTGCGGAGAAGGTTCTCCGTTCGGCAGTGTCGAACCTGCAGAACAAAGATGAAGGTGGCCGGCTTGAATCGTCGGACATGGTTGTAAAAGAGGCGTATGTGGACGGCGGGATGATGATGAAGAGGATCTCGCCCGCCCCCATGGGCCGGGCGTACCGCATCCGAAAGCGCTCAAACCACGTGACAATTGTGGTCGCTGCGACAAAGGATCGTAAGAAGGCTGCGCCTTCGCGTGCAAAGGCAGCCCCCAAGAAAGCGGAAGCAAAGGCTAAAGCCCCGAAGGCTGCCAAGGAAGTTCCCGCAGAAGAACAATCGAAGTAACCCGGTTAAGGAGGACATTTGGGACAGAAAGTAAATCCGATTGGCTTGAGATTAGGAATCATCCGATCGTGGGACTCAAACTGGTACGATGACAAGTCGTTTGCCGGCAAGTTGCAGGAAGACATGACGATCCGCAACTACGTCCGTAACCGCCTGAAGAAGGCCGGCATATCGAGAATCCTGATCGAGCGAACCCCGAAGCGTGCTGTCATCACCATTAACACATCAAGGCCGGGCATCGTGATCGGGAAGAGCGGGAAAGAGATTTCGCAGCTTGAGGAAGAGCTGAAGAAAATCACCAACAAGGATGTGAAGATTTTGATCAACGAGATCAAGCGTCCTGAGCTCGACGCATATCTCGTTGCAGAGAACATTGCGCAGCAGATTGAAGGCCGTATCGCTTTCCGTCGTGCAATGAAGAACGCAATCACCGCATCGATGCGGATGGGCGCCGAAGGCGTTCGTGTGATGACCTCGGGACGTCTTGGCGGAGCTGAAATTGCCCGCAACGAGCAGTACAAAGAAGGGCGCATTCCGCTGCATACCCTGCGTGCGGACATTGATTATGCAACAGCCACGGCTCGTACCGTGTATGGCGCCATCGGTGTCAAGGTTTGGATCTGCAAGGGCGAAGTCATCGGAAGAGGTGATTCGCAGCAACCCGTCGCCCGCAGAAATCAGTAAAGGAGCTGAAGTACTATGTTAATGCCCAAGAGAGTAAAATACCGGAAGACCCAGCGTGGCCGCATGCGCGGCAAGGCGACACGCGGAGCGAAAGTGGATTTCGGTGATTTCGGATTGAAGGCGCTTGAGCCCGGCTGGATTACACAGCGCCAGATTGAGGCGGCACGTGTAACACTCGCCCGTATGATGAAACGTGAGGGAAAAGTTTGGATCCGGATTTTCCCTGACAAACCGGTAACTGCGAAGCCCGCGGAGACACGCATGGGATCGGGGAAGGGCGCTCCGGAATACTGGGTTGCAGTTGTGAAGCCCGGACGCATTATGTTTGAGATCGGCGGAGTACCGAAGTCGGTTGCGATGGAGGCCCTCACATTGGCCGCCCACAAACTGCCGATCAAGACACGTATCAGCACTCGGCCCGATTACGCCACCAGTGTGGCGGAAGAGTAATCAGCCTGACAGGAGCACGAAAATATGAAATCACACGAATTACGACAATTATCGGTTGAAGAGCTGCGGAAGCGGCTGTCGGAGGAGGAACAGAGTCTCTCGAATCTCCGGTTCCAGCTTGCCACAAGTCAGCTCGAAAGCCCCATTGCTGTGCGCACGGTGCGTCGCAGTATTGCACGGCTGAATACCATCATCAAGGAAAAGTCGAACGAGAAGCAGTCATGAGTGAAAGCGCAACACAGGTCCGCACAACGCGCCGCAAGACGCGTGTCGGTAAAGTCGTGAGCAACAAAATGGAAAAAAGCATCGTTGTCGCCATCCAGCGCCAGGTGCCGCACCCCATTTACAAAAAGTACTTCAAGCGCACAACGAAGTTGATGGCGCACGACGAAAAGCGCGAAGCCGGTCCGGGCGATACCGTCCGCATTATGGAGACGCGGCCGCTCAGCAAGCAGAAGCGCTGGCGTCTTGTTGAAATCATCGAAAAAGCCAAGTAACCAGCGTTAACGGAGAAAGTGTCATGATCCAGGAAGAAACGAATCTAGTAGTCGCCGATAATTCCGGCGCGAAAAAGGCACGGTGCATCCGTGTGCTCGGCGGTCACGACCGTCGTTACGCAGGTCTTGGTGATCTGGTGGTTGTTTCGGTCAAGTCCGCAATTCCGGGTGCCGCCGTGAAAAAAGGTGAGGTGGCAAAGGCGGTTATCGTCCGTACCCGCAAGGAAACCCGCCGCAAGGACGGGTCCTTCATCCGATTCGATGAAAATGCGGCAGTGCTGGTGAACGAGGCCGGCGAGCCCCGCGGCAGCCGTATCTTCGGGCCTGTTGCACGTGAGTTGCGTGAGAAACAATACATGAAGATCGTCTCACTCGCCCCCGAAGTTTTGTAATCGAGGAAACAAGAATGAATATTCGCAAGAACGACAACGTCATCGTCATCTCCGGCAACCACAAAGGAAAGACCGGCAAGGTACTGAAAGTGTACCCCGAGAAGCAGCGAGTCATCGTGGAAGGGGTGAACATTATCAAGCGTCATTCGCGCCCCAGCCAGAAGAGTCCGCAGGGCGGCATTGTGCAGAAAGAGGCTTCGATTCATGCCTCCAATGTGATGCTGATTGACGTGAAGACCAACCAGCCGACCCGCGTCGGATCGAAGCTGGTGAAAGAAGAAGCGACCGGCAAGAAGCAGCGGGTCCGCATTTCACGCGTAAGCGGCGAGACCTTCTAACATTTTGAAAACGTCGTCTGACAAAGACCAGACAACACCAAACGAACAGAAAGAACCATGAGCGAAGAAAAGCAGAAGAAACAGCAGAGTCCCAAAGCCGAGAAGGGGAAGGGCAAAGGGGCACCGGCGGCACAAGCAGCCGACCGCGCACCTCGCGCCTCGGGAAAGGAAGAACGTGTTACGCCACGTCTCCTTACAACCTATCGTACGAACGTTGTTCCCGCATTGATGAAGCGGTTCAACTATAAGAGCGTGATGCAGGTTCCCCGGCTCGAGAAAATATCCATCAACATCGGCGTCGGCCAGGCCACGCAGGATGCAAAGCTGGTAGATTCGGCAGCCCGAGATCTCGAATTGATCACAGGCCAGAAAGTTGTCATCACGAAAGCGAAGAAAGCAATCTCGAATTTCAAACTGCGTGAGGGTATGCCCATCGGTTGCCGCGTGACTTTGCGCCGGGCCCGCATGTATGAGTTTCTTGATCGTTTTGTTGCGGTCGTCGTCCCTCGTATGCGTGACTTCCGGGGGCTTAGCGACAAGTCGTTTGATGGCCGCGGCAACTATACGCTCGGTCTCAAAGAGCATATCGTGTTCCCCGAGATTGACGTCGATAAGATCTCACGGATTTTCGGCATGGACATTACGTTCGTGACCACCGCCGGTACTGACCAGGAAGCCTTTGAACTGCTGAAGGCGATGGGTTTCCCGTTTGTGAAGCGGCAGGAAGTTTTAGAAACAGCAAAAGCCTAACAGGAGAAAGCCTTATGGCGAAGTTAAGCGCACGAGCACGCGAATTAAAGCGTCAGAAACTTGTAGCAAAATATGCTGCGCTCCGCAAGGAGTTAAAGGAAAAGGGCGACTATGCCGGGTTGCAAAAGCTCCCCCGCAACAGCGCTCCGACCCGGCTGCATAACCGGTGCAACATCACCGGGCGCCCGCGTGCGTACATCAGAAAATTTGGTATCTCGCGCATCGCCTTCCGTGAGCTGGCGCTCGATGGGAAAATCCCCGGCGTCGTGAAGGCAAGCTGGTAATCAACGTTTAGCAGGAGAAGCTGTACAATGACAATGACAGATCCGGTCGCAGATTATCTCACACGGTTGCGAAACGCCCTCCAGGCAAAGCACAAACGTGTTGATGTTCCTGCATCAAACCTGAAGCGTGAACTCACCAAAGTGCTGCTTGAAAACAAGCTTATTGCGGGCTACACCGAAACGAAGGAGAGCGCCCAAGGGGTGATCCGCATCCAACTGAAATACAACGAAGGTAAACCCGTTATCGGAGGTCTCAAGCGCATCAGTTCGCCCGGCCTCCGTCGGTACGTCGACTCGGACAATATTCCCAGGGTTCTGGGCGGCCTCGGAATCGCTGTGATCTCAACTTCGAAGGGGTTGATGACCGACCGTCAGGCCCGGACGCAGAAAGTCGGCGGCGAAGTGTTGTGCGAGATTTGGTAATTTATCGTCCCAAGGAGAAGAGAACGTGTCACGAATTGGAAAGAAACCCGTTCCCATTACGAGCGGCGTAAAGATCACAAAGACTGCACAAGAGGTGGTCGTGAAGGGCCCCAAAGGGGAACTCTCGGCACGCGTGCATGACGACATCGGATTCGAGATCAAAGAAAATGAAGTCCTCTTGACCCGCAAGTCCGACGCAAAGGAAATTCGCTCGCTGCACGGACTGTGGCGTGCGCTTATGGCCAACATGGTTACCGGAGTGACCGACGGCTACTCGCGCAAGCTCGAGCTCGTCGGCGTTGGATACAAGGCCGAAATGAAGGGGAAGAAATTGCAATTGTCCCTCGGGTTCTCGCATCCGATCCTGTTTGGCTCTCCCGAGAGTATCAAGATTGAAACCCCTACTCCGACAAGCATTGTAATCAGCGGCATAGACAAGCAGCTCGTCGGCCAGGTGGCCGCGAAGATCCGCTCCTTCCGTCCGCCCGAGCCGTACAAGGGCAAGGGCGTGAAGTACGAAGGCGAGTACGTCCGTCGCAAGGCAGGCAAGGCTGCAGCAGCAGGCGGCGGCAAGTAAGACCAGAACTTAGTCAGGAAAGAACGAAATGAGCAAGAAGACAAAGAGCACGAACCGTGCCCGCATCAAGGATCACATTCGCAAGAACCTCTCCGGCACTACAAACCGTCCGAGGCTTGCTGTGTACCGCAGTCTGAAGCATGTCTATGCCCAGGTCATTGACGATACTACCGGAAAAACGCTTGTCGCGGTTTCCGACGTATCGAAGGATGTGAAGGGTGAATTTGCAGGAATCAAAGGACAGAAGAACATCAGCAAGAAGGTGGGTGAACTTGTCGCGAAAAAAGCACTCGCGGCGAACATCCAGAGCGTAGTGTTCGACCGGAGCGGCTATCTCTATCACGGCGTCGTCAAGGCGATGGCAGATGGCGCCCGCGAAGGGGGATTGAAGTTTTAGCCTGAAGGCCTGTCCCTGCCCGATGAGTTGAACGGGATTGTCGGGTCGTCCAATGGCAGGACAGCGGCCTTTGGAGCCGTTAATCGTGGTTCGAATCCACGCCCGACAGCAAGAAGATGTCAGTACCAACAAAAGCACAATGAGGAAAAGCGTTGGCAAAAATCAAGGCAAGTGAATTGGATCTGAAAGACCGGCTCGTCCACATCAACCGCGTCGCAAAGGTGGTGAAAGGCGGTCGTCGTTTCAGCTTTAATGCCATCGTCACGGTTGGCGACGGCAAGGGACACGTCGGTATCGGTCTCGGCAAGGCAAACGAAGTTGCCGATGCGATCGCCAAAGGTGTTGATGACGCAAAGAAGAATGTCGTCTTCGTCCCGATCGTGAAGGGAACCATTCCGCACGAAGTCATCGGGAAGTTCGGAGCCGGGCGGGTAATGCTCAAGCCGGCTTCTCCGGGTACAGGGTTGATCGCAGGCGGTGGCGTTCGCGCAGTGCTGGAATCCGCAGGCGTGAAGGATGTTCTCACCAAGTCGATGGGTTCATCCAATCCGCACAATGTCGTGAAGGCTACGATGAAGGCGCTGATGAGCCTGTCCGACGCAAAGGCAGTTGCCGGCCGTCGAGGCGTGACACTGCCTGAGTTGTTCGGCATAGAGTCAGCACCTGCCAACTAAATTTGTGAGTAAGGAACAATGGCAAAGAAACTTCGCATAACACAAAAGCGCAGCATTATTGACCAGATTGAACCGCAGAAGCGGACAATCAAGGCGCTCGGCCTCGGCCGCCCCGGCTATTCGGTCGAGAAGAATGACAGTCCGCAGATTCGCGGAATGCTCAAGAAAGTGACTCATTTAGTGACAGTCGAAGAAGTCAACTGACGGCTGTCTGTAACTGAAGAAGGATACCAATGGCAAACGATATTCTCAGCAATTTGAAGCCTGCAGCAGGCTCGCGGAAGAAGCGCAAGCGCATCGGACGAGGACAAGGGTCCGGCCACGGCGGAACATCAACACGCGGTCATAAGGGTGCAGGCTCGCGCAGCGGTACACGCTTCGTTTCCGGATTCGAAGGAGGGCAGATGCCTCTTGCACGGCGTCTCCCGAAACGCGGTTTCAGCAGTCCCTTCCGTGTTGAGTTCCAGATTGTGAACGTTGAAACTCTCGCTAAGCTCTCGGCTGACGGTCGCATTCAAGGAGGTGTTGTCAATCCTGAAGTGCTTGCGAAGCTGGGATTGGTGAAGAAGACCAAGGGTCCGGTGAAGGTTCTCGGAAACGGGGACCTCTCCGTGAAACTTGATGTCTCTGCACATGCCTTCAGCAAATCTGCCCAGGAAAAAATCGAGAAAGCGGGCGGCAAGGCGCAAACGATCAGCTCAGCGACGAAAGACTAATGGCGAACCTAATCGAGAGTTTTCGTAACACGTTCAAGATTCAGGAGCTGCGCACCCGCATTCTCTACACGGCTGCGCTGCTCATCGTTGTCCGCATCGGGGCGCATATCACGTTGCCCGGCGTTGATGCAGTTCTTCTGGCGAGAGCAGTAGCAACCCAGGATGCCAATACCCTTTTCGGGCTGTATGACTTGTTCGTTGGGGGCGCGTTCCAGAACGCCGCCATCTTTGCGCTGGGCATCATGCCCTACATCAGCGCATCGATCATACTGCAGTTGCTCGGTGCGGTAGTTCCCTACTTCCAAAAACTCTCCAAGGAGGGTGAAGAAGGACGCCGCAAACTGACGCAGTTGACCCGGTACGGAACTGTGCTCGTTGCAGCTCTGCAGGCATGGGGCGTTAGCGTTCGCTTGTTGAATCTGCAGATTGAGGGACAGCAGATCGTTCCGCCGGAAGTGGCAGGGGCCGGCTTTACGCTTTACACTGTGCTCTTCCTGACAGCTGGGACAGTTTTCATGATGTGGCTTGGTGAGCAGATCACCGAGCGGGGTATTGGCAACGGTATTTCGTTGATTATCTTCATCGGTATCATAGCCCGGTTCCCTCATTCGATTGTCGAGCAGTTCACATTCAGCGGCAACCTGATAGTGTTCTTGATCCTGATTGCTCTGCTGCTTGCCATCATAGCAGCGGTTGTACTGGTTACACAAGGCACACGCAGAATCCCGGTGCAATACGCAAAGCGGGTCGTAGGACGCAAAGTCTACGGCGGCGTCACGCAGTACATCCCGATGCGCGTGAATACGGCCGGTGTTATGCCGATCATTTTCGCTCAGTCGATCATGTTCATCCCGCAGACGATTGCAACGTTCTTTCCCGAGAGTGAATGGATGCAGGGTGCTGCGAGCTACTTCCAGTATACATCCATGACGTACAACGTCGTGTTCGGGTTGCTGATCATCTTCTTTACATATTTCTATACGGCAATTGCCTTCAACCCGAAGGATGTTGCCGAGAATATGCAGAAGCAGGGAGGCTTTATTCCTGGTATCCGTCCCGGCAAAGCGACCCAGGAATTTATCGACAACATTCTGACGAAGATTACACTGCCGGGTTCAGTGTTCCTTGCACTTGTAGCAATTCTTCCGGCATTCATGTCGCAGTTCAATGTAACGCCGAGCTTTGCGCAGTTCTTCGGCGGAACGAGCTTGCTCATTATGGTCGGCGTGGCGTTGGATACGTTGCAACAGGTTGAGTCGCATTTGTTGATGCGTCACTACGATGGCTTTATGAAGTCAGGCAAGCTGAAGGGGCGGTCTCGCTAGGCCGCAGCGTATGGGCAGAGTTCCGATAAAGTCCCGCCACGAGATAGAGTTGATTCGTGAAAGCAGCAAGATCGTGGCAGAAGTGTTGGCGTTGGTCGGCAGCCGGATCAAGCCCGGTGTGCATACCAAGGAACTGGACGAAATAGCGGAACGTTACATCCGGTCACGAGGCGGTACACCGGCGTTCAAAGGATACGGACACGATAGAAAGAACCTGTTCCCCGCAAGCCTCTGCATCTCGATTGATGAAGAGGTTGTACATGGAATCCCGAATGGTCGCCCGCTTGAAGAAGGGCAGATCGTCTCGATAGATGTCGGTGTTCGAAAGAACGGGTACTTCGGGGACAGCGCACGGACATTTGCAGTGGGACGCGTGAGCGAAGAAAAACAACGGCTCATGCGCGTGACGGAGGAATCGTTGTACAAAGGCATAGAACAGGCAGTTGCCGGCAATCACGTACACGATATTTCGTTTGCCGTGCAGAAATACGTAGAGTCAAGCGGCTTTTCGGTGGTGCGTGATCTAGTCGGCCACGGAGTCGGAAGAAGCCTGCACGAAGATCCTGCCATCCCGAACTACGGTGATCCGGGGACGGGCGTGAAGTTGAAAGAAGGCATGGTGCTTGCCATCGAGCCGATGGTCAATGCAGGGACATACAAGGTGAATTTTGGTGACGACGGGTGGACAGTCCGGACAGCGGATGGCAAACCCTCGGCACATTTCGAACATACGATAGTCATTCAAAAAGGAGAACCGGAAATCCTGACACAATAGTCGGGAAGCCGCATATGGCGAAGCAAGGTCCAATCAAAGTTGACGGTACCATTACAGATACGCTGCCGAACGCGATGTTCAAAGTGAGTCTCGAGAACGGCCATGAAGTACTTGCGCATATTTCGGGCAAAATGCGGATGAACTTTATCAAGATTCTGGTGGGCGATAAGGTGACCGTCGAGCTATCTCCGTATGATCTGAAAAAGGGAAGAATCACGTACAGGTATAAATGAAGCACGACACCCCGTCCTTTGTAAAGCGGCGGAGCGGCGTGCAGGGAGACATCATGAAAGTCCGATCATCAGTCAAGAAAATTTGCAACAATTGCAAGATCATCCGCCGGAACGGCATCGTGAGGGTGATTTGCAAGAATCCGAAGCACAAGCAGCGTCAGGGATAATTCGTTTAACTAAGGAGGATCCAGTTGGCTCGTATAGCTGGAATTGATTTACCAAAAAAGAAGCGCTCGATTATCGGGCTTCAGTACATTTACGGCATCGGTGATACGATCGCAGCCGAGATTCTGACGAAGGCCGGTATCGACTTCAACAAGAAGGTTGCGGACCTCAGCGATGATGAAGTCGCGAAGATTCGCAGCATCATCACCGCCGAGTACAAAGTGGAAGGTGCCCTGCGCGGCGAAATCCAGTCCAACATCAAACGGTTGATGGATATCGGCTGTTACCGCGGATTGCGCCACAGAAGAGGGTTGCCTGTGCGCGGCCAGCGTACGCGGACCAATTCCCGTACACGCAAAGGAAAGCGCAAGACCGTTGCAGGAAAGAAGAAGGCCGCGGCGAAGACGTAATGCGCCTGTACGCGCAGTAGAGAGTGTAACTTAATTTTTCAGGAGGAACAGTGGCAAAAACCACTTCCGCTGGCAGCAGCGATCTCAAAAAAAAGAAGAAGATCCAGGTTGATGTAAACGGGAAGGTCTTTGTGAAAGCGACCTTCAACAACGTCATCGTGACCATCACCGATATCTACGGGAATACCATCAGCTGGTCATCGGCTGGCAAGAACGGCTTCAAGGGTTCGCGTAAGAACACGCCGTTCGCAGCACAGGTGTCGGCAGAGGCAGCTGCCCGCGCAGCGCATGCGCTCGGGCTGCGCAAAGTAGAAGTTCTCGTCAAGGGTCCCGGTTCGGGACGTGAGGCCGCCATCCGTGCATTGCAAACAGCGGGTCTGGAAATTTCCACGATCCGTGATATTACGCCGATTCCGCATAATGGCTGCCGTCCTCCGAAGCGACGAAGAGTATAATTCATTTTCACAGGAAGAAGAAGTACATGGCAAGATACATTGACGCAAATTGCAGACTGTGCCGTCGGGAACGGCAAAAGCTGTTTCTGAAGGGGACGAAATGCTTCACCGAGAAGTGTCCTGTTGAGCGCCGCGGGTACGCCCCGGGCCAGCACGGCCAATCGCGCCGCTCAAAGATCTCGGAGTACGGCATACAGTTGCGCGAAAAGCAGAAAGTCCGCCGTATGTACGGCCTGCAAGAAACCCAGTTCCGCAACTACTTCGCAAAAGCGCTGAAGCAGACAGGCCGCACGGGCGAGACGCTGGTCAAGATGTTGGAGCGGCGCCTCGATAACACCGTCTACAGGCTGGGACTTGCGCCGTCGCGCAAAGCTGCACGTCAGTTGATTATACACGGCCACTTCCTCGTCAACAACCGGCGGGTGGATATTCCGTCCTATCTCCTGAAGGCCGGTGATACAATCCAGGTGCGTGAGAAGAGCAAGAAGCTCGAATTGATCCACGCTTCGATGAAGCGTATGAAAGACGCGGCAATGCTGCCGTGGCTCAGCCTGGATAAGGCCGCAATGGCCGGGACTTTCCTCAACATTCCCGAGCGGGGAGATATCCCGCTGGCTGCAGATGAGCAGTTGATTGTTGAGTTGTATTCGAAGTAACATTAACAAGGGTGTGTGCACATGACCGCAGGAACAATTCAAATGCCCGAACGCATCCAGCTCGATGATGCGACGCGTTCGGCGACTTTCGGTAGATTCATAGTCCAACCTCTCGAAAAGGGGTTTGGTACAACCATCGGCAACTCGATGCGGCGTGTATTGCTTTCGTCGCTCCCCGGCTATGCCATCACGGCAATTAAAGTCGACGGCGTTCAGCATGAGTTTTCCACCATTCCAGGCGTAGTAGAAGACGTGCCGGATATGATCCTGAACCTCAAGCAGGTCAGACTCAAGCTGGTGAACAAGAAAAGCAATCGTGTGATCGTAGCGCTGAAGGGACCCAAGGATTTCACCGCCAAGGACATTCAGGAAGCTTCACCAGATGTCGAAGTGTTGAATCCGAACCTGCATATCGCGACGCTGAATGCGGACGCAAGCTTCGAGCTTGATCTGCGTATCGGGCGCGGCATCGGTTACGTGGTTGCGGAAGAGAACAAGGCTGCTGATCAGCCGGTCGGGGTCATTCCCATCGACTCGATTTTCTCGCCCATCCGCAACGTGCGATACGTCGTCGAGCCGACACGCGTCGGGCAGCAAACCGACTACGAAAAGTTGACACTCGAGGTGGAGACAGACGGCTCCATCACTCCCGAGGATGCAATGGCATACTCCGGCAAGATCCTCCGTGACCACATTCAGCTCTTCATCAATTTCGACACGGAGCCTGAAGCCGAAAAGGTCGAGAGTGAAATGGATGCCGAGTTCGCGCGGATCCGCAAAGTCCTCCTGACGCCTGTCGACGAGCTTGAGTTGTCCGTGCGTTCGCACAACTGTCTGCGCGCGGCAAACATCAAGACGATTGCAGATCTTGTCCGTCGCGACGAGGCGGAGCTGCTGAAATTCCGGAACTTCGGCCGCAAGTCCCTCGCAGAGCTTTCCGAGATCATTCAGGTGGAAAAGCTGACCTTCGGGATGGATGTAACGAAATATATTGGCGACGCAGGTAACTGACCTTCGTCTCAGAGTCGATCATTGATTAGATAAATTGGATAGCAACTATGCGACACCGCAAAGCAGGACGGAAACTTAAACGCACAGCAAGCCATCGGAGGGCAACCCTCGCCTCTCTTTCAACGTCACTTCTGCGCCACAAGCGCATCGTGACGACAGTGGCGAAAGCGAAAGAGACCCGCACCGTTGTGGAGAAGATGATTACCCGCGCAAAGAACGCGGCCTCGACTCCGGAAAAAAAGGAAGCTGGCGTTCATGCCCGGCGTGAGGTGGGCAAACTCATTAAGGACCGCTCGGTGATCAAAGAGCTCTTCTCCACGATTGCCGAGAAAGTGGCGACGCGTCCGGGTGGATACACTCGCGTTGTGAAAATCGGCCAGCGCAAGGGGGACGGCGCACACATGGCTGTCATCGAGTTGGTGGATTTCAACACGGGTGAGGAAGTCTCGGGCAAACTCGAAGAAGAAACGAAAGCCGCCACACCCCGGAAAAAGAAAGCATCAGCGGACAAGAAGGAAACGAAGAAAACCGACGAGAAGGCTGCCGCTGAAGCAGGCGCGTAACCGTTCGACGTATTCGGGAGTCCCGGCATTCAACCGGGACTCTTATTGTTTTAGCTAACGTATGAGAATAGTCTCAGCAGATTTTGTTGTCGGTGCCGCCTCATTGCGGCAGTTGCCAAAGGATACTCTGAACGAAGTAGCGTTCCTCGGACGGTCCAACGTCGGCAAGTCCTCGCTTATCAATAAACTCTGCAACCGCAAGTCCATCGCCCGCAAAAGCTCCGAGCCGGGCAAAACCCGCGAACTCAATTACTACCTGATCAACAAGAAGCTCTACTTTGTTGACCTTCCCGGCTATGGTTATGCAAAAGTGCCCGAGCAAATCCGCTCGAGCTGGGGTAAACTCGTTGAACAGTATCTGAAGGAGCGTGAGAGTCTTTGTCTTGTTGTTCAGCTCATCGACTCACGGCATGAGCCGACGGAGCTCGATCTGATGATGGTAGGATGGCTGGATTACTACGAAATCCCCTTTGCAGTGGCGATGACAAAGTCCGACAAGCTTCCTCGAAGCAAAATGCCGCTCTACGTCAAGAGCGCTACTTCCGCATTTCAGAGATTTCCCCTTTGCCGAGGCATTGTGCCGTTTTCCTCCGTCTCCGGCGAAGGGAGGCCGGAGCTTCTCTCCATTATCGCCCAGCACGTTTCAACCTCAAACGTAGCGGATTGATTTTTTCAATCTAATTGATTTGCTTTTCATCAGTTACGGCTAGCCCCGCAGATCATACTCTATTGTGGCTGTGCCTCTGTTCCCCTACAACGCATTTCCCATTTTCCCGAGAGAGTCAATCATGAAAAAGAGACTGTTTACCCCCGGCCCGACACCCATTCCCGAAACGGTGATGCTCAAGATGGCCGAACCCATCATTCATCATCGTAACCCTGAATTCAATGTTGTTCTCACACGCGTAAACGAAAACCTGAAATATCTTTTCCAAACCCAGCAACCTGTCCTGACGCTGACCTGTTCCGGCACCGGCGGCGTTGAGTCGACTTTCGTAAGCCTGTTTTCTCCGGGTGACACCATTATTTCTGTCAACGGGGGAAAATTCGGAGAGCGTTGGGTGAAAATGCCGAAGGCCTTCGGCATGAACGCAATCGAGATCAAGACAGAGTGGGGAAAAGCCCCGACCGGTGAACAGATTCTGGCAGCATTGAAAGCTAATCCGAACGCGAAGGCCGTGTACCTCGTCCACAGCGAAACCTCGACGGGGACGGCAACGGACGTGAAGAGCATGGCAAAGTTGATTCGAGAGAACTCCAATGCGTTGGTGTGTGTAGATGGCATCACCGCTGTCGGCGCTCACGAGATGCGATTCGACGAATGGGGGCTTGACGTCTGCGTGACCGGTTCGCAGAAGGGTCTGATGATTCCGCCCGGACTTGCGTTTGTCGCTCTCAGTCAGCGGGCACTCGCTGCGATGGAAACCTCCAAGATGCCCAAATTCTATTTCGACCTGCGGAAAGCAGTCAAGTCGCACGCCGCAAATGATACACCCTTCACACCGGCAGTTTCACTCATAATAGGGGTTGACCTTGCGTTGCAGATGATCAAGGAAGAAGGAATTGAGAATGTCTGGAAGCGGCACGAACGTCTTGCGACAGCGTTGCGCTCGGGGGTTCAGGCTCTCGGCCTCAAACTCTTTTCCGACTCACCATCGTTTGCTGTTACCCCCGTTTGGGTTCCTGAAGGCGTGGCATGGAAGGCCTTTAACAAAATGTTGAAAGGCGAGAAGGGGATTACCATCGCGGGCGGTCAGGACGACTTCAAGGACAAGATATTCCGTGTTTCCCATCTCGGGTACTATGATGAGTTGGATATGATTGCCTTTATGGGTGCGTTGGAGCAGACGTTGCGCGCGGTGGGCTACAAGTTTGAACCCGGTGCAGGCCTCGCAGCGACGCAACAGGTATTCATGTCCTAGTGAGGCGCATCCCTCTCTTCCGTAGAGAACAATGATATGGCGGCGTGTCAAAAAACAATCGAGCGCGCCAATGTTTTGTGCTGATTATTTCAAAGGGGATTCTTGTGAAAATTCTGATTAGCGATCAACTTGAACAGAGCTGCATTGACATATTCAAGAATGAGGGGATCGATGTAGACAACAAACCGGGCTTGCCTGCTGATGAGTTAAAGAAGATCATCGGAGAATATGACGGACTTGTTGTCCGGAGTGCCACAAAAGTTACTGCCGATGTTCTCGCCAGCGCATCAAAGATGAAGATTATCGGCAGGGCAGGAACCGGCGTGGACAACATTGACGTGGCGGCTGCGACCCGGAAAGGTGTTCTTGTGATGAACACCCCGGGGGGTAATACGATCTCGGCAGCCGAGCATACGGTGTCAATGCTTCTTGCGCTTGCGAGGAATATTCCTCAGGCGCATGGCAGTCTTGTTGCCGGCAAGTGGGATCGCAAAAAGTATACGGGGGTCGAAGTGTTCGAAAAGACCCTCGGAGTAGTCGGGTTGGGAAAGATCGGCCGCGAAGTTGCCAGCCGCTGCCAGGCGTTCGGGATGAAAGTGATCGGGTATGATCCAGTGCTCGCGCCCGATGTCGCCGCCAAGCTCAACATCGAACTTGTTTCACTGGAAGAACTGTACCGGCGTTCGGATTTCATCACGCTCCATACTCCGCTGACGAAAGAAACGAAAGCATTGTTGAACGATGCTACCCTTGCGAAATGCAAGAAAGGCGTACGGATTGTGAACTGCGCACGCGGAGGAATCATTGACGAGGCAGCGCTGTTGCGGGCATTGCAATCGGGGCACGTCGGCGGAGCCGCTCTTGACGTGTTCGAAGAAGAACCCCCAAAAAACACCGACCTCATCCGGCACGAGAAGGTTGCCGTTACCCCGCATCTCGGCGCATCGACAGAGGAAGCGCAGGAGAAGGTTGCCATCCAAATTGCCCACCAGATTGCCGATGCGTTGAAAGGCCGCGGGTATGTCGGGTTGGTGAACGGGGCGGCGTTACAATTGACGATGAACGAAGAGGTGAAACCGTATGCATCGCTCGCAGAAAAACTCGGGAGCTTCGCCGCTCAGCTCTCCATGGGAAAGCTCAAGAACCTGTCCATTGCAACCTCGGGCGATCTGTTGTCGTCATCTATGGAACTGATCAAAGCCGGTGTCCTGAAAGGCCTGCTCACCAACGTGCTTCCTGAGCCGGTGAATTTTGTGAATGCTCCGTTCCACGCCGCGGAAATGGGGCTGGCTGTGACCGAGCAGCGTCAAGGTGTGTCAGGCAGCTATACCAATCTACTCCGACTCCGCTTTACTGATGATTCAGGAGAGCGTGAGGTGGCCGGCACCGTGTTTTCATCTTCTACTATTCGCCTGGTGCGGGTTGACGGATTCCGTTTTGAACTCAATCCGGAAGGACACCTGCTCGTTTACAATAACATTGACAAGCCGGGAATGCTTGCCAGGGTCGGGACGATTCTGGCTGCGCATAACGTGAATATCGCCGGAGTTTCATTGGGCCGGACGGCGGCCGGCGAGCGAGCCCTGACTGTAATGAATATCGACAGTGCAATTCCTGCGGCGGCCCTCGAGGCGCTCAAAGGCGAGACGGGCATTTCCAATCTTAAGGTCGTTTCTTTGGAGTAAACGGCATTTCTGTTAAATTGCCATCGATTTTTAACAAAGACTTGACAAATACTTTGACGGTCTTTATATTGAGCCATGTCCGAGCACACATGGACTTGTATCTTTCGTTCACTTTTCCTTTAGGAGGTGAAAGTTATCGATAAGATTTGATACAGCTTTCCAACATAAATCTTGCCCTATCTACGTACCAGATGTTCTAACACAATAAGCGCGTGCGTTGTTGCTATCAGCAACGCATTGATGGCGTCCGTACGTAAAACACATCACACCATCGAATATTAATGCAATAAGGTACCGGTCTTCTTGTCGGGTCAAGCAGGAAGACAGTTTTACAGGTATGTGCGAAGTATTCCGTTTTAAAATTTCGATTGTACATCTCCCGTCAGTAGCATTGACGGAGAAACACCCGCAGGCAAAAAGCCTGCAAACCTACGCTGGTCATTGTACTGGTCAACTAGGTAGCATCTCTTCACCATATACACTCATACTCCAATAACAACAGGAGGTCAAACATGCTTCGTAAGCTCGTATTGGCTCTCGTCGCTGTAACGCTTCTTCCCCTGGCGTTGTATGCCCAGGACGGTAAGATCCGCGGTACAGTGAAAGATCGAGAGTCCGGTGAGCCCCTCATTGGCGCCAACATTCTCGTTGAAGGCACAAGTCTCGGTGCCTCCAGTGATGTGAATGGCGAATACATCATCCTCAGCGTACCTCCCGGCGTGTACACGCTTCGCGTGTCACTTGTCGGCTATGCGCAGTTGACGGTGTCCAATGTGCGCGTGAGTGCAAACCTGACGACAAGTCAGGATTTTCGTCTCGCAAGTTCAGCCGTGCAGTTGCAGGGCGTTGAAGTCGTGGCTGAAAAGCCTCTCGTACAACGTAACACCACCAATACTGTGCGCCTGACAACGCAGGATGATATTGAAAACCTGCCCATTCGTGGTGTCCAGAACATTCTTGCCTTGCAGGCGGGTGTTGTTCAGCAGAACGGACAGTTGTATGTGCGCGGCGGTCGCCAGGGCGAAGTCGCCTACTTTATTGACGGTGCGGGAACAACAAACCCCATTTTCAATTCCTCAAGCGTCGGCGTTATTCAGGAAGCTATTGAAGAATTCCAGCTTCAGGCCGGCGGTTACACTGCGGAGTTCGGCGGCTCAAACTCCGGTATCGTCCGTACAACAGTTCGCACGGGCGGTCAGGACTACAAGGCAAGCCTCGATTTCCAGACCGATGATTTTGCAAAGCCCGGCAAGCAGTTCCTCGGAACATCTGCTTTCGGTTATCGCAATGTTGTTGCAACGATCGGCGGACCGATTACCTCGGATATCCGCTTTTTTGTTGCCGGTCAGCATAACTATCTCCGTAATCGTCAGCAGCGGTATGTGACACCGTTTGTTTTTGACAGTGTCCGCACCGATGTGAACGATGCACAGCCCGGACGTATGCTGCCCGGTCCGGTGTTCATGAAAGAAAACCACATCCCGAACAACTGGGGCGAAGCAAATTCCTTGCAGGGTACACTGTTGTGGGATATCAACCCGGTTAAGGTTCGTCTGACCGGAAGTTATACAGCTGAGAGCAACCCCGTTGATGGCGGCGCAGCCGGCGGTACACGCGGCGGCAACCTCGGCGGTACAATCACCTCCGAAGGTGTTGGCGGATGGCCGACCTACCTTCAGAATTATTTTGTGCAGGGACGCAAGAGAATGGACTACACAAAGTCCGGATTCGGAAGCCTGCGCGTCAGCCATGTGCTCGGCACCTCCACGTTCTATGAGGCGTCGGTGTCATTCCAGCAGCGTACATTCCGCCGCGAGGATCCTGCTTTCGGATCCGACTGGAAGAGTTACTCTGACAGTATCGCCAACGCAGAGAAAGGCTACACCGGATGGCGTACACGTTATCAGGGTCCCCTGCCGTACAGTGTCATCAATGCTTTCCAGTTCGCGCACGAAAATTCCCCAAACAATTCGTTCAGCAAGAACGAACAAATGGGCATTGGCGGGACACTTGATGTCACAAGTCAAATTGACAACCAGTGGGAGTTGAAGGCCGGCGGTAAGATCGATACATGGACAACCCGCAGCTACTTCATCAGCAACATCGAGCAGGCGATGATCTACCTCAATGGTATTGATGGCAAGACGCCCCGCCAGTTTGCCAGTGATGCCGAACGACGCGTTCTTCTGGCACAGCGCGGTTCCATCAACCACTATGGATACGATGTTGATGGTAACAAGGCCAGCAGCGGAGTCGATGCACCCCGCAAGCCTTTCTTCGCCTCGGCATACGTCCAGAACAAGTTCGAGTTCAGTGATCTGGTGCTGAACCTCGGTCTCCGCCTCGAACATTTCAATACCAAGAACAAGACATTCCCGGATCCTCTGAATCCTCCGTTCAACGCAACCTTGGATGTCATCGATGAGACAAAGCTCGTCGACCAGGATCCGTTCACATACGTGCTGCCCCGTATCAGTTTCTCGTTCCCGGTGACAGCAAACACGGTCTTCTACGCAATGTACGGTCTCTATGCGCAGATGCCGTCGCTGAACCAGCTTTATGTCGGCAACACGACATTGAGCCGCACGGTTAGCATCAACACACGTGGTAATGCCTTCTTGACGCCCGTCGGCTTCCTTATCAAGCCCGAGCGGACGACACAGTACGAAGTCGGTTTCCGTCAGTCGCTCACAGAGAACCTTGCGTTTACCCTCACAGGGTTCCACAAGGATCTGAAGGATCAGTTGGCGGTTCGCTCGTTCATCAGCCCGACTGGTACAAAGGTCTTCACAGCGTACCTGAACGAAGACTTCGGCACTGTGAAGGGTGTTGAGTTGACTCTCGAACTCCGCCGCACAAACCGCTTCGCGGCACGCGTAAACTACACGTTGTCCGATGCTCAGGGCACGGCCTCGAATCCGCGTTCCGGTTTCGGTGCCATCGAGCAGAACATCGGCCGTCCGTCGAACTTCATCAATGCTCTCGACTTCAACCAGACTCATCGCGGTTCGCTGCTTCTCGACTACCGCTTTGGGAAGGATGATGGCGGACCGATTCTCAGCGGAATCGGCGTCAATGCCCTGTTGAGCTTCAACAGCGGTCACAACTATACAAAGGTGAAACCCTCGTTTGAGGGTCAGTACAGCCCCTGGAACGTCGGCGTGTTGACAATCAACGACCCGCGCTCCAGCTTCCCGACCGAACCGGTCAACGCATCCAAGACTCCCTGGGTCTTCAATGTCGACCTTGGCGTCAGCAAGATGTTTGACCTAGGTGGCGTGAACCTTGAGCTGTATGTGAACATCCTCAACCTGCTCGACACCAAGCAGATTCTCAACGTCTATCCGACGACCGGTTCGCCGGAAGACGATGGCTGGTTGACGAGCCCCGTGGCTGGCGCATTCGTTGCTGATCCGAAGTACGTTGCCTTCTACAAGGCTATCAACCTGGATAACCGTTGGGCATATACAACGGCGACAGGTAACGACATCTACGGTTCGCCGCGCCAGATTCGTGTAGGCGCAAAACTGGAGTTGTAATTCGCTAAGGGAGGCGGCCCTTGCGGGTTGCCTCCCGGTAGTTCCTCAAAATCACAAACAAGGAGTTCTTATTATGAAGCGAAGAACGTTCAAGGCGATTGTGGGAACGGTCGGGCTGCTGAGTTTGCTTGCCTGGACCGCTTTTCCCGCTGAGCCTGGGGCTACAGGCAAGAAACAGCGGACGCCCTCTTTGCAACGGGCGGGAACCCCGACGTACCAGATTCTGAATATCAACAATCTCTGGACGTGGGCCCGCCGTGACGGTCAATCAAACCACTCACCGACAGGTGATGATGGTACGTATTATCCCCGCGGAACAAAGTGGGTCATCTATCAGGATGGCTTCATGTGGGGTGGTAAGGCAATGCTTGATGCAAACTACTCGGTGCCTCATGCTTCGCAAGTGATCCGTACAGGTGGTGCCACCTACAACGTAGGAACACAATCCGGATGGATCAACGGCACAGGAGCAAGTGCTACAGCAGTTGACCCTGCCGACCCGCTGGCACGCATCTACAGAATCCGCCGTGACTGGAGGGAAATGTCAGATGCGGAGTTGACACGCGATGCAGCTGAATCAAACGAAATACTGCTCTCGGATGTCACCAATGCTCAAAAGGCAGCAATCCTCGCTCAGTATGAAAAGGATTGGATGGAATGGCCTGTTCAATACGGTGCACCGTACATCGAGCGGAATGGACAACCGGGCTATCAGGCACCTGCGGCGAATCTCTCTGCCAAGGACCTGATTCAAGGGAACCACGATGAGCCCGGCGTTGCCGGAGCGGATCCGAATTCCCCCGCAGACCAGGTTGTCTGGACAGTGTTCAACGATCTGAACCCCTCGATCTCGCAAGGCTTGTACGGCTCCGAGCCGATGGGTATGGAAGTGCAAATGACGCTTTGGGGCTACAAGCGCACCGATGCTATGGGTAATCTGTACTTCAAGCGGTATCGCATCATCAACAAGGGTGGTGCAAACACAGTTGGTACAACAAAAGGCAGCTTCTACATTGACAGCATGTACGTTGCACAATGGTCTGACCCGGATCTCGGTTCTTTCGGTGACGATCTTTGCGGCGTAGACTCGACGAAGAGCCTTGGCTTTGTGTACAATGGTAACGCCATTGACTCAGAGTTCCGCAAGTTCAATCTGCCTCCGCCTGCGGTCGGTTACGATTTTCTTGCCGGTCCGATCAGAGCGGGTGCTGCGACTGATTCAGCAGTGTTTAATTTTAAACGACGTCGCGGCTTCCGCAATCTTCCGTTGACATCGTTTGCGTACTTCTCCGCAGGCAGCGGTATCAGCGATCCTCCGTTGACCCAGTACGAAGGCAGTCTCCGATGGTGGAGAATGTTCCAAGGGTTTGTCCCTGATCCTTCAACATCGGCTTGGAGACTCTATCCGAGCGGTCCGTTCCCGCCGAGCTTTTTCCCGTTGTCCGGCGAACCGGCAGCCCGTACTGGATTCCTCGATGGTCTTGGCACTACGCACTCTCTCCCCGCCGGTGACCGTCGTATCGTGTTGAACAGCGGTCCGTTCCGCCTGGCTCCCGGTGACACGCAGGAAGTCGTTGTCGGTACCGTGGCCGGTCTCGGCTCCGATCGTCTGTCCAGCGTTTCTGTCATGAAGTTCAACGACCGTTTCGTGCAGAACACATTCGATGCTCTCTTCCAGGTTCCCCGGCCGCCAGCGGCTCCGGACGTGAAGGTTTCAGAGCTCGATGGACAGGTTGTTCTGGAGTGGGGCTCGAATCTTACCCGCCTTGGCGAGACGGAAAACACCGTCAACCAGCCGGGCGCATACAAGTTCGAAGGCTACAATATCTATCAATTGCCGTCGCGCAGTTCGCGGCTCAGCGAAGCAGTTCGCATTATAACCTACGACCTGCCGACCGATCCCGCAGTTGTTCTTGACGAGCAGTTCGATCAGGCGTCGGGACAGATTCTGCAATTGCCCGTGCAATTCGGAACAAACTCCGGCGTTACGCGTTATTTCAACTTCAACCGCGACTATGTACGCGATATCGATAAGCTGAACAACGGTCAGGAATACTACCTGGCAGTGACAGCTTACAGCGTCGCAACCGTTCCGGGTTACCTCCCGGCAGCACTCGAGTCGGATGTGCAGGTTCTTACCGTCCGTCCGAAAGTGCCGTTCGGAGCAATCTACGGATCGAAGTTCGGCGATACGCTTGCAGTCCGTAAGGCGCAAGGTGTATCTGACGGTATTGTTCGCCCGATCGTTATCGATCCGGCAGCCAGCACCGGCCATACCTATCAGGTTCGCTTCACAGAATCAGGCGGTCAGACAACGTGGCGGCTCGTCAACACGACCCGCAACACAGACGTCATCACCGGCCAGACCAACCAGAGTGGCGATGATAACTACAAGCTGCTCGAGAGCTCAATCCTGCTGAAGGTTGAGGGTCCGTTGCCGGGCGTGAAGCGTCAGGACATGTTTGATACGGATGATGAATCGAAGTGGGGCTGGAAGATCACATCCGGCACACGCCGCTTCACATGGGCTGATGCTGACGGTCTCGGTTTTGAAGGGTTCCGCGGTGCCGCCGGTTGGGCAAGCCCGGCCACGGTATTCGGTGCACCGCCGAACAATGTGCCGTTCTACAGCGCTGCTGAGCTGAAGGCGGTTGAGCTTCGTCTTGCAAACGTTGCAACAAATGGCACATATGATGCCAGCCAGCCTAATGTTTCTCGCGGCTACCGTTACGGTCGCGGCTTCGCTGCCGCTCCGGCACGGCCCGAATTTGCTCCCTTTATCGTGAACCCGTCGGGTGGTTATTCCTACCAGGATTACACAAGGTCGGTGCCTCTCGCGGCATACGATATTGATGCAAATCCGCCGCGCCGACTGAACGTTGGATTCTTGGAGAACAACGTTGCCGGTGGCCGTGTTGACGGGAAGTACTTCCCGGGTAACAACGGCGCCTTCAACAACGTTGCAGCAACCGGTCCTCGTGAGTGGCTGTTCATCTTCGGAACCGACTACTCAGAGACTGCGAACGCTGCTTACCAGGTGGAAGCAATCGGTAACAGGCTTCCGATCATGTATTTCATCACGTGGAACAGGCGCGGTGATGTACCGTTCACAGACCAGGATGCGATTGCAATTATCCCGGCCCGTGTGAACACCGCAAATGACATCTTCGAGTTCACAACACCGGCACCGAAGAAGGGTGCTACGTACGACAAGGCAAGTGCCGACAAGGTTGGTGTCTTCCCGAACCCGTACTATGCGTTCAACCCGGCGGAAACAAACCGTCTGGTCCGGTTCGTGACGTTCAACAACCTGCCGCCGACGGCGACCATTCGCATCTTCAACCTTGCGGGACAGAACGTCCGCACATTGCAGAAGAGTGATGCCTCGCAGTTCATGCGGTGGGATCTGAACAACGAGGATAACTTCCCCGTAGCGAGTGGTATGTATATCGCGCACGTCGAAATGACCCTGCCGTCTGATGGATCGAAGGTTACCAAAGTCCTGAAGATCGCGGTCATTCAAGAGCAAGAGGTGCTCGATGTATTCTAACAAAATGTATAAAGGAGAAACGACCATGATGAAGAGAATGTTGATCAGCGCCCTCATGCTCTGTGTGCTGTTCGCTGGCGTGGTCGGCACTGTAGATGCACAGAACAAGAGGACCGGAACAGCTGCGGCGACAGAGTTGCTTATTCCGGTAGGCGCTCGCTATCTCGCTATGGGTGGGTCTCCGATTGCCAGCGCAACTGGCATCGAAGCCGTCCATTACAACCCTGCCGGCCTTGGCATGCTGAAACACTCGGCCGAGGGTATGTTCTCGTCCATGTCCTACATTGCTGACATCAACGTGAGCTACGGGGCAATTGGCGCAAACTTCGGGGACTTCGGTGTCCTCGGATTCTCCATCAAGTCTCTGGACTTTGGAGATATCCCGTTGACAACAGCGGATGATCCTGAAGGCCGCGCCGGCCGGAATTTCTCACCCACATATGTTACCGTGGGCGTGAGCTATGCCCGGCCTCTCACCGATGCTATTTCGGTCGGTGTGACTTCCAAACTCATTACCGAGCAGATTGACCGTGTATCCGCCAGCGGTATTGCGTTCGATTTCGGTGTGCAGTACAAGGGGCTCATCAATGTCCCCGGCCTGCACCTCGGTGTTGCAGTGAAGAACATCGGGCCGTCAATGAAGTTCGACGGTTCGGGGCTCTACCGCAACGCTACATCGAGCGATGGCGGTCGTCCTGAGCAGCCCTACAAGTCCGAAGCAGCGAGCTTTGATCTTCCCTCGCTCATTGAGTTCGGCCTTGCTTACACCGGGCAGGTCAGCGACGAGTTGGGCTACAGCGGCAACTACTCGTTCACCAACAATAACCTGTACGTCGACGAACACCGTCTTGGCGGAGAATTGATGTACTCCACGGACCAGGTTCGCCTTGCAGGCCGCGTGGGTGGAAGCTTCCTCCCCAAGGTCGACAAGGATGACAGGCTCTTCGGTATCACGGCCGGTGTGGGTATTACCTACGCCACATCCGACCTTGAGCTGACGTTCGACTATGCATTCCGTCAGGTTGACCTCTTCAACAACAATAACGTGTTCTCGTTGAAGGTGGGCTTCTGATTCATCCGGCGGGCCTCGCGCCTGCCGGAATATTTACAAAGGCTGCCCCGGGTGAATCGGGGCAGTCTTTTTTTGTTTTTTGATTCATGTTTGGCACTTATTCCCCTATGAACAGTTCAGTATTCTCCCTTCTTCTCGTTCTTGCAACACATGTTGCTGTTTCATACTCGCAGGTCCGCTCTCCTGATCCCGCGCAGGCCGCTCAAGTACGTGATTTAACATCGGATGTGAATGTGATGTATATCGCGGTTCAGCCGGGTTACGAGGATTTGCGTGTTCTTGCATACTATCGTAATGCACTCGGTGCGCGTGTACGGACAGTTTTCGTTACGAATGGCGAAGCAGGCGAAGCCGATACCGAATCGCTCTATCCGTCTCAACTGGCAGGTCGACTGAGACTGGAGGGAAATGCTGCGCACGAGGCTCTGGGAGGTGAGGCGTACTTTCTCAACATGCCCGATATCGCCGCGGCTTCGGACTCGACGCACATAAGAGCTGCGTGGCCTGCTGATTCGTTGCGCGAAAAGCTTGAATGGCAAATCTTCGAATTCAAACCCGATCTGATACTGGTCGGTGCCGATCGTGTGTTCGGACCGGGTTTGCGTTCGTCTGTCATCCAGCAGGATGTCCTCGCGGCCGCTGCAGCATCCGCAGCCCGGAGCCTGGCGCCATGGCGTGTCCAGCGGATAGCCGTGGAAGTCGCCGCGGGTGGCCTGCCAATTCCAGTGAGCAAGATCGATCCGCTCAGTTCTGTAAGCTATCAATCGATGGGTGAAGAGCCGGGCCGGGCATACCGGACGATTCAATTTCAGCGGGGAAGATGGTTCAGCGTCGGTAACCCTTTGTACAAGGTCACAAGACCGGGGCGATTCGCAGCGAAGTCGTTGGACGCGGGTCTTCCCGTTTCTTCACCGCCGCAGATTCGCAAACTGGAAACGGGTATCCAGGCGTTTGCAGGGAAGTATACCAGGTCTGCCGGCAAGGACGAGCTTCTGAAAGAGTTGCTTGGTCTCATGGACAACATTGACTTGCGCGTGATCAATGTTCCTTCCTCCGAACATCTCGAGCGGCGTCGCCTGCTCCGATGGAAGGCAGGGCTGGACAACATTCGTAATACTCTTCTTGGTGTACGTGTCCAGTACGACCTGAGCGACACGATTCTTACGGAGCGACAGGTAACGTTTCTCAACATCAATTCGATTGAAGGTCTCTCAGAGGGAGGGACGACTGAGCTGTTTGTCCCTGCCGTGGAGTCCGGATGGATCTTGAATGAGAACACGGAACGCCGTGTTGAGTTCACTGCGCCCAAAGAATTCCGGCTGCTCAGCCCGTCGCCACTCGACCTGAATCATCCACAATCAGAGTACGGGCTGTTTCATCCGGTGGTTCGGCGGCCGTCGTACTTCTTTATCCTTCACAAGGCGAAGGATCGGGAGAGAAGTTTCGTGTACAGAGCCGACATGCGGCTCCGCCATGCTCCCCGGTTTCTCGTGGAGGCCCTGATTCCCATTGTGAAAGCTGTTCCCGGAGAGCGGGTTGTTGTCCGCCTGACGAATGAAAGCAGGGATGGCGTGCGGGATTCCGTCTATGTCAGGGATTCGCTGGCCTTTGCACCGGGCAGGATGTTCAGGCTGAATAACAAAGGTGCCTCCCAGGTTGATACACTCTTCCCCGTGTGGAGTGAAGAGATGAATGAAGGAAGCCACGTGCTCCCGATAGAAATTGCCGGTTTGCCAGTGGCGAGATTTGTAGCGCGCAAAATGGACGTTAGGGTGGAGAACGCGACACGGGTGGCGACACTGCCCGCGACGGAAAACTCGCCGCTGTTGGAAGCCCTTCGTCGGTTGGGCATAGGGGCTACGGTTCTTGATTCCATAGGGGAGGCCCCTTCCGTTGAGAAATTTGACGTGGTCATGATAGACCGGCGGGCGCTTTCGCTCGGGCAGTCTGCCATCAAGCATAGCGCATTGGATGAATTCGTTCGCCGGGGGGGGCATCTTGTCGTTCTCGCACAGGATCCCGGAGCCCTTGCCGGTTTTCCTTTGCTTTCGGGTGTTACAGCGCGCCCGTCATTCAAGTTCGATGAACTCTACCCGGTGCGTATCGATTCCACGCACAGCATGCTGAATGTGCCGAACCGTATCGAGGAGGAGGATTTTGACGGGTGGGTATTCCGCAAGGCCTATAGCTCTTTGAGTGCAAAGGAGGGCTTTGAAATTCCAGTGAGGGGCCGCTCACTCTCCGAGCCTTTGCTCGTTACACGAAAAGTGGGAAGTGGCAGGATTACATATACCGAGCTCGCGCTTCCATACCAATGGATGAACATACACGGGGGGGCGCTGAAGCTGTTGGCAAATCTTGCTTCGGCCAAATAACAACGGGCGCAAAAGCTTGCATTTGTCACATCAAAAGCTTTATGTTTAGATGTGTGTGTTCCGGATGTGGAGTCTGGTTGGTCACCAGGAAGCGCCACACATGGATATCGAGATTCGAAATACGCGTGTGCGCATTACGACGGTTTACACATTACCTTCCTTGGCCTGATTCAGTGAAAAAACCTGTTCCTATTAAGTTGCCGTATGATAAACGGACTCAGATACTATTTCCCCAATAACCAATAAGGAGAAGCAGTATGGAAAAGAAGCTACTGGTATTTGTACTCACAGTCCTCTGCTCCGGTGTAGTGCTTGCCGGATCAGGAAAGGAAAAAAAATTCCAGCCTATGAAGGTGGATGTGGAGCAGACGACAGTATCGCCTGTAACAGTCTTGGGTGGCGAGCCACCGCGTGCATCATCTATTAATTGGGTAGCAGTCGACACGATGCAGAACGCATTCGGGCCCGCAAGCCGCAGTCTTAAGCCTATTGCATACGATTCCGCTTCGAACACGGTAGCCATGGTTCATAGAGGCCGTACGACCTATGCGCGCAGCAGCGGTGAATTGTGGTACAATATTTCCCGCAACGCCGGTGTATCATGGCGTCGTGTTGGTGCCCTTAACACAGGCGTTGCTACACTGACACGCTACCCGAGTTGCGCAATCGCCAACCCGACCAATTCGCCTGATACTTCCAGCGTGCTGTTCGTCTACGCCGCTCCCCAACTGTTGCCCAGCGGAAGTGCATTTGGCGCGGCTATGTACGGTGTTGACTTCCCAATCGGTGCTGATCAGGCTATTGCATTTGAAACCCAAGGTGACGGGAGTTTCTGGTCTAATCTCTCAATTTGGTCAGTCCCCGGCGGGGTCGATCTGAATTGGGTGGTCTATCGTCGTGGAACAGTTCTTCATGATGACCTCTATCGGTGGAACACAACAACAAGCTTTACTGCCATCAACGAAGGCCGCCCTGCCAATTGGGATTCAGCTCAGTTCAACGCGCAATTCGGACTTGATATTGGCGGGATGTACCGCAACGGCAAACATTACTTCGGTAAGTGGGGGCAGTGGACTGGTGATCCGAATATCGTGGATAACCCGGGATACTCTACATCGACGGATGGCGGCGTTACATGGAGCACGTGGACCCGTCCGCAGCCGGATTTCCGCAGCATTTCAGGAATCGGCGGTAGCAAGGATTGGTGGTCATACGGAGGGCCGGGTGCGTACTCGTTTGATATGCTTGTGGATGCAAGCAGCCGTGTGCACTTTTTCGGCGTTATTATCGATACACTTACTCTACAACGCGACCTTGTTGAGATCTATGAGACCAGCTCCGGTTGGGCGTCAAAGGTGGTCAAGTCCAATCTCAATACGACTACCGATTTTACTTACGGTGCTCTGAACCAAATGGGCAACCATATCAATGCATCAATGAATGTGAGCGGTTCCGTCATGGCGCTGGTATGGCTCGATGCGCCGTCGGGCTCGACACGACCGGATATCTGGTTCTCATGGCGGCACATCAACAACGCAAACTGGTCAACTCCGGTAAATCTGACAGCCACGCCGGATTTCGCCGAGTTGCTGCTGCACGCTGCGCCGACTTTGAAGACAAATAGCGCGAGCAGTTACACTATGTTCATCGGCAGATCATACGAATCAGGGTCGACGGCCTATCCGCCGGTCGACACAAACCCGACCGTATTCTATGTCGGCACACATACATGGACATTGACGAACGTGCAAGACGACAAAACAAGCGTTCCCGGTCGTTTTGCCCTGGAACAGAATTATCCTAATCCGTTCAATCCGAGCACGCGAATTTCATTCACTATTCCGACATCGTCGGAAGTGACGCTCTCAGTGTATAACACGCTCGGACAGGAGGTGGCTACACTCATGAACGAGTACAAGCCTGCGGGCTCCTACGAAGTTGAATTCAGCGCCTCGAACCTCACAAGCGGAGTCTATTTCTATACGTTGCGGGCGGGTCAGTTCAGTGAAACGCGGAAGATGGTTCTTATGAAGTAAGTCGTTCAAGCTTCCAATACGGGGCACAGCCGCGGGGTTGTGCCCTGTTTCAGGTTCAATGCTTCTTGAATTTGTCGTCGGCATTGAAGATTATTCCTCTTACCTGCTGGTTACATACTAATTAACCTATATAACAAACCTTACCAAGGAGAGCCGTATGAAAAGAAGGCTACTGGTAGCTACTGTTGTTGCCGCTGTTTCCTGTTCAATCGCTTTTGCAGGGACAGGGAAAAAGAAAGGGGCTTATCAGGAGGTTCTGGGAGAACCTGCTGTTCCCACGCCCGAAGTTCCCTACACGCCGGTCCCGGACCCTGACTGGACTCAAATGCGGAGTGAAGTCGGTGTCCCGACAACATTGACCGGATTCTATGATTACCAATCAAATGGCGGCGCCCTTCAGTATATTCGTGTGAATCCTGCAAACGGCAACATTCACACAGTTTTTATGATCGGCGAAGACTCTTTAGCGCCGAGCGGTGTGCGGCGCACTGCCTACGCGTTCAGCAGCAACGGAGGCGTGACGTGGACAAATTTCAATAACGTTCGTGTTCCGGCACGTGCGTCCGGATTCCCGACGCTCGATTTGCTCCGTGGCGCGAATGCAGGTCTTCCGGTGATTGCGAACCACAGCACAATCACCGGAACGCAAAGCACGATTTTTGTTGATTCGCCCGAAGGCACAGGCGCATTCAGCGAATTGAACGCTCCTACGGTCATCTCAGGCACATCCACACAGCCGATTTGGCCGTACATTGCCAGCACATCTGATGGCTCGGTTGTCATGGCCGCCAGCCAGAACCAGGCGAACGTCACCACGGGCATTGCGCATTATAATCGTATGCCAAATGATTTCTCCGGTTGGACAGGATGGTCCGATTTTCCCGGCGACGTGCAGAGCGGCGGTCGCTATCCAACCCAGGCGAATGGCACGGGACGCGTCGGTATACTTTTGAATACCTCGAACGGCACGGCTGTGCTCGGGAACCGTTGGATTGAATCCACAAACAACGGACAAACGTGGAGCGCTCCTCAGAATGTTTTCTCTTTCCGAGCAGCAGGTGCCGACACCTTCAATTCCTATGTGCATGCCGACTTCGTTTACAACGGCAACACACCGTATATGGCATTCACCGAGTACATCACCAATGCGCGTGATGACGTGAACATTGTTTTCTGGAGTCCGGCCACCGGCTTCCGGGTCGCTGTTCCCTGGGATTCGACAAAGTACTTTTTCGACCCGGTCAACCAGCGTTTCCATGCGTTCCAACTTGGCTGGCCTTCGATTGGCTTGTCGGGGAATACCATCGTTATTGCATACCAGGGATTCCAGCGGGAGAAAGATACCCGCAACTACAATTACAGCGATCTGTGGTATGTAGCCTCATCTGATGCTGGCATGACGTGGGGAACACCTCAGCGCATCACGAACACTGTCTCGACCGATGAACGATATCCGAGCGTTTCGAAATGGAATGCCCCGGGTGAGTTTAATATGGTGTGGCAGCAAAAAAACAAGAGCGGCCTTTTTGCATTCCCGGGAGGTGCCGATACCGTCCGTACTTCTCAGATGTTCCTGCGGGTGAGCCCGATAGTGATCGGAACTACCTCTGTCGGAAAGCAGGACGACGGCCTTGCCGGTTCCTTCAAGCTAAGCCAGAACTATCCCAACCCGTTCAATCCTGCGACCAAGATTGACTATACGGTTGCGCGAGAAGGGCAGGTAAGCATCAAAGTGTACAATATGCTGGGACAGGAGGTTGCAACCGTACTGAATGAAAACCTCTCGCCCGGTACGTATCAAGTATCGTTCGACGGCTCGGCTCTGACGAGCGGGGTCTACATGTACACTATGAAGGCTGGCTCTTATATGGAATCCCGAAAAATGGTGCTCCTCAAGTAATTCGTTAGCCCGCCTAACTAATCGACGGCGCAGGTGACCCCTGCGCCGTTTTTTGTTGCTTCTCATGTATCGTGTTTGTTCATTTACCAACCGTATTGCTCCACTCACAAATCTCCAATAACAAACACAGGGAATGCCAATGAAAAAAGCGCTACTCCTTACCGTAACGTTGTTCCTGACCGGAATTGCAATGGCGGGTTCAGGCACGAAAAAAGTTCAGGATGCCATGGTTGCACCTGAATCTGCGTTTGATCGCGAAGCTCTGCAAAAACATGTGTCCGACCCGTTAGTTCCTGCCATGTCGCCGACGATCGGGACTTACACGACCCTCAACGGGTTCTTCGACTGGCAATCGAACGGCGGAGCAGTCCAGCATATTCAGGTCAATCCGGCCAACGGCAACATCCACGTTGTGTACATGATCTCGACTGATTCTACCAACTTCGGTGCAAGCCGCAGGACTGCGTACGCGTTCAGCAGCAACGATGGTGCGACGTGGGAGAACTTCTCCAACCTTCGCGTTCCCGCCCGCTCTTCAGGTTATCCGACGCTTACGTTGCTCAAAGGCGCCAACGCCGGACTTCCGGTGATTGGAAACCACAGCGTGATTGGTGGCAGCGGAAACCAATCCACGATCTTCATCGATTCTCCCGAAGGTACAGGGTCATTTGGCGAGATCTCGCCCCCACCGCTTATCAGCGGCGCGAACCAGCCGATTTGGCCGAATGTGGCGGGTGCCTCTGACGGGTCAGTCGTAATGTCAGGCTCACCAAGCCCTTCGCCCGTCTCGAACTGGCGCACACGTACCGAGGACTTTGTTTCCTGGGGTCCGTGGCAGCAGTTCCCTGACAGTCAGAGTATCGGAGGTCGATATCCGACATATGCAAATGATAACGGCCGCGTTGGAACGCTGCTCAACGGCGGTAACCTGCTTGGAGCCTGGTGGCACTCATCCACGAACAACGGCCAGACGTGGAGCACAAGCGCGACACAGATCTATCCTTCATCGCCCCCCGGTCGCGACACGCGTCAGGGCAACTGCAGAATTTGGGTCGGTCTGGATTTTATCTGGAATGGCGATGTTCCAATGGCGACGCTGGGCGAGCAAACAATCGGCGGCACCGGCACAAACAACCAGGGACGGATCCTCTTCTGGAGCCAGGCGACGGGTATCGTTGATGTGGCGGACTCTTCAAATGTTCCCGGATACACCTATCCCCTCAACCGCTCGCAATCAAATCACTTGACAATGGGATGGTCGGTAATCGGGAAGACCGGGAACACACTCGTTATCGTCTTCCAGGCGATGATGCGTGATACCTCGGCAAAAGGCTTCAACTATGGAGATTTGTTTTATAGCACGTCAACAAACAACGGCGTTACGTGGAGCGCGCCTGTGAACTTCACCAACACCCGGTTTCTTGATGAACGCTACCCGAGCATCTCACGCTGGAACCCGCCGGGTTATATCTACTTGACCTGGCAGGAAGATACATCGCCCGGGTCGGCGGCCGTCACGGATCTTGCCGATACGACGCGCAATCGGCAGGTGTTCTACAAGCTTCCCATCGTACCGACCAGCGTTGGATCGGTGGAGCCCGTTGCAAACTCATTCAAGCTAAGCCAGAATTATCCGAATCCATTCAACCCGGCCACGAAGATCGATTACACCGTAGCGCAGGCCGGCCCTGTGAGCATCAGGGTGTACAACACTCTGGGTCAACAGGTTGCTACACTGTTGAACGAGCATCTGTCGCCCGGCAATTATCAGGTTGCGTTCGATGGCTCGAATCTCACAAGCGGCGTCTACATCTACACGATGAAGGCTGGTGCCTTTACCGAATCGAGACGCATGGTGTTGATCAAGTAGCTGTTCTTGATCATGATATGAAGAAAGGCGCAGGGGCAAGACCCTTGCGCCTTTTTCGTTGTTGCATTTTTCTGCCTCAATCGTTTCTTTTACGCAGATTCTGTCGCCCATAGCCTTATGAAATTTCCCTGCATGTGTCTACTCATTTGCCTCACGGTGCTTGTATCGTGTGGCGCGCACCGCGCGGTGCAATCGGAAGACATGCCGGCAACAGCAGTATCGTTTGATGTTGACATCAACGGCTCATATGTCGTTGCCGATGCAACCCGTAACACATTACGTCTCTACGGAAAGGACGGATCGTTGCTCGCCGAAACCGGCGGCTCCGGCTGGGGAGACGGGCAGTTTGACAAACCCTCCGGCGTATGGGCACGGAACGGCATCGATGTATTTATCGCAGACTACGGCAACCACAGAGTGCAGCGCTTCGACCGCAAGCTGGCGTTCATCTCATCTTATTCAACGCGTGAGCGCGCAAACACCGATGAACGATTCGGGTACCCCACCGATGTCGCAGTCTCCAGGCTTGGTGACTTGTTCATTTGTGATACCGAAAACTCCCGAATACTGAAACTTGCAGGTGTTGGAAAGATCGAGCGGACGTTCGGCGGATACGATGCAGGGAAGGGACGCTTGCGCAATCCCCAGGCGATAAGCATCGGACCGGGGGACAGGCTCTACGTGCGGGACGGCAGAAGAATTGTCGTCTTTGATAATTTCGGAAACTACCTCAGGACTGTGACGGACGATGCGGTGTTCAGTTCCGCCGACGAAAACGGTCTTGTCGCAATCAGCGACGGCACACTCCGTTTTTTTGATGAGAACGATCGGCCCGTACGATCAGTTACGCTTGAGCGACTTGGTATCGGAGCGCCGCATGGATTGACTGTTAACAGGGGGACGGCATTTATTCTGACGGATGCAGGGGTCACTCCGGTGCCGAGGAAAGATGGGAATTAAAACACGATCACGAAAGTAAAGAAGAACGAATCCAACCAAACTCTAGCGGAGGAATTATGGCGAAAAGTCTCAACAAAGTTCAACTTATCGGTAATTTGGGCAAGGACCCGGAATTGCGATACACAACGAGCGGCGTTGCTGTTGCGACGTTCAGTCTCGCAACCAGTGACAGCTGGAAGGATCAGGATGGTAACCTGCAGGAACGGACGGAGTGGCACAATATCGTCGCCTGGCGGAAACTTGCCGAGATTTGCGGCGAGTGGCTGAAAAAGGGAAAGAAGGTGTACATCGAAGGGCGTATCCAAACCAGAAGCTACGATGACAAGAACACAGGCCAGAAGCGGTACATCACCGAGATTGTAGCCGACAACCTTATTATGCTTGACGGCGGTGGCGGAGGACGGCAGTCTTCCTCTGATCAATCTTCATCCGCTGCTACTCAGCCCGAACCTCCTGCAGCGGGCGGTGACGAGGATCTTCCTTTCTAACTACATTCCGCAATGTCGTATTTCGGATTACATGCAGGGTGTATGCTGCTGGCGGCAGTACTTCTGTTGCAGACGGGAACACTCCGCGCTTCATGGCGCAATCCCGTTAAAGGAAACCAGGGCATGGTCGTGTCAGCGGAATCGCTTGCGACGCAAGCCGGCATCGACGTGCTGAGGAGAGGAGGCAATGCAATCGACGCAGCAATCGCTGTCGGGTTTACGTTGGCGGTGACCTTTCCCGAGGCCGGAAACATCGGCGGTGGCGGATTCATGCTTATTCGCTTTGCCGATGGTCGGAATACAATGATCGATTTCAGGGAAAAGGCACCTTCTGGCGCGACCCGGGACATGTATTTGGATTCGCTCGGCAATGTGATCTCGAAAAAAAGCTTGCACGGCGCGCTTGCGGCGGGAGTCCCGGGAAGCGTAGCGGGATATATGCTCGCCCTCGAGAAGTACGGTACCATGTCCCGTCGCAGGCTGCTCAAGCCGGCGATTGATGCTGCCGAGCGCGGCTTCGGGATTTCTGAGCGCCTTGCCCGTGGACTCAAATCCTACAACAAGCAGTTCAACGAGTTTCCTTCAACGGCGAAGGTCTTCACCAAGGGGGGCGAGCCGTACGAGGAGGGTGAAATGCTTCGTCAGCGGGATCTGGCCCGAACGCTCAGGGCGATTCGCGACAAGGGGCGGGACGGCTTCTACAAAGGCCCTGTTGCTCTGAAGATCGTGGCAGAGATGGAACGAAGTGGCGGTATTATCACGGCCGAAGATCTGGCTGCTTATAACGCCGTAGAGCGCCGGCCTCTCACAGGTACCTACCGGGGTTACGACATTATTACTGCATCGCCGCCATCCGCGGGAGGTGTTGTGCTTCTGCAGATGTTAAACATGCTGGAGCCTTTCGACCTTCGGGAGAAAGGTCATAATTCCTCAGCTGGTGTTCATCTGTTTGCTTCCGCAGCGCAACGGGCATATGCGGACCGTTCAAAGTTCCTCGGTGATCCGGATTTTACGCAGATACCCGTTCGATCACTCATTTCAAAGGAATATGCGCGAAGCCGGATGCAGGGATTCGACCCGCAACGGTCTACGCCGAGCATTGGCATTTCTCCCGGGTCCCCCGAAGCGCATGAAAGTGACGAGACAACACATTTTTGCGTTGCTGACAAGTTCGGCAATGTGGTCAGCGTTACGACGACAATCAACGGCTTGTACGGATGCAAGACGGTGGTTGATGGGGCAGGTTTCTTGCTGAACAATGAGATGGATGATTTTGTTGCGAAGCCCGGCGTGCCAAACATGTTCGGCTTGATCGGAGGGGATGCAAACGCTATCGTTCCGCACAAGCGGATGCTAAGCTCGATGACCCCGACAATAGTTGTCAAGGATGGTAAACCGTTCTTGACGGCGGGGGCTCGCGGGGGTGGCAGGATAACGACGGCGGTTGCGACGATTCTCATCAATGTGATTGACTATGGCATGAATGTTCAGGATGCAGTCGAGATTCCGCGCGTGCATTACCAATGGCTTCCCGATAAGATCCTGTTTGAACAATACAGCATTCAGCGTGACGTGATTGACAATTTGCAGCGTATGGGCTACACACTGGAATACTCCCCTATTCATAACGGGCAGGGGCACGCAATCATGTTCGATCATGAGCAAGGGGTGCTTCTTGGTGGCGCTGATCCTCGTGAAGAGGGTGTTGCGATGGGGCTCTTCCTGACGAAATAACGCAAAACCCCTAACTTTCCGCAGTTCTTTAACCTGTCATTTCTTCAGACACATCTCGCGTGTCTTGCAGATTCCAGTCGTATTCGGTATCTTGTTCCCACCTGATCTTCTGCCATGATGGCTATGAAGTGTGGGGGATAGACCATCATATCCCGCCTATAGCACGGCATCAATAAGCACAACAACCTCCAATGCCGGTGCTCAGTCGATCAATGACCTTCTTTACATTCAAGGCTGCTCAATGAAAATTCTTTATGCTTTTCTCTCACTTCTCGTTGCCGGGATTTTTACTCTTGAAAAGGCTTCAGCGCAGGACATTATTATCAACGAGCTGTATAACTCAAGCGGCAGCGATGAATGGGTTGAGTTGCTTGTTGTAAGAGATAGCCTCGACTTGAGAAATTGGAGTCTGCGGGATTACAACTCCGGAGGTGTTGCCCAGCAGCCATTAAATTTCACCACTCATTCGCTTTGGAGCAATTTGCGGAAGGGGACGGTTATCGTGGTAGCGCGGCCCGAGAATACCTCGCTGAGCGAAGATTTCGATCCATCAGATTTTCTCCTTGTCGTAAAATCAAACAATGCCTTGTACTTTACCGGCACCGTGTTTCTTTTTGCTGGTTCGAGTGATGCAATTCAAATCCGGAACGCCGCAACGACACATGTGTTTGGTGTTTCGTGGGGTGCCTCGAATGCCTCCAGTCTGCCGGCTCCGAAAGTACATTTTACGACCAGTTCGTCAAGCGGAACAAGTGTTGCTTTTGCCAGCGGGACTCTTGCAGACGTTACAAACATCGCAAGCTGGAACTTCAACAGCGCCAGCGTCACCTTGGGTGTCGGGAACACAGCGGCCAATTCTTCATGGATCTCATCCCTTCGCTCGCGTCCGGATGGTTCCGGTACCGCACGAATCCAACCCGATACGCTTTATTTTCCGTCCAGCGGCTCAGTGACCGTGACCTATCGCCGTGATGCACAATTCTCGGTAAACGCGTTGCGCATTATTGTGCCGGCGGCGTTTTCGTGGCCCCGAAATATCTCGGCTGTGTCGGTCAGCGGGGTTTCTGCCACTCCCTCGGTCAGCGGAGATACCATCGCCATCAACAATATATCATTCACCACAGACTCCGCCGTTGTAACGATCAGCAGTGTAACAACCCCCGAGAGCACGGCATTCTATCCGTTCAAAGTACAGTCACGCCAGAATTCATTTGGCGATGTCGCCCCGGCTCCGCGTATTGCAGTATTTGGCACACCTGTTCCCATTGCCGAAGTAAAGATGAACGACGCGCAGGGCATTCAGATTCGTACCGGGGATCTTGTTACGATATCGGGGATTGTGACGGTTGCGAATCAGTTCGGCGGCCCGTCGTACATCCAGGATAACTCGGCGGGCATAGCCATTTTCGGATCAAGCTTCTCCACTGCAGTCACTATCGGCGATGAAGTTGTTGTGAGCGGTATTGTGAATCCCTTCAATGGACTCTCTGAATTGACCAATCCCATCCTCCGGTCGACTGTCAGCTCGGGGAATGCAGTATCACCTATTCTTGTCACCTGCTCACAGCTCTTTAATGACGGAGCAGGGGGGGTAGAAGAGTTTGAAGCGAAGCTCGTCCGCCTGAACATTGTTACAGTCGGCGATACCTCACGCAATCCGATCTCTACATGGGCGGTTTCAGGTTCCGGCACCAACTATAGGCTCTTCGATGCAACGGGACACGTTGATATACGTGTCGATGCCGATGTGAATTTCGCGAACACTCCGGCTCCGCAGGGCTCCTTTGATATTATCGGGGTTGTCAGTCAGTTCAAACCCACTCTTCCCTTCATCGGCGGATATCAGTTGATGCCGCGGTTCTCATCAGATATCCACGCAACCGGACCGATCATCGTTACACTACCGGAGGAGACGAACATTACTCCGACCGCCCTGAATGTCAGCTGGACGACACTGAATCAGGGAACCTCCAGACTTCGATACGGGCTTACGCAGAATTACGAACTCGGCACTCTGGCGCCGGACAACACGCTTCGGACATCACACAGCATTGCAATTACGGGATTGCAGCCTGCCACTGTGTATCACATCGAGGCATTTTCCGTAACCGGATCGGACACAAGCCATGCACCGAATCTGATTGCAAGTACGGCGTCGCCCCCGCAATCTTCGGGCACGATTAACGTCTACTTCAGCAAGAGTGTGAATACGAACCTCACATGGTACCAGCCGGCAAGAGGGAACCAGGATTTTTCGCAATTGATCATTTCGCGCATTGCCAATGCCCGCCGGTCGATTGATGTATGTTTGTACAGCCTCAGCGGCACGCCCGGCAGCAACATTGCAGGTGCACTCGTTGCCGCCAAAAACCGCGGTGTCCGCGTACGCGTCATTGCTGAGCATGATAACAGCAACACAACACCGTTCCAGTTCATCTTCGGGAACGGCATCCCGCTGATCACAGATCGGTTCGATCCGATTAACAACGGCGTGGGCCTGCAGCATAACAAGTTCTTTGTATTTGATGCGCGGGGAGGGGCGCCCGAGAGTGTATGGGTGTGGACAGGTTCATGGAACCCCAGCGAGCCCGGCACCAACGCCGATTACCAGAACGCGGTCGAGTTTCAGGATGTCGCCCTCGGACAGGCGTATACCATGGAGTTTGAGGAAATGTGGGGGAGTTCGAGCGAAACACCGGTCGCTGCAAATTCACGTTTCGGAGCACGCAAGCGAAACAATACACCGCATAAGTTCGTTATCGGAGGTGTCCCCGTTGAGCTATACTTCAGCCCGAGCGACGGCACTACCGGCAAAATAGCCCGGGAACTCAATAGTGCGCAACGCTCTATTGGTTTCCAATTGCTGACATTCACGAGGTCGGATCTGGCAACGATAATGGTCAACAAGAAGAATGACGGCAAGAAGGTTCGGGGTAACCTCGACAACAACACAGATTCCGGAAACCAATACGCCTTCCTGAGGGCCAACAGCATCGACGTGAATTTGAAGACAGGGAGCGGCCTGCTCCATCACAAATATGCGATCGTTGATGCAGAAGACCCGTTCCTTAGCCCGAAAGTAGTGACAGGCTCCCACAACTGGTCCAATGCAGCTGAGAATCAGAACAACGAAAATACTGTGATCATCAGGGATGGGAACATCGCGAACCAATTCTTGCAGGAGTTTGCCGCCCGCTACTACCAATTCGGCGGCAACGATTCCATCCTTGTAAGCGTTGAAAAAAATGGAGGCGTTCCCGGGGTATTCGCGTTGGAGCAGAATTATCCGAATCCGTTCAATCCGACAACCGCCATTCGTTTTACAATCCCGGCAGGAACGAACGAGATAGTAGAACTGCGGGTGTATGACATGCTCGGCAGGGAAGTGGCAACGCTGGTGAATGACCGTCTCCAAGCCGGCAATTACCGGGTCGAAGTGAACGGTGCACACCTTGCAAGTGGTGTGTATCTGTACAGATTGAAGGCGGGGAGTGCGGTTGCCGTCCGGAAAATGATGTTGGTAAAATAAAGCGGCGCTGCCCAGCCGCCGGGTTTGTGTTCTTTATTCTTTTGCGAGGAAAAACGTGAGAACAGTTCTCAGATTATCCCTTTCAGTTGCCGTTATCGGAGCGTGTTTTGCAGGAACACACGCTCAAGGAAACGGCGTCACACTTGTCGATACACTCAACAGGGCGCGTGGGGTGTCAGGCCAGAACACAAAGTTCTCAAGTTGTTGGGGATGGGTTTCTTCCGATGGCAGAGAATACGCGTTGATCGGTGTCTACACGGGCACATCGATAATTGACTTGAATGTTTCCCCGATACGGGAAGTTGCATACATCCCGGGTCCCACCGCTTCCTACGCATATCGCGAAATCAAAACCTACAAGAATTACGCCTATATCGTTTCAGAAGGAGGGCGTGGCGTCCAGATCGTGGATATGGGGAGATTGCCTGATACCTCCGGCATGTTGGTACGTGAGTTCAATTTCACCAACGGCTCCAGGAACATTTTACGCTCCCACACCGTGACATTGGCCGACGGCTACCTCTACCTCAATGGCTCCGCCAACTGGTCCCCGGGAGGGGTTGTGATTTTTTCACTGAGAGAAGACCCCACCAATCCCCGTTACGTCGGCGAGTACCAGCCGATGTATATTCACGATTCCTATGTAAGAAATGATACGCTCTACGGTGCGGCGATTTACTCCGGCGGCGGTCTGTATGTTGTCGATGTGAGCAACAAGGCTTTTCCCGAACTCATCCGGAAGATTTCCTACAGCGGAAGTGGAACTCATCACGCGTGGGCTTCCATCAGCGGGCGCTATGCGATGACTACGGATGAAATCGGGAGCGTGAACAACCTTAAGATCTGGGACATGCAGAATCTTGGCGCCGGTCCGCCGTACACTCCGGTCGCCCAATATCGGGCCGCTCCCACGGATATCATCCACAACGTTCACGGGCGGGGACATTACGCCTACATTTCGCATTACACTGCGGGCATGCGGGTTGTTGATGTGAGGAACCCTGCAGCTCCTGTAGAAGTCGGGTCTTATGATACATATCCGGGTGTGAGTGGCGGATATAACGGGTGCTGGGCGGTCTATCCCTATTTCCCGTCAGGGCGATGGATAGGCTCCGACATGCAGACGGGTTTGTATGTGTGTACTTTCTCGGGACTCCTTCCACGCATTCGGCCTGCACTCCTCTCACCGGCAAACCGTGATACGTTAGTTCAAGGCATCCCGAAGACATTCCGTTGGCGCTCAGCAGCAAACCAGTCCGAAGATCCGCATTACTATGAAGTGCATTTCTATGGTCCCGGCATTGATACCTTGATGAGAACGCGTGACACCTCTATGACCTTGGGAGTGATTGCGGGCATGCAGAACGGCCAGACATATCGCTGGCACGTGTGGACCAAGGACGAATACACGGAGGTCTCCAGTCCTGATACATTCCAGATTGTCTACCGGATTCCGGGCGCCACAAGTGTGAACGAGCCGGAAGTTCCGCTTCAGTTCACACTGTCGCAGAATTTTCCCAATCCCTTCAATCCTTCAACAACGATTGAGTACTCTCTGCCGCAGGATGCTCACACAGTTCTCACAGTATACAATAGCCTGGGTCAGCAAGTCGCCAATCTCGTAAACGGCGTACAGAATGCGGGCTCACACAAAGTCCGGTTCAACGCAGCAAATCTCCCCAGCGGGGTGTATATGTACAGGATTGTTTCGGGCCGGTATACTGAATCCCGGAAAATGATGTTAGTAAAATAAACTGTTCCACCAATCAGGAGTTACATGTTCCGATATTCTGTTCTTTTTCTGGCGGCATTGGTTCCGCTTTGCATTCAGGCGCAAACAACACGCTTGGATACTGTACGTCACCTCAATGTACGTCCCGGAGGAGGGTACTCTGCAATTTGGGGATACACGGCTCCTGATGGCCGTGAATATGCGATCCTCGGCTGCAATGGCAGCAGCGGCCGCACTCCCGGCACATCCATAATTGACATCACAGATGACGCCAATCCCCGTGAGGCGGCCTTTATCTCGGGTCCTGCAAGCAGTTGGCGGGAGATGAAGACGTACAGACATTATGCCTACATCGTGAGCGAGGCAAGCAATAGCGGGGTGCAGATCATTGACCTTTCTGCGCTGCCGGATACGGCAACGCTTGTCAGGACGTTCACCTATACCTCGGGAACGAGAAACACCGGGCGTAATCACTCGATTACAATCACCGATGGATTCATGTATCTCAACGGCAGTGCAAACTGGTCGCCCGGCGGTATGCTGATATTTGATCTCCGTAATGATCCCCTTGTGCCGGAGTATGTCGGCATGTATCAGCCGGAGTACATTCACGATTCGTATGTATTGAGAGATACGATTTATGCTTCGGCAATCAACAGCAACGGCGGGCTCTATATCGCCGACGCAAGAAACAAAACAAATATCAACACAATTGGAAAGATCACATATACCGGGTCGGGGACTCACAATGCATGGGTGACGAAGGACCGCCGCTACGTCATTACGACAGATGAAGTCGGCAGCACACCCAAGACATTGAAGTTCTGGGATATCGGTTCCCTCCCGGCGGTTCCTTCAAACCCAGTGACAACATTTACTCCTGTGCCCGGTCAAATTGTCCATAACGTAACCGTGCGTGGAGATTATGCGTACGTGGCGTGGTACTCGGCAGGTGTACGCGTAGTCAATATCACGAATCCGGCGGCGCCACTTGATGCCGGCGGCTACGATACAAGTCCCTCGACCAGCGGCTACAGTGGTATTTGGGGAATTTATCCTTATTTCCCTTCGGGAAAGATCATTGGGGGAGATATGTCGAACGGCCTGTGGGTCTTTCGCTTCTCTGATTTGAGCCCCCGTCGCGCGGTGCGATTGTTAGGTCCCGCCAATACGGATACATTGCGCGGAACTTCCGTGGTGTTTCGTTGGACAAAAGCGGCAGACCTGCTGAAGGATCCCCACTGGTATGAAGTTACGCTTAGCGGACCCGGCATTGATACTTCATGGGTCTCTGCCGACTCGCTCTCTCTGTTCAGCGGACTTTCCAGGTTACAGGATGGACAGTCATACTCCTGGCGGGTGACGACACGAGATGAGTGGAATACCACCCGCAGCGGTGAAACTTTCAGGTTCATCTACAAGACAGCCGGACCGACCGGCGTGGACAGCGAGGTGCCTCTCAGCTTCGAACTGTCCCAGAATTACCCGAATCCGTTCAATCCGGCAACAAAAATTGACTTCAGCCTTCCCAGCGCAGGACATACAACGCTGAAGGTATTTGACATGCTCGGTAAGGAAGTCGCCACAATCGTTAACGACATCCTTCCGGAGGGTTTTCATTTCAGAAACTTTAATGCAGCTAACTTGGCAAGTGGAGTGTACCTCTACAGGCTCCAATCAGGAGGACTTGTCCAGACGCGCCGAATGGTTGTATTGCGGTAAAGGCAATCTCCGAGCTCGTTTCTTGCAGGCGACCCTGTTGCGGGGTCGCCTGTTCCGTTCTCGGGGGACTTGGTTGATTTTCAGTACAGGGTTGGTTATTGTAGTCTGAACAACCATCATCCACCAAGACATGCGCACCTATACCATCGAAGAACTTCGCCGTTGCTTCTCCCGCTCGACGGATTTCAACGAGATCTTCGATGCATTCGAGGCGGCAATCGCCCTGGGTGTCAAGGATATCGAACCCTACCGTCTTCTGTTCTGGAACCACTCGTTGTCTCCTGATGAAATTCGCCTCTTTGGTGAAAAACTCGCGCGCGTGTTTCCCGAGCTCGCGTACGATGTATATTGCTGGCTCGCAAGCGTTTTCGAGGCAACGGAATCTTCAAGTGACAACTATGAGCTTGCGTTTCATTATTTCAGAAGGGCGGCTGAGGCCCGCCCGGTCGAGCCCGACCCGTACCTTGATGCCTGCGATTGCTACGACCCCGACCTCAATATCCCACCTGTTGATTCACTTGTCGAGTTCATCCAGCAGGGGATCCGGCATGTTGTACATCCAAAGTTGCTGTACCGGAGGCTGGCGCATCTTTATGAATTATCGGGCCAATTCGAAAAGGCCGAATCATGCCGCAAAGAAGCTGATCGGCTGGATCGCATCCACGATAAGGACAAGCCCGCCACATGAAGCATTTCCGTGGCTATATGATGGTCACCGCCGCAGCATTCTTCTGGGGGGCATCGGCAACGCTTGCCAAATTCCTGCAGAATAACCGTCTCGACACGCTGCTACTGGTTCAGACCAGGGCAACATTCTCGGCGCTCGTGTTGGGAAGCATTCTTGCGGTCACGGCTCCGTACCTGTTCAAGGTCCGTTTATCTGATCTCTGGCGGTTTGCTATACTGGGGGTCTTCGGGCTCGCAGGGGCGAACTTCACGTATTACTTCACGATCCGCGAAAGCAGCGTTGCCACGGCGATAACAATTCAGTATACTGCGCCACTGTTTGTGATGGCATATGAAGTGCTTGCTAAAGAAGAACAATTCTCGGGTGTCAAGCTATCTGCGGCAATACTCTCGCTTGCCGGATGCTTTCTTGCGGTCACAGGCCTTGATCTCGGGACGATGCGTATAACTCCCATCGGGATGGTGACCGGCGTCGGGTCAATCTTCACCTTCGCGTTTCTCACGATCTTTATCAGACACTTGCTTGCACGTTACTCCATGTGGACGGTGACGTTTTATTACATTGCATTTGCTTCGTTATTCTGGCTGGTAGTTTATCCGCCAACTTCGGTCGCAGCGATATCAGGGGACAATTGGGTCGCATTGTTTGTTCTTGCAATGGCTTCAGTGTTGATCCCAAATGCCTTCTACTCGGGAGGACTGCGATACCTTGTCCCGTCGAGAGCGGTTATCACCAGCACATTGGAGCCGGTTATTGCAATCCTTACGGCCGGCTTCGTTCTTGGGGAGGTGCTGAGCCCGGTACAGGCGCTTGGTGCGACTCTGGTGATAGCTGCAATTGTTCTGCTCCAAGTCCGGCGGGAGAAAACCGCAATTCTCGATCACCCAACATCTTTAAACTCCGGGAATGGCAAGAACTGAACGCCGACGGCAAAAACTGAAGAGCGTTCTCTCCCGTCGGCAGCCGGACCTGACGGTAGTCATGGAGAACATTCATGATCCGCACAACGTGAGCGCTGTGCTGCGTTCGTGTGACGCCGTCGGGATCATGCAGGTGGAATTACTGTACAACGTCGAGAAATTTCCGCGGCTCGGAAAGAAAAGTTCTTCGAGCGCCAACAAGTGGCTCCATATCCGGAAACATACGACTGTCGAGGAATGCTACGCCACGCTGCGGACAGAGGGCTTCAAGATCTACGCAACGCATCTCGGGAGCGAAGCTCTCTCTCTATATGATATCGATTTCACCGGCAAGGTGGCGCTCGTATTCGGAAATGAACACCGGGGAGTAACAGACGAAGCTGCGCGTCAAGCGGATGGAAACTTCATCATTCCGATGGTGGGGATGATTCAAAGCCTCAACATTTCGGTGGCGTGTGCCGTGAGTTTGTATGAAGTGATGCGCCAACGATTGTACAAGGGGGATTATGCCACACCGAAACTCTCTACAGCCGATCTTGACCGGTTGTTTGAAGAATGGATCAAGAGGTAAAATCACAGAATCGTCCGGCATAAAAGTCTTGATGTTGATTCGTCTCCACCTGATTCCTATATTAGCACAACTTTCAAGCAACTTCCGATTGACACTCACGTAGACAGGCACACGTAGTCTTCACAAAAAGGTACCCGGTGCAATCAGATTCGGATATTATTGATTTCTTCACAGGGAACATTCTACTCATTGGATCCCTCGGTGTCGTAATCTTCATCTACCTCGTTCTTCTCATCCGTAAGCGATGGAAGCAGAACTTCCTTCATCGTGAACAAGAGAAGAGACAAAGCTAGAGTCCCGCTTTGTTTTCGCACCCTCTGCTGCATTGACGGAAACCCTCGAACCCTTCCGGCTGTTATTGTTTGTTGAATGGCTTTTGGCTAACATATGGCACGTAAAGCCCCACAAAACAGACTGACTTTCCCGGTAATTTATGATTTCCATCGTTTTTAGAAGCATGGTTGCGGCCGTTTTTTCCGTTTCGCTTGCCCACGCGCAATTCACATCAATCTCCCCCTCAAGCACAAAGAAACATAATACGTCCGTCGAGCTTGTTGCAGATATCCAATCCGTTCAACCCGGCGCAAGCTTTACGGCCGGAATCCTGATGAAGATGAATCCCGGCTGGCATACGTACTGGAAGAACGGCGGTGAAGCAGGCCTGGCAACGACAATCAAATGGGATTTGCCTGAAGGACTAACGCCGGGGGATATCCAGTGGCCTGTTCCCCACAAATATGTCGAAGAGGGGGACATTCTCACATATGGGTATGAGGGCGAAAACCTGTTGTTGGTTGAGATACAAGTTTCACCGGACATAAAGACCAATTCATCTGCAACGCTCAAAGCGGAGGTGCGGTGGCTGGAGTGCGAGAAGATCTGCATACCGGGAAGCGGCACAGTGCACCTGACCCTGCCTGTTCTTTCGGAGAAGCCCAAGCCGGCCAACTTGGCGCTATTCGATAAATACCGCAATCATATTCCACAGCCATTCAAGGCGGGGACTGTCACTCTTGCAACGTCTGCTGCCGATGGAGAAGCGGAGATTCGCCTGACCTCGAACACATCTCCGTTTGTGGTCAAGTCTGGTGCTGTGGATTTCTATCCGGAGATCATTGAGGGCATGACAGCGGGACGGACAGCGGTTGAGGTAAATTGCACGGTGGCACGTCTGACTGTTCCGTTGAGTGCGGAGGAACCATTGGATGGGAGTATGGTTCTTCGTGGTGTTCTTGTGTACGAACAGGAAGGCGGCCGCCGCGAGTTCTCGACTGTAGAGATCCCGCTTTCACAACAATTTGTCTCATCTCTTGCCTCTGCCGCCGGTTTTTCATCTGCGGGGGGGAGTGTACTTGATCGACAATTCAACACGGTTGAAACGGAGGGGGCACAACAGCCGCTATACATCTACATCCTTTTTGCAATCGTCGGGGGACTCATCCTCAACATCATGCCATGCGTGCTGCCGGTGATTGCCCTCAAGATTTTCGGTTTGGTGAAGATGGCAGGAAACCAACCGGGCGAAGTCAGAAAAATGGGACTTTTCTTCTCCACCGGCATTCTCGCTTCGTTTATGGCGCTGGCGGTTCTCGTCATCATCCTCAAGTCAGCCGGCGAATCGGTTGGCTGGGGATTCCAGTTTCAGGAGCCGCTTTTCATCATTGTGATGGGGACAATCGTCTTTGCGTTCGGGCTGAGTCTGTTCGGCGTGTATGAGATTTCGATTCCGGGCTTCGCCCTTGCCGGTGCAAACAAGCTTGGCGGAGAAGCGAAAGGGGGCTTCCTTGCACCCTTTTCGGAAGGAGTGTTCGCTACAATCCTCGCAACTCCTTGTACCGCTCCTATCCTTGGTTCTGCGCTTGGATTTGCCTTCGCTCAGCCTGCGCACGTTATTCTCCTCATCTTTGCGAGCACAGCCTTCGGCATGGCGCTGCCGTACCTTGTACTCACTGCCCGTCCGGCGTGGATGAAGTTCCTGCCCAAACCCGGCGAGTGGATGGTGACGGCAAAACAATTCATGGGCTTTCTCATGATGGCAACATTGATCTGGCTGTTGCAGATACTTGGTTCACAGCTTGGCATGGAAGCCGTCATTTGGACATCAGCGTTCCTCTTGTTTGTTGGTATCGCGTGTTGGGTAATCGGCAGGTTCGCCGGATTGACTGCTACACGGAAGACTTATTGGCTTTCGTGGGGAGCGGCGCTCTTGCTTGTTGTAGCAGGATATCAGCTTTTCATAACAGACATCATGCAGGCGCGCAGCGTCATCGGATCGTCCCCGGAAAGCTCTCTAAAATCTTCTGCCGAGGGTATTCAGTGGCAGCCTTTTTCGCTACAGCAACTCGAGTCACATCTCGGGCGAAATGAAGCTGTCTTCATCGACTTCACCGCTGAATGGTGCCTGACCTGCAAAGTGAATGAGAAGACCGTCTTGGCTGATCGTGCGGTCATCCGCAAGATAGAAGAGAAGGGGATTATCCCGATGAAAGCCGATTGGACGAACCGCAATGAGGAGATCACCCGGCTGCTTGCGAAGTTCGGACGCTCGGGTGTTCCTCTTTACGTTGTATTTCCGGCGGGCCGCCCCGATGAGCCAATCATACTTCCCGAGGTGATCACAACGGGAATTGTGCTGGAGGCCCTCGAAAAGGCAGGGTAGAATTAGCGACGGGCTTGTTTCCCCCGCGTGAGAGTTCTGTGAACATCCGCCGCTATCTTCATTACGTACCTGTTGTATCCCCACTTCACCACGGAGAAGTGCATGAATATTTTTTCCCGCTATTTCAATTGGCTTCAAAAGGATAATCCGACCGGTCTTGTCGACCGATTTCCAGAGATCGACGAGAATGGGGAAACGTCAGTGCGGGGCATTTATGTGATTGGCGACCTTACCGGGGTACCTCTTCTCAAACTCGCCGCTGAAAGCGGGAAAAAGATCATCGACACCCTGCAGGAAGACCAGCAGTTCCAATCCCTCCGCAAATCGATGGCAGATGATGTGTACGACCTGATCATTGTCGGAGGGGGCATTTCGGGCGTATCGGCCGGCATTGAAGCCCTGAAGCGCGGGTACAAGTTCCTCATCCTTGAATCCTCCCAGAAGTTCTCCACAGTCGTCAACTTCCCGAAAGGGAAACCGATTTACTCCGAACCGGCATCCGTGACACAAGAGGCTACACTGACCATCAACGATGGAACCAAGGAAAGCCTGCTCGACGACCTTGAACGTCAGATTTCCGGTCTTGATCTCCCCGTCAGCGAGGGGGAGATGGTCGATGTTATCAGGAAGAAGGGTGATGCGTTCGAGATCGTATCCAAGAAGAAGACGTACAAAGCCTTTCGCGTTATTCTTGCCATCGGGAAATCGGGCAATGCGAGAATGCTTGATGTCCCGGGAGAGGATCTGCCCAAAGTCTACAACAGGTTGTTCGATCCGGCGGATCATCACGATGAGAACGTGCTGGTAGTTGGTGGGGGCGATTCGGCGATGGAAACTGCGATTGCCATTGCAGAGGCCGGTAATCAGGTTACACTTTCATACCGCAAACAGGAGTTCTCCAGGCCTAAAGAAGGGAATGTCGAAAAACTGAAACGTCTCGCGGAACAGGGTTCCGTCAAGTTGATGATGGAGAGCGACGTAAAGGAGATTCGCGAGAACGAGGTAGTGCTGAAGACAAAGGATGGTGAGAAAAAGATCAAGAACGACGCCGTCTATACCATGATTGGCCGGGAACTGCCTCTGGATTTCTTCAGGCGAAGCGGCATCAAATTGAGCGGGGAGTTGACTCGTGAAAACAAGCTGTGGCTTGCTTTCGCCCTATTATTCTCCGGCGTAATCTACTTCGGGAAAAAATGGGCTCCTCTTTTGCTGGTGACGGAAACGGGTCAGAAGGTCCAGTCGTGGGGAGAGATCTTCTCGTTCATGTTCACATCGTCGTTCTGGCAGAACTTTCTTGCGCTTCCCGCCCGCATCATTGCGAAATCTCCGGACTGGTCAACGCTTCTCACGAACATGGTGGCATATCTCTCCTTGATCGGGACTATCGTCTTGGGAGTGTGGGCAATCTCAATTGTCATCCGCCGGTGGTCATCCCTCTTTGCCACGTCATGGAATGTGCTGAAGTACTCGTACTTCGCGGGTGCAATGGTGCTGTTTTGCCTTGCATTCTTCGGCAACAAGTACTTCGACTACAATTTGCTGGATAAAAGCCCGGGGTTCTGGTACTCGCTTCTCTATACGACCACAATCCTGACGTTTGGCTTGAGGCGGATGTATGTCAAACCCACGCGCTACATTAAGGTACAAACATGGACGCTGATACTCATTCAGGCCTTTCCCCTTTTCTTGTTGCCTGAGTTCATTCTTCCTGCTCTTCATGGGGCGGGAGCGTTACATCCCTGGTTCATCGAGAATGTGTTCCCGCCGTACTCTGCAGGGGGCGAGCCGACGTTCTGGAGGGCATCCGGCCTCATCCTGGCCTGGCCGTTGTTCATCTCGAATGTGGTCAGCAACAATCCCACGAGCGTGTGGCTCGTGATCTCACTGATACAGACGTTCGTGATCATCCCACTTATAATATTCAAATGGGGGAAAGGGGCGTATTGCGGCTGGATATGCTCCTGCGGGGCGATGGCTGAAACGCTTGGCGACGAGTATCGCAAGACCGCGCTCCACGGGCCTGTCCCGAAAAAGTGGGAGAATCTGGGACAGGTTGTTCTGGCCGCAATCTTCCTGATCACAATTGCGAAGCTGACGACAGTGTTCTTCGGAGCGAACGTTCCGTTGCTGAATCTCACGGCATTCAATTCCCAGTCGGAGAAGATCTATTCGATCGTCGTAGATGTAGTCTTTGCGGGGATTCTAGGGCTTGGTGTTTACTTCTTCTTCAGCGGAAGGGTCTGGTGCCGCTTTATGTGTCCCCTTGCAGCGTTGATGCACATCTATGCCCGCTTTACCCGCTATCGCATATTTGCAGACAAGAAGAAGTGCATCTCCTGCAACATCTGTACGAGCGTGTGCCACATGGGTATCGACGTTATGAGCTACGCGAACAAGGGAATTCCGATGAATGATGTGCAATGTGTGCGCTGCTCGGCGTGTGTTGTGAATTGCCCCATGGACGTTCTGACTTTTGGTGAGTTGGACAAAGTGGATACCGACAATTCAAGACACAAACACCTTGATCTGAATAATTATATACTGCCGAAGAGCGATTGGCGAAGCGGATTGTAGCGTCAGAACGCCTCTTCGATAGTAATGTAGAGATTGGATACACCTCCGGAAGCAAAAGCATAATCAAGCCTGATATTGACCCGTTCTTCGGGGGCGATCATATATCTGATGCCGGCTCCTGCTGAGTACTTGAAATTCTGCAATTCAAAGCCCGCCACGGATCCTGCCACGTCGCCTGTTCCGGCGAAGCCGACAATTCCCCACTTCCCTGCTATGGGGATCCGGTACTCGGTCTGGAATTCAAGCATCTGCTTGTCACGGTAGCGCCCTTCGTAGATACCCCGCATCCTGTACGGTCCGCCAAGCGCAGCGAGCCTTTGGAAAGGAGGTGTGCCCGCTGTGAATCGGCCATATACCTGGACTCCGAGGACGTGGTCGGAAACAACGGGGAAGAAGACACGACAATCAGTGATGTAAGTGCTGAACCCAAAAGTGTTCATGTTCAACAGATCTCTTGGAAAAAAGGTGATGAACATCTCGGTATAAACACCCGAAGAGGGTGTGAAGACGTGATTGCGTGTATCGAACGTAAATGCCGCCCCCACGCCGGTGGATGTTGCTCCGCCTGCGCCCGGGATTGGCAAGGTGGCAAGTTGCCCTCCGGCTATTCTGCTCGTCACGACAGTATTCTCGTAATCGATAACAAGTCCGGCCTTTATTTCATTTGTAACGTTTTTCAGTCCTCGCAGAAATACGCGTACCCTCCGGCTGATGTATTCCTCTTCCGCTGAGGCTCGAGTTGTGTTGCCTATTCCATAGAACTTATCAGGGAATCTTGCAAACGACAATTCACCTCCTGCACGGAATCTGCCTCCGTCGAAATACACGTCCGGTGAAGTGGAAAGCAGGTATTGCTTACGCGTTGTGTATGCGAGGGTAAATCGCGCTACGGACGAGGGGATGGAATCCGCCGCTGATTGCTTGCCAAAATAATATGCACCGTAAGCTCCGAGGGCGAGTTTCGTTTCGGGAGAATATGATATAATGGGGAGAACGACCCACTTGTTCGTTGTTGTTGTAGAATCAGCGCGGGCTGTAATGCTCGTCATGAGTGAGACACTGCATAGAGCCGACGCAAGCAGCATGCTGTTAGCCGGTGCCGTGTGTCTCACTTAGGTACTCCCGCCTCCAGGCTCGTCATGATGCGTTGTTGGCGCAATCGTTCCCACTTTCCACGAGCAATCGGGCGGACAGGATCGAAAGAGACCTGCTCACCGTTCCGGTCAACGGTGAATGAGCGGGTTATGTAGTCATCCCGGTGGGCATTGTGCAGACACATGGATAGAGGCCCTTCTGTAGTCATAACCATGAAAGAACAATTGTCGATGCGCTCTTGCACCAGACAATCGGCTCCCATGAAATTGTGAATTACAAAGCTCAACTTGTTTACCTTGAATCCTGCGGCAAGTAAATCGGATCGCATATCCCAGAAGTGCTTGCCGATGAACCGCAAACCGCGTGCAAGAGCTCGTGGCCGTTTGAGTAAATGCCACACGGCCTGCCGGACTGCACGCTTCGGATTTCCCCGGTCAAGCACAAGCCCGTCGAACTGCTTCGCCATATAGTTGATGATGGATGGGTCCCACCACATGTTATATACGTGCTTGTTGCATACGAACGAGTAACCGATGCGGTTGCAGTCGGGATGGCCAACATCAAAAGCGTCAAAGTTGATCTGCGACCCGAGGGACTCGTTGATGATGCGGATGATGTTCCTCGGCTCGATGTCGTCAGGCCTGCCGCGCAACACGCCGCGTCCCGTGTCAGCCTGAAGTTGAAAACTGCACATCCCAACCACGTCGGCATGATCACGGAAGAATCTGACAAGCATCGGGATTTCATGGAAATTCTCGCTGCAGATCGTGGTGTTGAATACCACTGCGATACCAAGCCCCTTCGCTCTCTCGATGTATTCCTCACGGACAGCATTAAGCTCTTCTTCGGACTGATAGTAGGTTTTATCGGGCTTGCGAAGTTGTTGAGTCATATCCACGTGGAATGCCACGTCAGTGAGCCCGACTGCGGCGAGTTTTTGAAGAAGCGGACGGGTAGCCTTGATGCCGTTCGTCAGTAGTGCCGGTTGCAGCCCGATTGAGCGACAATACCGGACAATCTCGATCAGTTCGTCTTCTTTTCGTAACGTGGGATCGCCGCCGCTGATCTGTACATCTGCGCGGGGGCCGTACGTCAGCAGGATCTCGTCGGCCCGCCGTTTTACTTCCTCCATCGGAATATCAAGAGTATCCTCGCTCATCTCACTCAGATAGCAAAGGGTACAGTCCAAATTACATCTCTGGGTGATTTCCAGCGACACACACCCGATGGCAGTCCGCTGCCCGAGAGCCTGGTTTTCAGTTCGCAAGAACGGTGAAAGCCGCTCCCAGGTTTTGTGTTGGGCTTCCTTAGTCGTCGGTACGCGTACCCCGTTGAGGTAATCGGGTGAAATCAATGGAAGAGGTTTCGGTCCGCTCATATCAACTCCTCGCAAGTATGTTCAAGAACAGTCGTGTGAAGCGATTGTGAAGCTATCTGTAGTAGAGTTTTGCCAGATCTTTCGGGTGCCTCCCCAGAAGAAACTGCATTTGCAGGAACAAATTGCCACAGGTCCGTCGCAAATATCCGTCTCTTTCAAAGCGGCGCGCGGAAGTGTATACCGGTGCTTCAATGACCCGGAACCCCCTCAATTTGTTTGCCCGACGGATAAATTCCATATCTTCCATCAGCGGATAGTCTTCGCGGAAACCGCCGAGCTCTTCGAATACGTTGCGCCTGACAAAAATGGCCTGATCCCCAAAGGGGAGTTTGCCCAGGGTACAACGAATATGAACATAGAATTCAAGGTACCTGTATATGCGTCTCGCGTGGTTAACGCGGAAACGGAACGCTCCGGCCGTCAAACCGGGATTACCCTCAGTATGTCGAACGAACCAGTGGTAGGACTCTGCCGGCAAAAGTGTGTCTGCGTGGAGGAAAATAAGCCACTCACCGGATGCCCTCCTTGCTCCGGCATTCATTTGCGGGCCACGGCCCTGGCGTGTGCTTATCCACTGAGCGGAGGGAATTGACGCAGTCACCCCCTCGAGGATTTCAGGAGTCGGGTCTGTGCTTCCGCCGTCAACAAATATGACTTCAGTCCCGGGTAGGTTTGCCAATCCGGATGCAAACTCCTCGAGCGTTGATGCCTCATTGTAGGTCGGTACAATGATCGAGACATATGGGGTTTCCAGATCCGGTTTCCCATCGGTCTCGAACATTTCAAGAGCGGGCGACGGATGCACTATTCGTTCAGCCTCCAATCGTAGTCTATGTAGTCAATCTTGAAGCGCTTCTCATCTCGCAGCAGGGCCTCCGCAGTATCGCCGGGGACGAAGCGGGCGATGAACCGGATGACAGACTTGCTGTCCTTTTCAAAATCTCCTTCAAACCAATCGAATATCTTCGAAATAGCGATCCGTCGTTTGTCCAGATCAAATCTGTTCTTGCTCTTGTCTGCCATAAAAAGACGGCCCTGTTCATCCATTTGATCTCCGAGCCGGTTTGCCACCATCGCCTCACTCCGCAAAGGGGGGCAACTTTTCGCAGCACATACCATCACAAAGTGAACCCGGGCGTCGCCATATTTCCGGATGATTTTGTGTTCGATGTCGTTCAGCGACATTTTTTGCCCGTTATTCATCGTGACAAGATCCTTGTCCCATACGGTAGTTTTGAAAATCGTACCGATGACCAAATCAGCTCCAAGATCCTTGATGCTTTTGAGAGGATAATTGTCAACCACGACTTTTATGGTCCAGGCATTATATGCATTGATCCAGAACGGTAGCCGCTCTTCAGGATGAAGCGAGGCCGTATCGATCTTCTGTAAATAGTCGAGGTACTTGTTGAGCCGCTCGTCTTCCTTAATGGATTTGTAATCAACAATTCCATTGCTGACATGGTCTTTAAGTAACGCCGTAAAAACAGAATGGTCAGGCTTGAACGTTCCGGCCGCGAACGCCACACTTGATGCTAGAGTTTGTGACATAATGAAGAAGAGGATTGGCGATATGTACTTCATGTTGAAAACCCATCTGTTGGTAAAGGTAAGTGTTCCGGATCTGCAGGATAATACGAACATGTCCGCAGTCTGGATTTATGCGGATTGGGCAGCCAGTAGCTTGCGAAGAATGGCTTTTGTGTTCTGAGGGAAATCACTCTCAAGCATCCATGACACATAATCTGCATGATCTGCGACGGGCTTTCCCTTATGTTGCCCGAAATTGAAGACTATGGTTCCATCAGGAGTCTTCTTCAGCTTCCGGGCGAAATCCACGATGCCGTCCCGATTGCAGTATTCATGGAGGCTTTCAATAGAGAGGCTCCCGATATCCTCGTAGCGCTCGAGCTGGTTTTCAAACACCTCCCGCGTTGCTTTGACATCCGCTTCGGCGTTGTGAGCATCCTCCAGGTCCTTACTGCAGTAGAACAAGTAGGCGGCCGAGAGAGTTCGCTCTTCTTTCCTTTTAAAGATGGTGCAAACGTCAATTAGCCTCGTATCGGGCTGTGGCCACTCGATGCCGGCACGGGCGAACTCTTCGACGAGGAAGGGGACATCAAAGTTATTCGAGTTGTAGCCCGCAATATCCGATCCGGCGAGAAAGTCATAGAATGAGCGTGCAATCTCACTGAACCGGGGCTGTCCCGCAACGTCATCGTCAGAAATGCCGTGAATAGCGGTGGCCGCTTTTGGAATCGGGATGGTCGGGTTGATCAAGCGCGTGCGTGATTCCTCGGTACCGTCGGGGGATCTTTTCAGAACGGCAATTTGAACCACGCGGTCCTTAAGGATGTCGGTTCCCGTTGTTTCGAGGTCGAGGAAGATAAGGGGTTTGTTCAGTTGTAGTTTCATAGCCGTGCGGTTTGTAACGAAAATTAGGTAAATGGCAATACAGGAGCAAGGCTAGGACGTTGCCTTTTGTTCTTGTTCTGTGAATATTAAACAACACATCTTCGGTAACAAGAATAGTCTCAGAACCAACAATCCGGGTAGGCACATGTCCAAACTCACGAAATCCAAATCATGGAAGTCCCTCCGGGCGCATCAGAAGAAGATTGCAGGCAAGCATATGCGGGAGATGTTTGCGAAAGATCCCCGGCGGTTCGAAAACTTTTCACTCAAGGCGTGCGGCATCCTTCTTGACTATTCCAAGAACAGAATCAACGGAAAGACAATGCCGTTGCTGTTCGACCTGGCGAGAGAGGCTCGTGTCGAAGAATGGCGTGACAAGATGTTTGCCGGTGAAAAGGTCAACTTCACAGAACAAAGAGCTGTATTACACACGGCTCTCCGGAATCGCTCAAACACTCCTGTGTATGTTGATGGAAAAGATGTCATGCCCGATGTGAACGCAGTGCTTGAACACATGCGCAAGTTCAGCGAGGCGGTGCGAAGCGGGGAGTGGAAGGGGTATTCAGGCAGGAAGATAACCGACGTTGTCAACATCGGGATCGGAGGATCGGACCTTGGGCCCGTCATGGTCACCGAAGCATTGAAACCATACTCATCCCGTGATATGCGGGTACATTTCGTGTCAAATGTCGATGGTACTCATCTCGCCGAAACGCTTCGCGGACTTGACCCTGAAACCACTCTGTTCATCATTGCGTCGAAGACATTCACAACGCAGGAGACGATCACCAACGCCCGGTCTGCCCGACGGTGGTTTCTTGCTGTTGCCAAAGACGAAGCCGCAATTGCGAAGCACTTTGTGGCGCTCTCCACCAATGCCGCAGAGGTTGCGCAATTCGGCATCGATACACGAAACATGTTTGAGTTCTGGGATTGGGTCGGCGGGCGCTATTCTCTCTGGTCTGCGATCGGTCTCTCGATTGCGATAGCGATCGGCTTTCAACATTTCGAAGAAATGTTGGCCGGTGCACATGATATGGACCAACATTTCCGGACCGCACCGCTGGAGGCTAACCTGCCGGTTGTGCTGGCATTGCTTGGCATTTGGTATAACAACTTTTTCGGAGCAGAGACGCACGCTATTCTTCCTTATGATCAATATCTCAGCCGGTTTGCTGCGTACTTCCAGCAGGGAGATATGGAAAGTAACGGTAAGTCTGTCGATCGTGATGGCGATGTCGTTGAGTACACCACGGGGCCTGTGATCTGGGGAGAGCCGGGCACAAACGGTCAACACGCCTTCTACCAACTCATTCATCAGGGGACGAAACTGGTTCCGGCCGATTTCCTCGCTCCGGTTGAGACACAGAATCCGTTGGGAGAGCATCACCGGATTCTACTTTCCAATTTCTTCGCGCAGACCGAAGCGCTGATGAAAGGGAAGTCGGAAAAGGAAGCGAAGGCGGAACTGCGGGCCGCCGGTTTGAGTAGAGCCGAGATTGCGAAGTTGCTTCCACACAAGGTGTTCGAGGGCAACCGACCTACGAACTCACTGATGTTCAAAAGGCTGACCCCCCATACTCTTGGTGCGCTTATTGCCCTCTATGAGCACAAGATCTTTGTGCAGGGGATTATCTGGAGAATAAACTCGTTCGACCAGTGGGGAGTGGAACTCGGCAAGCAACTCGCCAAAGCAATCCTTCCCGAGTTGCAAGGAGAAGGACCTGTTGAATCGCATGACAGTTCAACGAACGGACTCATCAATTTCTACAAGGCCGTCCGGGGTTAACGCCTGGTTGCTGAGCTTCGCCCGTTGGTCGCGGGTCCAATGCACGTTTCGTTGCTTTTCAACGCTCATCTCTTTACCTTGATGCTAACATTTTCCAACCACGAGCCCATTTTCAATGAAACTGACCGAAACATTCATCCGAACACTGCCAAAAGTCCTTTTGCATGATCATCTCGATGGAGGTGTTCGTCCGCAGACGGTCATTGAACTTGCCAGGGACACGGGTTATAACAAGCTGCCTACGGATGATCCGGGTGAACTTGCCGAATGGTTTCATCGCGGAGCGCAGCGCGGTAGTCTTCCGCTTTATTTAGAGGGCTTTGCCCACACCTGCGGGGTTATGCAGACAGAGGAAGCACTCGAACGGGTTGCATACGAAATGATGGAGGATATGTACAACGATGGCGTCGTGTACGTAGAGACACGATTTGCCCCGGTGTTCCACACCGATAAGGGCCTCCATTGGGATGGAGTGGTTAACGCAGTGTTGCGCGGCCTTGAGAGAGGACGGGATGATTTCGGTGTGGAGTTCGGCCTGATTGTTTGCGCCATGCGGAACATGAAACTCTCCCAGGAAATGGCGGAACTTGCCGTTGATTTCAGGGAACGGGGTGTTGTTGGATTCGACCTTGCGGGTGAAGAGGGGGGATTCCCCCCGAAAAAGCATGTCGACGCCTTTCATTATATTCAGCGCGAGAATTTCAATATCACGGTTCACGCGGGTGAGGCGTTCGGCAAGGAGAGCATCTGGCAGGCAATTCAATGGTGTGGTGCCCACCGCATCGGGCATGCGACGAGGCTCATCGAGGATATCGGTCTTGATAAGAGGGACCCGATGAAGGTGACCAGGATGGGATATCTTGCACAATATGTACTAGACAAGCGGATCCCGCTGGAAATCTGCCTCACAAGCAATGTCGATACAGGGGCCGTCGAATCTCTTGAAAAACATCCTTTCGGTATTTTATATCGCTACAAGTTCCGGGTCACGCTGAACACCGATGACCGGCTTATGAGCGACACAACAATGACAAAGGAGTTGTACATCGCTCACAAGATTTTCAAACTCGGTCTGGACGATCTCGAGAAAATAACTATCAACGCAATGAAGAGCGCCTTCATTCCGTACAACCGGCGAATCAAGATCATTTATGACGTTATCAAGCCGGGATATGTGAAGGCTCGTCAGCGTCTTTCCCGCAAGAAGGTTTAACGGGTGTCAAGTTATTTGAAAAAGGGGGGTGAGTGAATCTGTACGTCGTCCGTCATGCTGATGCCGTGTCCATCGGGAATGGCATCCGGAGTGATTTCGACCGCACGCTGAGTGACAAAGGGCGCTCTGACGCCACGATGATGGCCCGTACGCTCGCACAAATCGATATCGACGTCCAGGCCGTTTTGACAAGTCCTCTTGTCCGCGCAGTGGAGACGGGTGAGATCTTTGGCAGGGAATTGATGCGCAAGGCGGAAACAACCAGAAAGCTCGAGCCCGGCTTCAATCCGCGGGCCCTTGCAGAAGAGGTCCTTGCAGGATCAAATGGTGCAAGCGTTGTAGCGGTGGGACACCAGCCGGATATGAGCATGCTGATTTCCTATCTTGTTTCCCCGTCCCACGCGGCGTCAGTGGTGATGGAAACCTGCGCGATTGCCTGCATTCATCTGCAAATGGCGGGAGCGGGACAATTACGATGGCTCTTGACACCAGAGATCGTCCGACGGACATCCCCGCTGTAGCCCTTCCGCCCGTTCTTCTGTTTCACTTCTTCATCGGAGGCAGCCTTGAACCTCATTAGCATCCGCATCGAGAAACCCGAAGAGATGAACTTCATCCTCGGGCATTCACACTTTATCAAGACAGTCGAAGACCTGTATGAGACGATTGTGCAGACGAATCCTTCGATGAAGTTCGGCATCGCCTTTTGCGAAGCGTCCGGGCCGGCGCTCGTCCGCTCGGCTGGAAATGACAACCGGCTGATCGCGCTTGCGCAGCATAATGCACTCGCCCTCTCAGCGGGGCACACGTTTATTATCATGATGGAGCAGGGATTCCCCATAAACATCCTGAATGCGATAAAGAATGTTCCCGAAGTGTGCAGAATCTATTGTGCCACGGCCAACCCGACCGAGGTAATTATGGCGGAAACAGACCAGGGCCGCGGCATTATTGGTGTCGTCGATGGCATGAAAACCAGGGGTGTAGAAACTGAAGAAGATGTTACGAAGCGGAAGGAATTCCTCAGGAAGATCGGCTACAAATTCTAGGAGACCGTTATGGCTGAGTCAGAGCTTTCGCGTCGTTCATTCATCCGGACCTTTGCTGGCGGGGCACTTGGGGGAGCGATGTTGTATGCCTTTCCCGATGATGCACGGGCAAAGTACATCATCGCCCGCGATGAAACGGTCATGGCTCGCGATGAGCACTTCTGGCAATTAGTCCGCACGCAGTTTCCCCTGAAACGTGAACTGACTTTTCTCAACAACGGCACTATGGGGGTTTCTCCGTTTGTCGTGATCGATGCCATCAAGAATGAGTTGGAGGATGTTGACCGCTCCGCCAGGTACGGTGGTTGGGAGGCTGTCCGCCCTAAGATTGCTGCCTTCATCAATGCTCAACCCGGCGAAATTGCCCTTACGCACAACGTTACTGATGGCATTAACGTTATTGCGTCAGGCCTCCGGCTTAAGAAGGGGGATGAGGTCATACTGACGAACCATGAGCACGCAGGGAATGCTGTGCCATGGCTTGCGCGAGCGCGGCGTGACGGCATTGTCGTAAAGCCGGTCACGGTCGCCGGGAGTGCCGCATTGACCCTTCAGCGGATCAATGATGCCATCACACACAGGACGAGAGTGATTGCTGTGCCGCATATTCTCTGCACCACAGGTCAGATCTTGCCGGCGAAGCACATCAGCCGCCTTGCCCATGACAAAGGCCTGCTGGTGATGATCGATGCGGCTCATACTCCCGGCATGGTGCCGCTTGACGTGAAAGATATGGAATGTGATTTCCTCGCGACGTGCGGCCATAAATGGATGATGGGGCCGAAGGGGACTGGGTTCCTGTATGTCCGTGAGGGGATGGCGGAAATAGTAGAGCCGCAATGGGTCGGCGCGGGTTCGGATGTAGCGTGGGATATTGCAAAGGGTACTCTAACACTAAAGACTGACGCACACAGGTTCGAATTTGCCACGCAAAGCTCTGCCCTGTTTGTCGGGTTGGGAGCGGCCGTCGATTTCCTTCATCAGCTCGGAATGGATAATGTTTCCCGCCGCGGCAAGTCAATGGCGTCCTATCTGCGCAGCGAGTTGTTGAAGCTTGAAGGCAAAGTGGAGATTCTCACTCCCGTCGAGGAGGAGAGTTGCGGCTCGATTCTTGGCTTCCGGCTTAAGAACTACCCATATGATGCGTTACACAAGCTTCTGCTTGAGAAGCACAATATCATCACGAGAATGGTTGCAGAAGGGGGGCTGAACAGCACTCGTATCTCCACGCATATCTATAACACATTCCGTGAGGTTGATATGTTGCTGGACGTCATCAGGTCGGTTGCATAGGAGGCGGCATGCGAACCGTTCTTGCAATTGCCGGTGTTTTGATAGTTGCGGGCGGATGCCGCCCCTCTGAGGAAGATATCCGAAGGCTCATTCGGGAGGAGATGTGGGGTGCCGGTAACACAGTGTACGCTCCTTCCGGAAAGACGATAGGCCCGTACAGTCCTGCTGTACGTGTGGGGAATATGCTTTTTGTTTCCGGTCAAATTGGTGTCGATCAGTTGACAGGGGAGATGGTGGCAGGGGGTATCGAATCTGAAACTCAACAGGTATTCACAAATATTTCCGGCATTCTCTCTTCACAAGGCTATGCGATTGGGGACATTGTCAGTGCGACTGTGTATCTAAAGAATATGGATGACTTTCAGAAGATGAACGCTGTGTACGGCAGTTTGTTTGAAGGGCGCGAGTATCCGGCGCGAAGCACGGTTGAGGTCAGCAGGCTTCCTCGCAACGCGAACATAGAGATTGCTGTAATTGCATATAAGAACGATAACAGGTGATTTGATGCAGACGGTTGTAGAACAGACGCGAATAATCAGGGCGCCCCGCGGCACAACATTGACATGCAAGGGGTGGATACAAGAAGCTGCGCTTCGCATGTTAATGAACAATCTCGATCCTGAAGTGGCCGAAAGGCCCGACGAGTTGATTGTCTACGGCGGTGTGGGGAAAGCAGCACGAAATTGGGAGTGCTTCGATGCTATTGTCCGGAGTCTTCAACAATTGGAAAACGATGAGACTCTCTTAATTCAATCCGGCAAGCCGGCGGGCATTTTCCGGACGCACGAGAATGCCCCGCGCGTTCTGATTTCCAACTCTATGCTTGTACCGAAGTGGGCTACCTGGGATGAGTTCAGACGTCTCGAGGGCTTGGGTCTGACGATGTACGGACAAATGACGGCGGGGAGTTGGATTTATATCGGCACGCAAGGAATTTTACAGGGGACGTACGAGACATTCGCCGCGTGTGCGGATAAGTACTTCGGCGGATCGCTCGCGGGCAAACTGCTTGTTACCGCAGGCCTTGGGGGGATGGGGGGTGCCCAGCCTCTTGCAGCGACAATGAACGGAGCAGCCTGTCTCGCCATCGAAGTTGATCCCGCGAGGATCGAGAAGCGCCTGAAAACGGGATACGTTGATGAGATGACTGACTCGCTTGATGATGCACTCCTTACCCTCCAAACTGCGAAGGAGCTGAAAGAACCGAAGTCCGTGGCGTTGTTGGGAAATGCCGCTGAAATCCTAAGAGAACTCTACGAGCGCCGTATCGATATCGATATCCTGACTGATCAAACCTCTGCTCATGATACGTTGAACGGATATGTGCCCGCACACATGTCCTATGAGGCCGCGCTTGAACTCCGGGCTTCCGACCCGCAACGGTACATCAGGTTGGCGCAGGAGTCCATCGTTGAACATGTTCAGGCAATGCTCGGTCTGCAAAAGCGCGGCGCGGTAACATTCGACTACGGGAACAACATCCGCGGCGAGGCGCTCGCAAACGGAGTCGCAAATGCGTTCGACATTCCCGGTTTTGTTCCGGAGTATATCCGGCCGCTGTTTTGCGACGGAAAGGGGCCGTTCCGATGGGCGGCATTGTCCGGGGATCCCGAGGATATTTTCCGCACGGACAAGGCGGTGATTGAGACGTTTCCGGAGAATGTCCCGCTCAGACGATGGATTGAGAAGGCGCAGAAGCAGGTGCATTTCCAGGGGTTGCCCGCCCGGATATGCTGGCTGGGGTACGGCGAACGCGCAAAAATGGGGAAGATCTTTAATGATCTCGTCGCACGAGGCGAGGTCAAGGCGCCGATAGTCATCGGACGCGACCATCTGGATTGTGGTTCAGTTGCTTCTCCGAATCGGGAAACAGAAAAAATGAAGGATGGCAGTGACGCCATCGCAGATTGGCCGATACTCAACGCGTTACTGAACGCCACAGGCGGTGCGAGTTGGGTAAGTGTGCATCATGGAGGTGGCGTCGGGATGGGGATGTCTCTTCATGCCGGCATGGTGGTTGTTGCCGACGGCACAAAAGAAGCAGAGGCACGTTTGGTCAGAGTATTGACGTACGATCCGGGGATGGGAATCGTGCGCCACGCCGACGCAGGATACGAACGTGCGATTAGTAACGCAAAAGCCAACGGCGTGAAGATTCCGATGATGAAGTGATAAAACCTGAGATAGGCTTCATAGAAACCGTATTAGTTGAACGCTCCATTTTCCACATATTAACTCCGGAGGCGAATCATGCATCACATCGGCCATATTCAGATTCCTACGACGAATATCAAAAAATCGAAGAAGTTCTTCGGCAAGGTATTCGGCTGGACGTTTACAGATCACGAAGCGATCGGGTATACTCTCTTCCATACGGGACGCCACCCGAACGGCGGGTTTGAGCCGGTCAAGAAAATGCCGAAGCGTCCCCAATCAGTTGTATACTTCGAAGTTGAAGACATCGAGTCGAAGCTGAAAGAGATCAAGAAAGCAAAAGGGAAAGTCGTCAAAAAGAGAACGGAAGTTCCCGGCATGGGCTGGTACGCCACGTTTGACACACCTGACGGCTGCCGGTTGGCGTTATGGCAATCTCTCAAGAAAGAATAGATGGCAGCTGAAACCGGGCCGGTCGAGACACGTATAGGACTCTGTCTCCGATGTTCTCATGCGGAGAGCATAGAGAACAGGCGTGGAAGTGCGTTCATTTTGTGCAGTCTTTCACGACATAATCCGCAATTCCCGAAATATCCCCGCTTGCCCGTTCTCGCCTGCAGCGGATACACGTCAAACGAACAGAGTGATGGTACGACAGCAATTGGATGACATGATGTCCACGATACGCCGCGAGGCCGATGATATTGCATCGACCATCGAGGATACCGCTACGTCAATTCACAAATCCTTCAAGGGTTCCAGCCTTAAGGATGTGGGCCGGCGTTTCAACGAACCTTCCGGTTTCAATCCCGTTAAGATCAAGAAGTTCCTGATCGTCCTAATCAAGATTCTCATCCTCTTTGAATTCATTTCTGCTATCAAGGAAGGATTCTCGACGGGGAACTGGGGAAGATTGGGGTTCGACCTGCTGCTTGCGGGTATCATCTATATCATGTGGGATCGCATTACGCATGTGGTCTTACAGAAAAAGGATGAGTACCGGCGGAAGATGGAACACTCCGGAACTGAGGTCAAGCTCTGGGATGCCTTGGTGTTTTCATTGTTGTGGAGTGACGAGATCTATCAAGATATCCCCGTGGAGTTGCGGCGTCTTGTAGTAATCTCCTATACGCTGATAGCTATTGGGGCAGGGGCGTTGTACATGGGTATCGGTACCGGACTCGTCGGCCTGATTCTTTGCAGCTCCTTGATTCTTGCTGCGGTCAATCTGCTTGCGTGGGTCGTTTCCCGGGAACGGGGCGAAAAGGAATCGCTGCAAACCGAACTCCGACTTGCGCATGAAGTGCAAACCGGTTTGATGCCGAAGCAGCATCCCGAGGTGGAGGGGTTCGACATTGCAGGCTTTTCGATTCCGGCAATGGAGGTCGGCGGGGATCATTTCGATTATGCACACATTCCCGACAATCCATCAAAATTTGCGGTATGTGTGTTTGATGTGTCCGGTAAAGGGATGCAGGCGGCGATGAGTGCCGTGTTCACGAGTGGTGCATTTGCCAGCGAGATAGGACAATCCGTGTGTGGCGGCACTATTTTAACGAGACTCAACAGGAGTGTGTATACCCGTTCCCGGCGCGGCCACTTCGTTGCCTTCCTGCTTGCGGTATTCGATAGCGCTGAGCGCTCTTTGACCTTTGCCAACGCCGGACAAATGAAGCCGCTGTTAAAGTCGCGCGGCAACGTTGAAAACCTTGATTCTACCGGCGTTCATTTTCCTTTGGGAATGACATCCGACAGCGAGTATGCGGAACGAACGGTATACCTGCAGCAAGGAGATATAATTCTTCTTTACACAGATGGCATTTCAGAGGCGATGAATGCCCGGCATGAAGAATTCGGGGTTCAGCGTATCGCTGGCATGCTGGAAAAAATGGATACGGCAAATATGCGCGCGGCGGATATAATCGACCGGATTAACGATGAAGTCAGGATCCATGTCGGTTCCGTTCCGCAGCATGATGATATGACAATGGTTGCAGTGAAAGTTGTATGACCGAACCAGTTGGATGGAGCAGAATGAGCAGGTGGTGTTTGGTATGTAGTGTTTCGTGTGGAGTTCTTCTTTGGATGGGTTCCACCACGGTATCCGCGCAGTCCAACCCCTACTTTAATGTCCGTTTGAATATCAACTACGAATCAGCCGAGCGTTCAGTGGGGCTGCTTGAAGGACTGACCGGCTCGGGGCGTGACATTGTGTCCCTGCGAGGAAGCATGATAGCGCTGGCGACGACAGCCGATCTTGCTCGCCGCAGGCTCTCACCCTCTGACCTTGAGTCGGCGCTCGATGGTATCAAGTTCGGTCAGGTGGAGGCCGAGGATTACTTCAGGCTGAAGGAGGCAAGGGAGAATGTTGCCGAAATAAAAGAACTTCTCACCATCATCAAGCGAAGGAACTTTGCGCAACGTGTGGCGAGCACGGTCGAACAGTTGTTTCCGTCTGCCGCACGCATTACTACGACTGTTCCGATGTACGTGGTCGCATTCGGTCACAACAATATTGACGCATATGTGCGCCGGGTTGTGTGGGATGAAGATGTTCCCCGGTTCGTCGGGGAAGGGGAAGGCGAATTAACTATCGTTCTGAATCTCTCCAAGGGTATTCACTACGGGCGTACACCGGAGGAGCAATTTATTGGTGTGCTCAGCGTTGTTGCTCACGAGGTGTTTCACGCGGCGTTCGGTGTCTACAAGGATTCATCCCCTCTCTGGCAAGAATATTATGCCGCCTCAACTTCGTATCTCGACAGGCTTCTCGATCTCACACACAACGAGGGAATTGCCCATTTCCTGACATACCAGCAGCGCACGGGCGGGGCAGTCCCCCGGGACTGGAATGTACGTATCTCCACTGCAATGTCAGATTTCAACCGCAGCAGTGAAGAGCTACTATCCGGACGGATTTCCCCTTCGCGAGCATCGTACCTTATCGCGACTTCGAACACTTCGGAGTACTGGCGGAGCTACGGGGCAATTACCGGAATGTTCATCGCACGAACGATAGACGAGCGTTTAGGGCGGGTGGCCCTCGTTGAGACAATCGAGCGCGGCCCGAATGATTTCTTCGAGAAATATCACGTGCTGACGAAGCGCGATAACAGCCTGCCCCGGCTCTCCGAGAAGATCATCCGGCACATGGACTCCTACGGCAGGTAGAATTCCTTCCGCACATTTCATATCTTTGTACAGTTCCTGATATTCCTCAGGCGTTTCTCTTCATCTCATCCTGCAAAGCAGATTTTGTGAATCTTTTTGTTAAGAACATCCGCCAGCTTGTGACCGTTGCTGCAGGCGGCAAGCGAACAAAGACCGGTGCTGCGATGCGCGAATTGGGCATTCTGCGTGACGCTGGGGTTCTTTGTGAGAACGGAAAAATTGTCTGGGTAGGGGAAATGAAGGATTTTTCCCTATCAATTCCCGATTCCTGCTCCGAGATTGATGCGTCCGGGAAAGTCGTCTTGCCCGGTTTCGTCGATTCACATACACACATGATGTTTGCAGGTGACCGTGCGCACGAGTTCGCCTTGCGTGCACAAGGCGCCTCGTATCAGCAGATAGCGGAATCGGGGGGTGGGATTTTGAACACGATAACACACGTGCGCGCTGCGTCAAAGCGTGAGTTGAAAAAACAAACGCTACGCTACATGTACCAGATGATGAAGCACGGAACGACGTGCGTCGAGATCAAGACGGGGTACGGACTGGACTTCAATTCAGAAATGAAGATGCTGGAAGCGATTGCAGAGCTTCGTGATGAAGAGATGATGACAGTTGTTCCGACATTCATCGGCGCTCATGCATACCCTCCGGAGTTCAAGGCAAATAAGCAGGCATACGTTAATCTCGTGGTTGAGGAAATGATTCCATATGCCGGGCGAAAGGGTAGAGCGGCGTTTTGTGATGTGTTCTGCGAAACGGGATATTTTGGTTTGGAAGAGTCCGAGCGAATCCTGGAGACCGGAAAAGCGCATGGTATGCTCCCCAAGATCCATGCTGAAGAACTTACGCCACTCGGCGGAGCGGAACTCGCGGCGAAAGTGGGCGCGGTGTCGGCGGATCACCTGGAACACATTACTGATGCGGGAATCGAGGCACTGCGAAAGGCGGGCGTAGTTGCCACATTGCTTCCCGGAGTGTCGTTCTTTCTGAATCACCATCATGCCCCGGCGCGCAAGCTTATTGATGCCGGAGTAGCAGTTGCGATAGCCTCCGATTTCAATCCCGGGTCGTGCATGTCATTCTCAATGCCACTGATGATGACAATCGCTTGTACGCAGATGCGCATGTCTCCGGAGGAAGCCCTTGTCTCTGCAACGCTGAACGGCGCTGCCGCGCTGAATCTTTCCGAAAAGTATGGAAGCATTGAGGCCGGCAAGTACGCTGACATTTTAATTGCGGATGTGCCGGACTACCGGCATCTAGCCTATCATTTTGGCACGAACCATATTATCACTACCATCAAGCATGGAACTATTCTCGAACTGTAAACTCTTAACGCTATGAATACCATTGTAGAATGTGTCCCCAACTTTAGCGAGGGTCGCGACGCAGCTGTAATCGACGGGATCAAACAAGCCATAACGGCAGTGAACGGTGTCAAGTTTATAAGCGCCGAACCGGACAAGGATTACAACCGCACGGTTGTGACTTTCATCGGCGAACCGCAGGCGGTAGTAGATGCGGCGTTCAAGGCAACGAGCAAGGCTGCCGAACTCATTGACATGAGCAAGCACACAGGCGAGCATCCCCGTATCGGCGCGACCGATGTTGTACCGTTTGTACCCGTACGCGGCGTTTCAACAGAAGATTGCGTCCGGCTGGCGCATCAATTCGGCAAGCGGGTTGGAGAAGAGCTGCGCATTCCCGTTTACTTGTACGAAGATGCCGCAACTAAGCCTGAACGGCGGAACCTTGCGTCGGTCCGCAAAGGGCAATACGAGGGTTTGGCAGAAAAGCTGAAGGACCCGGTGTGGGTCCCCGACTACGGACCTGCGGAATTCAACGCCAAATCCGGAGCGACCGTGACAGGTGCCCGCATGTTTCTTATTGCCTACAACGTCAATCTCGCAACGAACGATACGTCGATTGCAGATGAGATCGCCCTGCGTATTCGTGAGAGCGGACGCATTAAAAAAGATGATGCAGGAAATCCCGTGCTTGACGCATCCGGTAACAAGATCAAGATCCCCGGCAGCCTGAAGGCAGTGAAGGCAATGGGGGTGTTGCTTGAAGCGCACAACATTGCACAAGTGTCCATTAACCTTACAAACTACCTCGTGACGCCACCCCACGTTGCTTTCGAAGAGGTGAAAAAGGAAGCCGCCAGATTAGGGGTTGAGGTGACGGGAAGCGAGTTAGTCGGGCTCTCACCGCTCGAGGCGATGGTGATGGCGGGTCGCCATTATGCGCCGTCCGTCAAGGATGAACGTGAATTGCTTTCTATAGCGGAGGAAAAACTCGGGCTGAGTCAGCTCGACAAATTCGATCCGGGTAAAAAGATCATCGAATATCAACTGTAATGCGAGGATACTGAATCATGGCGAATAAAAAATCACTTGCCGGCTTTCTTGATGACGTTGCTTCATCAAGCCCTGCTCCTGGCGGAGGAAGCGTTGCCGCGTTGGCGGGGGCAATTGGAGCCGCGCTCACATCGATGGTTTGCAATTTGACCATCGGCAAAAAGAAGTATGCCGATGTCGAAGAGGACATGAAGAAAATCCTCAAGAGTTCGGAAGAGCTTCGGGCACGTTTCACAGTGTTGGTCGACAAAGATGCGGAGGCGTTCAACAAAGTAATGGAGGCCTACAGTCTGCCGAAAGAGAGCGATGCACAGAGGGCTTTGCGTGAAGCTGCCGTCACAGCGGCCACTAAAGAAGCAACGATGGTTCCGCTTGAAGTGATGAAGCATTGCATCGATGGCCTTGCCCTTAGCCAGGATGTTGCCGCCAACGGTAACAAGAACTCTGTAAGCGACGCGGGAGTCAGTGCGCTGATGTTACACGCGGCTTGCGAAGCGGCGGCCCTGAATGTGAAGATCAACCTCAAAGGGTTGAACGACCTGGAGTTCGTTAACTGGAAGACCGATGAAGTGGAGTCACTGCTCCGCACAAGCAAAATGATGCTTGAAGAAGCGCAGGCAATTGTAGCTCAATCGATGGAATAGATTACGGGCGGGACACTTGCCGGTAGTAGTGACTTTCAAGTGTCCGGCCAGCGTCACTGAAGATGCGGAAACGGACAACTCCGATTCGTTGGAGAAAAAGCTGGATCGTCGTCCCTAGAACTCCGAATCCGTATCGGACACTGCGCGCAAAGTTGATTGACGAGGCTTCGTCGAAGTACTTGGTGGGACATGAGATCTCACCGATTTTGTACTTGAAGTGGATGCACTGCGCAAGCATCTGGTTGTCGAAGACGAAATCGTCCGAGTTTTCCGCAAGCGGAAGTGTAGTCAGAACCTGGCGTGTAAACGCTCTGAATCCGGAGTGATACTCCGACAACTTCGCTCCCGTCAGCAGATTCTGGAATGCCGTCAGAAAGCGGTTCGCAATGTACTTGTACACCGGCATTCCCCCTTTCAATGCTCCACCTCCCACGATTCGTGACGCAATCACAACGTCGTACACGCCATACGCAATCATGCTCACCATTGCCGTCACCAACAGCGGCGTGTACTGGTAGTCCGGGTGAATCATCACCACGATATCGGCGCCGGAGGCCAGAGCTTCGCGGTAGCACGTCTGCTGGTTGCGGCCATATCCGTAGTTCTTGTCGTGCGCAAACGACTTGAGCCCGAGGTGCTGGGCCAGGGCAAGAGTCTCATCTGAACTCCCATCGTCAACGAGGATTTTGACGTCCACGCAATCAGGCAACTCCTGCACAGTGTGTTCAAGCGTCCGGCGGGCATTGTATGCCGGCATCACAACAACTATGCGTTTTCCGTTGAGCATCAGTTTCTACAGTATCGTTGAATCATCAGTGTTGCGTCCGTAAAACCCAGTTCAAATGAACGTTGCCAATCTGCGCATGCTTTATCCAGATCCTTCATTCTATAGTGCAGCTGTCCCCTGTTGTAGTAACCGAGCGGCTCTGTGGGATCGAGTGTAAGGGCCCTGTTGAAATACTCGAGAGCGGTTCCATAATTATCCAGCATTGCCTCGGCATTTGCAGCGTTTACGAGTCCATCGGCATTCTTCGGGTCAAGCCTGAGTATCTTCTCAAAGTCTGCAAGCGCACCGCGGAAATCCTGCAGGGCGAATTTTGACGCACCCCGATTGAGAAAGTAGTCCACATCCTTTGCATACAGCGCAATCGCCTTGTCAAAGTCCTCGATTGCGGTCCTGTACTCACCCTTGTGGTATCGGGCCATTGCCCTGTTGTAATAGGGGATAGGCGAAGTCCTCTCGTACTTCAAGGCATCGGTGAATAGTGTTTCGCCGTCATACCATACCTTGCAGCGTTCCCACGTCAACACTGCACAGAGCATGGCGAAAGCAATGACAATTCCCTTGGCAATGATCCGGAAGGAGCCGGGAAGTTTCCAGTGCCCCTCCATCAACAAAGAGAAGGCGTGAGCCACAATAAATAACAGTCCGATGTAGGAAACGTACGTGTATCGTTCTGCGACAACTGCCATGCCTACAGAAATTATCTGTATCACGAGAATAATGTTGAAGAGATAAAAGCTCAAACCGAACAGCAGTTCGTTCTGCATCGATCTATTCTTGAGGACAACGAAGATGATCAAGGCTATGAAAACCGGGGCGAGATAGTATTTCAAGGGCAACGCGGGCCCGATTAGCGGGAAGTTGTAGAATGCTGAAAGCTGAAGCGGCCAGAACAGCTTTCCGATATAGAAAACTACGGCATAGCTCGAGATGAGAACCCTGTCAATAATTGAGAAAGGTTCCAGCGTGTTCAGAGCTTTAGCGGAGGCTTGTGATTGAAGGGCAACTATTCCGAATATGAGCGACAACAGAAAGAAGGGAGCCTTCTCAACGAGAAGGGAGAGATTCCAGCTTCGTTTCTTGTAGAAATCAATAAGCAGGTAGGTAGCCGGCGCAATCACTGCCGCTGATTTCGAGAAAAGAGACAGCAATAGAAGCAATCCGACGTACACCAAATGCTCTTTCCTCGCTGGATCCTTCAAGTACCGCAGATAGGCAATCAACGATCCAAGGTAGAAGAATGTGTACAGTACATCTTTCCGTTCGGCAATCCATGCAACCGACTCGACATGCATCGGATGAATGCCGAAGAACAACGAGACAATGATTGCAACTGTCCGTCTGCCACTGAGAAGATGTATGAACCAGAACACGAGTCCCGTATTTGCAAGATGCAGCAACAGGTTTATGACGTGATATGGTTTGGGATTGAGCTGCCAGAAGTGATACTCAATGGCATTTGTCAGCGCAACAAGCGGATGGTAGTTGCCGCCGTAGTATGTTGTGAAAAACGTCTTGACGCTGTTCCAGGAGAGATCTTTGATAATGTCGTTCTGGGTAACATACAGGTTGTCATCCCAGTTGGTGAATCCGTTGTTAAGGGACGGGTAGAAGGCAATGGCAGTTACGATGAGAATCACAGCAAGCCAGAGGCGGGTCCCGGAGGTAAATGGTGATACTGGCTTCCGCTGTTTCCGTTGTTGCTTACGGTTGTTCCCCATAGGTGCGTAGAGTGCGAATCCCCTTAGAAAGTTGGGAGAATATATTGGAAAAACGGCATTTCAGCAAATTCAGGTGTCACGAACCAAGGCGCCGACGGCATGAATGGCGGCCGTCTCTGTGCGTAATCGACGCCGCCCGAGGCTCACAGGCACGAACCCGGAGCTGATGGCAGCTCTTACCTCCTCTTCGGTGAAGCCTCCCTCCGGTCCGATCATGACAGCTGCGGTTGTAGGATTGTCCTTGTCCGACACCTCAAGCAGACCCGGCGACTCTGTTGTTTCGTGGGGGAGAAACTTCATTGTTGCTTTGGACTCATTGAGGAAGTCTGCGATCGGGACTGGCTCATGGACAACCGGCAACACGCATCTGCCGCATTGTTTCATCGCTGCGAGTGCTAGCTTCTTCCAGCGCGCCGTCTTGGCATGAACGGGGATAGTTCTATTTGTTCTTAGGGGAAAGATCTCCGCTACCCCCAGCTCCGTACACTTCTCGACGAGAAAATCAAAACTGGAGTTGTTCTTCAGCATTCCGACGGCGAGGGTGACAAGGCGGGATGGCTCATGTAGCATGTGGTACCGTCCGGAAATGCGGCATTGAGCCTGCCGCTTTCCGATTTGTACGAGGGAAACATCGTACGTTATTCCCTGTCCATCAACAACCCGAAATTCATCTCCAGCTTTCTTTCTCATCACGTGAGTCAGGTGCGAGAATTCGTCTTCCTCGATCGTGATCATGTCGCCGGTTACGGCGGTGGGGGGAGCGTAGAAGTATTCCATGTGTTAGAATGCCGAGCGGATTCCAAGAATGAACTGTCCTCTCCGTCGGTCATTCCAAGCGTATTCAGTTCGGACGACGACATCATACGGGAGCAGAAATATGAGCCCGCCACCATAGCCGGAACGTATGGCGTTCATAGATACATTCTGGCCCCGGAACCAGGTTGTGCCTGCGTCACCGAAGAGCTCTGCGCTTAAACCGAGCCGCCAGACGCTGAATTCCCGCGGCATCGGAATGGCTGTGAACATGACCGTTTGAGGTTGCAAAATGGGAATACGCAATTCTACAGAGGCGCCTGCCATATTCTCTCCCTCAAACACATTCCTGAAATACCCCCGGATGCGTTCGCCGTATCCGAAATACGCGCGCACGTGCGTAGGTACGACACTGCCTGAGACGACCGACCCGTGGAATCGTGTAGCGAGTGTAAGGTCAAGTGGTAGCGGGCTGAATCTTCGCAAATCCAGGCCGAAACGTGTGAAGCTCAGCTCAGATTCCCCGAACCCGTACTTGGTGATGTACGCACTGGCATATGTACCGCTGGTCGTGTAGTCCCGCAGATTCCTCGAATCATAAGTAAAGATCACCGATCCGTAAAGAAAGTTGTCCACCCCGTCGGGCGAGACGGTCCTGCCCGGCGCCTGTTGTGTTACTTTAAGTATGCGGTAGCCGAGGTTTATGGCAAGAGTCTGGTACAGGGTGAATCGCTTTCCGAGCGTGGAGTTGACATCATAATGCAACTCTTCAAAGTCAGGCACGACACCACTGGGCAGCGTGCTTCTGTTCTTGATGCGTGAATGCGATAGCCCGGCGGAGAAGAACAAATCGTGTTCTCTATCAATCCACGGGTCGGAAAAGGAAAGCGCCAGCGAGGGATTATATCCGAATACAACGGATCCGAAGAGCTTCTGGTTCAATCCCCGGAAATTGTTGTGGAGGAGTCCGGCTCCGAAATATGGCTTTTTGGGATCACCGTCCCTGAAACCGAAGAGAGGGAGGGGAATGATGTACCATCGCTCGTTGACATCAACGATGAGCATGTTCTTTCCCTCGAAGGGGACGACGTTCACATCGACGCGTGTAAATAGTCCGATGCTGTAGATACGCCCTCGATCCCATTCAAGAGCTTCGGGCGTTGCCTCCGCTCCCTGCTTCAATGTCATCTCGCGGAGGATAACCGACTCCTTCGTTTTCTCATTGCCGATGACGATGACAGTATCGACAATACCGTAGGAGACAGGTGGGTGTTGTTGTCGCTGAGCAACCTGCGCAACTACCAGGGTTGCGGAGAGCAGGCAAAAGAGAATGAGCGATCCTATCTTCATGACACTCCAAGATACCAAAATTCAAACGGGACAGCAATCCGCAAAAAAAAGAACGGCGGCTCCCATTTCAGGACAGCCGCCGAATAGTGCATGGTGTGGATATATCACGCACGCTCTGCTACAGACTCCTCCGCATAATCCTCAAGTGGCGGACACGAACACATGATGTTGCGGTCGCCGTAGGAGCTGTTCACCCGGGCTACAGCAGGCCAGAATTTGTTCTTTCGAAGATAATTCAGCGGGTACACGGCTTTGTAGCGAGTGTACGGGTGATTCCACGTCTCGCTGAGTGCCTCTTGTGCAGTGTGCGGGGCGTTCTTCAGAACATTGTCTTTCGGATCTGCCTTGCCATCTATGATCTCCTGAATCTCGTTCCGTATGGAGATCATTGCCTCGGCGAAGCGATCGAGTTCCGCTTTTGATTCGCTCTCCGTCGGCTCGATCATGAGAGTGCCGGCGACAGGGAATGAAACGGTCGGCGCATGGAAGTTGTAATCCATCAATCGCTTCCCGATATCTTCAACCTCGATACCGGCGCTCTTGAACTCCCTTGTATCAAGAATAAACTCGTGCGCTACGTGTCCGTTTCTTCCCTCGTACAGTACCTTGTAGTGCTTCTGCAATTTCGCCTTCAGATAGTTGGCATTAAGGATGGCGTATTTTGTCGCCTCCGTGACACCTTTTGCGCCGAGCATTGTGATGTAGGCGTACGAGATCAGGAGGATGCTTGAACTCCCCCACGGAGTTGCGGATATGGCCGTGATAGCCTTGTTGCCGCCAGTCTTTACCACAGGGTGTCCGGGCAAATACGGCGCAAGGAAATCAGCAACGCAAATCGGTCCCATGCCGGGTCCGCCTCCGCCGTGCGGAATGCTGAACGTCTTATGCAGGTTAATATGACACACATCGGCTGCGATCATTGCGGGGCTTGTGAGCCCAACTTGTGCATTCAGGTTCGCGCCATCCATGTACACGAGGCCGCCATACTTGTGTATGAGTGTGCAGATGCCGAGAATGGAATCATCAAACACACCATGAGTGGAGGGATAAGTGACCATCAGCGCTGCCAGGTTGTTGCTATACTGTTCGGCTTTTGCCTTCAGATCCTCAAACTCGATATTGCCGCGTGCATCCGTTTTAACGGGCACTACGCTCATTCCAGCCATGACGGCGCTTGCGGGATTTGTGCCGTGCGCTGACTGCGGGATAAGAGCAATGTTCCTGTGAGTGTCCCCTCTGTCGTGATGGTATGCCCGGATTACCATCAGGCCGGCGTACTCACCTTGTGCACCAGAATTGGGCTGCAAGGAGCACGCTGCAAAGCCGGTAACGGCGCAAAGGTACTGCTCAAGTGAGCGAAAGATCTCCTGATAACCTTCCGCCTGTGAGACAGGCACAAAAGGATGAAGTGTGCCAAACTCCCGCCAGGTTATCGGGGCAAGTTCTGACGTGGCGTTGAGCTTCATTGTGCAGGAACCGAGCGGAATCATGGAGTGGGCAAGGGAGAGGTCCTTATTCTCCAGAGACTTCAGGTACCTCAGCATCTCCGTCTCCGAGTGATATCTGTTGAAGACGGGGTGAGTTAAGAATGGGCTGGTCCGCTCGAACGGTGCTGTATAGCCAACCCGTATTCCGGAGAGCAATGACTGGCTGCCGTTTGGCTGGTACTTGATTTCGGAAGCCTCGGCAAACACCGAGATGATTTCGTGAACATTCTCGGGCGTCGTCGTTTCGTCAAGCGACACGCCGACGGTATTACCGTCGATATACCGGAAGTTGATCTTGCGCGCTTCTGCAATTGCCTGGATACGTTCCGCGGATCCGACACGGATTTCGAGTGTGTCGAAGTACTCGGCGTTCAATTGTTCATACCCCAGTTTCAACAGCTGCTCCTCGAGAGCGACGGTAAGCCCGTGAACATTCCGGGCGATGCGCTTCAAACCCTCCGGGCCATGGTACACGGCATACATGCCCGCCACGATTGCCAGGAGAGCCTGGGCAGTGCAGATATTTGAGGTCGCCTTCTCCCGACGGATGTGTTGCTCGCGTGTCTGCAAAGTCATTCTGTAGGCAGTGTTACCGTTCGCATCAATTGATACGCCGATGATGCGGCCGGGCATGTGTCGGATGTATTCCTCTTTCGTCGCCATAAATGCGGCATGGGGCCCGCCGTATCCCATAGGCACGCCAAACCGCTGTGACGATCCGACAACTACATCAGCACCGAACTCGCCGGGCGGCTTGAGCATTAGGAGGCTCAACAGATCCGCAGCCACGACTACCAGCGCGCCTGCATCGTGTGCCATCCTGATAAAGTCCTGGTAGTCCCGGACTGCGCCGTCCTGTGCGGGGTACTGAACAATGGCTCCGAAAAAGGTCTCATCCAGACGGGTGTTTGCATGGCTGCCCACGACAAGCTCGAGCCCGAGGGCTGATGAGCGTGTTTGAAGGACAGCGAGCGTTTGCGGAAGTACCGTATCAGAGACGAAGAACCTGTACGCCGAAGGCCTGTCCTTCGTTACCATTGCGTGAATCATTGTCATTGCCTCAGACGCAGCCGTTGCCTCGTCAAGCAAAGATGCATTGGCGACTTCCATCTTTGTCAGATCCGCTACCATAGTCTGATAGTTGAGCAACGCTTCGAGTCTTCCCTGAGCGATCTCCGCCTGATACGGAGTGTATTGCGTGTACCAGCCCGGGTTCTCGATGATGTTTCTGAGGATCACCGGAGGGGTGACGGTATCATAGTACCCCATGCCGATGTAAGACTTGAAGACCTTGTTCTTTCTTGCAAGCTCGGAGATTCTTGCAAGAAATTCATGTTCGCTGAGTGCTTCCGGCAACTGCAAGGGAAACTGTGCCCTGATATTGTCCGGGACTGTCTGGTCAATCAGCTCATCAAGTGAATTGACCCCGATAGAGGAGAGCATCTCGCTCAGATCATGCTCATCGGGTCCAATGTGGCGGTCCTGAAATTGTTCTTTTTCGAAAGAGAAGGTTTCCATAGAAGATGTAGTAATTCCGGGATGAATCTTGATCAGTGAATGACTAAAAATACAAATTTCCTGGTTAAAAGACTTGAGGCGCTTGTCACGGGGAGGGGGGAGAATTTACCGGATTACCGCCGAAATACTGACTTATTGTGTGTCCTGAAGGCGCTCAAGAGCCATACTGGCTGCGGCTTGCTCGGCTTCTTTCTTGTTCTTGCCAACCCCCTCGCCGCTTTTGCGATTATTCAACGTAACAACGACTGTGAAAGTTCGGTCATGGTCCGGTCCCTCTTCTCTGATAATAGAGTAGCGGGGAACGCCGAGGCCGTTCGCCTGTGCATATTCCAGCAGCATACTTTTGTAATTCTCGTCGGAGGTGATGACTGTTTTGTGCCGAAGCGCCTCGGAGAGCCTGAGTTCCACGAAGCGTCGTGCCTCCACGTAACCGCCATCCAGGTACAACGCCGCAACGATCGCCTCAAACGTATCTGCAACGATTGTCTCGGAGCCCTTGCCCAATGATTGGGCGGCACTCTGACTCATAAGGATGTACTTTGAGAGATGGATGCTCCTGGAATAGGCGACAAGGGCTTTCCGGTTGACAAGGCGTGATCGCATTTTTGTCAACTCGCCTTCATCTGCATCGGGGAAGGTGCGGTACAGATACTCGCCGATAATCAGGTTGAGAATCGAGTCGCCTAGGAACTCAAGCCGTTCATTGGATTGTCCGTGCTGGTTCGTCTGCTGGAGATAAGAACGATGAACAAGCGCCTGAACAAACACATCTTTATGGCGGATTGTGTATTCAAGCGCTTCTTCGAGGCCGTCGAGATTGACGGGAAGGCGGGTCTCAATTTGCTGCTGCGCCGGTTTGTTCCCCCGTGTATCGGCTTTGTTGTAGGACTCCCCTCGCAACCGCTTGAGAAGTCCCTGCAGCCATCGCATACGTTCCTGTTACATTATGGTGTGAACTTCTTCACGATCAGGGTGGCGTTTTTTCCTCCGAACCCGAACGTGTTGCTCAACGCATAGCTGACAGCCCGCTTGACGGCAACATTTGGCGTGTAGTTCAGGTCGCACTCCGGATCGGGAAACTCCTGGTTGATGGTGGGGGGAATGGTGTTCGTATGACAGGCCATAATCGCAGCGATCGCCTCAATGGCGCCCGCAGCGCCGAGCAAGTGGCCGGTCATGGACTTGGTGGAGCTGATATTCAGTTTGCGTGCATGCTCGCCGAACGTGGTCTTGATTGCTGTGTTCTCGGCAATGTCGCCCAGCGGAGTTGACGTTCCGTGCACGTTAATGTAATCGATGACCTCGGGAGCAATGTCCGCATCCTTCAATGCGCGCCGCATCGCGCGGACTGCACCCTCGCCACCCTCCGCAGGTGCCGTCAGATGGTGGGCGTCGGCCGTGTATCCGATGCCCACGATCTCGGCATAGATCTTTGCTCCGCGCTTCACAGCGTGTTCGTACTCTTCAAGGACGAGGGTTCCCCCGCCCTCGCCCATGACGAATCCGTCGCGCTGTGCGTCGAACGGACGACTTGCCTTTTCGGGCGCATCGTTTCGTGACGACAGTGCCTTCATCGAATCAAACCCTCCAAGCCCCATCGGGGTGATCGGAGCTTCCGAACCGCCGCAAATCATCACATCAGCGTCGCCGTACTCGATAATCCGGTACGAATCGCCGATAGCGTGATTTGCGCTTGCGCACGCGGAAACCGTTGCATATATGGGGCCCTTCAAGCCGTGCCGCATCGAAATCTGGCTTGCCGCAATATCAGGTATCAGCATAGGAATGAAGAACGGACTGATCCGTCGCGGACCACCTTCCCGGTAGTTGCTGAATTGGGCATCATAAGTAATCATACCACCGATGCCGGAGCCGTACACGCAGCCGACCCGGTCAGGGTCGATGTCCTTCAGAGGCAAGCCAGAGTCTTTGATCGCCTCATCGGAGGCAACTGTGGCGAATTGGGCGAACGGATCCATCCGCTGTGCAGCCTTGCGGTCCATGAAATCCGTTGCTTTGAACCCTTTCACCTCGCAGGCAAATCGTGTTCCGAACGCGGACGGGTCGAAATACGTGATAGTGGCAGCGCCGCTTTTGCCCGCAACGAGATTATTCCAGTAATCTGCGAGATTCAAGCCCAGCGGCGTTACCGCCCCAATGCCTGTTACAACAACTCTTCGCTTTCCTTCCATAGATGCACCTGATTCGTGAGTATTGGCAATTGCGCTTCCTCAGGCTGCAGCCCGTTAGGCGGCTTTGCCCTTGATGTAGTTGATAGCGTCGCCAACTGTGGCAATTTTCTCCGCATCTTCGTCGGGGATCTGGAGATTGAAAGCTTTCTCGAACTCCATCACAAGTTCAACTGTGTCGAGCGAATCTGCGCCGAGATCATTCGTGAAGGATGCTTCGGGAGTGATCTGTGCTTCGTCAACGCCGAGTTTATTGACGATGATCTCCTTGACTTTCGCTTCAATATCTGCCATGGATAGTTCTCCTTTTGAGTTTGGTGGATTGTAGTGGTTTTATTGTCTCTGTTACATTGTCAGTCCGCCGTCAACACAGATCACCTGGCCCGTGATATAGCTTGCTTCAGGGGAGGCCAGAAACCGTATTACAGCGGCGATTTCATGAGCTTGTGCCGTCCGTTTTAGCGGGATAAGATCGGCGAGGGCCTTCTTTTGCTCGTCATTCAGTTTGTCAGTCATATCTGTTTCAACGTAGCCGGGGGCAACGGCATTCACAGCAATATTGCGAGAACCTACTTCTTTTGCAATAGATTTTGTGAACCCTATGATACCTGCCTTTGAGGCCGAGTAATTTGCCTGGCCGGCATTGCCGGTTACGCCGACAATAGACGTTATATTGATGATTTTTCCTGTCCGTTGGCTCATCATCGGCTTGATAGCGGCTTTCGTGTAGTTATACACGCTTTTCAGGTTGTTGGCGATAACCTGATCCCAATCATCTTCACTCATTCGGAGTAAGAGGCCGTCTTTTGTGATTCCGGCATTGTTGACAAGTACATCGAGGCGACCGAATTCCTTCAGGACTTCAGCAACTACTTCAGCAGATCGAGAAGAGGAAACCGCATCCGCCTGATAAGCGGCAGCGCGGATCCCTTTGCCACGAAGTTCCGCAACGAGTTCCTCGGCAGCAGGGGCAGAACTTTTGTACGTAAAGGCGACAGCAGCTCCCGCATCGGCGAGTGCCATCACAATCGCCCTTCCGATCCCGCGTCCTCCTCCGGTAACAAGTGCAACCACGTTTTCGAGCTGTTTCATGAGTCTTTCCTTTTTGCCTCAGTTGCAATGTGCTTCAGCGAGGCGTAGTGTTGTTCAAGTGTTGCATATCCATCTTCTCCCAGAAGATGGGTCAGTTCATCTTTGCATGCGGCGAACAGGGGCGTTTCAAACTCTGTCGAGACGCTGCAGCACGGCTGCTCATCCTGCAACATCGGGTCGAACCCGATCACGCCATCAGATACCTCGACGGGGTAGAGGATGCAATAGATCGGTTTCCACTCCCAGCGGTGCTTTCCCGCTGTTACCGCTGCAAGTTGTATTGCACAGCGCCCGAACTTGTCGAGGAACGCACACTTGTTATTGACAACTGTCGTCCCCACGCATTTGCCCGACGGGAAGTCGGCGTCATCGAACACCCCAGGCTCGAACCATGATTCCGGATCAGGATTCTGGGTTTCATCCATCTCTTTCCGGATCAACTCGCTGTGCGAGACGACCGTCTCGTATTCCTTTACATCGATCCAGACGCCTCCTTTACAGCAACGAGACGTACAGGAACAGGGGCTCTGTCCGCTCTTGAATCCCTTCTCAAAAAACTCGTTGTTGACTCGGTATTGCTTGACCTGCAAGAACTCTTCGGCCACGTCGCTTCAGGATTTTGTGAGATCTGCGAACTTGTCGAACCCCGACGTCTGAGCGTTGGGGGCGATGCGTTTTACCAACCCTTGCAGAACCTTTTGCGGGCCGGCCTCGATAAACTCCGTTGCCCCGTCACGCACCATGTGAATGATCGACTCCTCCCACCGGACGGGGCTCGTTAATTGCCGGAAGAGCAAATCACGGATGTCTTCAGCCTTTGTAGCCGGCTCGGCGGTAACGTTCGCATAGACGGGAATGGCGGCATCCTTGATTTCAGTTTCGTCGAGTTTCTTTTTCAATCCATCCTGGGCGCTTGCCATGAGCGACGAATGAAACGCGCCACTGACAACAAGTTCCTTTGCCATCTTGGCGCCGCGGGCCTTCGCCAGTTCCATTCCTTTGCGCACGCCATCAACCGAACCTGAAATTACTATCTGTCCGGGGGAATTGAAATTTGCCGGCTGGACAATTCCTGACGCGGCGGCTTCCTTGCAGACCTCCTCGACCGCTTCAGGCAACAATCCGATGATCGCTGCCATGGTACCCTTTTGCTCTTCGCCGGCTTGTTGCATTAATTCGCCGCGCAGCCGTACGAGGGTCAACCCATCTTCAAAGCTCAATGCCCCGGCAGCAACAAGCGCCGTGTATTCGCCGAGCGAGTGGCCGGCAACCATGTCAGGCTTTGCCCCGAGTTGTGAGAACACCACATAACTGTGGAGGAAAATTGCCGGTTGAGTGTTGCGTGTCTGCTTTAATTCCTCTTCTGGCCCCTCGAAACAGATTGTGCTTAGCGGAAACCCCAGAATGGCATCAGCGTTCTCAAACAATGCCCGGGACGACGGATCGGAATCGAAAAAGTCCTTTCCCATTCCGACATATTGCGAGCCTTGTCCCGGAAAGATGTAAGCACGCTTGCTCATGAGGATTTCACGTCCTCTGCAGACCAATTGATAAGCGCGGAACCCCAAGTGTATCCTGCGCCAAACGTCGCAATAACAAGGCGTTGTCCTTTTTTCAGCTTTCCGGCATGCCACCATTCCGAAAGGCAGAGAGGAACGGTCGCGGCCGTTGTGTTGCCATACTTGTCGATGTTGACCATTACCTTTGACTTGTCCAAGCCCATGCGTTCAGCGGTGGCATCGATGATCCGGAGGTTTGCCTGATGGGGCGCGAGCCAATCCACATCAGCACCTGTGAGATTATTACGATTCAGGATTTCGGCTGATACGTCGGCCATGCCCATTACAGCGACTTTGAAGACACTCTTGCCATCCTGGAAGAGGTAATGCCAGCGCTTGTCGATTGTATCGTGTGATGCAGGATTCAGGCTTCCGCCTGCTTTCATGTTAAGGAACTTTCCGCCCGATCCGTCGGAGTACAGGATCGAATCCATGATGCCCTCGTCAGGATTCTTGCTCGGCTCAAGCAGCACCGCTCCGGCGCCGTCGCCGAACAGGATGCAGTTGTTGCGGTCGGTATAGTCGGTGATAGCGCTCATCTTGTCGGCGCCAATTACCAATACTTTCTTGTATGTGCCCGTTTCGACAAACTGTGTCCCGATGATCAATGCGTAGAGGAAGCCGGAACATGCAGCCGAGACATCAAACGCCCATGCCTTTTTGGCCCCGAGTTTTTCCTGGATGACACAGCCGGTGGAGGGAAAGAACATGTCGGGGGAAATGGTTGCAACGACAATCATGTCGATCTCAGATGCGTCGATGCCGCGGTTCTTAAGCACCACCTTTGCCGCTGCGACTCCCATATCAGATGTAGCTCCGCTTTCGAGAATCCGGCGTTCCCGGATGCCCGTGCGGGTTCGTATCCATTCGTCTGTGGTATCAACCATCTTCTCCAAATCCGCGTTGGAGAGAATCTTGTCGGGGACGTAATGCCCGACAGCTGTGATTGTCGCTCTTCTTTTCTCCATTACCTCTTCGTGTTGTTTCAGTCTATTGTGTGGCGTATTGCTTCATGACAGCACGCAGCCTGTCGTTCACCCTCCGCTGCACCATTTCCTCCGCCCGGAAAATCATATTCTTGATGGCTTTTGCCGTCGATCCTCCATGCCCGATGATCGATACGCCGTTCACACCCAGCAGCGGAACGCCGCCGTGTTCCTGGTAGTCGAGTTCTTTCATGACCGAACGGAGTCCGTTGCGGGCAAGCCCGGCTATCAGCTTGTTGAACACACTCTTTGCAGCGAACGTGGTGAACTTAGCCTTGAAAAAAGAGGGGACGCTTTCACCGAACTTAAGAAGAATATTTCCGACAAACCCGTCGCAGACAACGACATCCACTTTGGCCTGCAGGATGTCGCGTCCCTCCACGTTACCTGCAAAATTCAACGTACTTTGCTTGAACATCGAAAACGCCTCAAGCGTTACCTCGTTTCCTTTGCTATCTTCCTCGCCGATGCTCAGCAAACCGATGGAAGGATTCTCTTTTCCCGTCATCGCCTCGACGTACACCGACCCCATAATGCCAAACTCGAACAGATGCCGGGGTTTGCAGTCAACATTTGTACCCGCGTCCACAAGAAATGATGGCGCGCCGACTGTCGGGAGCAATGCGCCGATGGTCGGACGGCTTACACCCTCGATCCGTCCCAAGAGCAGGGTTGAGGCTGAAAGCATGGCCCCGGTGTGCCCGGCACTGACGAATGCGTCGGCCTTTCCCTCCTTATGGAGGGTGATTCCAACGGTGATGGATGAGTCCCGCTTGGTCTTGATCGGGGCGGTTGCAGGATCGTTAAAGCCGATGACTTCACGAGCGTGGCAAATCTCGTAGCAACCTGTGGGAAGTGATGATACGGCGGGGTGCTTGCCCAGTTCTTCCCGTATCCGGTCTTCTTGTCCCACGAGCAGGAGAGTGAAGCGGCCCCGGGTTTCAACGAGCGCGTCCACAGCCCCCGCGATAACATTGGCAGGGGCGTGATCTCCACCCATTGCGTCAACAGCAATACGTATTTGTTCTTGCTGAGGTGCCAAGGGGATTACACTGTAGAAGGAATACGGGGATAGATAAGGCTGACGGAGGCGTTAGGATGCCTTCGGTGACCGTACGATCCTGCCATTGTAATAGCCGCAATTCGGGCAGGCACGGTGCGGAAGCTTTGCTTCGTTGCAATTCGGACACTTCGCTTTTGCAGCTGCCGTTGCCTTGTAGTGCGTACGGCGCTTTCTGCCCCGTGTTTTGGAATGTCGGCGTTTTGGATTTGGCATATCGTAATCTCTCCTTGGTCCTCAATAAATCTAATTGCGTGGAAAATCTTTCAGTGCCTCCCATCGAGGATCAACCTCGGCGTGGGAGCAGCTGCATGTTTCATTATTCAAATTCGTGCCGCATTCGGTGCAAAGACCCCGGCAGGCCTCTTTGCAGAGCAATTTCAGAGGTATTGAAAGCAACAATGTCTGCCGGACATCATCGGAAATATCGATTACATGAAAACCGGCCGGGATTACCTGGACTTCAGTGGGATCCAGATGCGAAGTATCTGTTCCCTCGCTGACATAGACCATGGCATAACCCGGAGCCAAATCAGCGGAAAACGGTGACAAACAGCGGTCGCACACAAACTGTCCTGTTGCACGGATTTCCGATGTGAGCAGGATTTGCGACGGGCCTTTGTCGAGGGTGGTTTCCACAACAACACTTCCGCTGAAATCCTCTCCCAACTCCAGCGTGGACGCCGGCTCTGTAAAGGAATATCGGTGAATGCCTTCGGACAACCCACCGATTTGAATTTTCATCGCAAACTACCTTACAGTCGATGTCAAAAAACCGCTGAAAATATAGGCATTTGCTGAAAGAGAGTCAAGATAAGCCCACGCTGCCACGAATGGAGCGTGGGCATTGGAGGAAAATGTCTACAACAGGAGGGAAGTTAGCCTTGCTTTTCTGAGGGAACGCCTTCAAGAAGCTGGGTCTGGACATACTCGACGGTCTCTGCAAGTGCCTCACGGAATTTTTCGAAGTCCTCTTTGTAGAGAAAAATCTTGTGCTTCTCATACTCGTCCTCCCCGACCCGCTTGCTTTCGGTGACGGTTATGTAGAAGTCTTTCTCGGACTTTGTCGACTTCACATCAAAGAAATACGTCCGTTTTCCGGCTCGTACCCGTTTAGTGAAGATCTCGTCTTTGTAGCCATTGGTATCCAAGGTCTACATCCTCCTTGTGTTTTGTTGGTTGTTGAAAACCGCCCGATCCGCTGACCCGAAGTCCGGGCGGGGTTGTTGGTGGTGGTGTTGAAATCTCATTTTCGAATCACAGCGACCTTGCCGGTCGCGACCTTGCCTTTTTCCGTCTCTGAATACGCTACGACCAGATAGATTCCTGAGGAAACGTATTTCCCCCCCTCGTCTCGTCCATCCCAGAAGCCTACCCGTCCACCGGGCGTAGTCAGTTCGCGCACTAGCCTGCCATCAACGGTGAGGATCTTTAGCCTGGAGTTGGAGACCAGTCCGTCCACATTCAATGGTACATTGGATGGCAGACGGAACGGGTTGGGGGAGACAACAATCTTATCAAAGTCTTTTTGGGGCTCGACAGATGTAGTCGTCAGACTGGCCAGGCCGCTCAATGTCGCAAAATACACTGTCCCTGTGGAAGGGTCAATCGCGATATCTTTGACATCGTTGTCGATCAAACGACCTCCGGTATTGGCAACCGTGTACTGCGCAATGGTTTGGGTACCATCTCTCGACAGTACCACCACACCTTCATTTGTGGCTACCCATTTTTGGTTCAAAGGATCAACAGCTACCGCATTTATGAGTGTGCCAAGCAGGGGTTTGTAGCTGGCGACTCCGCCGCTCCGTGTCGGATTATTAGGGTCGAGGATTATGCCAATACCTCTGTCCGTGCCGACCCAAATATCGTTCTCCCTGTCCACCACTATGCAGCGGACATTGTCATCGGGGAGGCCGTTTGCCGAACTCACCACAGTTTCCGCTATCGAATCTCCCACCGCGCCCCGGTTGTTGATGGTGATTGCGCCTTTTCTTCCCTCTGTTACTGCCGCCATCCAGAGGTTATCAGATGCGTCAATCGCCAGTGAACGGGATACCTGGATATTTGTCAAATACGAAGCAGGAACGCCACTGACATACACAGGATAGGTTCGCCACTCGCCTGCTGGCGTACGGACTGCCAGTGCCCGTTTGTTGTCTGGGAATTGAATTGCGACCCAGGTATTTCCTTTGCGATCGCAAACCACGTTGCTGCAGACAACATACCCCGGGTTGCCCGGTATTCCCACCATGCCAACATTGCTATTGAAGATGAGATTTCGGTTGACAGAGTCGGTCCCCGCGGGCATGAGAACCAATCCGCCTCCCCAAGAACTCACCCACATATCTCCGTTGCATCCCATGCTGACGCGGTAATAGTCGTTTCCCGGAAGCGGGGAGTTTTCGTTGTTGAAGGTAGTCCAGTTATTGCCTTTGAGTCGGTAGAAACCTTTTCCGTTCGCATTGCCCGATCCGCCCCAGACATTACCGCTTGCGTCAACAGCAACGCTGGTGAACTGGTTGGAACCCGGTCCGTTCGGAAAGAAGCTCATCCACGAGGATCCGACGAATCCCATCAGACCGCCGGAACGTGTCCCGACAATTACCGAACCTGAGGGTCCCAAACGAACCGAGGTTGCGGCTTGGGGGAGCGCCGTACCGATGCGAGAAATTGAATTTGTTCCGGTAAGTTGGAAGACTGTACGGTTGACGTCAACCGCCACGAGTTTCTCGTTCGATGAGGTCAGAGCAACAAATTCTCTGCCGGCGAGAGAATCCACGGGAGTCCACTGGCCTCCGGCCAATGAATACACACCGGCGGAGCTTGAGACATAAAGCAAGCCATTGTAAGAAGCCAATGTAAATGGAACGACGGCTGAATTGCCCACCGTCTTCAGCGCCCATTCGTTCGGCTGAAGCAGGTTAGGAGAGGAGAGGCTTGCATTGGCTGTGCGATGGACATTTTGACCGTCGGTCAATGTGATCCAGAATTCACCATTGAAAAGCAGAGCAGAGTTGACGGAAACACGTGCTGTGCTGGAAACGGACCCGAACCGGGTATAGGTATCGCCAAACTGGAACTGGGTCACTCTGAACAGGCTCACACCGAATCCCGAGCAAATGAGAATAGTGTCACCGTAGACAGAAAAGCTGTTGATTCGCTTGTTGGTTTGGTTGACAGCGGCAATGTCGGGGATATACCGCCAGGAATCTTTTCCCGGGGAGTAGACGTGAATAATGCCAGACGAGGTACCGGTCCACACGTCGCCATTGTTGTCCACAGCGATGGCCGTAAGATCTGTGGAGCGGAGACCGTCGGCATTGGTGAGTTTACGGTAGGTTGAACTTCCTTCCTTCCAGGCAAAGAGTCCGCCGCTTGTTGCCGCCCAAAACGTATCGTTCGAGCGTGCTATACCGCGGATTTCCTGCATTGAAGTATGGTTATTCCAGATGCCCACTTGAGCCCAGACAGGCAGCGCGCAGAACACCATCGCCACAACGGGTTTCGCCATCTTGCGAATCATGACCGGTTCCTCCCTGAAGAATTATTTTGAATAGCCCAAATAATTCTTATCAATTGCCCTACCGTGTTCTCCCTTCTCCCAGTTGTGAAAATGTATTGACCAGTTCGATGGCTGTCGCTGCCGCATCCCAGCCTTTATTGCCGGCCTTCGCGCCGGCACGTTCCAACGCCTGCTGCAGGTTGTCTGTCGTGAGGACGCCGAACGCCACGGGGACGCCGGTTTCAAGGGCGATGCTACCGATCCCCTTGGTTACCTCTGAAGCAATATAATCAAAATGAGGAGTCTCTCCACGAATGACGCATCCGAGGCAAATCACTGCTGAATACTGCCCGGAACGGGCAAGGCGTGCCGCCACTTGGGGAATTTCGAACGATCCCGGACAGCGAACGACAGTGATGTTGTTTTCCGATGCACCGTGGCGGACGAGACAGTCAACTGCGCCGCTCAGAAGTTGTTCCGTGACAAGGCTGTTGAAGCGACTCACCACAATTCCGTATGAATGTCCGCCGGCAGCCAATGTGCCTTCAATGTGCTTGCTCATTACAGTCTCAGTTGTTCATTATCGCAAAGGGTTAAGATAACCGCCGTCGCATGTCCGCCACTTCATCGTCCGTGATGAAATATTTGCCGAACACCTCGGCATCGTTTTTCCTTCCACCGTGGAAATCCGATCCGCCGCTGGTAAGGAGGAAATACTCATTCGCTATACCCCGGTAATGGGCGACCCGTTCGGGAGAATGTGAGGGATGCACGACCTCGATCCCATCCACACCCTTTTCAATTAACTCCATCAACGTGGGCTCATCGAGCGCGTTGCCCGGGTGCGCTATGAATGAGATACCTCCCGCCGATGCTATCAGTCCGATGGCTTCCGCCGGCGATACCTGATACTTCTTCTCGTACGCCGGCTTTCCGTAGCCGATATATTTGAAGAATGCCTCATGATACGACACTGTCAGCCCTTCATCCAGCAAGGCATTCGCGATATGGGGGCGGCCTACCGAGCCTTCGCCAGCTTGTTCAATTACCGACTCGAATTTGAGGGGGACGTTCAGTTCGTTCAGTTTCTCAACAATACGGTGGGCGCGCTTGACCCGCTCTTCCCGATAGACCTTCAGATAGCGCTGGAGTCCCTCGTGGTGATGATCGAAAAAATACCCCAGTATATGGACATCTTTTTCGCCGAGCGAGGCACTGAGCTCCATTCCCGGGATCACATCAATCCCCAGTTCCCTTCCGAACTCCATTGCTTCGTCAATGGCGGCGGTATTATCGTGGTCGGTGATGCTAATGGTTGTTAACCCGACCCGGCGGGCCCGGGTCAGAAGTTCACGCGTGCTGAGCGTCCCGTCGGAATGCGCGGTATGCATGTGAAGATCAACCTTACCGGCCATGCATATCCGTGTGTCTGCACTGGAATTGGGTAAAAGAACGGCTACACGTATCGAGCTTTGAATTTCTCATAATCGTTGATGATGAGTTTCCCCCGCTCCAGCTCCAAAAAACCCTCGCGTATGTAGGCGTGAATCATGCGTGAGATGGTTTCGCGGGAAGTGCCTGCCATGTTGGCGAGGTCTTGCTGAAGGGGAAGTTCATCAATCTCCACACGGCCCTTGCGGATTTTGCCGATGTCGTCAGCGAGCTGCAGAATAACATTCGCGACCCTGCCGGCCGCGTCTTTGAGGGATAAGCTTTTGATTTGCGCATCTGCTTTGCGCAGACGCATCGTCAGTTCCTTGAGCAATGCTATGGCGACGGAAGGGAAATCATGAAGAAGCTTGAGGAAATCGCGGCGATGAATCATGAAGAGCTCGGACTTCTGGATCGCGACAACGCTGGCTGACCGTGCAAGGCCGTCCAGAATTGCCATCTCTCCGAAGAAGTCGCTTTCTCCCAGAATGGAAAGGATGACCTCCCGCCCGTCGTCATCCATCCGCACAACCTTTACTTTTCCGGAAATGATCACGAAAAGGGCCGCCCCCGCCTCTTCCTCCAACAGAATGATGCTCCCCTTTTTGTATTTCTTCCGAACACCAACTTTTGCAATCGTATCAAGGTCCATCAGGTCCAGATCACACAGTATCGGGACGTTCTTCAGGAACTCCAATTCATCTTTCATTGTGGGATTCAGGGTGACCTCTTGGGATTGTCTGGATCGAGCTGATCACGTGGGTGCTTCAAGTCGTTCAAAATATAGCCGCTTAGCGCCTTAAAGTCAACATACGCGCAAGCTTGAAGTACCCCTCATTCAGAAAGAATGAAATACGTGAACAGGCCCATACTGACCTGCGTGGCTACAAGCGCTATCGCAGCAGCAGTATCCAGACGATTTACTTCATCAAGCGCCGAATTGCTTCCCGAACGCAAGTAATCGCTATACTTGTTATCGGCCTTGACCTTGAAATATGCAGCCGTGGCGCCCGATAGTATCGTAGCCGCCCCCGAGAGGTAGAGTCGGAGTGACGAGCCGTCCTCATCCGAACTGATGATAGGGGACTCACTCGGCTCACCATCCCATGATTCCTTCAAATTGAGCGAAATAATGCCTCTTTCGGGCATGATTCCATCGAGTGGTGCGGATGCGTACCCCTTCTTTCGAACTTCCATGTGTTTCCAATCTCCACGAATAACAAGCGGGGTTAATCCGACAACCGAATCTCCGAGTAAGACCTGTGCCCCCGATGGAGAAGTTAGAATCAAATGCTTCCGAGCCAGACCATAGCTTCGGGACACGGTTGTTCCCTCTTGTATAGATAGAGAATCAATAACCGGTTCAGCGAGCCAATTCTTGAAATCGGGGGGGAGAATACGAATGCGGACCTTACCCGCCGGGATGCCCGTTACGGTTACAGGTGATATGCCGACACTGTCGCCGTTAATGAAGACAACAGCCCCTTGGGGGTTGGTATCTATACTGATTGAGGTGGTGGATGTTTGGCCCAACGTATCGGCAGTACGTCCTGCGGCGCTGGTAAAAACTGAAAACACAAAGAGTGCGAGGAAGAGAATTCTCATTGCTTGCTCTCCGGAGAAAATGCGAGGATCAAGCGGTTATCGGTGGCAACGTAGAGTTTCCCATAGGCAACTGCAGGAGATGTCTTTATTCTCCCGGAGAGCTTCTGTTGCCAGACTATCGAGCCGTCTGAAATGCGAACTGCCAGCAGCTCCCGTTTCAGCGTACCAACGTAGGCAATGTTCCCTGAAACCACAGCCGAGGAGTTGATGACGCTGTTGATTTCAGCACTCCACACTTGCTCGCCGCTCCGGGTATCAAGTGCATACAACATCCCACCAGTATTCCCTATCAGTAGTTTGCCTTCTCCAAATGAAGGTGCTGCATAAATTGCGGTCCCGGACTTAAAGCGCCATCGCTCAACTCCGGTCGCCGCATCCAGAGCAAACAATGTTCCGTCAATATTTCCACAATAGACTGAGCCGCCATCAATGGCCGGGGAGGCAAAGATGGGAGCGCCGGTATCGAAGCTCCAGATTTTCGTTCCAGTTTGCGTGTTAAGGGCATAGATGCTGCCGTTTTCCGCGCTTATGATGACCATGCTGTCCTTGAGCGCGGCGGCCGAACGTATCCCCTTACGAGCCTTGTTTTCGGGGAGACGGAATCTCCAAAGCTCTTCACCTTTGAACCTGTCTATACAAAAGAAAAAGCCCGCCGTGTTCCCGACGTACAGCTTATTGTCGTGCGAGAGGGGAGTAGCCTCAATGTCCCCGAACTCGCTCCGCCACTCGATCTTTCCTTCGAGCAAATTGTACGCAGCAAGTGACTCGCGAGTGTTCGCGAGCGCCATGTAAACGGTATTGCCCTCGACAGCGGGAGACCCGTGAATTGCATCGCCGATATTCACCCATCCGAGTCTCTTGCCGGTATTGATGTTGATAACGTATAGCTCCCCCCGCATGTTGGTTGCCATCAGCAATGAGTCGATGACGACGGGCGAGCCGTATCCCATCCCGCTGCTGATATCCTGCTCCCACTCGATACGCAACGGCGGAATGACGGCCTCCGATGTTGCATTGACTCGTTGGGGAGTACGGCCGAATGCAGGCCAATCCCCGTCATTCATCTTTAAGGCAACCGGAATCTTGAGGCCGGAGCAACCGCTCGCAACCATCACTATCAATGCAATGAGTGTCAGGGCTTTTTCCATAATCAAAAATCCCATCCGAAGAAGAATTGATGGAAAATTCCGTCCTGCAGCCGCTTGAAATTGTTTTCAATCCTCTTGCCGATATCATACCTGAGCACAAGTACGCCTCCGAGGTTCAACCGCAGCCCTGTGCCGACGCTTCCATATGTTTGGTTGTACTTGTCATCCCAAGCGCTGCCCGCGTCGAAGAATACGGCGCCACGGATGGACGAAAACACAACGCCCCCGAACGGAAAGATGACCCCGAGCGCATCAAGGAAGGGGAATCGTAGTTCCTGACTTGTAAGCCAGAGTTTTTCGCCTCTGATGCTCCACCGCGGATAGCCGCGCAAATCCCAGCTGCCACCGAGGACAAACCGGCGTGCTTCCTTGCCGCCGTTGTACCAGAGCCAGAAGCGGGACGCAAAGGCGCTTCGTTGGGATAGACGCTGGTAGTTCCGGTAGTCGAAAATCACCGAGTAGTAGTTTACATTCGAGTATTGTATGTCCGAGGTGTAGGCGAGCGTTAGACTGAATCGACTGCCATCAAGGGGACCGCTCGGACCCCACAGCGAGTTGTCATGAACGAACTGCAGCGAGTTTGAAAGCAATAGCGCCTTTCGGTCCTCAAGTTGGAGGTCGGCGTCCTTATTGGAATTGCTAAGGCTTACAGAAGCTTCGATTCGCTGAAACTTCGTCAGCGGATAGCTCATTGCAAAGTAGCCGCCGAACACACGCTCGTAGAAGAACTCGTCCCTGTCGGTCAAGTCGTATCGCCTGCCTGTAAATCTGTAAATGCCGTATGCGAAGGATGTCCGGTGTTTGAGAGAGATGCGTGAGATGGCGAGATTGAAACTGGAGAGGAGTTCATCCTGCGACTGTGCCGTGTTGTACAGCAGAAAGTAATACTGGTCGTTGCCGAGCAAATCGCTGAGTGCAATTGCCGCTCCTCCGGAGGTGCCAAACACCGGGTCAGTTGAAACTGTGCTCTGGGCAATATCGAGGCTATAATCTCCCTCGTACTTGTAGGTTCTAACTTCAGACTTAGCGGTAATGGATTTTGCTTCCCATGGATTCCCCTTTGCCATTAAATCCACCAACCTCACGGTCGTTGACGTGTCGGCAATCCCATAAGCGTTTTCGAGCATGCGAATCTGAAAACTGAATTTCTCGAACGCTGTAAACACGATATCACCATCGGCTGTCCACGTGGGATCGAATGCTGCCGTCACAAAGTGCGTCACCTTCTTCATCGGCCGCAGGTTTGTGGACGGGGTCCGCATATCCATCATCCAGATGTTTTGTGCTCCTCCGGCGTCGCACGTGAAAGCAAGCCTCGTTCCGTCCTTCGACCAGGCGGGGGAGAGATAGTTGTCATTGCCGTACGTCAGGTACTCGATTGCACCGCTTGCTACGTCATACAGGAAGAGATTGTGTTTGTTCTTCAGGCCGTAGGGGTTTCTGTCCGATGCAAACACGATTGTCTTTCCATCCGGGGACCATGCCGGGTCGCGGTCGTCGTAATAGTCATTCGTGAGGCGGGTCAGGGATTTTGCGTCGAGATCGTAGATGTACAGATCATTGTTCCCCGACTTATCGATGGAGGAGAAGACGATCTTACGGGCATCCGGTGACCACGAGGCGGAGCCGATACTCACGAGAGAACGGAATCTGATTGATTCGATGAGTTTTCGATCGAGAAGGTTGTACAGATGCAGCGCATCATTCTCTCCGCTCTTTGTAACGAAGACGAGCGTCCCGTTCGGCGCCACATCGATTTTCCCGCGCAGGAGATGGAATGCTTCGAACTCATCCGTCTTCTCTCCCTCGATGATATTTTCTGCCGGTTCGCGGCTTGGACTTTTGGCAGATGTGCCGAACGATTCCAGGGACGGGTCGGGGTCTATGCTCTTTCTGTAGATGCCCGAATAGCCCGTCTTGTTTCCGATGAAATACACCTCACGTATCGAGTCACGTTCGAACACAACCGGTTTGGAGTTGAAGCCATCAACCACCAACGGACGCGCTGCACGACTTGGAGCGTCCTCGGTTGCGTAGAGGGGGAAGTACTGTTTCTTCAGAGCGTAAAGCCACTCCTCGTCAAACTCCTTGTAGGTCTTCCCGATCGTCATTTTCATGACGTTGTTGAACGAATTGTCCTTCCAGAAATTCTCCATCAGGAGCAGGATCTTCTCTTCACCGTATGTACGGGCGAGGAACTGTAACGCGTTCTGTCCCTCTTTGTACATAAGGAATGAACCGTATATCCGGTCCATGTCATTCAATCCTACCACTATGTCGTTAAGCACTGCATCACGCATCACCATCTCTGCCTGCGTGTCCCAGTCGGTAGACCAATACTCCGCCAGTCCTTCAGTGAACCAGAGGGGCGGGAGCCTGTCCTGTACCTTGCGATGATCGATAAGAACGCGCGAGATCTTGCTGTGCATGAACACATGCACCAGTTCATGCCGGATAACATGTCTGAACTGTGCGAGTGAGCCATCGGAAGGAATGACTACCCTGCCTTTGAGGAATTCAAAGAATCCGCCGACCCCCTCGGGAATGAATCCTCCGGTCACGTTCGTCTGTTGAAAATGGAGGTGGGAGCTGTAGAAAATCAGAGGGACGCGGGAATTTAACGTATGGTTGAACCTGATCTCGAGTTCCTTGTACACTTCTTCGGCAAAGTAGGCACCGCGCTCGGCCAGGTCCTTCATTTCAGGATAGTAGTAGATATCGAAATGGTCGGTTTTGAGCACGTGCCATTCGAAGTCGGTGTACTGAACCTTGTTTCTTCCGAAATAAAAGAATTGGGAAGCCGCTGTGGAGAAAATGAGGGCACTCAGGGCAACGCTGAGGGAGATGCGCATAAGAACATGTTTCATCGCAGACCCGTCTAACACAAACCGTTTAGTGGGAGGATGCTATGATATTAATCGATGGTGAGTCTGGGTAAAGTATAGGGAGAAGGTTGGAGAGTTGCAACCATATGGAGAAGCCCCGTGCTTCGTCCCGCACCCGGCGCGTGGGCACGGAACGAAGGCTGCTTTCGGGGGGAAGGAGCTTGCCCGTGCAAAAAGCGCTCCACGGGATGAGGTTGGGGTTCAGGTTCAAGCTTCTGTAGATTATTCGTTGCAGTGTCTGCCCGTTTCCGAAAATGCTCGTTACTTTTTCGAGTCGTTGTCCCTAGGTATGTAGGAGAAATAAACATCCGGCAAGTGCCGGTCCCTGATCTGCCGCCCGACTTCCTCGTAGAATGCGGCAATTTGCCTCTGCTGCGCACGGCAATGTGCACATCCAGCCAAATGCTGCTCAATCGCATGGCGCTCGTTGATGTCCAAAGGCCCATCGAGCACGAGCATCTCAAGTTTGAACTCATCCACATGCTTCATACCCTACTTCCTTGCAAGTGGAGAGTCTTGCAGAGAAATTCAGGTATCTTTTGTGAATTCGATCAGCTTGGAGATGACTTTTGCCGCCAGGTATTCAAGACGTGACCTGTGAACCTTGTTGTATTCCTCTGAAGGGACATCGGGGGCGAAACGGTGGAAGAGTTTGGATATGGAAGCGTCTGAGCCATCTTCTTCCACCAGCCTGTTTATGAGGTTATGCTGAATTGCGAGCCAGTACGCGTCGTACACATGCGGGGGTGTTTTCCTGTGGACCACGTACCATTTGTGGTTTTCGATCTTGAATTTATCGCAGAGATGGGAGATGATATTACGGAGATCTTCCCGATTGAGGGAAACCTCTCCGTCGTTTCTGCCCGTTTCATTGGGTTCCGGACGTGAGTAAAGGGATCTTCGCACCAGCGCAAGGGTCACAATGGGAATTGCCCTGGCGTATTCGTTTTGCTCGCTCAAGCATCTCCCCACAATGGAGATAAATTCGGGTACATGCTCCTCGCCGCTCACTCGTCCACCGAGCATCTGCGAAAAAGTCTCCTTCTCCATCATTCGGAGATGCAGAAGCAGGGGGACATCGGCTGGGGCAAGACAAGCCTCTCCGAAGCGTTCGATCTCGACTAAAGAATTCGATTTTGATATGGACAGCTTGATGTTCCGGATGATCCGTGCGAGTCCGGGGTCGGTATCCTTGTAGAGCCGGAAAATTCCGTTGTTGACTTTCGAAAACACAAGGCGGCGAAGCAGGGACAGCAACTCTGCGTCCGTCATTCCCTCGGATTCGAGAAAATAGGCAACCAGTTCAGTCAGTTGCCCTTGTTCACCGCGGGCGAACATTTCACCGATACAGTCCACTGCAATATCATGGACCTCCAGTCCGAAACGTTCGGTTGTAAATGCTCCCGAGCCTAGCTTGGAACGAATAAAGGCAGAGGCCAGCGCATGGCAGGTGTGTATGAGGTGCTTGGTTTGAGCAGAGGATTGTTGACCGGCACGTACAGCCGCAATAATCTCGCCCAAACCCTGTTCAAGTCTTTCCGATGCTTCCATGGATCAGAACCTGATAGAGCGGGTGAGGCTGCGCTAAACAGCAGCGAACAATAGTATGCCTGGTCACTCAGAAGGTAGCAAATCGGACAGGATGAAGCAAGCACTTACAATATTTTGTGTCACCTATGTCCCAACATTACCAACGGGGGGCGTCGGCGAGTACGCTCTCGAGAGCGGTGAACACTATTGCATGTCCGGCAGAAGAAAGGTGCATGTGATCAGCGTAGAGGAAGTATGTTTTCGACGCGGAACCATCACGGCGGAAGAGGGGCTCTGTATCGATATAGTCAATGTTGCGGGAATGCATGAACGCCCGCAGCTTGTCCTGAGGTAACGAGTATTTCGGGTCATCTGTGCGCAACTGATATTCATAGGGCACAAGAATCACGGTAACCGGGACGTGTTGCTTCTGTAACGAATCAACGAGGGACTCAAGTAGCGAAAATGTGCGGGCAAGCTCGGCGCTCTCCCGACTGTAGAATTCATAATCATACAGGAAGTAATCTTCACTTCTATCGAACAGTGTTCCTTTCAGGAACACATAAAATTTCGAGTGCTCGCGGAACAGTCCACGGGCTGCCCATAAAGGTGGGACGTCCTGTTTCCGGCTTAGTGTCGGCGTGAAGTCATTGAGCGCATAGCAGATGAACGCGTGGCGGATGTTGCGCGTGCGTTCCAGCACGAATGGCAGGATCTCGTGATAGTCTTCGAGGGAGTACCCTATGGCAGAGGCGTTAACGACTTTTATGGAGGGATGTGCCCCCTGCAGCCTTCCGGCGAAAGTCGAATCTGATTCTACTCCCACGCCGAAGGTGACCGAATCTCCAATCAACAAGATGCTGGAGTCGGCATCCGCAGGCCCGCCGTGGTCACGGAATCCCTCATTGTTGATAGCAACCGGAGCGCTGAAGCTCTTACCTGAAGCCCCGGGCACCCAGCCGTAGGTCCGCCCGTACGCAGGATCTTTCAACAAGTGCTTTTCAGTGCCAAGCAACTGGACGTGGGGAAGAAAGAGCCGGACGAAGAGCTCTGCCAGCAAGAGAAGGATCAGAATAAAGAGGATTGAGCCGGCCGCAAGCAAAAGCCGGTTACGTGCTTCTGAATTCGACACGTCAGGCTACCACGAAGTGCCGTTACGGAAGAACGTTACAAACACTATCGCACCCATGGTAAGGATGAAAACGAAGATTGCAGTACGGTGTTGCTTTGTCATATGTACTCCATGATACTGCCGGATTTTGTGCCGGCGGATAATTTATGAGACTTTTGAAAGTTCCGACTTAAGATGGTCGATGACTTGTACCGGCATCGGGTCGACTCCGTTGAGTATCGCAAGATGGAAACTGACCCAATCTCCCAGGTGCACTAGCGAGAACATCCTTGCGAGGAGGCTCGTTCCCTCACTCCATACCTCAGTGATTCGTGAAGTGTGCTCGCTGATGATCCTCTTCGTTATGTCCGTGCGGATCTGCACCCGTTTATGGTCATTGCTGTCGCGAAGGAAAATTACCTGCATATCTGCCATCTGATCGCGCAGTACTTTCCAGCCTACGAGTTCGTTGTGGTTCATCTCCGGCAATACGTGCCCGAACGCAAGAGATTTTGCGTTTTCCGCTATTTGTCCGCGCCACCGGGTGTTTATTGCATCGAGTCGCTCTGACGCAGAATATATAACTCCTATTCGGCCTTGCAACTGATGGGCAAGTCGCATGGCATGGTTCGTCGCCAATGAGGGATCGGAATACTCATCGCACTTCTTCCTCAACAGCGAGAGGGTCTCCTGGATATCCCGGCTTTTATTCTTGATGAGCTTGAGGTGGGATAGCGTGATCAACAGGGGGAAAAACGAGTATCCAAGTGCTGCGCGTGGCGACGGGCCTCCGGGGACTTTGATATGTGGTTGTTTTTTCTGTTTGGCGATCTTCTCCACCAATCCTCCTGAAGAAATGCACAGAATGCGCGCCTTGCGCTTCATTGCAGCTTTGTGGCAAGCGTTGGTTTCCTCGGTGTTTCCCGAATAGCTGGAGATGATCACGAGCGTATCCTTACCGACATATTTCGGCAATGTGTATCCCCGGTTGACGAGGAAGGGTACGGGGAGTTCATCAGCAAGATAGCTGCGCAATAGGTCGCCCCCGATTGCCGATCCGCCGAGTCCGCACAATACAATCTGCTCGATCCCTCTCACGTTGAGCTTGATCTTTGCCGCGTTGCCGATGGCGATCGCTTCCTCCACCTGACGGGGAAAGCCCTTGATAAGTTCGTACATCCCCGAGGGGTCAATGCGCTTGATGTCTTCGAATGTCATGTCAATGTTCTGTAGAAATGAGTTGATGAAACTATATAGTATGCTCCAATTCCTCCAACGGGATATCCGGAAGCTTGTCCTTGAGAACCGAAGCAAGATACTGCTTGATGTCCTTGTCCGTGGTCAAGCCAAGAACTTTGTCGGCGATTTTCTTTGCCTCTTTATACTTGACTGACCGGATGATTTTTTTTATTTCGGGAAGAATCGATGGTGCGACGCTGAACTCTTCCAGTCCTAAGCCGAGCAACAGTACCGTGGCGATCGGGTTTCCCGCCATCTCGCCGCACATTCCAACCCATTTACCCTGCTTGTGCCCCGCATCGATAATACTCTTGATGGTGCGGATAACGGCGGGGTTAAACTCTGCATACAGTGACGATACAAGCGCGTTGCCGCGGTCGACCGCAAGAAGATACTGGACAAGATCGTTCGTGCCTATGCTGAGGAAGTCCGCCTCTTTCGCAATTTCCTCTGCGACGATAGCCGCCGAGGGGACTTCGATCATCACACCAAGCTGTATCTTGGAATCGAATGGCACGCCGCGAACCTTCAGATCGTCCATAGCCCTCCTGAGGTATTCGCGCGCTTTACGCACTTCGCTCACCCGGCTGACCATCGGCAGCAGGATTCTGATGTTCTTTTTCGTGCTTGCCCTGAGGATGGCGCGAAGCTGGTCGAGGAACATTTCCGGGCGGTCCAGACTCACGCGTATGCCGCGCCACCCGAGGAACGGATTATCCTCGCGCAAGGGAACCGGAGAGAGCTTATCGCCGCCGATGTCGAATGTCCTGAAGATGACGGGATGAGGGAACATCGCCTCGGCCACGCGTGCGTACTCGGCAGCTTGCTCATCTTCTGTCGGGAACGACTCCCGTCCCATCAACTGGCTTTCTGACCGGTACAACCCGATACCTTGCGATCCTTGCTTCAATGCAAACTCAATCTCGTCCTCAAATTCGAGGTTCGCCGAAAGCTCATACCGTTTATGGTCAATAGTTTCGGCCGGCAGGCCGGCAATACCTTCGAGTTTACGCTCGAACTCTTTCAGCCGCTGTTCCTTCCGCTTCAGGCCCTCAATTGTCTCCGACGAAGGGTTGACGATCAGCTGCCCTGCATAGCCGTCAATTGCAACTGTGTCTCCTGTCTTTACGACTTTGGTGGATGTCCTGGTTCCAAGCACGGCGGGAATTTTAAGCGAGCGAGAGAGGAGTGCGGCGTGAGAAGTGAATCCTCCAAGATCAGTCACATACCCACGGACTTGATTCCGGCTGAATATAACAGTATCGGCAGGGGTAAGAGACTCGGATACAATGATGGAAACACCTTCAAGTCGTGAGATGAGCCGCTCATCCTGTATGTTCCGAATGATCCGGCTCATGACGTCTTCGACGTCGTGCGCACGCTCCTGTATATACTCGTCAGGCGAGTCCTGCATGATCCGGCGATATTTGCCGAACTCGTCATGGACGACAAATTCGATGTTCTTCAGTTCATTCCGGACACGTGTTTCGATTGCCCCCATCAAAACCGAATCCTGCAGGATCATAATTTGTGCTTCGAAAATCTTTGCGCTTTGTGAACCGAGCTTCTGTTCCGCAAAGGAGAGAATTTTCTGGAGTTCCTTCTCGGAGCGTGTAACAGCAGCCTTGAGCCGCTCGATTTCCGCCGGCACCTCTTCGCAGGCAATTGAGCGCTGTTGTACTTTCGGCGCACTCTTACTGTAGATGTACGCGTGTGCAACTGCGATGCCGGGCGAAGCGGCAATGCCTTTCAGGATTACTTCCTTGTGTGATTCGTCAGCCATATGCTATTGCTCACCGAATCCGTTTTCAAACAAATCAACAACGGCCTTGCTCGCCTCCGTTTCATCTTCACCTTCGAACCGCAGGAGCAGTTGGGAGCCGTGCTCGGCTGCAAGAGTCATCACGCCGATGATGCTCTTGCCGTTCAGTTCATTCCCGTCCTTGCAGATGGTGAATTCGGATTTGAATTTGGATGCAAGTTTCACGAGTGTTGCCGCAGGCCGAGTGTGAAGGCCAGCCCTGTTTGTTATTGTGACAGTGACTTCGATCATCAGATGCGCCGGTCAAGCAGCATTTGCGAAAGCCAAAGAAGGGTCTGACGCCCCTGTGAGTCCGGCAACACCTCCAATGCTCTTCCGGCGCGAACAGTGTCGTGCCGGACGCGAGAACGGGCTGCCGCAATGGCGCCGGTGGATGTGTAGATTTCCGTTACGCAACGGACTTCCTTCGTAGTGCTTTGAGGCGTCCCGCGTTGTTTGCGGTTCATGACGTTCATAAGAACAGTCCGCTCTTTGCCCTTTGCGGACTCAAGCGCCTTCAAAAGGAGGAACGTTCTCTTTCCTTCGATGATGTCTCCACCGATTGTCTTGCCGAAGTCCTTTTCACTTGCCACAACATCAAGCAGGTCGTCCTGGAGTTGAAATGCTCTGCCGAGATAGTGTCCGAATTTTCGCAATGCTTCGACTTGTTTCGGTGTTCCTCCTCCGATCAATCCGCCGAGTGTAGTTGACGTTGAAAGCAACCGTCCCGTCTTCTTCTCGATCATTTGAAAATAATCGGCCAGCGTTACATCCGAACGGGTCTCGAACTCAAGATCCAATGCTTGTCCTTCACACACGTCCAGCAATCCCTTTGTGAACACTTGAAGTATTTCCGCCAGCAACGGCGTTCGTGTGTTGAGAATCTCCTTGTAGGCCACGCCGAGAAGGATATCACCCGCCAGCAGGGCATTGTTGACGTTCCATTTCGTATGAACGGTCGGGCGGCCGCGGCGGGACGCGGCGTTATCCATGATGTCATCATGCACGAGTGTAAAGTTGTGCATAATTTCGATTGCGACGCTTGCATCAAGGGCGTTTCCGGCTTTTCCTCCTACAGCTTCGCAGGAAAGAAGAACCAGTGCGGCCCTAATCCGTTTACCGCGTGCGTGAAGGACGTACCGGCACGCTTCGTTGACATCCTTCGGAGTTCGCGTTCTTACAAGTTGGCGGAGCCGCGTGTCGATCCGGGCTTTGAGTGCGGTGTAGCGCCGCTCGTGCTGGTTCACGTGTACCTCACGAGGGGAGTCCGCTGCAAATCCTGGATCGATGCACTGCCTGTCAGGAACATGATTCCCTTCATCTCTGCAATCCAGCCTTGAAGCAGCGAACGGAGTCCAGACTTTCCAGACTCGCGCAATGCCCTGAGCATCGGTCGGGCGGAACCGGCGAGATCAGCTCCGAGCGCAATGCACTTTGCGGCATCGAAGCCGGAGTTGATTCCCCCTGATCCGACAATAACCAGATCGGGATATGTCTTTTTCAGCGGAGCAACTTGTTGCAATGCAATTGCGGTCGGGATGCCCCAGTCCCAGAACTTCTCTGCGAAGGCGCGTTGCTTGCTGCGCAATGCTTCAACGCCGGCCCAGCTTGTGCCCCCTGAGCCGGCGACATCTATGTGCCGGACCCCGACCTCTATGAGTCGCTGGGCGACAGAGGGGGAAATGCCTGCCCCAATCTCTTTGACGATAACGGGAACCGGCAACTCGCGCACGAGCATTGCAATGCCTTGCAGAACACCTCTGAAATTCGTGTTCCCTTCGGGCTGTAAGAACTCCTGAAGCGGATTAAGATGAACCGCAAATCCGTCTGCCTTCACTAACTCGACCAGCTTGAGCGCGGCATCGGGTGATCGCATGCCTGCGACCTCTGCCGCGCCGATGTTTCCGACGATTGGAATTCCGGGAGCTGCCTCACGCACAACGCTGAAGGTCCTGTGATATTGCGAATCTTCCAACGCCTGCCGTTGGCTGCCCACTCCCATAACAATGCCGATTTCTTCGCATACCGCCGCCAAATCCCTGTTGATTGTCAGAGCATCCTTATAGCCTCCGGTCATGCACGATACCATGAGCGGGGCGGCGAGGGCCTTGCCGAGAAACGTTGCCGATGTGTTTACTTCCGGAAGATCAAGCTCGGGAAGGGCGTTGTGGACGAATTCCCACTCGTCAAGTCCTGTCCCTTTATGCTGAAACCCGACATCCCGCTTGAGCGTGAGAGCCACATGCTGTTGCTTGCGCGACGGTGTAGAACGTGCTCGTTTTGGCATTCCGGGTCATGGGAGTTGTAATTGAATGGTGACCAAAGATAACGAAATGCTGCAGGAGAATCAATTTGCGTTCCGTGCAGGAAGGATGAGCATACTTGGTGGACAAGGGGAAAAAATCACGGCTTGTTGTTGATAGGGCTCACGCCAATTTATTGCTTCTATAGGTATTCTTCTTTACCTTTTGAAACGATTTTTTGACCGAAAGCGAATACCCAGCAATCTCGAGAGCCATGCGCGCTATTATTCCCGTTGCCGGCGTCGGCAGCAGATTACGGCCTCATACATATGCAATCCCCAAAGTCCTACTTAACGTTGCGGGCAAGCCCATCCTCTACCACATCATTGACAAGATCGTTGCGGAGGGGGTGGACGAGGCGACAGTTATCATCGGACATATGGGGGACATGATCCGTGAACACCTGACGAAATCATACCCTGACTTCACATTTGACTTCGTAGAGCAGGAAGAGCGGCACGGTCTCGGCCACGCCATCTACCTTGCCCGGCATACCATTGGGAATGATCCTGTTCTCATCATTCTGGGCGACACCATTTTCGATGTAGACTTGCGCCCTGTGCTCAAATCCGCCGCATCATCGCTCGGCGTCAAGACAGTGGAGAATCCCCGCCGCTTCGGAGTTGCAGAAGTTAAGAACGGCCACATCTCCCGCCTTATCGAGAAGCCCGAAAACCCGACCTCGAACCTTGCACTTGTCGGGTTGTACTACATCACCAATCCGAAAGCAATGCTGGGTGCCCTTGATGAGATGGTTGAGAAAAATCTCCGGACTAAAGGGGAATTCCAGCTTACAGATGCTTTGCAGATGATGATCGACAGGGGAGAAAAAATGACGACGTTTCCCGTTGAGGGTTGGTATGATTGCGGCAAGCCCGAAACGCTACTCTCCACGAACCGGGCACTTCTGGAAAAAAACTCTCACTCGCGCCAGATTGCGGGGGTCGTGGTCGTGCCACCCGTGTACATTGCTCCGACAGCGCAAATTTCAAATTCTGTGGTCGGGCCGTTTACTACCGTAGGACACAATGCGATTGTCAGTGAATCAGTGATCCGCAATTCAATCATCAGCGAGGACGCTCAGGTCCACAAAGCGTTGCTCGACAACTCGATTGTCGGGAATGAATCCATCGTCAAGGGGAGCTACAAACGCATCAACGTCGGGGGCTCTTCCGAAATTGATTTTTATTAGTAGAACTCTCACAGTCTGCTGCACAACGCCATCCGTTGTACCTTCTGGATGAGATGACTGCCGGGATATTCACTTCGTGGTTTCCAGTTTCAGACACATAGTATTTGATAACACACATCCTTTTTCACAATTGAGGAACACGTAATGTCGTACCTTTTCACCTCCGAGTCGGTTTCCGAGGGGCACCCGGACAAAGTTGCCGATCAGATCTCCGATGCGATTCTCGACGAAATGTTGAAGCAAGATCCCAACTCCCGCGTTGCCTGCGAAACGCTTGTTACAACAGGGCAAGTAGTCGTGGCAGGCGAGGTCACTACCAATGCATGGGTAAACATTCCGGATACAGTCCGCCAGGTCATCCGTGAGATCGGCTACACGAAAGCCGAATATATGTTCGAAGCAAACTCCTGTGGCATTCTTGCTGCGCTGCACTCACAGTCGCCGGATATTGCCATGGGGGTCAACTCCAGCAAGAAGAAGAAGCAGGGTGCGGGCGATCAGGGCATGATGTTTGGTTACGCAACGAACGAAACTCCCGAGTACATGCCGATGGCAATCATGTACTCCCATAAGCTTGTCAAGCGCCTGGCGGACATACGCAAACAGAACCCGAAACTGATGCCGTATCTCCGTCCCGACGCAAAGTCCCAGGTAACGATCGAGTACAACAGCCGCAAGCCGGTCCGCGTCCACACGGTCGTCATTTCAACCCAACACGATGGGAATGTTTCACAGGACAGAATCAAAAAGGATGTAACGAAGCACGTCATCGAGCACGTGATTCCTCAGCATCTTCGTGACAAGAATCTCATTATTCACGTAAACCCGACAGGCAAGTTCGAAATAGGCGGCCCGCACGGCGATAGCGGACTGACCGGACGGAAGATCATCGTTGACACTTATGGCGGCCGCGCCCCGCATGGAGGCGGCGCATTTTCCGGCAAAGACCCCTCAAAAGTGGATCGCAGCGCCGCGTACGCCGCACGTCACGTGGCAAAGAACATTGTCGGTGCGGGGCTCGCGGACGAGTGCATGATACAGGTGGCGTACGCCATCGGTGTAGCGGAGCCTGTGTCCATCCATGTTGACACAATTGGTACCGGCCGCATTCCCGACTCCGAACTGGAACGCATTATCCGCAAAGAGGTTGATATGACTCCGGCGGGACTAATCACACGCTTGAAGCTGAAGCGACCTATTTACAAAAAGACTGCTGCGTATGGCCATTTCGGCCGCAACGACGACGACTTTACATGGGAAAAGCTGGACCTTGTGAATGCGTTCCGGCGTGCTGCGCGGTAATTATTTCGGCGTGCGTGTGGAATTTGCCGCACGCCGCTGTTGTTTGACAATCGGAATTTCATCATTACTCAATTCATCATCTCAGAAGGACCTATGGACCACAAACCTGGAAAGTACAAAGTAGCTGACATAAAGCTTGCCGCCGAGGGCGACAGGCTGATCGATTGGGCGGAGTCACGGATGCCCGTCATGGTGGCATTGCGGGAGAAATTCAGCAAGACCAAGCCGCTGAAGGGTTACCGGATTGCCGGCTGCCTGCACGTCACAAAGGAAACCGCCGTTCTCGTCAAGACACTCGTTGCCGCAGGTGCGGAAGTGAGCTGGAGCGGATGCAATCCGCTTTCGACCAATGACGCTGTTGCTGCGTCGCTGGCAAAGCAGGGCATTTCGATCTTCGCCTGGCATGGCATGAACGTAAAGGAATTCTACTGGTGCATCGAGGAGACCTTGAAGTTCAAGCCGAACCTCACGCTCGATGACGGTGCAGATCTTATCTTCACCATCCACAAGAATCATCCCGAATTTGCCGAGAAGTATGTAATCGGCGGAACGGAAGAAACCACCACTGGCGTACACCGCCTGCGTGCAATGGCAGCCGATGGCGCGTTGAAGTATCCGGTCATCGCTGTCAACGATGCGGAGACCAAGTGGGACTTCGACAACGTGTACGGTACCGGTCAATCGACGCTTGACGGCGTCTTGCGTGCGACCAGCGTGCTGCTTGCCGGAAAGAACGTGGTTGTTGCCGGATACGGGCATTGCGGAAAAGGCGTTGCCATCCGTGCGCAGGGTCTCGGCGCAAACGTCATTGCCACCGAAGTGAAGCCTACAGCAGCCTTGAAGGCCACACTTGACGGCATGCGCGTTATGAAGATGGACGACGCGGCCAAGATCGGGGATCTGTTCATCACCGCCACCGGCGTGAAGGACATCATCGTGAAGCGCCATTTCGAGAAGATGAAAGATGGCGCAATCGTCTGTAACACCGGACACTACGACTGCGAAATCAACCTCGTTGATCTGCAGAAACTGACGAAGAGCAAACGCGAGATTCGGGACAACAACATCGAGTACACGCTGAAGAACGGCAAGCGCATCTATGTTTTGGCGGAAGGACGTCTCGTCAACCTTGCAGCAGCCGAAGGGCACCCGTCCGAAGTCATGGACATGTCTTTCGCCAACCAGTTCCTGTCCCAAGTCCGGCTTGCGGACGCACACAGGAAGGGCGATCGACTTGCTAACGGCGTGCATGACATTCCGACTGCACAGGATCAGGAGATCGCTGCGGTGAAGCTGAGGACGATGGGCTATTCTATCGACAAGCTCACCCCTGAGCAGATCAAGTACAACTCGGATTACAGCGCTGGAACCTGATCGTTCATTATCTGGAAAACAAAAAGGCGGCCCCGAAAAGGGTCGCCTTTTTTTGTTAGTTGACATTAGCTGCTAAGGGAAACTCCGCGAGAGGTTAACGTCTCTCCCGTAATACCGTGCTGATCGTCCGCAGAAGGTATTCAGCATCGAAGGGCTTGGGGATGAAATCCTCCGCACCGTGTTTTAAAGCCTTGATAGCCAGGGCGGTCCCATCCATCCCGGCAATCATGATAACCTTTCCGGAAACCCGTTTTTCCTTCATAAAATTGAGGATTTCGAGGCCGGACTTGTCCGGCAACAGCACATTCAGCACAACAAGATCGTACCGCTCGCGGGAGAGCCGCGCTGTCGCGTCGTTGCCGCTTGCGAGCGCATCCACATGATATCCCGCGCGCTGCAGTTCAGACTGAACAACCATCCGCAGCCCGGGTTCCTCTTCGACTACCAGAATCCTCTTAGCCATGTCTTGTGCCTGCATATCTTCCCCGGATATCTTCATTCAACATATACACGATACACTTTTCGATTGCAAGTTTCAAAATGATTTGTAGATTACCTGCGTCCGGATGTCACTACTCCAACACCTGCAATGAAACCACTCGGGCTTCTTCTGTTCGTTGCAATTTCGGGGGTGATGGTTACTGTTGGTACTGCGCAGATTACCACGTTTCCATATACGCAGAACTTTGACACGACACAACCTCCCGCGCTGCCCGCCGGATGGAGTTCGAGTCAAAACAGGATACCGGGCACGAACGACTTCACAACCTCGACGACCACCCCACGTTCATCTCCACATTCTGCCGGCTCAACGAACGCAACCGTTTCGCAATCACTCCAATCACCGGTTTTTGATTTTTCGGGCATCTACCCCGACTCCCTAATCTTCTATCTCCGGAGGTCCGGAACCCATACTGCGCGGATGCTTGTCGAGGCATCGCTCGATAGCGGAGCGACATTCACAGTCCAACTTGGTGACTCGTTGCGTCTCACATCGCCGAACGCTTATGTACCTGTCCGGCTACCTCTCCCTTCAGTGCTCGGTACGAGTCGTTCTGTACTGTTCCGCTGGCGCATTATTGGCGATCCGTCCGGAGGCTCGACTGCGACACTTCGGATTGACGACATTACTGTAAGTGCCCGCCGTCCTGCCGACCTCGAGCTATCGTCTGTAAGATTCTTGCCGACTGCGCCGCGTGAGCTTCAACCCGTTGACGCTGTAGCAAAGATACAAAATGTCGGACAAGAATCAGCAGTGAACTTCAGCGTCGAGTTCTACGTCGATGCGAATAACGATTCATTGCCACAGCCGTCCGAGCTCCGCGCTGTGGTCCAATCATCCGGCACACTTTTGCCGCGGGACTCGGTTGAACTCACAGGGAATATAGGAACGTTTCCGGCAAGTTCGCAACTCGTCATGACCCGGCTTGTGTATCCTCCTGACGGAAATCCTGCAAACAACAGTCGCAACGTCCCGCTGTTGATAGGCTACAATCCAGGGAGTGTTGTTGTAAACGAGATCATGTACGCGCCGTCAGGTGCCGAGCCTGAATGGGTTGAGGTGATGAACACGCGGAACGAACCGCTAAACATCAGGAACTGGCTCATCTCGGATAATATCATAACTGCGAAGAGAGTGATCTCTTCAAGTGATGTAATGATCCCTCCGGGAGGTTTTGTTGTTCTGACGCGGGACTCCGTCGCGCTGGCGGATGTTCATCCCGCAATTCCGTCACGAGTCATCAGCGTTACAGGTTTTCCTTCCTTGAACAATACGGGCGATGCCGTGATCATCTACGACCAGCGCTCGGCGATAATTGACAGCACCACTTATCTTCCTTCGTGGGGTGGAAGCAGCGGCTCGTCGCTGGAACGTATCGATCATCTCTCATCATCGACTCTGCAAGCGAATTGGGGAACCTCGCGCGATCCGGTGAGAAGCACACCCGGCAGAAGAAACTCGATTGCCCGCCGTGATAATGATCTGTCTCTCGATTCGCTGAGAATTCTGACGATGCATCCGGTTGCCAATATTCCATTTTCCATAGAGTTCCGATACAAGAACAGGGGGAGAACCCCTTCGAGTGAATTTACCCTTCAGCTCTTCAAGGATGCCAACGGGGATTCAATCCCACAAGCTTCAGAGTTCATCGCAGACATTGTGATGGCTGCTCTGCTGCAGCCGCACGACTCGGCCGTTGCGACAATGGATATTGCTGGGATACCGGCGGGCACACATCTCCTGATTGCCCGTCTCGCCTATCCCCCGGATGAGGATACAACCAACAACATTCGCTTCGTTCGCGTGACTACGGGATATGAGCCGGGTGTAGTGCGAATCAATGAAATCATGTACGCCCCTCCGACGGGCATGCCGGAATGGGTTGAGTTGTACAATTCTCATAGTGATTCGGTGGATGTGAACCGCTGGCTTATCGGCAACAGGTCTGCGAGTTCCCGTTATGAAGTGACGACAGCCCGTGTGGTGATCCCTCCGGATTCCTTCCTTGTAATTACAAAAGACACGGCACTGTTCAGGCTTTCATACGCCAGTGTGAAGAATGTTCTGCAGGTCTCGTCGTTGCCAACGTTTCTCTGGAGCAACAACGGCGATGCAGTGGTATTGATGGATAGCCGCCGCCTGGTGATGGATTCAGTGCACTATGTGCCCCAATGGGGAGGGAGTTCGGGGCGTTCTCTGGAAAGGATAGATCCTGTCGGAAACCCGCATGATTCGACAAACTGGGCCAGCAGCGTGGATACGCTAGGAGCAACACCCGGGCGGCGTAACTCGAATGTTCTCTTGGATCATGACCTGCGGCTTGTGCGCATGGCGGCTGATACCGCCGCTCCGGGTGGTGTGATGCGCATTCGTGCGATTGTTCAGAATACCGGAAGGCTTGCCGCTTCGGGATTTGCGTTGCATCTGTTCCATGACGAGAACAAAGACTCGGTTGCTCAGGAAAGCGAGAGGATACTTGCACAGAGCTTTTCCGGGTTACTGTCATGGCGCGATTCCATAGTTGTTAATGTGACCTGGGCGAATCCTCCCCCTGGTATTCATCAAGTGATCGGAGAAGTCCGGTACTCTCCCGATCAGCGCCCGGCAAACAACCGGGGCCTGATAACGGTGAGGGCAGGATTTCAGCGCCGCTCGCTCCTCATTAATGAAGTCATGTACGCTCCGCTCTCGGGCAACGCCGAATACGTAGAGTTTTTCAATGCCGGAGACAGCGATGTGGATGTTGCACAATGGAAGTTTCGCGACCGGGCCGGCACCGGTTCAGCAAATGAGTTCAGACTTTCGACAATAACGAGAATTGTCCACCCGGGTGAAATGTTTGTGATCGCCTCGGATTCAAGCGTGCTCAGGTTGTATGCCGGCATTCCGGATCCCCGTCTTCTCTCGATACTCAATACTTCGAGTCTGAGCCTTAACAATGATGGAGATGACATTGTGCTGCTCGACCCTACAGGGCGTACGGTGGACAGCCTTAGCTACTCCACATCATGGCACAATCCGAACATAACCGACAAATCCGGCCGCTCGCTTGAAAAAATAAGTCCGTTACTGGAGTCGGATATCGCCCGGAATTGGACGACGTGCGTGTTGCAGGCCGGTGGCACACCGGGACGGGCAAACAGTGTGTACACCGCTGCACCGGTGCCGCGTTCAACGATTGCTATAGCTCCCAATCCTTTTTCACCGGACGGTGACGGCCACGAAGATGCGGCAATAATCCGGTATCAATTGCCGCTGACCGTGTCGACGCTTCGGGTCAGAGTATTCGATATTGTCGGGAGGCGTGTGCGTATGCTTGCGAATAACGAACCGGCCGGACCGGCAGGAGCATTAGTGTGGGACGGTCTTGATGACGAGCGAAACCGTGTCCGTACCGGCATTTATATTCTCTTCCTCGAAGCGCTGGATGATAGAGGCGGTATAGTAGAAACGGCAAAGATGTCTGTCGTGGTTGCGGCGCGCCTGTAGGATCATCATCCAACAAAAAAGGCACGATACGGCGAACCGCATCGTGCCTTTGCTTAGGCAAGCGAATGTTTCCCCCTCACACCCACTTGCCTGCAAAATCCCCGAACATCAGCGTATCAATAAACCGGAGCAAATCGGCCACCGGTGTCGTTTTGTCGAAAAAGAAATCGATATCCGGGTCGAGGTTCAGGATATCAGAGTACGCGTCACCGTACCCTGAAATGAAGATGAACTTCGTCTTCTTGTAGCGTTCAAGCTCCCGCGCAAATGAGTGCAGCATGATGCCGTCGAGCGTAGGCATTTTGATGTCGGAAATGATCAGGTCGATATCCGGCTTGCCGAGCAGTTTGCATGCCTCCGAGCCGTCCGTTGCGGTGAAGACAGTGTACCCGTTCAGAAAGAGGGACTCTTTCATGAAGTTCAGATAATCAATGTTATCGTCAACAAGCAGTACGTTCATGGTGTCACATTACATTAGGAGATTGTACATAGCGCCGGCACCCGCCTCTTACATCCACACATCGGCATACTTGCCGAACATGAGTTTATCAACAAACCTGACGACTTCGTTTGCTGCCATGGTTTTGTCGAGGAAGAAGTCTCTCCCCGGGTTCAGGTGCAGCTTGTCGCCGTAAATGTCCCTGTATCCGGAAATGAAGACGAACTTCGTGGCGGCATACGTTCTGAGTTTGCGGGCATACTCATGCAGCTGGATGCCGTCGACCTTCGGCATTCTGATATCGGAAATGATCAGGTCAACATTGGTCGCGTTCATGATTTTGCATGCCTGCTCACCATCATCGGCGGCGTATACCGTGTACCCGCGGGCGTAGAGCGCTTCCTTCATCGGGTAGAGGTAATCTGTATTGTCGTCGACCAGAAGTATGTCCATGTTTTCACCCTCTTGGAGTATGTTCACGGAGAAGACACATGCGAAATGCTTGCCAAAAAAACTTCTCACGAACATGCCCGATTTCAGTAAAAAAAGCCCGGTTGTAACCGGACAAGAGTGAAGATTGTAGAAACGGAAAAGGCGGCCCGTTGCCGGAACCGCCTTCCCTCGGGCCGCCGTTGTGTTCACGCTACGTTCTTGTTCATGAACTTGCCGAACATCATATCGTTGACAAGCGTGACAATTTCATTTGCCGGTGTTGTCTTGTCGAACAGGAAATCCTTTTTGGGATCGAGCTTCATTAAATCGGCATAGACATCCTTGTAGCCCGAAATGAAGATGAACTTGGTGTTACGATGCTTGTCCATCTCGCGAGCGTAGGCGTGCAACTTGATGCCGTCGAGCTTCGGCATTTTGATGTCGGAGATAATCAGATCGACATCCTCGCCGTCGAGCAGCTCGCACGCCTCCGTGCCGTCTGTCGCCGTCATAACGGAATAGCCGTTGGCGTACAATAGATCCTTCATCAGCATGAGATAATCTTCATTATCGTCTACGAGCAATATGTTCATGGAGTCTTCCCCGGTTATGTTGCAATGGTTGATTTCCTTGGTTGGGAAGTATGCTACAATCATGATGCCGATGACGTCTCAGATCCCCCTACCATATCACGATGAGCTGACAAGAGTGAGAGGGATGAGCGAAATGGCGAGTGAATCATCGAGCGGTGTTGTTCCGGTTGTGTTGAAATTACAAAACCGGAAAAGTATGCGCCGGCATATCCTTGAGACGGCGGCGCTCCTGTGCGAAGGGTATCAACGGGTGAGCAGTTTTTCCATGTCCTGACGTTGTAATCTGTACAATTGCCATTCCTTCATATGCGTAGCGTCGAGTCTTGTATAGAAGTCGATGGCAAGATTGTTCCAGTCCAGGACGCTCCATTCCATTCTGCCGCAGCCCCGATTATGTGCTTCCTGCACGACACACATGAACAATGCATATCCTACTTTCTTGTTTCGAAACTCCGGCAGAACAAACAGATCCTCGAGATACAATGTAGGAAGTGCGAGAAAACTTGAATAGGTTTCGAAGACAAAGGCATACCCTGCCGGTTTATCCCCGTACTCCGCTATAAACGCGTCAACCCGCTTCCGCTCACCGAACATGTCATTGACGAGACGCTGTTTTGCCTCGGGTTCCGGGCGGGTGAGTCTTTCGTAATCGGCAAGGGCGTCGACCAGTGTCAGAATCACTTCGGCGTCAGCCGGCTCCGCTTTGCGGACTATGGGGGTGGATGAAGGCATATACTCTTCCTTGCTTGATGAGATGTGCTGGGTGTTATCAAGATATGAAGAATCCTCATTGTGTGACAAGTGTGGCCCATGCCCGCATTGACTCACAAATAATGTAACTTTGCGCGATTGTCAAGCAAGTCGTTGCC
>CAZBWR010000002.1:112387-139607 GCA_964495695.1 uncultured Chitinophagales bacterium | reverse complement strand
GCAGGCATCTGGCTCGTGGCGGAAATGTTATGGGACCACACATTTTCTTCCCCTCTCGTCCCGTACTGGAATGCAAGTGTCCGCCTTCTGTTTTTCATTATTGTCTCGCTTCTCATAGCGACTGTCAGGCATCAGCATGATACACTGGAGAACGAAGTCAGCTCGAAAACAGCCGACATCATACGCCTCAACAGGGTGTATGCCGTTCTCAGCGAAGTAAACCAGGCAATTATCCGTCTTGGCGGTGAGAAGGAACTATTCGACACTGTGTGTCGCACAGCGACGGAAAAGGGAAAGTTCGCCATGGCATGGATCGGGCTTGTGGACGAGTCAACCGGCAGAGTACGGATGACATCTCTTTCCGGAAAAAATGACGGCTATATCGAAACACTTGACCTGTCATTGGGCGGGACTTCTCCCGGCTCCAGCCCTATTACCGCTGCAATCGAAACAGGCAGCCATTTTGTTTCCAACGATATTGGACGCGACAAACGGACGCTTCCCTGGCGAAAGGATGCGCTCGCACGCTCATACAGGTCCTGCGCGAGTTTTCCACTCAAGCGAAGCGGAAAGTGTGTTGGCGCGTTCTCTTTTTACTCGCCGGACCCGGGGTTCTTTGACAAGAGGGAAATTGCCCTGCTGGATGAGATGGCGACCGATGTGTCCTTCTACCTTGATGTTACCGAGCGTGAACAAAGACGCCGTGAGGCGGAAGAAGCTTTACGCAAATCGGAGGAACGGTTTCGCAACGTTATCGAAAGCGTGCGCGATGTCATCTACGTCATCTCATCCAACGGCGTCATCACTTCATTAAACCCTTCGTTCGAGCGGTTGACCGGATGGCAGGGTGATGAGTGGATAGGGAAATCGTTGACCGACCTCGTCCATCCGGCGGATATCGGAAAACTCCGGCAGTTCTTCGAAACATCCTTCAAGCAACGGGTCAGTATTCCGTTCATCGACGTCCGGATCAAGACGCGAGACGGCACGTATCGGATGTGTGAAGCGAACGCTTCTCCGCTGATCAGGCAGGGAACCGTCGAAGGAGTGATCGGAACAGTCCGTGACGTGACGGCGCGGGTTGAACTGGAGGAACGGGTCAAGCAAATCCAAAAACTCGAGAGTATCGGCGTTCTGGCGGGGGGCGTTGCGCATGACTTCAACAACATCCTCAATATCATCATGGGACACGCGTCGATGCTGTCCGAATTGGGGGATCAACCCGACCGGCTTGCCCGCAGCATCGATGCAATCACGAAGGCAACCGAGCGGGGGACCTCGCTTGTCAAGCAGCTACTCACGTTCGCCCGGAAATCGGAACCGCTGATACAACAGCTGCAAGTTAATGAACTCGTCACCGAAGTGACCCGCTTGACGCGTGAAACGTTCCCGCGGATCATTTCGGTTGAGACACGACTCGAGCGGGAGTTGCCGCTGATCGTAGCGGACGCGACACAATTACACCAGGTGCTTCTCAACCTTTGTATCAATGCTCGTGATGCCATGCCTGACGGCGGTACGTTGCTCATCTCCACAGACACCGCGTCAGGCGATGATGTCCGGGCAAAATATCCGGGAGCGGACGCCGAAACCTATGTTGTACTCACCGTGCAGGACACCGGAACCGGAATGGATGACTTAACGCGGCAGAAGATCTTTGAGCCGTTCTTCACCACAAAAGATGTGGGAAAAGGAACAGGGCTCGGATTGGCCGTAGTCTTCGGCATTATCGAGAGCCATCGGGGGTTTATTGATGTTGAAAGCACCGTCGGCAAGGGGACAACATTCAGCATTTACTTACCCGTTGAGTTGGTGCACAGCATAGCTGTCGGGGACACGACCGCGGCGGTTACCTCGCATCAGGACGGCAACGAGACAATTCTGCTCGTTGAGGATGAAGAAGAGCTCGTCAAACTACTATCGGAGTACCTGGCAACAAAGGGCTATTCCGTTATGAGTGTTACCGATGGCAAACGTGCTGTGGAAATGTACACCGGTTACATGCACAAGATCGATGTCGTCGTGACGGATTTGGGTTTGCCCGGTGTGGGCGGAGAGGAAGTGTGCCGTCGTATTCAGGCGATCAACCCCGGCGCCAGAATAATACTTGCCAGCGGCTTCATTGACCCTGATGTCAGGACGAACATGGCCTCCGCAGGAATCACCCGCTTTGTGCAGAAGCCATACATGCCCGGCGAGGTCCTGCATGTAATTAGGGAGGTACTTGACGAGAAGCGGGCATAGAGTCTACGGGGAGAAACAACTGGAGCCGGACATCATGTCCGGCTCCTTCTTTTTTGTTGCCTATATCACGAGATATTAGCGCAACAGCATCAGCTTCTTTGTCTGCATAAAGGTCCCCGCCCGCAAGCGGTAGATGTACAAGCCGCTCGCAAGCCCTTGAGCGTTGAACATGGCGGAATAGAATCCGGCAGGCTGCATCTCATCTACCAGTACTGCCACCCGCTCGCCAATCAGTGAATACACTTCAAGCGTGACTCTCGTCTCTTGCGGCAAACCATACGCAATGATCGTGGATGGATTGAAAGGGTTCGGATAGTTTTGCGAAAGCATGTACTCCACGGGCAACGATGCAGCCGTCAAGACCGATGTGACGATTACCGAGAAACGGCGTGTCCCGCTGAACGGACCCCAGCCGGCGTTGTTGCCTGCGCGGACTTTCCACCAATATCCCTGGTTGTTCTGTAACTGGCGTATGACCTTTGAGGTGTCCGTGAGAGTTGAGTCAATCGTTGAGCTGGCAAATAAGGGGTCGGTTGCAACTTCCAGCCAATAACGCTCCTCCTGTGTGCCGCCACTGCTCCACGCGAGCAAAACTGTATCAATTGAAATTGTTGACATATTCGCCGGAGACCGGAGCACAACTTGCGCGGGGAACTGCTGCGTTGCAAAGCTCCAGGGGTTTGACGGTGCGCTGCTGCCGCCTGCGTTCAAGGAACGGACCCTCCAGTGGTATCTTGTCCCCGCCGAAAAACTCACCATAAGCTGGGTGGCAGTAACCGTTGTATCAATCAGCGCGGGTTGGCTGAAAGCGGAGTCTGTCGCAACCTCCAGCCTGTAGGACGTCGCAAATATCACCCCTCCCCATCGCAGAGTCAGGACCGACGGCAGATCCACTGACCCATTCGGTGGGGATTGCAAAGGTGGGGTTGCCGGAGGCAGACGCACTGTTCTGAAATTCCATACATCCGACCAACCGCTGACCCCTTGTGCATTCTTCGCCCTCACCCTCCAAAAATACTGGACGTTATTGGTCAAACCGGTGAACTCTGCCGTCGTATCGGTACGCGTCGAGTCGTTCAGCGCCAGAGTTGTGAACTGGGCATCCCGGGAAAGCTGCACGTGATACAAGGTGGCTCCCCCTGCACGCCGCCATCTTGCGGTCAACGACACCTGCTGATCGTTGGCATTGTTTTCTGGAAACAACAGCGCAGGCGACGCAACCGTCGAAATAGAGAAGTTGGCCCGGGAAATATCAAAGAAGATGTTGTCAACAGCTTCTATCTTCACACGTGCGGTGAATGAAATGTTCGCAGGGACATTGACCGCCTGGATGCCGTCATTAGGTGTATTCGCAGCAAGCGTAATAGGAAATGTCTGTCCCCCGTCGAGCGACAACAGGATATTGACGAACCCGCAATTAACCGGCGCAATGTTCGTGTTGGCAACATTCCATTTTACAGTGTCAATCGAGTTCGTCAACCATGTAATTGGCGTATTGGGAGAAATGATACTGAATGGTCCGGCCGAACCCGTGACAACAACAGTGGTCGAGGCTTTTCCGACACCACCGCCGCCGGCACGATTGTCGCGTGCTGTGAGCCGGAAGTTCATCGTTCTGCCATACGACGGCAGGATCTCACCAAGTGTTTGCGTGTTAGTCAGAATATCCGACAAGCGCGGGAATGACCGCGCAGGGTTCGGCGTTCCTTTGAAACTTCTGAAGATCGGTGCATTGCCGACGGGCGAATTGGGATGACCGGCCGATCCGAGATCGAATTGTTCCCATGTATATGTCAGCGTATCCCCGTCCCCGTCAGTGGCGGAGCCGGTAAGCGAGAACGGCGTGTTAACCGGAATGGTACGGCCTGCGGGCCCTGCGTTCACTACCGGTGCGTTGTTTCCCGTTGTCGTCACGGCGGGACAGAGGCTGCCCGAACCCAGTGTTGAGTAGGCCACAATCTCGTCAATGCTTATCCCGTGAAAATAGTCATCGCTGAAGTTCTGCGTGTTTTGCGGTGAACAGATGCCGGCGTATGCCATGACCGTTGTACCGCTGCCGGGTTCGTACGCGGTTGAAGAGTTCCGGTTTCCCCCCGAACACGAGCCGGAGCTGCCGTTGAATGTATGGTTGCCGCCGAATTGGTGTCCGATTTCGTGCGCGACGTAGTCAACGTAGAACGGATCACCGATCGGGCTCGGAAGCCCCGTCACACCCCGTGCCTTCAGGCCTGCACGACACACCACACCAAGACCGGCGACTCCGCCACCGCCAGTGCTGAACACATGCCCGATGTCATAATTGGCGCTGCCGATCACGTTATCGAGATTGGTCTGGTTCTGACCGAGCATCGTCGAACCGCTGTTGTTCGTATAAGGATCCGTTGACGCATTGGTATAGATAATCTGATCGTTGTTGGCGATGAGGACCATGCGAATTGATACTTCGCGCTCGTATATCTGGTTCACGCGATTCATAGCTGTCACAACTGCTGCAAGTCCTGACGAAACAGTTCCTCCGTGGAACGTTGTATACTCGCCGGTTGTGGCAACCGCAATCCGGTAGGTCCGCAGTTGCTCACCGATGGCAACAGTTCTCTGTTGCGACACCAGTCTTGCAATTTCGGCTGCTGCTTCCCCTCCGGGATCAATCACGCCGGTCTCTTCAAGTCCTCGTGAGCCATCGTGGATAACAGCATGCTTGAAGTACGCAATGTAATGCCGGACATCCTGCGAGGCATACGGATCAATGTAGACCGTCGGGCCGGCCGAGAGAATCATGCCGTGGAATCCGGCCGGAGTCATGTCGAAACGGATTGTTGCAGTCGGATCGTCGATCCCCTGGCCGAGGAACGTGCGGATTTCCGGATACCGTACTGCAAGTTCCATCGCCATGATGGGAGATTCCACAAACCGGAACCGTTGCATTTCTCCCCCGGGCAACGGCATCTCCACAACTGCAAGCGATGTCCGAAGATCAACAGATCCTTCGACGGGAGCGGAGTTCATCAATGCCTTCATAGACTCGACGTTCAGCCGCAATGTTCTATACTCAAGCGGAACGATGTGGCGTTCACCAGCGGCGTTTATGGCCGGTTCCGGTACGTCAGTCCACAGATTTCGTTGTTGTGCCATACTCTCAACTATCCAAAGCAGAGCAACGAGACCAAGCGCGATCAGGTTCTTCATCTAACCTCTCAATGAATTGGTATATGGATGCAGGGCGGGGGTTATTTCTGATTTGAATATAGAGAAGATGTCCCTTTTATCAAACCGAAATGTCACTTCTTTGACTGCCGTCAAGTTGCCTCTCCATATGATACAGGCTATATTGTGTAGAAACTGACACAAGGAACGATGCCTACCCCCTTCCGCAAAGACTCCATGGACAAATCGAAACCCCTCAGGCGCAACGTCCGGCTGTTGGGTGAACTTCTCGGTGATGTGATTATCGAGCAGGAGGGAAGGAAAGCATTCAAGATCGAGGAAGAAATCCGGCAGACAACCAAGCAGCTCCGGCAATCATCCACTCCGCAGCTGCTCCGCAAACTGCACAGAGTCATCAAGCGACTCGACCTCAAAACGACCGAGATAATGCTGCGGGCATTTGCGGTGTACTTCCAGCTCGTAAATATCGCTGAGCAGCACCATCGTATACAGCGGATCGAAGCATATAAAGGAAAGAACAACGCTGTTCCCGGGTCCATCGAAGAAACCCTACATACTCTCGGAAAGAAGCTGAAGAGCAATGAGTTCGCCGCCTTGCTGCGGAAGATTTCCATAACCCCTGTCTTCACGGCCCATCCGACCGAGGCCATGCGCAGGACTGTCCTGGAGAAGCATGCCCGCATCTGGCAGTTGCTTGAACAGCTCGAACCTCCCGATTTGGCGGAAGACGATGTCGCTGCGATCAGCTCGGAGATCAAGCAGCATATCACCAGCCTTTGGCAAACGCGAGAAATGCGAAGTACGAAGCTCACCGTGCTTGATGAGTTGGATAACGGCCTTCATTATTTCAGGAAAGTCCTCTACCAGGCGGTGCCGCAATTCTATCGCGATCTGGAAAAAGCGGCAACGGCCGGCATTAAGGGATGGGACGGGGGTATCCCTTCCTTCATTCGCTTCGGCTCATGGATCGGCGGGGACAGGGATGGCAATCCGTTTGTCACAGCCGGGATTACCCGCGCGACACTCCAACGCCAGAGTGTTACGATCCTCGACATGTACCTGCAGACGGTCGCAGAGCTTTTTGTGCGACACAGCGAGTCGACCGAACGGACGACCGTAAGCACCGAGTTGTTTGATTCAGTCTCCGCGGAAGAACGTTTGGCAGATGAATCTGCTCGCATGATCACCGTTCAGAACCGGGACGAAATCTACCGGCGCAAGCTCTCGCTTATGTACGCAAAGCTGAGTGCACGACGTGAGATGCTTGCCGGTAACAATGGAACCGGACAGGCACTGATCTACAGACGCAGCGACGAGTTCCTTGAAGATCTCCGGATGATTGACCGTAGTCTTTGTACAAACAAAGGTGGTGCACAAGCGGACGGCCCCCTCAAGGATTTGATCAGAAACGCCGAAACCTTCGGATTCCATCTGGCAACTCTTGACATCCGCCAGCATTCCGCAGTTCACCGCGCAACGGTTGATGAGATATTGCGACAACACGGAATTGCTTATTCCGGGCTTTCTGAAGAGAAGAGAGAGGAAGTTCTTACGCAGCAGCTCTTGTCGGGGAAAAACGTAACGTTCGAGGTCGGGGACCTCTCGCCAATGTCCCGTGAGGTGATACAAACATTTGGAGCGATTAGGTTCGGGCTCGAAGAGATAGACTCACGGTCAATCAGCTCCTACATCATCAGCATGACATCCTGTGCGGCGGACGTGCTGGAGGTTCTCCTCCTTATGAAGTGGAACGGCCTCGTCGATGCAGGGAGTGATTGGGTGAGCAGGCTCGACATCGTCCCTCTCTTCGAAACGATTGCTGACCTGCGGGGCGCCTCGTCCATCATGGAGGCACTTTACACAAACAAAGCCTATCATCACCATCTCCTCTCGCGTGACAGCAAGCAGGAAATAATGATCGGCTACTCTGACAGCAGCAAGGATGGCGGAATTCTCCGTTCGTTCGCCGAGTTGCACAATGCGCAGCGCTCATTGTCGGCGATCTCCCGAAAGCATGGCGTGGCAACGGTGTTCTTTCATGGACGGGGCGGAACTGTCGGCAGAGGAGGCGGGCCGGAATATCAGGCAATCCTCGCCCTGCCTCCATCTTCCGTCACAGGAAGCATCAAGATTACAGAGCAGGGAGAGGTCATTTCTCTGAAATACGCGCACAAAGGCATTGCGCTCCGCACCCTCGAAGTAACCTCCTCTGCCATGATGTTGGCAACGTCCCGCAATCCCGGCCATACCGACGCAGAGCAGGAATCTGAATGGCGCGATGCGCTCGGAGTCATGGCCGAAGCTGCGTTCCGATTTTACCGGTCCACCGTCTACGAGCAGGAGGGATTCGTACAATACTTCAAACAAGCCACGCCGATTGAGTTCATTTCACGTCTCCAAATCGGCTCTCGCCCCGCGAAGCGCACCGAATCGGATCAGATTGAGGACTTGCGTGCTATTCCTTGGGTTTTCGGGTGGATGCAGACCCGTCATATATTGCCGGGCTGGCTCGGTGTCGGAGCCGGCATAGATGTGTACTTGCGCGGCGGGGACGGGAAATCCCGCAGGAATGCAAAACGCCTCGCCACACTGAGAACGATGTACACCCGCTGGCATCCATTCAGGGCACTTATCGATAACGTACAAATGACTCTTGCGAAAGCGGACTTCGACATCGCCCGCGAATACGCGGCCCTCGCGGTGGATGGCAACGGAAAAGAGATCTTCCGGTCCCTTCAGGAAGAATTCAACCGCACGCGAGAGGTAGTTCTCCTTGTCACAAGGCAGAAACACCTCCTCGACAACAATGAGACGCTCCAGGAGTCCATTCGTCTCCGCAATCCCTATGTCGACCCGATGAGCTATATGCAAGTCGAACTGTTGCAAAGGCTTCGAGGCACCGCACTTTCGCCCGAAGACCGGACAAGGGCCGAGCAACTGGTGTTTCTGAGTATCAACGGTATCGCCGCAGGACTCAGGAATACGGGCTGACGTCAGAAATGAACGCCCCGCGGATTGACTCCAACACCATCTCTATGTAAGTTCACTCCGTACCTCTTCACCAACCGTTACGGTATGAAACCCTCACAGACTGTATCATTGATCGCACGCAGCGCTGTCATGTGCACGATCCTCGAGCGCATCGACACCATTGCGGCATCCGACGGCTCGGTGCTGCTCATCGGCGAAACCGGTGTGGGCAAGGAATTGATTGCGGAGTATATTCATCGGCGCAGTCCTCGCAGCCTCAATCCGCTCGTGAAAGTGGGACTCTCGGCACTTCCTCCCGAGCTTCTCGAAAGCGAACTCTTCGGACATGAGCGGGGCGCCTACACAAGCGCTTCCTCGGACAAGAAGGGCCTTTTCGAACTCGCCGACACCGGCTCGATCTTTCTGGATGATATAGATGACTTTCCGCTCCCGCTTCAGTCAAAACTCTTGCGCGTGCTGGAGTCCCGTGAGCTTATGCGTGTCGGGGGAACACAGGCAATTCCTGTCGATGTCAGATTGATCACCGCCACGAAGGTGGAGCTAAAGGAGTTGGTGGAACGGAACCTATTCCGTTCGGATTTGTACTATCGCATCAACGTCGTGCCGATTACCATTCCTCCGCTTCGCGAGCGCCGCGAGGACATTCCGCCGATGATCGATCACTTTCTTCAACGCTACTCCGCCGGGAAGTCCCTCTCTGTGTCCACCGAAGCCCTCGACGCATTGACAAAGTACCACTGGCCGGGGAACATTCGCGAGCTGAGAAATGTAGCTCAACGAATGGCGTTGTTCGCCAATGGGCGCATTGATGTGCAAGACCTGCCACCCGAGATTCGCCATGATGCCCCTATGGACGCGGTTATCAAGGCTTGCCACCGTTGCTTTTCAGAGGAGAATATGTCATTCGATGAGGTAGTGGCCTGCCTGGAAGCAAATCTCCTGCGGCAAGCACTCAAGAGCGCAAATGGCAACAGATCACAAGCTGCACGCGCTCTGGGGTTGAGCCTTTCGACGCTGCGCGATAAGCTGAAGAAGTTCAACATAGAATAGTATCCGCTTTCCTTCTGACGGAAATCCGCAGGCATTGTGCGGAAAACCACCACTCAAACCTCCCCCCTCCCGCTCATTCCACCAGTTATGAGATGTTTTATTTGGCATCATGCTTGCGTTGTATAACGCAACACTTCCGATGACGGGCATGATGAATCCCCGAATAGAAAAAGACCTCACCATAAGCGGCGAAGTCGTGGAGACATTCGAGAGGAATGGGGTTCGGATTGCGAAGGTCTCTTTCACATCACTGCACATCGAGTTGCCCATGGAGACCCTTGAGGCGGCACATCTGGGCGACAAAGTGATCGTCACTGCACGTCTTGTTCTTCAATCAGTGGATATGGATTTCGGTTCCACCAACCACAAGTAGATTTCCGCTCTTTCATTCACCCAATATGGAGGTTCCATGAATACACCCCTCACTATGTGGGAGTACGCCGAACTGAACGGCGTGAGCCGCCGCGACTTCCTGAAGTTCGCCGGATGGATCGCTGCCGCTGCAGGACTTGAATCGTCGGCAATTGGCAAAGTTGTGCACGCAATGGATACAAAGCCCCGACTTCCGGTCGTCTGGTTTCACGGGCAGGAATGCACCTGCTGCAGTGAGTCATTCATCCGCTCGTCACACCCCATTGTTTCGGACATCGTGCTTGACAAGATTTCTTTGGACTATACCGAAACCCTGATGGCAGCAGCCGGACATCAGGCGGAGGAGGCCCTTCACGCTACAATGAAGAAGTTCAAAGGTGAATACCTGATGTTGATGGAGGGTTCGATTCCGATGGAGGAAGATGGTGTATATTGCTGCATCGGCGGCAGAACGATGATTGACATAGTCAAGGAAGCGGCAGCCGACGCGAAAGCCGTCATTGCCTGGGGCAGTTGCGCCTCCAATGGCTGCATCCAGGCAGCATCCCCCAACCCGACGGGCGCAACGCCGGTCGCAAAGCTTGTCTCCGGCAAGCCCGTCATCAACGTACCCGGGTGCCCTCCCATTGCTGAAGTGATGGCCGGTACGATCGTACATCTGCTCGCATTCGACCGGATACCGCAACTTGACGGACTCGGCAGGCCGAAAGCCTTTTACTCGCGCCGTGTCCACGACACATGCTATCGCCGCCCGAACTATGATGCCGGACTGTTTGTCGAGTCGTTCGATGACGAAAACGCCCGACGCGGGTATTGCCTGTACAAGGTCGGATGCCGCGGCCCTGTCACATACAACGCGTGCGGCGCTATGCGATGGAATAATGGTGTCAGTTTCCCGATTCAATCAGGACATGGCTGCATCGGATGCAGCGAGGCCAATTTCTGGGACAACGGGCCATTCTACCAGCATCTCGCGTCGTTCCCCGGCTTCGGTATTGAAACAACAGCCGATAAGATCGGCGTTGTAGTCGGCGTCGGGACCGCCGTCGGCATCGCAGCCCATGCCGTTTCCACGAATATCCGCAAGAGAAAACAAATCCGTGAGGAAATCGAAAGCAGCTCCGGAACCGAACAGAAAGGAGGTGCGTAATGGCAACCCGCATTGTCGTTGACCCAATTACCCGAATCGAAGGGCATCTCCGTATCGAAGCGGAGATCAAAAACGGTATGATCGTTGACGCATTCAGCTCTGGAACGATGGTCCGCGGATTTGAGATTATCTTGAAAGGACGGGATCCGCGTGATGCATGGGCTTTCACTGAACGTGCTTGCGGTGTCTGCACCACGGTGCACGCGCTTGCATCCGTACGGGCGGTTGAGGATGCACTGAATATTCAAGTCCCACCCAACGCGGAACTTATCCGCAACCTCATGTTCTGCGCGCAATACATGCAGGATCACGTCGTCCACTTCTACCACTTGCATGCGCTGGATTGGGTGGATATTGTCAGCGCACTGAAGGCAGATCCGAAAAAAACGTCCGAGCTTGCACAGAGCATCTCGCGCTGGCCGAAGAGCTCGACGGGTTATTTTGCAGACCTGCAAAAGAGGCTGACCGGATTTGTCAACAGCGGACAACTCGGCATCTTCGCAAACGGATATTGGGGACATCCGGCATACAAACTCCCTCCGGAAGTGAACCTCATTGGCGTCGCCCACTATCTCGAAGCACTGGAATGGCAGAAAGAAGTGGTGAAGATTCACACAATCTTCGGCGGCAAAAACCCGCACCCCAACTATCTTGTCGGCGGGGCACCCTGCTCGATCAATATCGACGAGGCCAACGCTATCAACGCCGAGCGACTCGCAATGGTCGGCAGACTTCTTGACGAGGGGGATGCATTCATCAATAACGTTTACATTCCGGACCTGCTTGCCGTTGCACCGTTCTATAAGGACTGGGGGGCAATTGGCGGTGGATTGACAAACTATCTTGCCTACGGCGATCTGCCAACAAAAGGATTTGCCAACGTTGCGGATTTCAAATTCCCACGCGGCGTGATTCTTGATCGGGATCTCGGGAAAGTACACGAGGTGAATGCGAGAGACACGCAAGAGATTGAAGAGTACATAGCCCACTCATGGTATGAGTATGCAGGGGGCGATGCCGCGGGAAAACATCCCTGGGAAGGCGAGACGAAACTCAAGTACTCCGGCCCGAAGCCGCCATATCAGCATCTTGATGTGGATAAGAAGTACAGCTGGCTGAAGACTCCGCGTTGGAAAGGCAAGGCGATGGAGGTAGGGCCTCTGTCGAGGATGCTTGTGGCTTATGCTTCGGGGCACAAGGAAGTGCAGGAATTGGTGAATTTCGCCCTCAAAACGCTGGACGTCCCGGTCGGGGCACTTTTCTCGACTCTCGGGCGCACGGCAGCACGGGGACTCGAAACGATACTGGTGTCCCGTTGGGCAAAGGAATTCTACAACCAATTGCTGACGAACATCAAGAACGGCGACACGCGGACGTTCAACAACGAGCGCTGGGAGCCTTCTACCTGGCCTGCAGAGGCAAAAGGTGTCGGCCTGAGCGAAGCCCCGCGCGGCGCACTCGCCCACTGGATAGTCATCAAGGACAGAAAAATTGATAACTACCAGCTGGTCGTGCCGAGTACGTGGAATGCTTCGCCGCGTGATGCAAACGGACAACGGTCTGCGTACGAGGCTTCTCTCATCGGAACGCCGGTCAAGAATCCGGATCAGCCGCTCGAGATATTGCGCACGATCCACTCGTTCGATCCCTGCATTGCCTGTGCCGTGCATCTGTACGACGAAAAAGGACGGTACGTTCATCAAATCAACACGTTTTGACAACGAGCAGTCCGCGGGACGACACTTCGTCGTCCCGCACCAGCATAAGGAGTGATTATGAACAACGCAGCAATTCAACGAGTCTACGTGTGGCAGCTTCCTGTCCGTTTGTATCATTGGGTGAACGCTCTCGCCGTTCTCATTCTGTGCGCCACCGGATATCTCATCGGAAATCCGGTGGCGCTGCAGATGAGTGCGGAAGCATCCTTCAGTTACTGGTTCGGAACTGTGAGGTTCATCCATTTTGTGGCAGCATTTGTATTCTTCTTCAATTTTGTCTACCGGATTTATTGGGGATTTGCAGGGAACGAATATGCCAATTGGCATAACTTCATTCTTGTCACAAAGCAGAAGTGGCAGGAAATAAAACATGTTCTTGCGGTGGACATCCTCCAGGCAAAGGGGAAACCGCTCGAATCAATCGGACACAATGCTCTTGCAGGACTGACGTATTTCATCTCGTTCCTCGCGTTTCTCTTTCAGTGCATGACCGGCTTCGGGATGTATGCGGCAATGAGTGATTCATGGCTGCCGCAAATGTTCGCCTGGATCGTGCCGCTCATGGGGGGCGACTTTGCGGTCCGGCAATGGCATCATTTTATGATGTGGTTCTTCATCATTTTTTCAATGGTGCATGTCTATCTCGTTTTCTATCACGACTATGTCGAAGGCAGGGGTGTCACCTCTTCAATGGTCGGCGGCTGGAAATTCATCGAGAAGGAGACTCCAAAGGAGTGACACGCAGTTGGAATACAGCTACACATTATGCTAAGGAGATAACGGCATGAGACTCTACACGCATCCCCGTCCTCTCGTACTGGGTGTCGGCAATATCCTCATGGGTGACGAGGGCGTGGGCGTCCATGCCGTCCGCTATCTGGAAGAACATCCCCCTGACGACACAGCACTGCTCGACGGTGGAACAGGGGGATTTCATCTGCTATCCCTCTTCCGTGATTATGATCCGGTCATTATTATCGATGCAACGATGGACGGAAAAGAACCGGGGACGCTGTCGCTCATCCGTCCCCGGTTCGCAAGTGACTTTCCCCGCACGCTGAGTGCGCATGACATCGGGCTGCGGGATTTGCTCGAATCGGCACAGCTTCTTGCCCCGCTACCCGAACTTTACCTCATCACCGTATCGATTAAGTCCCTCCAACCGATGCAAATGGAGCTTTCACCCGAGGTCGCCGGAACGCTGCCGGGGATAGCGGCACTTGCAAAGGACATCCTGCAACTGATCCGGGGTATCGAGGTGAAGAACTGACGGCCCAATACCTCTGCTGGATTTGCCGTTAACCCCTCCCTTTGCTATCATACCCTTGGCAGCGTTGCTGCCGATCAATGTGACCGGAAGTTCAACAAGAACGCAAGACGTGTGTCTCCGTGGCTATGCCCCGAATGCGGGCGGACATTTCGCAATCCCAATCAGGCGCATAGTTGCGTCCGGATCAAGCCGGAGGCACTTCTCCAAAAGTCCGAGCCCGTTGTACGGGAGATCTACCGTAAACTCTCCGTAACCGTGACGCGATTCGGGAACGTCCATGTGAGCGCGACAAAGAGTGCAATCATGTTCTCACGCAACAGCACATTTCTTGCGGTCAAGCCCAAGCGACAGTGGCTGGACATAGAGTACCTGCTTGACACCGGAACTTGCGCCTTTCCGGTGTACAAGACGATACGCGCGAACAAAAGCCGTGTTGCTCATTTCGTCCGGCTTGAGTCCGTCAGGGATATCTCAAAAACTCTGGAGCATAATTTGAAGCGGGCCTTCAGACTTGCAGCCCGCTGACTGAAGGAGGGATCATGTTCAAAAAATTCATGCACAAGACAAAGAAGGCGGGCCTTTCACCCGGCACATTAGTCTATGTCGGGGAAACACCCACTGAACAGGTCTCCGTCCAATTGCTTAAATACACCGAAGAAGCAGTCGAAGAGTCTGAACTACCCCCCGGGGCAGCGCTGCCAGTCGCCGAGAGTAAGTCCGTTACCTGGCTGAACGTATCCGGCGTGCATGACACGGCTGTCATTGAGCGCATAGGAATGCAGTACAACCTGCATCCGCTGACGACGGAGGACATCGTCAATACCAGCCAGCGTCCCAAGCTGGAGGATTATGAAAGCTATTTGTTCATTGTCGCAAAGATGGTGTACTACCAGCCGGAGAAAGAGAACCTCACCGTTGAGCAGATCAGCTTTGTCGTCGGCCCGAACCTTGTTCTCTCCTTCCAGGAGCACAAAGCGGATGTATTTGATCCTGTTCGTCAGCGCATTCGCATTGCAAAAGGGAAGATCCGGAGAATGGGAAGCGATTATCTTGCGTATGCCCTGATTGATGCCATCGTTGACAACTACTTTTCCGTTCTGGAAAAAATGGGCGATGTGGTTCAGGAACTCGACCTGCAGGTGATGGAAAGCCCTGAACGCTCTGTGCTGAGTTCCCTGAACAGCCTGAAGCGGGAGATGATTCTCCTCAGGAAGTCCATCTGGCCGCTGCGTGAAGTCATCAACGGCTTGATGCGTGGAGAGACAAAACTGATAACAAAACCCGTCATCATTTTCTTGCGTGATGTGTATGACCACACTATCCAGGTAAATGATGCCATTGAAACGTACCGGGATCTTGTCTCAGGCCTGATGGACGTCTATCTCTCGAGCATCAGCAACAGGATGAACGAGGTGATGAAGATGTTGACGATCATTGCTACGATTTTCATCCCGTTGACGTTTCTTGCGGGACTCTACGGCATGAACTTCGACTTTATGCCGGAACTTCATGTGTGGTGGGCTTACCCCACGTTGCTGGCGTTCATGCTGGTAATTGCTGTAATCATGCTCATCTACTTCAAACGAAAAGACTGGCTTTGAACCCCTATGAACAACTTGAATGCAATCACTCCCTGGCTTGGCGCTCTTATCCTGATGGTAACAGGATGCACGAGGGACACACAGGAGACCGATCGGCAACGACTTGACGAACAAAAAGCCAGGATCGTTGCATACACCAAAAGTACCCCTTGCGGACGGGGAGACGAGTGCCGCGTGGCAGGAGTGGGTGCAAAACCATGTGGCGGTCCATGGGACTATGTCGTTTATTCGTCCTTGCTCGACACTGTCCGCCTGTTCCGGATGCTAAACGAATACCATCAGCAGGAAGAAGCCTTCAACCGCAAATGGGGGATCGTGTCGGATTGTGCCATTGCAGTTCCCCCGGATAGCGTGAAATGTGAGGGTGGAGTGTGTGTTGGATACTGGAATGGCTACCCGCGATAGTAGAAACATAAAGGCCGGAGCGTTTTGCCTCCGGCCTTCGATTTCTGGCGTCCTGATTCCCTAGTAGGTGATGTTCGAGAAGGTTGTCTTACCGTCTGCCGACGAGGTCTTCACCGTGATAACAACCGTATGCTGCCCGGATGGATTCGCGGAAACGAACTCAACCAGGCGGCTGCTTGCAAGAGCACCGGTAACCGGTAACGTCCGGAGATCAAGCCCTGCGGCGGTTGCCGGCACAAACTTCACAGTTCCGCCCGTGCATGCCGAGAGATCCCAAGGGCGCTCGCTCAAGAGCCGTGTCCAGGTGCGTGTGGTATCCGCACTATAGACGGTGTGAATGGTTCCTTTCCCGGGTTGCCATCGCGCACACAGTCCCTCCGTAGACCAATAGACCAAGTTGTTGGGTTGTGTCGGCTCGTCGGTGAAATTCACGTACACTCGTTGCGCAGCAGAACGCCACGTGAAGAGTGAATCGGCAAACGTCACTCCTACGATCCCGTTCTCTCCGCCGATTCCGGTCGCATGAGTCGCCGCGGCAGTTTCCAGGCGTGCGGAATCGGCTCCGCTGAAACCTCTTGTCCGGCCGGTACTGATGAACCCGGGCCGGTTCAGATAGGCGCTGAGAGCGGCGGCAGTAGTCAGATTGATCGCTCCTCTGACACGCCCGTCGTAACCGACGGCTCCGACCCTCAGATCGAGTCCGCTCGCTGCAAGGAAATTAACAAAGTCGATGATGCGGGCAGCGATGCTGTCTGACTCTTGCCCCATGCTTCCCGAATTATCGACAGTGAATACGACATCCGCCAGCAATGTTGCCGTGCCGGTGGGGGTTGAAACCTTGATCCCCTTTAAGACATTATCCTCAGTCACGTAGAGCGTTTGGTTTGCTATGAGGTTGATGGGAGATCCCGTTGTCGGGTCGATGATGCCAAGGAGGTTAATTCTGATCCGGTTTTCATTGCCAGCAGTCTTGCCAAACGCCGCAGATGGCGCCACGTTGTTGATTGTCGTAGCAGGAGCGCTGCCTCCCGGATCAGGCGGGATGTCCGCGTTATTATTGGAGCTGGCAGGGCCTTCATCCTTTTTGCAGCCCGCAGCAAATACTCCTGCCGAAAGCACCAAGGCTATGAGCAAGCGGTGGATGGACATGATCTTCCTCCTTTTGAAATGAATGATGAATGAGTTAACCGGAATCCAATTGAAATAGCACATACTAAGAAGAACGAGAACCGCACTTACAAAAAGGGCAATTCAGCAAGGAATGTCAACACTCGCAGTAAGTTTCGCGTTTTCACAGCTGCGAGGCTGTGACATGAAGCAACACAAACTGGACTCCAGCGGCGGCAGAGTTCGTGCCTTACCGGTTGCCAATAACCAGCGCGTTGAGTATTATTTTGTATCATGAAGGAGATCGGTTTCACACAAAGGATTGCGGAGCGATCAAAGGAATTCAGTGAACGAGGTTTCTCCATCGGCCGCGTGATCGGTGAAGATCGAAACGGCTATGTGGTGAAAACAGCAACACGCGAACTCCCTGCCGACTTGTCCGGCAAGCTTCGCTTCTCGGCTGAAGACCGCTCGGAGCTTCCAGCGGTTGGCGACTGGGTTGCTCTGCACGGCGTGGACGAGGGGTCTCAGGGAATCATCCATGCTGTCGTACCCAGATTCAGCGCCATCGTGCGTCGAGCCGCCGGCATTGCGACGGATAAGCAGATTGTCGCCGCCAATGTAGATGTCGTCTTCATCATTCAGGGACTCGATTTTAACTTCAACCCCCGCCGGCTCGAACGGTACTTGATCGTTTGTCGAGAGAGCAATGTCAACCCGGTCGTTCTCCTCAGCAAATCTGATCTCCTCGATGATGAGGATAGAGAGATCTTTGTAGAAGAAGCGAAACGGGTCTCGGCCGGCGCTGAGGTCCTTTCCTATAGCGCAAAATCCGGAGCAGGATTGGACGAGATCAGGAGATATCTGCGCGAAGGGATAACTGTCTGCATAATCGGATCATCCGGCGTCGGAAAGTCCACGCTTATCAATTCGCTCGCCGGAAGAAAATTGCAGGAGATAGCCGAAGTCCGGGAAGCCGATTCACGTGGCAGACACACTACCACCCGCCGTCAAATGATTTTTCTCCCTGAAGGGGGAATTCTCATCGACACTCCCGGCATGCGCGAGCTCGGATTGTGGCAGGCAGCGGAAAGCCTCGATAGCACATTCCCCGAGATCTCTGCATTCGCCGAGCGTTGCAAGTTCAGCGATTGTACCCACATGCACGAACCCCGGTGTGCTGTACGTGCAGCTGTAGAAGAAGGGCACATCGAACCGGACCGTTTGGAGAGTTATCTGAAGCTCAGAGAGGAGGCGGAGATAACGGAACAGCGGGCCACTGTGGCGGGACGCCTTGAACGCAAGCGCAAAGAGAAAATCCTGGGACGCGCAGTGAAGCAGGCACTTCGGCAGAAAGGGAAAAAATGATCTCCATGCTGTTTTCCTTGAAGCCTCAAAGCGGCAGGGGTGTATCGTATTTCATCACCAGAGGGTCACCATCATGAATCTGCACCGTCTCCTGTCCGTTGCGTTGCCTCTTTTCGCAGCGGCGTCGCTCTTCGGCCAGCCGGTCACCATAAGCGGCGTTGTACGCGACACCGTGACGCTGCAGCCCATTGACTCCGCACGCATTACCATTACCAATACGGGCAATCCATCCGAACGCTATACAGTGTTCTCAAATGCGCAAGGGGTTTGGGCTTATACGTTTACCGGCGGGACAAGTGTCCGCGACGACATGAACCTGCCGGAAACATTCTCGGTCGAGCCCAATTATCCCAATCCATTCAATCCCTCCACACTACTCCGTTTCACGCTCAGACAAGCAGGTACACTCAGAGTCCTCGTACACACGGTTTTGGGCGAGGAACTCGCCCGCAAGGAATTTGTCCTTGACCCCGGCAGCTATACTTTACCGTGGACGAGCAAAGGAGCTGCGGGAGCGCTGTTTTATTCTTTTGAGATGAATGGAAAGCGGATCACCGGCAAGATGCTGCAACTCGACGGCGGCAAAACGGGGGGACTCGGAACACCAACAATGGTTCACGGTGTCGGACAGACGGGACACGACACACCTTCACTCTCCTCAGCTTATTCGGTCACAGCAGAGCGATACGATTATGAGCCTGACTCGATAACCATCCCGCTGGCGAACAACCCGGACATCAACTTCCGGCTCAGCACGGTCCACCGCAGGGCGTTTGTTTTCGATCTCCACAACGACGTGCTTGGACTTTCCGTCAATGGCTACCAGCTCGGTGAGCGGCATACAACGAATCACTCTGATATCCCGCGATTCCGGGATGGCGGCATTGATGCGCAGATGCTCTCCGTCTGGGTCAGTCCCACACAGTTCCCCACCACGTCGTATGCGCGGGCGATGCAGATGATCGACTCGTTTCTCGTCCAGCTCGACCGCAATTTCGACGCGCTAGTGCAGGCCCGCACGGCTGCGGAGGTTCACGCCGCACACGCGACCGGCAGAATAGCAGGCGTGCTGGGGATTGAGGGGGGACACATCATCGAAAACGATGTCAACAAACTTGTAACACTGTACAACCGGGGCGCCCGCTACCTGACAATAACCTGGAACAACAGCACCGTCTGGGCAACCTCGGCCGCTGATCCGCAATCCACTACGCGAGGGCTCTCCGACCTCGGAAGGAATCTCATCAGAAAAATGGATACCCTCGGGATGCTCATCGATGTGTCACACACAGGGATCAGGACCATTGAGGACATCTTGCAGGTCAGCACCAACCCGATAATTGCCAGCCATTCCGGCGTCAGGACGCTGCGCAATCACACACGCAATCTTACCGATGCTCAGATCGTTTCCATCGCGCAACGCGACGGTGTCATCGGTGTAGTGTTTTATCCTCCGTTCCTCTCTTCTTCAAGCATGGTCACGGTCGATACTGTCGTCAAGCACATTGACTATCTAAGAAACCTCGTTGGCGTTGACTACATCGCATTGGGCTCGGACTTCGACGGCATCGAGCAAACACCGCTCGGCCTTGAAGACGTCACTAAAGTTCCCGCCATTACCGCCACATTGTTGCGACGCGGATATTCGCGCTCCGATGTGAAAAAGATCCTCGGCGGGAATTACTTGCGGGTGTTCAGCGCCGTCTGCAGGTAAACCTTCCATTCCCTTCCACTCTCATTTCTGGGATGAAGGGCCTTTCCATCCCTATTTCTAAGAAGACCCTTCGATTTCCGGCAGGGATTCGGCCACTTTTGCAAGGCATAGAAGTTGCGCATATCTCTGTAAGTCCTTGCAATACTTTCTGTTGAATGCCTCATCATGCACGAACTCTCAATTGCCGAAAGCATCGTCGACATCATCCATCAGTATGTCGAGCCCGAAAAACTCCCGCTCGTAAGAGCGGTCTCCGTCAAGGTCGGCTCTCTCTCCGGCGTGGTTCCTGATTCGCTGGAATTCGGGTTCACCGCCATCACCGCAGGGACGCCGCTGGCTGACGCACGCCTCGAACTTCATCTCGTACCGTTTGTCCTCAAATGCGGCACATGCAATGCGGTTGCAGAGCTTGCGCCGGGCGTTGCTCTCTGCCCGGAGTGCGGCAGCCTTAACACCACAGCAGTCAGCGGCACCGAACTGAATGTCACAGAAATCGAACTTTATGAACCGGAGGAACTTCCATGAGTGTCATCACGATTGAACGAAAAGTTCTGGAGAAAAATGACGCACTGGCACAACAGAATCGGACTCTGTTCACGAACAAGAACATCTTCGCCATCAACATGGTCAGTTCACCGGGGGCGGGCAAGACAAGCCTCGTGGAGAAAACCCTGCAAGTACTCAAAGGAAAGCTTCGGGTGGCTGTCGTTGAGGGTGACGTGCAAACGGATTTTGACGCGCAGCGTGTTGCAAAGTATGACGTCCCCGTTGTGCAGATTGTGACGAACGGCGGATGCCATCTCGAGGCAAAGCTCGTGCAGGACGCCGTGCAATCCCTCGATCTCACAGACATCCAGCTACTGATAATTGAGAATGTTGGAAACCTTGTCTGTCCCGCGAATTATGACCTCGGCGAAGAAATGAAAGTCGTCGTTGCAAGCACGACCGAGGGTGACGATAAACCGTTGAAATACCCGGCCATGTTCCGTAATGCGTCGGTACTCATCATCAACAAGGTTGACCTGATCCCGCACCTCCCTTGCAATATCGAAGAGCTCAAAAGAAATGCACTCAGCATCAATCCCTCCCTCACTATTTTCGAGACATCCTGTACAAGCGGCCGCGGCATCGACGAGTGGTGTATGTGGCTTGCGGGAAAAGTCCGCCAGCATGATCCCGCACATTGACGGAAAACAGTACGCAACCATAAACCCTCAAACACAACACGATGACCATGGCTGCAGCGAAAACCCAAAACTCCACACACCCGAGCGGTGACAATCGTTTCAAGCTTCTTGACCGTGCAATCACGAAGCACCAATCCAGTGGCTACGCACTGATTGAAGTGCTGCACGCTGCACAAGGAATTTTCGGCTATCTCGAAACCGACCTCCTTATCTACATCGCTCATGCACTCAGACTACCGCTGAGCCGTGTCTACGGCGTGGCGACGTTCTATCACTTCTTCCGCATGAAGCCGAACGGAAAGCACACGTTCGTGCTCTGTACCGGAACGGCTTGCTATGTGAAGGGCGCGGACGCAATCCAAGAGGCCGTGGAGAAACACTGTTGCGTGAAGTTCGGCGAGACAACGCCTGACAAGAACGTGTCGCTTATCGCTGCGCGATGTGTCGGTTCATGCGGCCTTGCGCCGGTGGCCGTGCTCGACAACGCCGTCGTCGGGAAACTCTCGGCCGATGCGGCGGTTCAACGCGTCAAACAATGGGAAGAGAATACCGAGGAGGTACCGGCATGACGTTCGAAGATCTCAACGAGCTTGCAGAGAAGGAGCTTGCGCGTCAACAGGCGCTGAAGAACCGCGTCCTCTACTGCTCGGCTGCGGGATGTGTTTCCTGCGGCAGCGAGACGACACGCGATGCGTTCAAAGCGTCGCTGAAAGAAAAGGGATTGGAAAAACACATTGAAGTAATCGGTTCGGGGTGTATGGGATTATGCGGTGAAGGTCCGTTGGTAAAGATTGCATCCGACGATACGCTATATCAGAACGTTGATGAAGCCGCGGCGCAAAAGATTGTGCACCAACATCTGATCGACGGAAAGAAAGTCGACGCGCATGCGCTCAACCAGGCTGTTCCGTTCTTTTCCTCTCAATTCAAGATCGTGTTAGAGAATTGCGGACGCATCAACGCCGAGCGCATTGAAGAGTACATCGCCGTTGGCGGGTATGAAGGATTGGCAAAGGCGGTAACCGAAATGAAACCGGAGGAAGTTGTTGACGAGATTCGAAAGAGCGGCTTGCGAGGACGGGGCGGAGCGGGGTATCCTACCGGATTAAAGTGGGACATCGTGCGCAAGGCGCCCGGCGACCAAAAGTATGTGGTCTGCAATGCAGATGAGGGAGATCCCGGGGCATTCATGGATCGGAGCGTTCTTGAAGGAGATCCCCATCGGATTCTTGAGGGAATGGCAATTGCCGCGTATGCCGTCGGTGCAAACCAGGGCTACATTTACATCCGCGCAGAATATCCGCTCGCCATCGAACGGCTGAAGCTGGCTATTAAACAGGCTGAGCGGCTTGGATTGCTGGGCAACAGAATCTTCGAGTCGCAATTCAATTTCAGAATGGACCTGCGCATCGGTGCCGGCGCATTTGTCTGCGGCGAAGAAACAGCGCTCATTCGCTCGATTGAGGGACGGCGAGGGCGTCCAAAGCCGCGGCCGCCGTACCCGTCGGAAAAGGGGCTGTTCGGCGCGCCGACGCTGCTCAACAACGTCGAAACGTATGCCAACGTCGCGCCGATTATCAATCACGGCAGCGCGTGGTTTGCTTCAATCGGAACGCCCAAAAGCACCGGCACGAAAGTCTTTGCGCTCGCAGGCAAAATCAAAAATACTGGACTCATCGAAGTGCCGATGGGCATTCCGCTACGCAAAGTCATTTTCGATATCGGCGGGGGAACGCCGGACGGAACAGAGTTCAAAGCAGCACAAACCGGCGGACCCTCCGGTGGTTGCATCCCCGATGACCATCTCGATCTGCCCGTCGACTATGAATCGCTCGCGACCGTCGGCTCCATCATGGGAAGCGGCGGCATGATTGTGATGGATTCGGATTCGAAGATGGTGGATGTTGCCAAGTATTTCATGGAATTCTGCGCCGACGAGTCGTGCGGCAAATGCGTTCCCTGCCGCGTCGGCACGAAGCATATCTACCTCCTGCTCGACAAGATCTCCAAAGGCAACGCGACTGCCGATGATGTGGCGTTACTGGAAGAGTTATGTGAGATGGTGAAAGAAACAAGTCTGTGCGGACTCGGTCAGTCGGCGCCGAATCCGGTGTTGTCGACCTTGCGGTTTTTCAGACACGAGTATGAAGAACTGCTGAAGCCTGCGTTAGTGTTCGAAGGATCCAACGGAGAGAATTGAACATCGTTGGCCATGAATTACATTCGCATGCAGGCGGGTTCCTTTTCTGATGTGAAGAAGTTTGTAATCGCGAAATGAGTTTATGGAATAACAAAGAAAGCAACCATGGCAATTCTCACACTCACAATCAACGGCGAGCAAGTCAGCGGCAAGGATGACGAATCGTTGCTGCAGATTGCGCGCCAGCATGATATTCACATCCCTACACTCTGCCACCTCGACGGCCTCAGTGATGTCGGCGCGTGCAGGTTGTGTTTAGTGGAGATCGAAGGACAATCGAAGCTGTTTCCCGCCTGCACCACAAAACCGCAGGAAGGGATGGTTGTCCGCACCGACACCGAACGCTTGAAGCGCCATCGCCGGACGATTGTCGAGTTGCTGGCATCGGAAGGCAATCATCAATGCGCGGTGTGCGTCGTGAACAATCACTGCGAGCTGCAAGACCTCGCGTACGAAGTCGGCTTGCAGTACGTCCGGTTCCCCTATCTCTACCCGAAGAAAGAACTCGACGCGACACACAAGAGCTTTGTGCTGGATCGAAACCGCTGTGTGCTGTGCACACGATGCGTGCGGGTATGCCATGAAGTGGAAGGGGCACATACGTGGGACATCGCGGGACGCGGCATTGACTGCACCATCATTGCCGATATGAACCAGCCATGGGGAACGTCGCCGAGTTGTACGTCGTGCGGCAAATGCGTGCGTGTATGTCCCACCGGCGCGCTGTTTGAGAAGGGACAAACCGTGGCGGAGATGGAGAAGCAGAGAGACTTTTTGAAGTACATCGTCACCGCACGCACAAAGCGCGAATGGGTGGCGGAGGAAACCGAAGAATAACCAACGAGGCACTGAGCCACAGATACTAAGCTCAAGGGAGCGCTCTGTGTCTTCGTGACTCCGTGGCAAAACAAATGTGAGAGAACGATGAAACCAAGAGTTGCAACAGTCTGGCTCGGGGGATGCTCGGGATGCCATATGTCGTTTCTGGACATGGACGAACGGCTGATCGAATTAGCTGACAAGATCGAGCTTGTCTATTCGCCGATTGCGGATGTCAAGCATTTCCCGAAAGACGTGGATGTAACGCTGGTGGAAGGCGCCGTCTCGAATGTCGAGAACGAAGAGATGGCCCGAATCATCAGGCGTAATTCGAAATTCGTCCTGTCGTTCGGTGATTGCGCAACGACGGGCAACGTCACCGCAATGCGCAATCAATTCAGCCCAGACGAAATCGTGCATCGGGCATACGTCGAGCTGGCCGATGGCGATCCGACAATTCCATCCGAATTCATGACAATCGCAAAACTCCTGCCGCAGGCACGGCCGCTTCATGAATTCATAAAAGTCGATGCCTTTCTTCACGGTTGTCCCCCGACAGCAGATGAAATCTGGTTTGCAATCAGTGAGTTGCTGGCGGGACGAGTCCCCGAGTTGCCGAATGTATATTTGAGATATGGATAGGATATGAGCAAGACCATCACGATAGAACCTGTTACCCGCATCGAGGGGCATGCAAAAATCACGATTCACCTCGACGAGAAAGGAACGGTGAACGATGCTCGCTTTCACGTCAATGAATTTCGAGGATTCGAAAAATTCTGTGAAGGACGTTTAATGTGGGAGATGCCCGGCATTACGTCGCGCATCTGCGGCATTTGTCCCGCGAGCCACCTTGTCACGTCGGCAAAAGCCGGCGATGACATTCTCGCCATCGGCATTCCGGAAACCGCGGAAAAGCTTCGCCGCATCCTCACGCTCGGGCAGTGGACGCAGTCGCATGCGCTCAGCTTCTTCCATCTTTCTTCGCCCGACTTCCTGCTGGGGTTTGACTCGGAGCCTGCAAAGCGCAACATATTCGGATTGATGGAGGAACACAAGGACTTCATCCGACGCGGGATCCGTCTGAGGAAGTTTGGACAGGAAATCATCGAAACACTCGGCGGGCGGCGCATTCACACGCCGTGGGCAGTTGCCGGCGGTGTGCGCGAACCGTTGGCCATGAAAGAGCGGGATCATCTTCTCACATGGATTCCTGAAGCGAAGGAGACAACATTCCTCGCACTCGAGATGGTCAAAAACATCCATGAGAAATTCTCGCAGGACATTCTCAATTATGGCAACTTCCGTTCATTGTATGTCGGACTTGTGAGCGAAGATGGCGGACTTGAGTACTACGGTGGCAAGCTGCGTATCCGTGACGGCAACGGTAATACCATTGCAGATCAGCTCGATCCGCGGAACTACCGCCAGTACTTTGCTGAACATTCCGAGTCCTGGTCGTATCTGAAATTCCCCTACTACAAACCGCTGGGATACAAGAAAGGAATGTACCGGGTCGGGCCTCTGGCGCGATTGAATGTCTGCGACTACATCGAGACGCCGCTTGCAGAAGCCGAGCGCAAAGTGTTCAACAGTCTGACCGGCGACCTGGACGTGATGAACAACTCGTTCTACTACCATTACGCACGACTGATTGAGATTCTCTTCGCCGTGGAAAAAATTGAGATGCTGCTGAACGATCACGCCATTACAGGCGACGATATTCGTGCGAAGGCGATGATCAACCGGCGTGAAGGTGTTGGCGTATGCGAAGCGCCGCGCGGTGTCCTCTTCCATCACTATCACGTTGATGATGACGGCGTTATCCAGAAAGTGAATATGCTCATCGCTACAGCACAAAACAACCTGGCAATGAACCGCACGATCCGCCAGCTTGCCATGCAGTATCTCGACGGTGCAACACTCACCGAAGGATTGCTCAACAGAATTGAGGCCGGAATTCGCTGCTACGATCCGTGCCTCTCCTGTTCAACCCACGCCATCGGACAGATGCCGCTGGTTGTGCAGCTTGTTGACGCGGGAAACACGGTCATTGGTGAAAGGCGGAGGCAATGATTCCGAAATACATCCTCGCATGGTTTCTTCTTCTCATTGCGGCTGTCACCAACGGCATCATCCGTCAGACGTTTTTCGCAGGGAAGATGGAAGAACTGGCAGCGCATCAGCTTTCAACGTTCACCGGCATCCTCTTTTTCGCTCTGATTGTTTGGGGATTGAGCAAAGTGTGGCCGCTCGACAACGCAGCGCAGGCCTGGACAATCGGGTTCGTCTGGCTGGCAATGACGCTCGCATTCGAGTTTCTTTTCTTTCATTACGTAGGCGGGAAACCGTGGGAAGTACTGTTGCACGACTACAACATCCTTGAAGGGCGCATCTGGCCGTTGATCCTTGTATGGGTGACAATCGCTCCGTACGTCTTCTACAAAATGAGAATCCCTTGAGCAGAACCCTCGTCATAGGTTACGGCAACCGCCTGCGCCGCGATGATGGTGCCGGCCAACTTGCTGCAGAACGCCTGGCAGAGAAGTATCCCTCCGTTGACAGCATCACCGGCACACAGCTTACGCCCGAGATGGCGGAAATGATCGCGCAGTATGAACATGTGCTGTTTCTCGACGCAAGCATCGAAGCAGGCTACGTGCGCTGGAGCCTCGTCGAACCGCGCAGCGAGAGCGTTCTGCCGGATTCACACGCCCTCTCCCCCCAGCGGTTGTTGGAACTTGCGATCGAACTTTACGGCACATGTCCGTCGCGGGCGGAATTGGTTGAACTTCCGGCAGATGACTTGGGTTTCGGCTTCGAGATTTCTCCGCTGGCAAGTGAAATGATTGAACGATT
>CAZBWR010000002.1:0-112287 GCA_964495695.1 uncultured Chitinophagales bacterium | reverse complement strand
CAGCAATGACGCCGAGGTTGCACGTCTGCACCAACTTGGCAAGGAAGTGATATTGTTCCTGAACGAGCACGCACACAACGAGGAGACATATCAGTTGCCCCTGCTGGAGGCGAAGGTGCCTGGCTCGACGCGCCACGATCACAAAGAACATGAGCGAATCGACGCTATGGTGCTGGCACTCGAGCGGGAGATGGATCTGCTCACTGCGACGCCTTCATCACACCGGCCGGAACGGGGTGATGTATTCTATCACACCGTGAATGACTTTATCTCCGACTATCTTGTCCACATGCGTGAGGAAGAATTCGAGACGACGAGGCTTTTTTATCAACACTGCACGGATGATGAACTGCGCGGGGCACTTAAGCAGATCATGGCGAACATGTCCCCCGGCGTGCAGCAGATGACTTCGCGCTACATTCTTGCCGCCATCACCCCTGGTGAGCGGCTCGAGATTCTGAACGGCGTGAGGGCTGCCGCTCCGCCCCACGTACTGAACGGGATGCTGGGAATCGCAAGGGATGTACTGAGTGTGGGAGAATACGAGGTGCTTGCGGAAGAGCTTGCCGATTGAGTCATTCCGGCTGACAGACGCGGCAGGGACAGGCAAGAGACGTGTCCCTGCCCACCTCTTAATACCTTGCCACCTTGCCATCAATCTCTCTGGCCCATTCATCAATTCCACCGGAGAGGTTCTTCACGTTTTTGAACCCTGAGCGTCTCAGGAAGCTGACTGCATGGGCGCTCCTGATACCGTGATGGCAATAGACAACAATCTCGTCCTCTTTTTCCAATTCGTCCAGCCTTTGCGCGAGCATACCAAGTGGTATCAGCATCCCGCCAATGGAAGCAATTTGCTGCTCGTACGGTTCACGCACATCAAGAAGGAACGGAGAATCTCCGGAATCCAATCTTGCCTTTAGTTCATCGACTGTCATCGTTCCCGACTCCTCTTGATGTTTTGTTGGCGATGAGATGCCGCAGAACTCCTCATAGTCTATCAATTGTGTAATAGTTGGAAACTCCCCGCAGGCCGGACAAGCGGGGTCTTTCGTGATCTTCATTGCTCTGAATTCCATCGTCAACGCATCAAAGACAAGCAGCCGCCCGGTGAGTGATTCACCGATGCCCAGGAGAAGTTTCAATGCCTCGTTCGCCTGAATGCTGCCGATGATACCGGGAAGCACGCCAACGACGCCGGCATCGGCACAGTTCTGCACAAGTCCGGGTGGCGGCGGGGCGGGGTAGAGACACCGATAGCAGGGGCCGCGTTCCGCGTCGAACACGGATGCCTGCCCCTCAAAACGGAAAATGCTTCCGTACACATGCGGTTTCTTCAGTAACACGCAGGCATCATTGACAAGATAGCGAACCGGGAAATTATCAGTTCCGTCAACTACCATATCATAGCCCGGAATAAGTTCCATCGCGTTCGACGAAGAGAGGGTTGTGTGAAGCGCATCAACCTTGATGTGCGGATTGATTGCGAGCAGGCGTTCGCGGGCAGATTCGACTTTCGGGCGGCCGATGTCATGCGTCGAGTGGAGAATCTGCCTCTGCAGGTTGGTCTCATCCACGGCATCGAAATCCGCAATCCCGAGTCTGCCGACGCCTGCGGCGGCGAGATACAGCGCAACCGGCGACCCAAGCCCTCCCGCCCCGACAATCAGCACGCTACTGCCTTTCAATTTCTCCTGTCCCGTCGTACCGATTTCGGGAAGAACAAGGTGTCGGGCATAGCGGCGTAATTCGTCAGCGTCCAGCGAATTCATCGTGATGGATTATTCACTTTGGTGGAACAAGATCGCTTGCTTTGATTGTATGCGACCAACGGCGGGCGCCTGTCGAATCGTACAACTCAAACAGTATCCGCCTTTCATTGCGGGGGCCTTCAAACCGAAGCATGCCGAAGTTCCGCGTGTCGTTCACGAACGTCCCGGGGACGGCAAGCGTTTGTTCTTCGGCCTTTCTGTTGGATGAGATCCCGGCAGTCAGTGGCGAGGCCGTGAAATCATAAAGAGAGTAGAAACTCTCATCCTGCAAGACGTTCAACACTGCAAAGTGCCTGTCCCCTGACAAGAAGACGACGCCGGGAATTTTCTGCGAGCGAATCCACTCCATCAGCTCCTCATATTCATCTGGGAACTTTCTCATGGATTCTTCATAATCCGGTTCGAGAAACTGTGCGCCTCCGACAATAATCCGGAACGTCGCCGTGCTGGAGACGAGAGACTCACGCAGCCACTGCAACTGAGCCATGCCAAGCGAGCGTTTCTCCCGATGTTCCGGCATTTGGTTGGGCGAGCGGTGGAAGCGGTTGTCCAGCATAAAGAACTCTGCATCGCCCCAGAGAAAGCGGAAAAAGACCCCGGGTGTTTCGAGTGTGCCGTGCGAGGGGTTTCCCCAATAATCCTTAAAGACGCTCAGTGCTTCCGCCCGCAGTGAATACGTCCGGTCAGAGTTGTTCGGGCCGTAGTCATGGTCATCCCAAATGGCATAGTGATGGCTCGAGCTGAGCAGCGGCTGCAGTTCGGGGAGCGCGCGGTCACGCGCGACTCGGTAGCGCATGCGTGAGGGTGCAAAATAGTCATTCTCCCTGTAGTACCAATTATCCCCCAGCCAAAGCATCAGATCCGGGTTTTTCTCCGCAAGAGCGGCAAAGATCCCGTAGTCGCCGCCGTAGGGCTTTCCGGGTCTGTCGCTTTCCGGCTCATTGATGAACGCGCATGAACCGAAGGCAACGGTAAACGCGGGCGGGTCGGTTCGCCACTGCCAGAACGTCTGCGTGATGAATGTGAGTCTGTAGGGACGAGCAAACACTTTTCCGTTAAGAAGAAGTTCATACTCGTAACGACTTCCGGGGGTGAGATTGGTGAGAACGACTTTTGCAATGAGGTCGGAATCTTCGGTTGTTGAGATTCTCCGGCTGAGTTGCGCGCTTTTCCTGTCCCCCTCGACCCAATACCGGTACTGAACCGTTGCCGGACCGGTTGTTTGCACCCATAGCAATGTTTCAGTCATCTCTCCGTACCCGACCATGGGTCCGGAGCGCACGCCCACGGATTGAGCAAGAGCCGATGAAGCAAGTATCAGACAGAGCCAAAGGAAGGCAAGAGATCGCATAGTGTTTTGCATTTGCTGTAACTGAACAGTAGATGAGTATGCCCGGAAAAGCTCCATGCTTAAGGCTGTCTTTGCAATTGGCGAATGTGATCGTTGTATGTCAGATTTGCCCATATAAGTCCCGCGACAAACGCGACCATCGAGAACACTCTAAGCAATGCAGGACCGTTCATGATACCATACATCAGACCAGTCATGAGAAACAAGGGAGCGAGTGCCCACTTGCGGGGACGGCCATAGAGGCTTTCGTCATTGGAAGCCATGTGTGTTCCGTTCGATTATTCGAACCAAGATATCACCACCGATAGAAAATAGCAAACAGTCGAGAGGAACGAACAAGGCTAATTTACAAGGTTCAGGCTCAGATGGATTTGAGGGAAGCGCTATCTGGTTCTACAAATGTGGCTAAACGACAATCTTGACTCCGCAACGAATTCCGATTAGCAAAATCCCGTACGTGAACTGGAGGTCTATGGAAACACCCCGAACTCTTCCCATTGAATAACGGAAGGGATCCGGTGATGCGTTCTGTTTCCTGCGTTGATTTTCGGGCTCAATTTGGGTTAATTGCAGTCAATCCTGCAATATTCAACCACAACGCGCTGTTCGCAAGCCCGAATGTCCACTCCCCTCATGAAGCAATACACCTCTGTAAAGGCAAAGTATCCTGACACGATATTGCTTTTCAGGATGGGGGATTTCTACGAGACATTCGAGGAGGACGCCAAGACGACAGCCCGGGTGCTGGGGATAACGTTGACGAAGCGGGGGAACGGAGCGGCCGGCGAAATTCCGCTTGCCGGTTTTCCTCATCATGCTCTTGAATCCTACATGCCAAAGCTGTTAAAGGCGGGATACCGCGTCGCCGTCTGCGAACAGCTGGAAGATCCGAAGCTTGCCAAGGGCATCGTGAAGCGCGACGTGGTTGAAGTCGTCACGCCGGGGGTCGCGTTCTCGGACAAGGTGCTAGACCGGAAGCAGAACAATTATCTCGCCGCTATTGCCCTCCCCACCGCCGTCGCCACGGGCAACGATATCATCGGGTTTGCGTTTGCGGATGTTTCAACGGGTGAGTTCTACGTCAGCGAATTTCCGATGAAGCAGCTCGCAGAGCAAATCGCCGCCGTCTCCCCCGCCGAGCTTCTGGTCCAAAAACGTGACCTCGCCTCGCTGCAGGAACTCTTGAAGCAATACACCGGCATCTACACGAAGTTGGATGATTGGGTGTTGAACTTCGATTACGCGTACGAACAGCTCATCACGCAGTTCAATACGCAGTCTCTCAAAGGCTTCGGCATCGAGGAAATGAAACAGGGAGTGATGGCCGCAGGTGCCGTAATGAACTACCTGCAGGAAACGCAAAAGGCTAATCTCGCCCATATAAGAAGAATCACACGCCACGACATCGCCGGATACATCATCCTCGACCCCTCGACGAAGCGTAATCTGGAGATCACCTCGTCCATCGCCGGCTCCGCGGAAGGAACACTCTTCTCGGTGCTCGACAAGACGCAAACGCCGATGGGCGGACGGATGCTCAAACGGTGGATCAATCAGCCGCTGAACAAGTTGGATGCGATCCGGCAACGGTTGGGGGCGGTGGAGGAACTGGTGGAGAAGTCAGAGGTCCGGCGTCAGACATCAGAGGTGCTTTCGCGGATTGGGGATCTTGAGCGACTGAACACAAAGATCTGCACAGGACGCGCTACTCCCCGCGACGTGGTGGCACTGAAGTTCATCCTGCTCGAAATCTCAGCTCTCAAAATCCAAAGCTCAAACTTCGCATCCGAGACACTCAGCACCATCCACACCCGTCTTCAGCCTCTCCCCGACATCATCTCCCTGATCGAGACGGGACTGGAACCCGACCCGCCCCTTTCTCTCGCCGATGGGGGCATCATTAAGAAAGGATACAACGCCGAGCTGGACGAACTGCGTAACCTTGCCCTCAGCGGCAAGACGTGGATCGCCGAACTGCAGAAAACGGAGCGTGAGCGCACCGGGATCCCCTCCTTGAAAGTCGGCTTCAATAATGTCTTTGGCTATTACATCGAAATTACGAAGACGCACAAAGACAAGGTACCGGAGAATTACATCCGCAAACAGACAATTGCGACGGGCGAACGGTTCATTACCCCCGAGTTGAAGGAGTACGAAGACAAAATTCTTCATGCGGAGGAGAAAATCCTGGCACTCGAGACACAGCTCTTCAACGAGCTACGCATGACAATCGCGGGACATGCCGCGACAATACAAACGAACGCCCAGATGATTGCCGCACTTGATTGCTTCATTTCCCTTGCCTCGGCTGCCGCGGAATACGGCTATTGCTCTCCCGACGTCAACGATTCCACCACGCTGGAGATTATCGACGGGCGGCATCCCGTTATCGAACGGCTGCTTCCGCCGGGCGAGAAATACACACCCAACAACGCCAAGCTCGACACTTCTTCCAATCAGATCCTCATCATCACCGGGCCGAATATGAGTGGAAAATCGAGCTATTTGCGCATGACAGGACTGATAGTGCTTCTTGCGCAGATCGGAAGTTTCGTCCCCGCCAAAAAGGCGGTTGTAGGTTTGGTGGATAAGATTTATACTCGAGTCGGCGCCAGCGACAACATCGCCTCGGGAGAAAGTACGTTCCTTGTGGAAATGCACGAGGCGGCGCATATTGTCAACACGGCAACGAGCCGCAGCCTGATCCTGCTCGACGAAGTCGGCCGCGGTACAAGCACTTTCGATGGCATAAGTATCGCGTGGTCGTTGACGGAATACCTGCACGAACGCGTAGGCGCACGGACCCTTTTCGCAACGCATTACCATGAACTGAACGAACTGGCCGAACTGTTTCCGCGCATCAGGAACTACAAGGTTGAGGTGCGGGAGTACGGCGACAAGGTGGTGTTCCTGCATAAAGTCTCGCCCGGCTTCGCCGACCATTCCTACGGGATCCAGGTCGCCCAAATGGCGGGATTGCCTGAAGAAGTGACCGAAAGAGCGAAGAAGATTCTGAAAAACCTGGAAGGGTCGGAGTTGACGGTACATTCGGACGGAGGAGCCGCCTTCGCCGGGGCTTCGGCCGGCAGGACGGAGACGGGGGAACGGAAAAGGAAAGCCGGACGTGTTGCGCCTGAAGTTCAGATGACATTGTTCGAGATGAAAGATGATGCGCTGCGCGCCGAGTTGCAAAAGATAGATGTGGAACGGCTTACGCCCCTCGAGGCGTTGCAGAAGCTGGCCGAGTTGAAGAAGAAGTTGGAAGCATAGCTTCAGGGCCGGCGGATTGTATTCGAGAACTCGCACTAATTCTCTCTGCAAACGTGTCAAAACTCTCGACATTTTTTGAAGAACTGAAAGCCCGCAAAGTCCGGAAGACGTTGGGGATCTACCTCGCCTCGGCTCTGACGACGCTGACGATCGTCCGCTACTTCGCCGAAGCGTACGAGCTCCCGAAGTCCGTTCTCACCATCGCCCTCACGATTCTTACGTGCGGCATCGCAAGCGCATTCCTCTTCGCATGGTACCACGGCAAGGAGGGATCGCAAAAGTTCACACGAAATGAAATGGGGCTTCACCTCGTTGTGGCGATCATTGCAATTACGACGTCCCTCCGCCTTGCAACAGGGCCGGCAAAGCTACAGTTGCCCGAACGCTTTGGAAAATCCGTTGCCGTTATGCCATTCGTGAACACCAGCGGGAAGCCCGAGGATGAATACTTTACCAACGGGGTGACCGAGGACATCCTGACGCAGCTTGCACAGATTAACGACTTGCGGGTTTTGTCCTACGCGACGACATTGCGTTTGAAAGGAACTACGAAGTCGCCGGGGGAAATCGGTAAGGAACTCGGTGTTTCGGCTGTGCTCACCGGCAGCGTTCGGCGGGATGGCGAGCGCATACGCATCACCGGACAATTGCTCAGCAGCTCGTCGGACGAGTTCCTGTGGGCCGAGACATACGACCGGGAGTTCAGAAATATCTTTGCGATTCAAAGCGACGTTGCGCGAAAGATTGCAGACGAACTACGCGCCCGCGTCACTGACGCCGAGAATCGCCGGGTCGGGGCCGAGCCGACAACAAATGCCCATGCCTATGAGCTGTATTTGCGAGCACGAGACTTCAAGGGCCGCGGTACTTCGGCCGGCAACGAAATAGCAATTGACATGCTCCGAAAGGCGATCGGTCTTGATCCGCGCTTTGCCCGTGCCCACGCAGAACTCGGTCTTGCGTTCAGGCAACGCTACATTACGTACGGTTTTCCGGCTGCATGGGCCGATTCGGCTCTTGAGCAAGGCATGAAAGCAGTCGAACTGGATCCAACGGGGGCCGAGGGGTATCGTACATTGGGCAGCGGCTATGAAGCTCTTGGTAAAAACAGTCTCGCACTGCAAAGCTATCGCAAAGCGATTGAACTGAATCCGAATTACGCCGCCGCTATCGGAGGTGTGGGATGGGGGGAATACTACATTGGACGCCTTGACGAGGCTCTTGCCTGGTTGCGCAAGAGCGTCGATCTTGCTCCGGACGCTGGCGGCCAGTATATCGATGTCGGCCTTGTCCTGAACATGCTCGGAGAGGATTCATTGGCTCTGAAGTGGTTCCGCCGCGCAATTGAGGTCCAAGAGGATGTACTTCCCATCGCATACTACCATCTTACCTATTCTCACCTTTTCAACCGGAATATCGAGGGGGCGAGAAAATTTGCACGTGAAGCACTCAACAGGCTTCCTGATGACCTTTGGACTCTTCATTCACTCGGCGATACAGAACTGATGGATGGAAAGTATGAAGCGGCCAAGGAATATTACTCCCGCGCCGTTACAATTTCCTCGAATAGAGAGGGACCCGAAGGCCAACTTGCGTACACGTTGCTGAAACTCGGCGAGACAGATCAGGCAAAGCGCCTCATGGATTCAAGCGTCGCCTTGTTCACCCGGCTGAGCAGCGAGAGTCCGGAAGATTCCCACAACCCGTATGTTGTCGCCAGTATCTATGCCTCTCAAGGCAAACATTCCCAGGCCATTTCGTGGTTGAAAACGGCAATGGACCGCGGGTATTCCGAGTTTCGCTGGTTGAATGTCGATCCGCTATTTGATCCGATTCGCAAAGTTCCGGAATTCAAGCTGGTTGTTGCGGATCTTCGTAATCGCGTTGAGACGATGCGCTCCAGTGCACGCATGCGAGGACTGCTGTCGGAGTACGAACAATGAGCAATACCTGTTTACTCTGAGATTGGAGAAAGGCTTGGCTAAACTCTCGAATTTCTTTGAAGAACTGAAAGCCCGCAAAGTCCGGAAGACGTTGGGGATCTACCTCGCCTCGGCTCTGACGACGCTGACGATCGTCCGCTACTTCGCCGAAGCGTACGAGCTCCCGAAGTCCGTTCTCACCATCGCCCTCACGATTCTTACGTGCGGCATCGCAAGCGCATTCCTCTTCGCATGGTACCACGGAAAGGAGGGATCACAGAAGTTCAGCCGGAAAGAAATCGGTCTCCACTCCATCATAGCCCTTATCGCCATTGTCACGTCCGTCCGGTTTGCGCTCGGCCCGCCGCAGCCCCAGTTCCCCGAGCGGTTCGGCAAATCCGTTGCGGTTCTTCCGTTCCGCAATGCAAGCGAGGACAAGGACGATATTTACTTTGCCGACGGCATCATGGAAGACATCCTCACACATCTCTCCAGAATCAGCGATCTTCGGGTCATTTCCCGCACATCATCGATGAAATACAGGGACTCGAACAAGTCAGCCCGCGAGATTGCCGCCGAGCTCGGCGTTTCCTCCATTCTGGAGGGAAGTGTGCGCCGCTCCGGTTCGATGGTCCGTATTGACGGACGGTTGATCAACGCCGCACTTGACCAGCAGATCTGGGGGGAACAGTATGACAGGGAGATGAGCGACATCTTCGCCGTGCAGAGTGACGTTGCCAAACGGATTGCAGAAGCACTCAAAGCACAACTTTCCCCCGAAGAGCAGCAGCGCATAGAAAAAAGGGCAACGGTGAATACCGATGCGTACGGATTTTTCCTGCAGGGACGTGATCACTACAACCGTCTCACAAAAGAAAACAACGAGAAAGCCATTGAGTATTTCCGTCGGGCAATTGCCCTCGATTCAACGTACGCACAAGCCTACGCCGGGCTTGCGGACGCCTACGCCCAGCGCTTTCAGCGTTACGGATTCGAAGAGTTCTGGATAGATTCCTCCATCGCCCTTGCGGAACATGCACTCAAACTCGACCCGACCATCGCCGAGCCGTACAAGTCACTCGGGCTCGCCTACTATCACAAGGAGTGGTACAGAAAGTCGATGGAGCAGAATCGCAAAGCGCTTGAGCTAAACCCGAATTTTGCAACCGTGTATTCAAACATGGGTGAACTGTTGGACTGGACCGGCCGGCACGATGAAGCACTCAGGCTGGTCAAAAAATCCATCAGCCTTCAGCCGGGACGGGTCTCAGACCAACTCAAACTCGGCTCCATTTACTTTTCACTCGGGCTTGACAGTCTTGCCGCCCATCATCTCACTCTTGCGAGAAACCTCCAGCCAAGTTACACCACCATATACTCCGCTCTGAGCGAGCATTATTTGATGCAGGGAGAAACGGACCGTGCCCGGGCATTGCTGGACTCCGTCCTTTCGGCTAATCCCGATGATCCCTCGATTATCGTGTCCCTTGGCTACCTTGAATCCGCCACCGGCAATTACAAGAAATCGGCATCCTATTACGACCGCATGTATGCCATGTCCCCCGATCACTTCGGCCTTCTCGTGCCGTACGGATACGCATTGATCCGTAGCGGACAAACTGCGCGTGGAGAGAAAATCCTAGATGAAAGCGTCAGGAAGAATCTGGCGAGCATCAAGGCGGGAAGCGAAGAGGCTCACCGGCGGTACGATTTAGCGCGTGTGGCCGCGTTTCGCAATGACAAACACCAGGCCTTGCAATGGCTCTCCGATGCCGTTGGCCGCGGAACTACAAACTACAGAGGTATGCTACAGGAACCGATGTTTGAAAGACTCAGGAACGATCCCGAATTTGTGCGGCTCGTAGAATCGACTAAAGGGAGAATTCGGCGCATGCAAACCCAGGTACTTGCGAAGGAGAAACCGGGCTCGTGAGAGAAGATGTTCGGACAAATAAGAGGTGTCCTGCATGATCACAGCACTCCTTCTCGGCATTGTGTTCGGCTTCACGCTCTCGATTCCGCCGGGACCGATGGCCCTCGCGTTCATGAAGAAGGCGGTCAGCAAGCGATACAAGGATGCAGTGCTGGTAGGCAGCGGCGCGGCACTGATGGATATCTTCTATAACCTTCTTGCTGCTTTCGCATCGTCCGCATTGGTGGTATGGCTCAGTGATCTCTTCCTGGAAAACAGATGGCTCTCGCTGCTCTTCCAGCTTGTCTGCTTCGTCGTCCTTGTTATTCTCGGGATCAGATACCTGCGGGACAAACATAATCCCGAGAGTGAACGACACATGGTCGAACGCGAGCGGATACAGGAGGAGCGGGCGCGCAAGATTGGCCACGGCTCTCCATTTTTTCTCGGAACGCTCATCGCGTTCACCAATCTCGCCACACCGACCTTCCTTCCCTCGATGATTGCCGTGATCAGCTACCTGCATGCGGAGGGGATACTGTTGCGCACATTTTCCTCAAATCTCCTCTATTCGATCGGCTTTGGTGTGGGTACTATACTCTGGCTTCTCGTCATTCTCAGGGTCATCATTAAACACCGTGATAAATTCTCATCAGCGTTCATCACTACCATTTACAAATCAGCCGGCGGGGCATTTGTGTTGTTCGCAATGATACTGGCCTACAATATAGCCGTCACAACCCGCTGGCAGGAACTTTTCTAGGAGGGATGTATGACACTGCAAGAGCTCAAGACTCTCCACGCCTACAATTCGTGGGCGTCGAACCGCATCTTTGAAACGCTCGAAGCCATGCCGGAAGAACAACTCAGGCAGGATATGAAGGCGAGTCACGGCAGCATCTATTCCACACTCGTCCACATGGTCGGTGCCGAGAAAGTCTGGCTTGAACGTTTCCAGGGCGCCCCGCAACCCTTTCTCAGCGAGAATCCTCCACCCTCGATTGCCGAACTCAAAGGCGTGTGGGAAAAAACCGGGTACGAGACAGCTAAATGGCTCGGCATGATGACTGACAAGAAACTGACCGGGACATTTGAGATGAAGACACTGAAGGGAGAAGTTCTTACCCACATTTTCTGGCAGGCATTCCAGCACGTTGTGAATCACTCAACGTACCATAGAGGCCAGATTATCACAATGATGCGCCAGCACGGCGTCAAGCCGCCGACAACCGACTTGATCTTCTTCTACCGCGAAACAGCAAAGCTGAAGTAACTGCATGCCCACAACGATCTGGCTGCAGGCAAATCAACTCTCATTGAATAACAGCGCTCTTGCGCATGCGCGATCTGTCACCGATGTTACCGTGCTGATGGTCGAATCGAAGCAGCGCGCCGCCCTTTACCGGTACCACAAGCAGAAGCTTACACTCCTCTTCTCGGCGATGCGTCACATGGCGAAGCGGCTGAGGCAAGAGGGGATCGCCGTCGACTACCATCCCCTTAGGGCAGACGGAAAGCACAAGCATGCTTCGTTTGAGGAAGCGTTGCGGACACATTGCCGCAAGCACAGGCCGGACGAAATTGTAATGATGGAACTGCCCGACTACCATCACGCGGCCGCGATCCCCGGACTCTCAAAGAGCATCGGCGTCCCGATCCGGGTCCTGCCGAACACGATGTTCCTCACCGATCGCCACGACTTTGCGGCGGAGAACAAAGACAAGAAGCGTCTGGTGATGGAACACCATTACCGTTCGATACGCAGACGGCTCGGCGTGCTGATGAAAGGTGACGAGCCCGAGGGGGGCAAGTGGAATTATGATGCCGAGAACCGCAAGCCGTTCAGAGGTGAAATCAAGATCCCTCCGCCGCCGTCATTCGCTCCCGACGAAATAACCGATGAGGTTATGAAAATGGTCGAGGCGATCTTCCCGGATCATTACGGATCGGCATCCCGCTTCTCGCTTCCTGTGACGCACGATGACAGCAGGAAGGCTCTAAAGCACTTTGTACAACACAGACTCCGACACTTCGGGACGTATCAGGATGCAATGAAGGCGGGTGAGCCGCTGCTCTTTCATTCCTTGATCTCTCCCATGATAAATATCGGTCTGCTGGAGCCGCTGGAGGTTGCGCGCAGCGTGGAAGATGCGTACCGAAAAGGTAACGTGCCGCTCAATGCCGCCGAGGGGTTCATGCGCCAGATCATAGGCTGGCGTGAGTATATGTTCGGCGTCTATTGGATGAACATGCCGGCATTCGCCGAGACGAATTTTCTCGGGGCCGACAAGAACCTGCCGCAATTCTTCTGGACCGGAAACACGCAAATGCGCTGTCTTTCGCAATGCCTAACGCAGGCGCTCGAAACGGGGTATCTCCACCATATCCAGCGGCTGATGGTGATCAGCAATTTCGCCACACTTGCCGGGCTCCACCCGAAGGAAGTCCTGGACTGGTTCATGCATCTCTTCATCGACGCGTATGACTGGGTGATGGTGCCGAACGTTATGGGCATGGGGATGTTCGCGGACGGTGGGAGTATTTCCACCAAACCGTACGTCTCATCCGGCGCGTACATCAATAAGATGTCCGATTACTGTAATGGCTGCGCATACAGTGTAAAAAAGAAAACCGGTGAGAAGGCGTGCCCGTTCAATTACCTGTACTGGTATTTTCTCGACATCAACAAAAAGAAGCTCGGTAACAACCAGCGCATGTCGATGATGTACAAGCTGCTGGAGAAAAAATCCCCTTCAGAGATGAAAGAAATCAGGAAGTCATCCGAGACATTCCTCAAAGCCCTGCAATGACCTCCATGCGGCACAACCTTGCGGAAATACATCCGTGAACTACTTGTCCGCATCCATTCGCTTCTGCCTCGCTATTGCAGGGTTGTATCTGACGTGGCATTACACCTTTGATTACCATCCCGCAGATCCGCTCGGATACGATCCTCCGTTCGTACTGTGGGTCATTGACACAATCAATCTGTTCATCCACGAGGCGGGGCATCTGTTCTTCCGGATGTTCGGACAGACAATCTCGATCCTCGGGGGATCGCTGCTGCAATGCCTTCTTCCGCTCGCGTTGACGATCGTGACCTGGCGGGAGAAGCCGCGTCAAGCGGCCTACCCGGCCTTCTGGCTCGGAGGTAATCTCGTCAATGTGAGCGTATACGTCGCAGATGCACCCTACAAAAACCTGCGCCTCATAAAAGAGGGGTTGATTCACGATTGGAACTGGTTACTGTACGACCAACTGGATGCCGCCGGGCCATTGGCTGGGGTACTCCGATGGACTGGTGTTGCTCTGTGCCTCGCAGCATGCGGCTTGATCGTTTACGAGGGGTTCCGGACCTTGCGAGAGTCTTGACTCTAAGACGCTTCTCTGCTATTTTCTTTGGCGGATAACAAACCCCGTTCCTTCACTTATTGAGAAACATATGCAAACCCGCCTACTACTTTTCTTGATTCTGTGCTTTTTCCCCCTCACTCTTGTGGCGCAGGAAGACATCGAGGGAAGCAAGGATTATCCCCTCTTTTCCCGCATGCCGAATTTCTTCATTTACTATTACGATGACAAAGAGTTCGACCAGGCGATCTTCAATGTTGAAGTGAAAGGAAAGCAAGCGGAATTCAAGCCGCTCTCCGTCGAGGGAAAGAAGTATGTGATCGGGTATTTGCTGAAGGAGGGTACACGTCCGATACCGAGCCGCTTGCAGATCATCCGCAATTATGTGAATGCTGCCAAGAGGGCGGGGGGAACGGTCATGCTCGATGGCACGAAGTTACAGAATTGGACAAACGTCGAAGACGGCGGTATGCTCGCCATGGAGGAGATTACTCTCAAATTCGGAAAAACAGGCGGCGAAATCTGGGTTGGTCTGACATTCGACAACGCCTATCTCAACCCGGATGTTGCTTATGTCCTGACCATCGTCGAGAAAGAGGAAATGCGGCAGGATATTGTAGCATCGGATGAAATGCTCCGTATCCTGAATTCGCTCGGACGCATTGCGCTCTATATCAACTTCGACACCGGAAAGTCGGAGGTGAAGTCCGAGTCCATGCCCGTCATCGACGAGATCGAGACGCTCCTGAAAAGCAACTCGGATTTGAAGATCAGCATTGAGGGCCACACTGACAATGTCGGGAATGCGGCAGCGAACAAGAAGCTCTCGGAAGCGCGGGCACAATCCGTTATGAAGTTACTTGTTACGCGCGGCATCGACCAGAGCCGGCTGAGTGCAAAAGGTCTGGGCCAGGAAAAGCCCCTCGATGATAACAGCACCGAAGAGGGCCGGGCACGCAACCGCCGGGTAGAACTCGTCAAACAATAACAGACCTTCACGACGCCTGAACGTTTCCCCCGGCGGCACCTGCGGGTTGCTTTTTCTTCGAATGTTGAGTACGCTCCATGTAGCGTCCGGCACGATCATATCACACGGCGCACATGTCACGAAGCACCGGATACGTTTCCATTCATCACAAAAAGGTCTCCCCGACATGAAACTTCACCAAGTATTCGTCAGCATGCTCGCTATATTGGGCGCCCTTCTTCCGGTTTCTTGTGCCAGTATTTCCGATGCCATTAAGGCCAAGGATGAAGGGACTGTTGTTGAATATCCGGTCGATTTTGAGACTGGCTGGAAAATCGCACTCAAAGTCCTGCGCTGGGAGGACGCTGAGACCATCGAAGAGCATAAGGACGAGAACTACATGGTCACAACCATTGGTGCGGATTTGATTTCAGCCGGTTCTGTTGTCGCCGTATGGGTTGAGCCGCAAGGCCGGAATGTGAAGGTCACCTGCGTGACGAAACGGAAGATGCAGACGAACATTGCCACGGGCCTGACCGAGACGACGTTCCACCGGCGTTTCAAGCAGGGCGTGGACATCGTGAAATCCGGCAAGCCGCTGCCGGCAGATGCACCCCAGAATTAAGCTCCGATGAAAGCCGCGTACAACAGCCCGAAATACAAGCAACTCCTTTTCACGCTCGGCGAGGGAAGAACCCTGCACAAAGGCGGCGTGCTCATTGTCGAGTCGAGGAGCGTTGCGTCTGCCCGCAAACAGATCGGCCATGATTTATTTTGCTCGGGCTTCACACTGGTAAATGTCAACCTCGCTTCCATCGTGAGTCCGTACATCGGCGAGACTGAAAAGAACATCAGCGCTGTGTTTGACAAAGCCGGAAAGAGTGACTTCCTTCTGTTTTTTGACGAAGCCGACGCTCTTTTCGGCAGGCGGACACGGAAGACGTCCAACGATGAGCAGGTCGATCCCGATATCCTCATTCAATTTGCTCTCGATGCAAAGGCGTACGCGGCCTTCATAGTACCCCGCCTCACAATCTTCAGCCGCAAGAAGCTGAGCTCTGCAGAAGCAGTAATACTCTTCACCCGTGGAGCAGGCTCAAGCGCATCATGAAGCGCCTGCTCTGCTACGGGGATTCAAACACATGGGGATATGTTCCGGGAACCGGAGACCGTTTTCCCCGAGGTGTTCGTTGGCCATCCGTGTTGCAGACGCAGCTCGAAAGCGAGTGGTTGGTGATCGAAGAGGGCTTGAACGGACGCACAACCGGCCTGGATGATCCCATTGACTCATCGCGCAACGGCATGCGCTCACTCCCCCCAATTCTCTCTCAGCACCATCCCCTTGACGCCATACTCCTCATGCTCGGGACGAACGATCTGAAAGCAATCTTCGCTTCTTCTGCCGGAGAAATCGCCGGAAGAATCTCGACGCTCGTCAAGACGAGTCAAGAGCTGGGGAGAACTCATCATGGCGGGCAGCCGGAGGTCGTTATCATGGCTCCTCCACCACTCGGGGAGTTACGCGGAGAAATTGCTGTGGAATTTGCAGGTGGCAATGCCAAGTCGCTGGCATTCGCCGCTGAATACAGGCGCATCGCTGACTCGCATGGCACGCCTTTCTTCGATGTATCTCAGGCAGTCAAGACCAGCAGCATTGATGGTGTACACTTCGAGGCGGAGGATCACCTTCGTTTGGGTGAAGCAATGGCAGCGTTTTTTGAGGGGTCATTCAGTTAACAGCCGGCTACCGCCGCCTGTCAATCATAAATGCATTCTCGACTTTCCTGAAGCCGACGCGGGGATAATATTCCATTGCTGCCGGAGCCGACAATAAGAGCAGCATGCATCCCTCGCCGGCCTCCGCGTGCGTCACTCGCATGAGCTCTTTACCGATTCCCCCCTTCTGATAGGCCTTGTCAACGGCAAGGTCGGACAAATAGCAGCAGTAGCTGAAATCCGTTACCGACCGCGCAACGCCCACAAGCCTCCCCTCATCCCTCGCAGTAACAATGAGGTTTGCATTCCTCAACATGCTTGCCACACGGGCCTGATCTTCCACTGGACGCCGTTCGGCTAGTCCAGACCGCCGCAGGACATCAATAAACTCTTCGACTTGAACCGACCCCTCCCGTCTGTACATGATTGCCATGCTTATTCCCTTTTTCTCAAAAATAGCCAATATCGAGCGGATTTGCCCGAAAATTTTGTGAAGATTAGTATTGGATTTTCAGGCATGCTTTAATACTTTGCTCCCCCGTTTCTGAACCTGCCTCTGCAGGGGGATGTTTACATGATTGAGTTTTTTGGGAGATTGGACTTTCAATGGGGCTTTACCCTCAACCGAACAAATGGCAATGCGGTCCGTTCGCTTTGAAGCATGGCTTGATCATGCTCGGGCGATTCGTGAACGAGAAAGATGTGGCCGACCTCGCCGGATCCACGACCTGGGGTGGCACTGACGAGGTGAAACTCGGCAAAGCTGCCCGTACGTACGAATGCGAGATGCGAATGATCAGGCGGAACAAACCGCTGCATGCGAAGCGTGAGCTGCTGCTGACGCTCAAGCGCGGACGCCCTGCATTACTCTGCGTGGATAAGTGGGGACACTGGATTACCGTTGTCGGTGCAGAGAAGGGACGCTTCATATACCTTGACAGCAGCAAGGCGCCGGTGGTCTGCGTCGCAACGTGGCGCCAACTGAAGAAGCGTTGGATCTACGAAGAGATGGATGAATCAAATCCCGAGCGCAAGGTTGCGTTGTACGACCTTCATCCTCTTGTTCCGAAGTTCCGCGTGAAAACGAAAGCCCGATTCTCGCTCAAGCATGCCCGTTACCTGCGACGTCCGGAGAACCACATGTTTGCGACGCATTGGGACGAGTACTTCGAGGACCTGATGCAGATCTGCGCCCCCCGCACTCAACGCACGACACAAGTATTGAGAATGGGGGAACTGCTGCGCCGTCACGGCGGGATGATAAAGTCGCATGTCGCATACTGGCACGGCGGCGTCAAACGCGAGCATATAGAAAAGATTCTCAAGAACCTGAAGTTTGTCGCCGACACATACGACCTCGTCGTCCGCAAATCCGACGAGAAGCATGCGATCGCGGCACTTAGCGCCAACCTTGCGTTGTGGGCTGCCAGTAAATACGGCGTCAACGAGGTGTACGGGGGAGGGTAGTCCGGAAGGGCTGCGTATCCCCGGACTCCGGCAATCACTTCAGTTTGTCGGTCATTTCATTGACCAGCTTCTCCACCGCTTCGCGCATAGCTTTCGCATTCGGCGATGTGTCGCTTGCGTTGTCGGAATTCAGACTCCCCCACTTGGTCGATACATCCGCCCCGACCGATGCCTCGGTCTTGCTGCCATCGACCCTGAAGCTCTCCACAAGCATACCTTCCTTCACGGATATCAGATCACCCTGCAGAGTAATGGTGGCCGAAACCGTTCGCAGGGAGGAGCCGACAGACTGCCCGAACACACTGATACCTCCCACTCCTGACGAACTGCTGCTTGCTTCCGCCTCGAGAATCGTTCCGATCACAACGAAGTCTACGCCGTTCTTCTTGCCCAGTTCAATCGCTTTGTCCACATCCACCGTCATGGGTTCGCCGTCCTTAGCCTTGAATGGAATGAACTTGGGAGTGATTGTTTTGTTCTTAAGAAATTCCGAACGGATAAACTTGGCAACCTGTTCGCCGAATTGCTCACCGACACCGGATGCATCTTCAAACGGCAAAACACCTATTTTCTGCGCGTGCACAAAGCCTGGCGCCAATGCAACGAGGATAACGAAAAGGATGTATCTCATATGCATGTCTCCGATGTTATCGTAATTCCTGTAACCACTGTTGCGAAGCGCTTCTCGCCGCCTGCACAACATCCTTACCGGCCCGGAAACACATCTTCCATTCGGCTGGCTTCGATTCGTAATCAGGTTTGACAAACACCATCTTCCCTCCCTCGCCGGGTTTCAGACCGGCACCGAAGTCCACATCCTTGGAAATGTCGAGGAATGAGTTCAGCCATCTCCTGATCATCACTTGTGAATCCACCGGATACTTGTTCTCCCATTCAACCAACTTCTGCTTGTGATCTTCAACGGAGGAGTTGTACATCTCCAATTGCATCTGCTCCATCTCTTTGCTGAACATCGGATTGTCCGGGTTGTCATACTCTTTCATTTGCTGCTTCATCATGGCGATGTTATCTTTCATCATTCCCTGATATTCCGCCGGCATCGTCTTCATGTTTTGCTCCATCTCCTTGATGCTGCTCTGGAGTTGCGCCTTTTGTTCCTTGCGCTGTTCAGCCATGGACTTCGGCTTCTCGGGCGGCTCGGGCTTCAGTTGCTCACGCCACTCGGCGTAACGCTTCTTGAATTCGGAAGTTTGGACGTAGCTCTTTGCAAATGCATAAATCTCTTGCACAGCATCAGCGCGCTGGCCTGACGCCACCTTCTTCAATCTGTTGATGTTGGGATACGAAAGGTACTGTGACGTGAAGCTGGAGAACACAGCCTGCCGGACATCCTCGGCTGGAATGCCCGCCTGCTCTAGCAATCTGACGGTCTTCACCTGCAGGTACGTGAACGCGCTCAACGAAACAAGAACAACAAGTCCGCACAACACGAACAGTGCCCGTTTCATGATTCTCCTCTTGGGAAGTGAATGGAACAGTTGTGCAAGAAGATACTATAAGCGCAATCAGAATACAACGAGTCCCCGGCATCCGGTGCTGCATGACCATGCGGGTGCCGGATCTGATTGCTTGTCTTTAGCCCTCTCCGTATCTTGTTGTGGTCTTTTCACTTACAGAAATGTCATTTTGAACACGGTGATATATTGATCATGAGAATAACCCTCCTTCCGATAGTGAGCGCCGTTTGCATTGCGGCAGTCTTGTCGTCGTGCACGAAGAAGGAAACACGGCAGACCTTCTCCCTCTCCAAAGAAGACAGTCTTGAGATTGTAAACGACAATCTTGCACACAGACGCGGTGTAGAGGATTTTTTCCGGAACAGTGCAAACTCGCCCTTTGCAAGGGACACAACCATAACCTACAAAGGATTACAGTGGTACCCGGTGAATCCGTATTTCAGGGGCAAGTCCCTTTTGCACAGATACGAGAACCCGGAAACGGTCACGGTGCTAGGTACAAAAGGAGAAAAACGGCGGAACCTCCGCTACGGATATTTTGAGTTCGAAGTGCCGGATGAGAACGGGCAATTCACACCAATCCGGATCAATGTCTACAAGTTTACTCCTTATGACAAAGAACGTTACGAGCGATACAAGGACAATCTTTCCCTTTGGTTCACCGACAAAACTACGGGGAAAGAGACCTACGAGGTGGGACGCTACATTGAATTGGGAGAGCAAAACCCTGACCCGGGGTATATCTATACAATCGACTTGAATAAAGCATTCAATCCGTATTGCGCGTACAGCGACTTGTACACCTGCGCCATACCGTTGAAGGAAGATCACATTAACGTGGCGATTCGGGCGGGGGAGAAGAAATATCACGAGTGATGCTTCACCCCGCCACTTCAATCACTCGTATCCATCAGACCACAATTTTCCGTTCTTCATATGAACCAACATCGATTATACAGAACCATCGAGAGCTTCAGCGAGCAGAAGTTCCGCAGCGAAGAACAACTCTTGAAGCATGTGCTGAAGAGCATCATCCAGAACGAGGAGATTCCGATCAAGGGAGGACGCATTTGGAAGCTTGAGCCAACCCAGGGAACGTACCGCCTTGTTCATCAAGTCGGAGAGGTTGATCATATCAAGAAGAATTTCCGTCTCCGCATCCTGAGCTACCCCATGTTTTTGCAACTCGGGCGCAAAAGTACGATTGTGGCAACGGAAACCAACAAATATCTGCGTCAGCGAGGCATCAGGCTCTATTCCGCTACCGGCGTCGGGGAACTCGTGCAATGGAAGGGATACAGCCTGTATCCGTACGTTATAGGATTTAACGCGGAGTACATCAAGGAGGATAAAGCATACGCACTACGCATCATCAGCAAGGTCCTGACAGCGGCGCTGAAGAACAGGCACATCGAAACGAAAGCCGCTGAGCTGGAACGTGACCTCGACAAAGCGCGTGACATACAGCGCAGTATCCTCCCCGAACACGAACTCAGGTTCAGCCATTATGAAGTGTACGGCATATCGCTGCCCGAACGGATCGTAGGGGGTGATTTCTTTGACTATCTCCAGGCCTCCGCGGACAAGAACCGCATCGGTATCGCCATCGGCGATGCCGCAAGCAAGGGGCTTTCCGCGGCGGCGCAGGCGCTGTACGTGTCAGGCGCATTGCGGATGGGGGTTGAGTATCAAACCAAAATGGACGCGTACATCAGCAAGATAAACCAGTTGGTGAACAAGACATTCACCCCCGAGCACTTTCTCTCAATGGTGTATGCCGAGCTTTCCACCAACGACAAAGGACTGATATTCTATGTAAACGCAGGACACAGCAACCCGATCCTCCTGCACGAGAACAATAACGAGGTCGAGTTGTTGCCGGCGACCGGACAGTTGCTCGGTCCATTCCCGAACGAAAAGTACAAGACCGACTTCGTCCTCATGAGAAAGGGAGACATCCTTCTCTTTTATACCGACGGGATCACCGATGCAGCGAACGATGAAGGGGAAATGTACGGCGAACAGCGGCTGATTGAGAAACTCAGAGAATTGCGTCAACGGACGCCCAAGGAAATCTGCCAGCTGATTCTCGAGGATGTGCAAGTCCACAACAAGATGGTGGAATACTCTGACGACAAAACACTCGTCGCAATCAAGCGCATAAAATAAGAACGGGGCTGCAGGTACTCACGCAGCCCCGTTTCTCCTGCGGTGTTTCCGTTGCTACTTCGTGATTATCATCTTACGGGTTTCTGCAAAGCCGGGCGCCTGTATCCTGTAGAAATATATTCCTGTCGGTAAGCCTTCCTTGTTGAACTCCACTTCATACGTCCCGGCCGATTGAGTCCCCTCGAAGATCAGCGCCACTTCTTGACCCAAAAGATTGAACACAGCAAGCCGTACATATCCGGCCTTCGGCAACGTGTACTGAATGACGGTTGAAGGATTAAACGGGTTCGGGAAATTCTGCTGCAGTGATGCAACGGTATCCGCATCCTTCTTTCGGATTTTCGAATCTGCGAGCGAGGTGATATAGGAAATATTGAGGCTCCTCACTGGTGAGAGTGTTGCCGCCGCACCATCGGTAGCCTTTATCCTCCAATAGTATCGCTGGGATTGCCGCGGCAGTGAGACTTGAACCGAGAGTTGTTCACCTGCGCTCACGTTACGTAGTGCGGGAGTTGCAAATGATTCCGAGGTATCGATCTGCACAATGTAGCGCACCGTGTCGAGATCAGGATCAAATGACTGGTTCCACACAAAATAGAGTCCCGGAGTTGCCGCCGTGAACACCATCGCAGTATCAGGAGGTGGAGATGAAAGTGTAAACGGGTTCGGCGGGTCGTTCACATTTTCAACGGTGACCGAAAACGACTGCTCTGCCGAACCGGCACCGTTTGCAGCACGCAGTGTAACGGGATGTTGCTTCTCCAGTGCCTGCGCATTTGTTGGCAGCCAACGAATGGTTCCCGTCGCTTCGATTGTCATTCCATCTGGGGCATTGACAAGACTCAACGACGGCGTAGTCCCCTTGAACTCGGGACGGTATGAATAGTATTCCCCCTGCTTCGCTTCCATCAATGGCGCTGATACAAATACGGGTGCCACGGGACGAAGGCGGAATATCCGTGACGCGGTTCCGTATCCCGCAAGCAGATAGATATTTCCGTCCGGCCCGGTTTCCACCGCCGAGAACCCGCCCGGGTATGTCAGCAGTTTCTTGATTGATCCCGAAACGACACTATCTCCATCTGCCATGAGTTTCATGCTCCACACTGTTCCGGAGTTTTTCGATGCGACAAGAATGGTTCCATCGAGAGCGGGGAATGCCCTATGCCGGTATATAGTAATGCCGGAGAGTCCCGGTTGTTGTGCGGGAAAATAATGCAGCGGTTTTGCGTACTCAGCCGACTCGGAATACGAGCAGTTGCCGTCAGCAGGCCATCCGAGATTCGCGCCTGCGTTCACAAGATTCACTTCGTCACCGCATGAAGGGCCGCTATCGGTGGCATAGAGCTTCTTCGTCACCGGATCCCATGCAATCCCCTGCGGATTGCGGTGGCCCATGGACCAGAAAGGTGTTGCCGGATAAGGATTGTCGGTTGGAATTGATCCATCAGGATTGAGGCGAAGGATCTTGCCGCGAAGGTTTTCGGCGGAAGAATCCTGGGCGTTCGCCGAAGTGAAATTGTCTCCGAAGCCAACATACAGCTTTCCATCAGGTCCGAAGTTAATGCTGCCACCAACATGTATCTTCGCAGCATTGATGCGGGGACATGCGACAATCATCCGCTTGGCAACGCCAACACCTGATGAATCGCGGAAACGTACTACTACGTTTGCGCGGTCACTGGCGCGCGTGTACAGGGCATAAACGTAAGGTGAGTCGGGATACTGCGGATGCAGCGTTACCGCAAGCAGGCCTTGATCGCCGGCGTTGGCGATGTTCACTGTCGCAAACGGCGCTGTCCGTACTTTTCCGGCGCTGAACAAACGTATCAACCCGGTATTTTTTTCCGAGAAGTAGAATGAACCCTGACCGTCCGGCACAAACACGACAGACGACGGACCCGCAACCGCAGGGTGGGTCGCAAGCGTATCAAGCACAAATTGTTGTGCGGACAACGAAAACGGTACAAGGATGCCCACTGCCACAACTGCGGACCATACCAACATTCTCATGTGTCATCCTTAAACGATAACAACTATTCGATAGAAGACTCCAACTATGAGTTAGTGTAGTACAACCATTTTTCTTGTTGCTTTGAAACGCCGGCCGCTGCCGTTTACAGTAAGGGAATAGAAATACACCCCACTACTGAGAAACTCCGACCCCACAATCTCCCGACGCTCGCCCGCTGATTGAGGACCTTCGGCAATCGTCGCAACCTTTGCCCCGGCAGTATTGAACACCTCCAATAGAATATATGAATCTATTGGCAAAGTATACGTGATTGTCGTTACGCCGTTGAAAGGATTCGGATAATTCTGCAAAAGCGAGTAGGATTCAGGAGGAGCCGGCGAACCGGATGAGGACTTGGCTGCAAACCTATTGGCTGCCTCGTGCAGTCGTAAACATAGCGCGGCCTCGTCAGGACAGCGGAAACCGTAACCTTGCGCATCAGTCCGCGGACCGGCGAGCATTTGCCAGACAAGCGCGCCTGCACTGCCATCGAGCAACGCCGTTGTCATCCAACTCGAATATGTTGCAGGTTTTTCTTCCCGCACGGCGAATTCTCCCAAAATCATCGGCCGGCCGAGCAAACGGGCGATCCTGACATGATCCCGGATCCACGAGTTTCCGGCGCTGGCCGAAAGGTTCCACGATTCAGGATACACATGGCAACTCGCAAAGTCAATACCCGACACGGAAGAATTCGCCCTGAAACTCACACCCGCAGTACCATCGAACAGCCATGCCTGCTGGTTATAGGACGAGAAGGAATACCCGGCAGCCGAAACATCAAACCCTTCCTCGCCCGTACCGACAAGATGGTTCGGGTCTATCGACTTAATGTAGGATGCCATTTCGGATACCCACGAATTCACAAGTATTCCGCTCCGGTCGGAAGAACGGGGCTCGTTCGCCAATTCCCACCCAAGGATTGCGGGCTCATCCCTGTAACGGACTCCGGTGAATGTGTTCATACGGTTGATCAGGGTCGAAACATATGTCTTGTACCATCCTTTGATTATGGGGTCGGAATAGAAATCATCGTGACCCCATAACGCATTTATCGCAATTTCATACTCCCTTCCACCTCCTCCAGAAACGGTCGTATTGATCTCCGCCTGGGTATAACGGCTATGAGATGACGCAGCTTCCGGTAGTTGGGTTCTCCACCGGACATACTGGTTCATCCCCCCGTACTCATTCCAGTTGTTGACGAAGGGAATCAGGAGTCTGAGGTTGTTTCGCCCTGCCTGGTAAACGACGTAATCAAGAGCCCTGAGGGCCCTTTCATTGAAGACCCCGGGCCTGAATTGAATCACTGCTGGCAACGCACTGTCCGGAGAATCGTAGAAGCCCCATGTTCGTACGACTGTAAAATTCAGAGCTCGGGAGTTTGAAAACAGTTGTCTGATCGTGGAGGAGTCTCCCCGTGCTGCCTGTTCAAGCAAGTAATATGCATTCGTGCCAACTGCATAGAATGGCGCCCCGGCGAGCATGAGTGTATCGGCATTGCGGGTCACAAACGTCCCCTGTTGCCCGCCGATGCTCACATTGATGCACGACAGAATGAGCAAGAGAAAAAAACAATCCCGCCGGACTCGCAGAGAGCCGGGCGGGATGGTGAGATGAGAACACATTTCAGTCTTTGGACTTCTTGTAGAGATACGCACAATCCACTAGTCTTGCGCCGGTGCCGTCATGGACGGCAATCTTTGCTCCGCTGTAAATCGAAGCGCCGCCATATTGCCCTTTCTTATTCAAGGCGTAGAACTTCACATCGAACGAGGGTTTGCCATCTTTCGTGAGCAGCCGCTTCATCTTTGTACGGTGATGAATCAATTTGCAGACTTCAAGACATGCCTGTTCGGGTGACCTTCCCTGACGCATGTACTCCACGATCATAACGCTGCTGCAGTTGATCAGGTTTGCTTCGCCGCGGCCCGTTGAACCCGCGGCACCCACATCATTATCGCAAAACAGACCGGCGCCAAGTATTGGGGAATCACCCACACGGCCGGGGATCTTGTAGGCAAGTCCGCTCGTTGTTGTAACGCACGAGATATTTCCTTTGCCATCAACAGCGCTGCAATGTATCGTTCCTGTATTGCGGAGGAACGGTTTGAACTCCTCTCCGATATCCCTGTCGTCTGACGTATGTGCCGGCAGCCAATCGTCTTTAGTCGAGAGATTCTCCTTCCAGTGGAGCCACTCCTCGCGGGCCCTGTCGGTGAGAAGGTTCTCTTCCTTGAAGCCATGAGCACGGGCAAACCTCAAGGCGCCTTCGCCAACGAGCAATACGTGATCCGTCCGCTCCATGACAAGGCGGGCCACCTTCGAGGGATTCTTGATATTCCGAAGCGAGGCGACGGCCCCTCCGCGATGAGTTGGACCGTGCATAACAGCAGCATCGAGTTCAACCACCCCATCTTCGTTCGGCAGGCCTCCGTATCCCACGCTGGTGTCCTCGGGGTCGTCCTCGACGATGTTCACGCCTGCGATGACCGCATCCAGTGTGTCAGCACCTTCTTTGATCAATTCAATCGCTTTGGTCACTGCAGGCAGGCCGTTGGCACTCGAAACAGCGAGGATCTTTGGAGAAGGGATTTGTGAAGTTACGAGAGAAGGTAGGGATGATGCAGCAACAGCTCCGGCTCCGAGAGCCGAAGCGCGTCTGAGAAATTCACGTCTTGTGGTTGGCATGGCACTCTCTGATATGGTGGTGAGAAAAAGTAGAGAATACCTGCCTGATATGCAATCCGCTATTCGCCTCCGCCAGAGGTACCGGATCCGCGAACCGGTGGCGGGGGGACAGGGGGCACGGGCGGCGCGAATTGCCCCTCGTCGGGATACAAGGTAATCCCCCAATATTCTTGATCTTCCGGAGGATCCATATTCCAGCGACGGTGTGAGTGAGAATCGTCCGACTGGTAGTGGAGCATGTACTCGCCCCTCTCAAGCATAATACTCGTGTTGACCATGCGGTTCTTGCGGGCCCCCCCGGCGTGGAACGTCATCGAGTAAGTCATCTCCCACACGGTCATACCCGTCCGGGCGTCGGTAATCCAACCATAGTCATACATCTCGCGATTTTGTCCCTCGCCAAGTGCGTAGACACGGATGCGAGTCGTCTTGTCGAGCTTGAACTTCACGTTCTTGCGCTCATTATCCCGCACCCTGATTATCTGGGCAATCACATTCTTGTCACGCTCATCGACGTACTTCCCCACAACGGACCGGTCAAACTTCTCCCCGACTCCGAAAATGGTGACGCCGTACCGCTCGACATCGAACGGAGGATCGGAATTCCATTTGCCATAGGCGTGCGAATCGTCCGTATTGTACTGGACGATGTAGTTGCCCTTCGGCAGAGTGATGACATCATCCACGAAACGGTTTTTTGACGCTCCGCCCGCGTGGAACGTGTTGTCCGCATCCATTGTCCAAACCTTTTGTCGGGTTCGGGCGTCCAGAATCATTGCGTAATCCGCCATCACGCGACGCGAGTTGCTTCGTTCGCCGATGGCATAAATACGGACCTTTGTATCCTGTTTCAAGGTAAAACCTTCACTGCGGCTTTCGTTGTCTCCGACCTTGACAATATTGACGATCACGTTCTCGTCATCTTTCAACTTACTGAAGGTCACCAGTGACTTTCCCCTGTCGTCGGGCACCATAACTGTTATGCCGTAGTTAAGCGGATCGCTTGGCGGGCCGCAATTCCAATCTGCATCGGAGTGGCTGTCGTCAGTCACATAATAGAGTGTGTAGTCCCCTTTGGAAAGTGATACAACTCCGTCGAACCGGATGTTCTTCGATGCACCGCCTGCATGGTCGCCATTGCGCCATTTCATTTCCCAGACTCGTGTCCGGTCGGCATTGTTCACGAGCCACCCATAGTCGGCTAAATCCACTTCGCCGCGGAACCCTTCCCCAAGAGCATAGATGCGGACATTTACCGGCTCAGTTACAGAAACGTGCCTGCGGATAAATTCGGACTCACCGAGCCGCGTAGCTTTGAACACGACATCCGGCATTTCACGCGGAGGAGTAAAGGATTTGATCATGCCGGCTTTGCTTTCATCAATCGACAAATCAATCCCCCACTCTTTTGAACGCTTGAGCCACTCAGGTTTCAGATCATCGCCGAACCAATCGGAAAACCATCCCTCAAACCAGCCCTTGATGCCGCTGCGCGAACGGCGGACACCATGGTTGAACAATTCGGGCTCGCGGTGATCGATATTGACGGAGAGGTTCTTAAAAGCAGTGATATATGTGAAGGTTGTGGCGGCAAAGTACACTTCATAGCTGCCGCGTTCCAGAGTGACCTCGCCGTCGAACGTCCTGTCATCGCGTGCACGCGAGGTATTGTCGCGTGTCATCTCCCACACCACTTGTCGGGTGTCAGCGTTGAGAATCCAGCCGTAGGCGAACATCCGGTTTCGATCCCTCCCTTTCCAATCCGAATCGCACTGGCTTCCATCCGCCCCACGCGCAACGATTCTGAAAGTGAGTGTCTGCGGTAACTCAATACCGGCCGACCGAATCTCTACACCGCTGAAGTCCCGCAACGAAACAACCGTCTTCTCTCCCCCGGGAGAGACTGTGGACGTCAGCACGATGATCGCACTGAGAATAATGATTCTCAAATTCATACTTGACCCGTATTTATTGGTGAAACACCTGCCCGTGGTACGCCTCGTCCCCGTAATATGTTGCACTTTTTGGATTTACGGCCATTTTTTCTTTATTGAAGCACTCAAAACCACCCGATTTAGTCGATTTCGAAGGCGTATTCTTGGTCATCCTGGCCGATAACCTCGTGAAAATCTATAAAGAGACCTCCCGGAATCCGGTGCGGGCGTTGAACGGCCTTTCCGTAGCTGTCCGCGAGGGAGAGATTTTCGGACTGCTTGGCAGGAACGGCGCAGGCAAGACTACGCTCATCCGCATTCTTACAACTCTCATCAAGCCGACCTCAGGCTCGGCGAAAGTGATGGGGATGGATGTTGCAACGCAGGGACTGGAGGTGCGCAAGAACATTTGCGCGGTACTTCAGGAAAATGCCCTCGAGATATTTCTCTCAGTCAAAGACAATCTGCTTACCTACGCGCGGTTTCACTCAATCCCCTCGCACGAACGGGAGCGGCGGGCGATGCGCGCCATTGAGCAGTTCGGTCTTGAAGAGCATGTGAACAAGAAAGTAATGGATTTGAGCGGCGGCCTGAAACGAAGGTTGCAGGTCGCCAAGGTCTTCATGGTCGACAAGCCGGTTGTGTTTCTGGACGAGGCGACAACAGGCATGGATCCGATCAACAAGCGGGCAGTACTCGAGGCGATCAGTGAGCAATCCAAAAGGGGCAGAACTATTCTTCTCACAACTCATATCCTGCATGAAGCGGAGGAATTGTGTGATTCAATTGCGATCATCAACGATGGCAAGATCGTTGCAACCGGCAATGTGAACACCATCAAATCGTACGCGTCGCAGGTCCACGATATTAACATCACATTCCAGTCGCTGACAGGAGACGTGTTGACACAGCTGCGAACACTCTCTCCACTGCGTCTCGAACAAGAAGGGAACACGGTGGTGATGTCAGTCAACGGCATCGAGTCTGTGCTGTTCGAGGAAATTGCAAAGCTTGCCCGCGATTACCCCATCCTTCATCTTGAAATAAACAGCGGATCGCTGGAAGATGCTTTTGTGGAGTTGCTCGGAAAACCGGAACGGGCGCTATGAGCATGATCCTCGCCGTCATGTATCGTGAGTTCCGGATCCGGATTACGAGTTTCGTCTGGATGTTTTTCGATTTGTTTATGCCCCTTATTTATCTTCTCTTGTTCGGGGTCGGGTTGGACAAGGCAATCTCGGGAGGCATCACGGTTGACGGTATGTCGGTGAACTATCAGACGTTCTTTCTTGCCGGGGTCTTGTCGATGGCATGTTTCGGGATTGCCATAAACACGTCGTACGGATTCTTTGTCGACAGGGACAACGGCATCTTCTATGAGTTTCTGACGTACCCGATGACGCGGGGGCAGTTTCTCGTCGGCAAGATAGTGTTTAACTGTCTTCTCGCCATCGCTCAGTCGGGCATCACGATCTCCGCCGCAGTGTGGCTGCTCGGTATTCCCATAGAATGGCGTCTCATTTGGTTTGTTTTTGCAGGCATTGTATTCGGAACGGCGGGCTGGTTTTTCTTCCTCTCAATGCTTGCCCTGCGGATAACGCGCAGTGATGTATATAACACAGTTCTCAATGTAGCATACTTTGTTATGATGTTTGCAAGCAGCATGTTCTACCCTACGGAAACGATGCCGGCGTGGCTTCGATCTATTTCGCTGTTGAATCCACTCACCTGGCATACGGACGCACTCCGTTACGGAGTACTCGGTGTCGGGAATGTGGAGTTCGTTGCGCTGGAAGCAGCGGGCTTTGGGGTCTTTTTGCTCATCTCGTTCTACTTCGCCGTGCGGAGCCTGCAACATCCGGTTATGAAATAAGAACTACAACATGGTATATTCCTATGCAGATATTCAAAGACAAGGTTGCTCTCGTTACTGGAAGCACGGGTGAGGGAATGGGACGAAGTATTGCCTTCACTCTTGCTCGCGAGGGAGCCAAGGTTGTGCTGAACTACGGCACGGGTCATCCTAACAATGCCCACGCTGCGGACAAAGTGCTCGAAGAACTGCGCCACCTCGGCGGAAAGGGATACGCCTTCAAAGGAGATTTGCGCGAAGAGGATGAGGTCCAGGCAATGATCGAAGGGATCATTACCCTCTATGGAAAGATTGACTTCCTCATTTGCAACCATGGTGGTGAGTATATCACGAGGGATATTGCAGAGATAGACCACGACCACTGGCGTTCCGTTATCAAGGCGGAGATCGATGGGCTTTTCTATTGCATCAAACATGCATTGCCGCATATGAGGCGCGAACACGCAGGCCGCATCATTGCCATCAGCATGGCGGGAGTAGAGCATTTCACGCAGCCGCCCTTCGATTACAATGTGGGAAAAGGAGCCCGGAACTCACTCATCAAAGCGCTGGCGGGAACGGAAATCGAGAACGGCATCACATGCAACGTTGTTGCGCCGGGGCGGATTCCGCGCATCACGCTACGGCAGGCGGTCGATGGAGCGAAGCATGCCCCCGCATGGAAAAGGCGGACAAAGCCAACACCTCAGGATGTTGCAGAAGTCGTGAAATTCCTTTGCTCTGACGAGGGCATGTTCGTCAACGGAAGCGTGATTGAGCTTGCCGGCGCAAGTGCATAGCAGATTGTATTTCATGAACAGACTGTGTACTTTCATATGCAGAAACTTCCCGCTTCTTCGTTCATCCTTGGAATCCGATGCAACCTACTGAAACCCAAACAACCGCTGAAAAACTCAGCCGCATAGATATACCCGAACTTGATACAATTCTTGGTGTTCCATTCAAGGTGCTTGACGACGGGTTCATTCGTGTCATTGATTATATGGGATCGGATGAGTCGATTGTACAGGCTGCGCGGGTTTCGTACGGAAAAGGGACAAAGAAAGTGCATGAAGACCGCGGCCTTATCCGCTACTTGATGCGCCATTGGCATACAACGCCTTTTGAGATGTGCGAGATCAAGCTCCATGTGCGCGTACCAATGGACTGCTGGCGCCAATGGATCAGGCACCGGACGGCCAACGTCAATGAGTATTCGACCCGCTATTCAGTCGCTATCGATGCAGCCCAGACAACCCCACCCGGCGAATGGCGCTTGCAGGCACAAGGGAATAGACAGGGAAGCGCAGGCTTTATGGACGTTGATGCAGGACGCCTTTTTTCCGAGTCCGAGCGTGAGGTTCAGGACTCCGCGCGGCGCATCTACGAAGAGCGCCTTGCCGCAGGGATCGCACGTGAGCAAGCCCGCAAGGATCTCCCCCTCTCCACTTACACAGAGGCATACTGGAAGGTTGACCTTCACAATCTCTTCCACTTTTTGCACTTGCGCATGGATCCCCATGCCCAGTACGAGATCAGAGTCTATGCCGAAACGATCGGCAATGAGATCGTTGCCAAGTGGTGTCCCATCGCCTGGGAAGCATTTCTTGACTACCGCTATCACGCCAGGACATTCTCGAAGATCGAGTTTGAGATCATCAGCCGCATCGCCGCAGGGAATTTGCAGGAAGCAATAACGGCGGCGCGCACGCACGGCCTTGTGCCGGCGGAGGGCGGAGAGTTCAAGCGAAACAGGGAGCGTGAAGAACTCGAACAAAAACTTCAGGACTTGAACCTCGCTGTTCCCTGGCGAAAGGCCGGGCAATGAAGGTCGCAATCATTGCGGCCATCGGGAAGAACCGTGTGATCGGGCGAGACGGAAAACTTCCATGGCACATTCCGGAAGATCTGAAACGATTCAAGCGCCTCACGACAGGCCACGCCGTTCTTATGGGTCGAAGAACGTACGAATCCATCGGCAAACCGCTCCCCGACAGGCGGAATGTCGTTCTCTCCTCCAGAGTCATCCCCGGAATTGAAACACATCCATCTCCGGAAGAAGCATTAAAAGCACTCGCCGAAGAGCAACTTGTGTTTGTCATTGGGGGGGCTGCCGTCTTCTCCAATCTGCTTTCCAAGGCTCACCACCTCTTTCTGACCATCGTTGAGGGAGAGTATGAGGGAGATACCTTCTTTCCCGAGTACGAGGAAATGGTCGGAATGGAATTCTCATTGGTTCGCTCTGAACAACTTAAGGACTGCATGTTTCTTGATTTCATGCGTATCCCTCAGGAGAGTTCCTTAAACCCCGTCTGAAGACACGCAAGTGTTAACACTTTTTCCTCTGCTTACCAATGTGCGTTTGAAGAATCTACCGGGCTCCTTCCAAACAATCGTTCTGATTACCGCTCTCCTTACTTCACAAAGCCAATTTCCTTCTTTGGCACAAGCATTGTAACCTTCGAGTACAGATAGGATACGCGACCCCTGCTTCTTGCCCCTGCGTAATAATCGTTCTGTTTAATGTGGCCGGGCCATGCCCGATGCTGGATTAGATGTTGTAGTCCTGATTAACACGTGAAGGGGCAAACCTGCCCTCAATGCTCGCCGACGGAACCCCTTCCCATGATGTTCAACATTTGAGGGGAATTGCATAATGCATTCCGATGTACAGCTACAATTGATCGACGAAGAAGTTCTTGACGGACTGCGCGACCTTGAAACAGAGGGTGAACCGAGCCTTATACGGGAACTCATCGACATGTTCATTGAAGACTCACACGTGCTCATGGCGGCAATGACCGCTGCCGCCGAGGCAAGCAATGCCAACGACCTGAGGGAATCAGCTCACCGGCTCAAAGGAGCCTGCAAGCAACTCGGCGCCACAAGGATGATTGCCCTGTGTCAAGAGATCGAGTCACAAGGGATCAACCAGACTTTTGCAAACACAAGCGAGTCGCTCATTGCACTCTCCGCCGTGTGCAGAGAGACGCTGAAGGCACTTGACGAGCGCTGCCCGGCTTGATTCCACCACGCACGACTATACAAAACAAGGAGATATGAACACACTACACTTTTTAAACAAGGCACAGAACTGGCCTGCCGCATTGTCTCTGGCAATTCTCCTCCTCTGTGCCGGACCGATAGCCTTGGCGCAAACCGCCGCCACGTACGCGCAACACTTCGCAGCGATGAAGATGGTTCATCCCGCTCTGAAGAGAGTCGGTGTCCTTGGCAGCAGGCTCACGGAACGGGACATGCAGGATATCACCCGCGCGGCTATGACACAGGGCGTCGAAGTCTATATTGGGCGGCCCAAGAACCTCCGGGACATTGCCGGTATCTACAAGACGATGGTCGTCGACAGGCGGGTATCATTGCTGTGGCTTCCCGATCCGGACGATGCTCTTGTCACGGAGGAGGGATTTGAATTCCTGCGGATGCGTACGCTGCACGATAATCTCGGTCTCTGCGTGCCGAACCCGTCACTTCTGACGTCCGGAGGACTCATGAGCGTCCAACGCGAGGATAAGAAACTGACCATACACATTAACCACCGTGTTGCAGGACTGATCGGCGCTGCAACTCCGAACAACAGTGGTGGTTCAATCGCATTTGTTTCCCATTAGACATATACACCATGAAGAAGATCGCTTCTCTTTCGATCCGTACCAAATTGACCGTTGCCTTCACGCTGCTCGTGGGTGTGATCGCTCTGTTCATGTTCCTTTACTTTCCAGCCCAATTCAAAGAGCGGGCGAAGCGTTCTCTGATGAGTCAGGGAAACAACATCACACAAATCCAGGCCAGAAGCGTAGCCATGGGACTGCTCTTCCGCGACCTCAAATCTGTCCAGCAACAATTTGAGGCTGTCAAGCACGACTCCTCCGTGGTCTACATGGTACTGCTTGATGACTCAGCGCGGGTCTTTGCGTCGTGGAATGTCGTCCAGGCGGAAGCGGTTGGCTACGCCTCTACCAAGCTCTCGATTTCATTCTCCCCGAACAATGAGATCTGCCGCGTCATTGCACCGGTGGTAATCAAGAACCAGCAGATCGGGTTGCTCTACATGGGGTTCTCGCTCGATGAACTTAACGCGGGGATGAGACACATTCAGAAAACAATCGCCGCGCTGTCATTAATTGTCTTCCTTCTCGGTGGAGCCATCGTCTATGGATTTGCGACGATTGCCACACGAAGCTTAAATGACATGGTCGACACTGTCAAGCAGATCGAGCAGGGTGATTACAACCAACGGGCCATAATACCGAACTCACGAGAAGTCCGTCGCCTCGCCATTGCCTTCAACAGGATGGTGCACAAACTTCTCCTTGCACGGGAAGAACTGGAAGCCTCCAACAAAAATCTTGAGAAACGCGTGGAAAAACGTACGCGTGAACTGTCAGAGGCAAAATCCAAAGCAGAGGAACAGACGCAACGCCTTGAAGAGCAGGCAACTGAACTGATAGAAGCTCGAGAGGCAGCACTCGAAGCATCGCGGCTCAAGTCTGAGTTCGTCGCCAACATGAGTCACGAAATCCGGACCCCGATGAATGGAGTCATCGGCATGACGAACCTTTTGCTGGACACTGATCTCTCGCCGGAGCAGCAGGAGTACGTCGAGATCATCAGGAAATCAGGCGATGCCCTGATGGTGGTCATCAACGACATCCTCGACTTCTCGAAGATTGAGGCGGGTAAGTTGACAATGGAGGCGATCAATTTCGACCTCGACGATGTGATCGAGGGTGCAGTGGAACTCCTCGCTCCGAAAGCAACCGAAAAGAACCTTGAGCTCAGCTGTCTTGTCGCAAGCAACATCCACAAGTCCCTCCGCGGAGACCCGGGGCGCCTCCGTCAGGTCCTTATGAACCTGCTCGGCAATGCCATCAAATTCACAAGCAAGGGCGAAGTATCCCTGGCGGCAACACTCGAACAGGAAACACCGACACACGTCATGATCCGATTTGCGATCAAGGATACGGGTATCGGGATCACCCCTGAAGCGCAAAAGCGCCTGTTCCAGGCATTCTCACAAGCGGATGGTTCAACGACGCGACGATTTGGCGGAACCGGCCTTGGCCTCGCCATCTCCAAACAATTGGTAGAAATGATGGGTGGAACAATTGCAGTCGAAAGCGAAGAGGGCAACGGAAGCACGTTCTGGTGGGTTGGAGCTTTCGAGAAGACGGACTTCATCTCGAAACCACATCTCTCCGAGCCTCACCTCACGGGAATGCGTGCGCTCATTGTAGATGATAATGAGACGAATCGTATTGTCGCCCAACACTATGTCACCTCATGGAACATGCGAAGCGTTTGTGCTGCGGATGCCGTGACAGCTCTTCAGGTTCTCAGAGGGGCAGCGGCAGAGAACGACCCGTTCAGCATTGTACTGACCGACATGCAGATGCCTGACGTCGATGGATTGGATCTGGCGAGAGAGATCAAAGCCGATCCGGCCATAGAGGGCACGAACATCATTCTTCTCACATCCATCGGCAACCGCTCTTCATTGTGCTGGCAGGATAGCGGCATAGTGGCGTGCCTTGAAAAGCCGATACGGCAATCCCAGTTGTTTGATTGCCTCGTCAACGTCCTCGCCGAGCCGGAACTGAAAGACCAGAGCCGGATACAGGATGCCGAGCCCATGATTGTACTGCGCAAGTCAACAGTGGAATCACGTCCGCTCTCGGAATTAAGGATTCTGGTAGTGGAAGATAATCCCATCAACCAGAAGGTGGCACTCCGCATGCTTTCGAAAATGGGAATCAAGCCCGATGTTGCCAATAACGGCCGCGAGGCGCTCAACTTGATGGAACAACGTCACTTTGACCTGGTCTTCATGGACTGCCAGATGCCTGAAATGGACGGGTTTACAGCAACCCGTGCAATTCGCAACCTCGAGGGCAATGCCAGGCATTCCATCATTGTGGCAATGACCGCAAACGCGTTGCAGGGAGACAGGGAAAAATGCCTTGCCGCAGGAATGGATGACTACGTGTCAAAGCCGGTAAAGTCATCAGACCTGTCTTCGATGGTAGAGAAGTGGACAAACAAGCGAAACGATGAGGGGGAAGAAGGTGAGGAAGAGCATTCACTCACTGATAAATTCACAAACCCTTGACACGCCATGAAAATCCTTGTTGCGGAAGATGACCGCGTTTCCCGGCTGGTACTCACGACCAGATTAAGCAAGATGGGGCACATAGTTGTCGATGCAGGAGACGGAGAGTCGGCCTGGGAAGCATATCGCGAAACCGCGCCCGATCTGGTAATCACCGATTGGATGATGCCACGACTAAAAGGCCCGGAACTGTGCAAGAGAATCAGGCAGAACCAGGTCGGACACTATACTTTCGTCATACTCCTTACAGCACTTGCTGAACGGCTCAATTACGTTGAGGGTATGCAGGCAGGAGCCGACGACTTCCTGACGAAACCCGTGGATATGGAGGAATTGAACGCCCGTCTCAGGGTAGCCGAGCGTATCCTTGCGCTTCAGTCGGAAGTTGTCGCGAGAAACCATGAACTTGAACAGGCACTTGCCAATGTGAACGCCATGCAGGGCGCACTCGTGCAGTCGGAGAAGCTTGCTTCACTCGGCCAGCTGACAGCTGGCATTGCCCACGAAATCAACAATCCGATGGCGTTCGTCACGAGCAACCTGAACCGGTTTGAGGAATACTTCAACGATCTGCGGGAGTGTTACGGCAAGTTCACGAATTTTGCTGCCCGACTGCGAACTGTAGAAGCGTACAAGAAAGATGTTGAAGAGATATTCGAATTCGCAGACACGATCGATGTTGATTTTCTCACTTCTGATTTTGCCACCCTCATGGAACAAACCCGCAGCGGTACGGGACGAATTACAACCATCGTGGCTCAATTGCGAGGATTTGCAAACATCAGTCACTCGAAGATCGAAGAATCCAACATCAACGTGGCCATTGAAGATACTCTCATGATCGCCATCAACGAAATAAAGCACAGGGCCACGGTCATAAAGGAATTGGGTGACATTCCTCTGGTCGAATGCAACATTCAGGAGGTGAAGCAGGTGCTGCTGAACATTGTCGTCAACGCAGCGCATGCGATGAAAGATGTAGGCACCATCACGTTGCAGACATCGGCAAGCGACTCCCACGTCATCATCAAGATCATCGATACCGGGTCCGGGATAGCGCCAGAGAATCTCAAGAAGATCTTCGATCCATTCTTCACAACTAAGCCTGTTGGCAAGGGAACGGGGCTTGGACTCTGGATTTGCTCCACACTCATACAGAAACACAATGGCCTGCTCGAGGTGGAGTCAGTTCCCGGAAGAGGTACAACGATGACAATTACGCTGCCTCTCCATCAAGCCAAAGAGCATACCACAGAAGAATGCGTCGATACCATCGAAACTGGAGGTTAAGCTCCTGTCAGCCGGTTGCCTTCGGTTACGGTTTTGAGTACATTGATTCGGGCTCGTTCTCTCTCGCGTTCTCTCAATCCGCATGCATGCAATAACCGTCGATAACATCTCCTTTAGATATCGCAGCACTGTACCCACGCTGCGAAACCTCTCTTTTTCTGTAAATCGTGGTGAATTTCTCAGTTTTCTCGGACCCAATGGCTCAGGCAAAACCACGTTGCTCAGGTTGCTTGACAGAATTCTCCTCCCCGATGAGGGTCGCATTACGGTAGACGGAAAGCCTCTGGAGGAGTATTCACGCACGGAACTCGCCAGGCGTATCGGGTTCGTGCCGCAGGATACGACAATGGTGTTCCCGTTCACGGTCATGGAGATTGTGTTGATGGGAAGGGCGCCGCATGCACGGGGCATGATGTTTGAGAGTGAGCACGACCGGGAGATTGCCTTGGAGATGCTTCGCCTGACGGATGCCCTGCATCTTGCTGATCAGTCCGTCACCACACTCTCGGGCGGCGAACGGCAGCGCGTGTTGATTGCACGAGCCCTCGCCCAGGAAGCTGACATCCTCCTTCTTGATGAGCCGAACGCCCATCTCGACATTGCCCATCAGATGGATGTGTTTTCCATCATCCGCAAGCTCAACCGTGAGAGAGGCATTACTGTTGTTTCCGTTTCGCACGACCTCAACCTTGCGGCTGCATTCAGCGACCGCATCGGTATGCTGGTCTGCGGTTCGCTTGCGGCACTCGGAAGTCCGGCCGAGGTTCTGACGGAACAGAACATCGCCACGGCGTTCCGGGCGAGAGTTGTTGTTGATTCACATCCCGCAAGCGGCACTCCGCGGGTTACACTTGTACCCTCAATTGAAAGTGACTAGTTATGCAACTGTTTGAGTACATCCAGCAGCATGAACATGAGCAGGTTGTTTTTTGCTCCGACAAGCCATCCGGGCTCAAAGCGATTATCGCAATCCACAACACGAATCTCGGCCCCGCACTCGGGGGAACTCGCATGTGGACCTACACGACCGACGAGGAAGCATTGGTGGATGTCCTTCGGCTCTCCCGCGGCATGACGTACAAGGCCGCTGTAGCGGGACTGAACCTCGGTGGCGGCAAGGCCGTGATCATCGGCGACCCGAACAAGCAGAAGACCGAGGCAATGTTTCGGGCTTTCGGCAGATTTGTGGAGGGGCTTGCGGGACGTTACATCACAGCCGAAGATGTAGGGACGGATGTGCGCGACATGGAGTTCGTGCGCATGGAAACAAAGTATGTAACCGGCATCGACCGTGCACTCGGCGGCAGCGGCGATCCTTCTCCCGTGACGGCGTTCGGCGTGTACATGGGAATGAAAGCATGTATGAAGGAACTGACAGGCAATAACTCTCTCCGGAACAAAAAGGTGGCGGTGCAGGGAGCCGGTCATGTGGCCCGCTATGTGTGCGAACATCTTGCAAAAGAGGGAGCGAAGATTTTCATCAGTGACATCTATGAAGACAAAGCAAACGAGGTCGCCGAACAATACAAAGCGAAAGTCGTCGAGCCAGACAAAATTTATGACGTGAACGCCGATATCTTCTGCCCGTGTGCGCTCGGGGCGATTGTCAATGACGATACCATTCCCCGGTTTCAATTCAAAATCATCGCCGGCGGCGCTAACAATCAGCTGAAAGATGAGCAACGCCACGGAGGAATGCTGATCGAGAAGGGAATCCTCTACGCCCCCGATTATGCAATCAATGCAGGAGGGCTCATTAACGTCTACAACGAACTCGAAGGATATTCACAGGAACGAGCCCTGAAACAGGCAGAGGGAATCTACGACACGATCCTGAGGATTTTTGCAATCTCGAAGAACGAAAGCATCCCGCCGTTCGAGGCTTCGAACAGGCTTGCCGAGGAACGCATCAAGTCGATAAGTCGTATGAAAACAATCTATGCCGGAAAGTCCTCGTTCGTAGGACGCCTCGGTGAAACTGATTTTGGTAAACGGTGACCGTGGAACGAAGAAACGTACGCAGAAGGATTATTCGTGAGAAGGTCGTGCAGGCCCTGTACGCACACGAAATTGCCAAGGATCCCCCCGAGCATGTGATCAAGTACGTGCTTGAGGGATTGCAAAAGAACAAGGACGCCCATCAGTTCGCAAAAGCACTGGTGATCGCAACAATCGAAAATACGTCCGAAATTGACAAGATCATCAAGAAGAAGGTTGCCAACTGGGACCTCAAGAGAATCGCATTGATGGACCGGCTAATACTCAGAATGGGAATCTGCGAGTTGCTCTACTTCAAGGACATTCCGCCGAAAGTCTCGATGAATGAGGCGATCGAGCTTGCAAAGCTCTTCAGCACCGAGCGAAGCGGACAGTTCGTCAACGGCATTCTCGATGCTGTCCTTGAGGATGTCAGGTCAGCAGGCGAGCTTGAGAAAAGCGGCCGGGGACTGTTTGATGGAGCCGGCCCGCGTGCTAACAGATCCAAACCAGGACCATCGAAGTAACCGCCATGCTGTCGTCGAGACGTGCACAGGTCTTTGTCTGGAGTCTCTTCGACTTTGCAAACACATCGTTCTCCGTTCTCATTGTAGCAGTCGGGTTCTCGCTTTACTTCAAGCAGATTGTTGTGGGGGGCGCCGGAAAGGGTGACTTTTTCTGGGGACTCGCCGTCAGCATCTCGATGCTTCTCACCGCACTGATCGCCCCGGTGCTGGGGGCCGCGAGCGATTTCAGCCGTCAGCGCAAGCGCTATCTCCTTATCTTCACACTTGTTGCCGTCCTTTGCTCGGGACTCCTCTACTTTGTCGATGCGGGCATGGTGCTCGCGGGCATGATCCTCTTTATCATTGCGAACGTAGGATTCGAAGGGGGAATAGTCTTCTACAACGCGTTCATGCCCCAACTCGCCCCGAAGGAAGAGTATGGCAGGATCTCAGGCTACGGGTTTGCTATGGGGTATGTCGGGTCACTCGTCTCGCTGCTCATCGCCATTCCTTTGTTCGCCGGAGGTTTCGCCCCGGAGAACCTCGGAAACGTGAGACTCAGTTTCGTTCTTGCTGCCGGAATGTTTCTGGTGTTTTCCCTCCCCCTTTTCTTCTTTCTCAAAGACAGACAAGCACTTGCCAGTCGACCGCAATCGTATATCCGTGAAGGATACAATAGGGTCATTCGAACCATTCGACATGTCCGGTCATACAAAGAGATCGCAAAGTTTCTTCTTGCCTTTTTCCTGTACAATGACGGCATCCTCACCGTTATCTCCTTCGCATCAATCTTTGCGGAAGATACGCTGCAGTTTTCGTTGCAGGAAATTCTGCTGTTATTCGCCGTCGTGCAAGCGTCAGCAATCGTAGGTTCATTGATGTTCGGCTGGCTCACAGACCGCATCGGACCGAAGAACACAATCATCATCACGCTCTTGTGCTGGTTGGGAGTCGTCGTCGGAGCCTACTTTGTAGAGACCAAGGAGATCTTTTATCTGATTGGTGTGATTGCGGGAGCGTCAATGGGAGGCTCCCAGTCGGCAAGCCGCAGTCTTATGGCGCTGCTCACACCTCCTGATCGTGAAGCGGAGTTCTTTGGATTCTATGACGGCTTCTGCGGCAAGGCCTCGGCCGTCATAGGTACCTTCATTTTCGGCATACTCTCATGGGCAACCGGAAGCCAGCGGATTTCCGTCATCTCTGTAGCCATATTCTTTATCGCCGGCCTTTGGGTTTTGCAGAAAGTGAACGTTCCACCGATTCATCCCGCCGGCAAACCGGTATGAAGACCTCTTCCATGTTTACTTTTCAAGCCGACTTGGTTACATTTGAGGCGTAAGGGCTAAGCTCCGGGCACTGAAACCGGAAAAGAGGGGACAGTCCCCGTCATTCACTATCTCACCTTCAAAACGCGACTGGATATTCACGCGAACCAATTTCGACACGTTCTCTCCGGCATGGCAACGTATTTCATTTCCGATGTACATCTTGGGTTGGGCTCGAAAGAAAAAGAGAAGCAAAAGGAGAACCGCCTTCTGCATTTTCTTGATGGAATCTTTCCCTTGACCGATACGTTGTTCATCGTTGGTGACCTGTTCGACTTCTGGTTCGAGTACAAAACGGTCATCCCGAAGGGTTTCCACAGGACACTGGCTGCGTTGCAGCGGTTCACCGATGCCGGCAAGAGTGTACATTACCTTGCAGGAAACCACGATTGTTGGATGTCGGATTTTTTTTCGGAAGAGCTCGGCGTCGTGACGCATGCTGAACCCTTCGAGATAACGATCGATGGAAAGCGAATCCTCCTGCATCATGGCGACGGCCTTGCACACAACGATCTGGGGTACAGGCTGATCAAGCCCGTGCTGCGCAATAAGGTGAACATCTGGCTGTACCGCTGGCTTCATCCGGATATCGGTGTCAGACTTGCGCGAGGGTCGTCACGAACCAGCCGGGAGTATACCTCCAACAAGCATTATGGCGAAGAAGAAGGAATGATCGAAGAAGCAACGCGCTTGATAGGAAAAGGGTACGACATCGTTGTAATGGGACACCGGCACAAACCCAACATATTGAAGATTGACGGGGGAATATACGTGAACCTCGGCGACTGGATCAGGCATAACACGTATGCCGAACTCAAGGACGGCGAGATACTACTGCTCACATGGAATGGTGGCAACTGATCGATGGCGAAACTTCCCAAGGATCTTGACAAGTATTTTAACGACCCGGAGTACAGAAAAAACAGGGGAAAACGTTTCACTCCAAAGCTCCGCCATATACTGATAGCCGGAGGCATACTGCTTGTTGTGGGGGGACTGTTCTTCTGGTATCTCGTCAGCGGACTTCCCTCACTCGAGAAGATTGAGAATCCAAAACCTGAACTCGCTACGAAGGTGTACTCGATCGATGGAGAGGTTCTTGATCAGTTCTTCATCAAGAACCGCTCGCAGATCCGCCTGCATAACCTTCCGAAACATGTGGTCGATGCGTTAATCGCTACCGAAGACAAGGATTTCTACAGCCACTGGGGAGTGGATCTGATCCGTTTCGGAAAAGCAATGGTCAAGAATGTGCTCTCACTTGAATTGCGCGAAGGCGCCAGCACAATCACCCAACAGCTATCGCGCAATCTTTACTTGGGCAAGAACGACCGCAATGCTTTCGATAAAGCAGTACGGAAGATGAGGGAATTCATCACGTCAGTGCAGCTTGAGCGCCGGTTTACCAAGGATGAGATTCTTGAGTTCTATTTCAATGTCGTGTATTTCGGGCGGGGTGCCTATGGCATCAGCTCGGCATCCCAGACATTTTTCGACAGGACGCCGGCTGAACTTTCGCTCACACAGGCCGCCACACTCATCGCCGTTCTGAAAGGCCCCGGTTATTATGATCCGATCAATCATCCTGACCGGGCTTTGATGCGCCGGAACGTCGTTCTCTCACAAATGGAAAAGTACGGGTTCATCACTTCGGTTCAGGCTGATTCGGCACAAGCCGAGAAGCTTGTCATCAAGACGGCGGAAGAGATCCTCACACCTGGCATCGCCCCGCATTTTGTGGAATATGTGCGCCAACAAATGATCCGCAAGGCGGACCAATACGGCTTCGACCTTTACCGCGACGGCCTGAATGTCTATACAACGCTCAACGCCCGGATGCAACGCTATGCAAACAGGGCGGTGGAAGAGCATCTTGAAGACTATCAGAAGAAATTCGACAAGCTGTGGAAATGGGAAAGACAGAAGGATGTTCTGGAGCGAGTCTTGCAACTTGCCGTGGTCACGTCTCCTGAATACCGCCGGGCACAAACCGGCCGCGAAAAGGACAGCGTGGCAAAAGCTCTGCGTGCCAACAAAGCTTGGGCCGACTCACAAGCCATGCGGGCCAAGCAAATCGAAGTAGGCTTCGTGGCAATCGATCATCGCAATGGCAACATTCTTGCGATGGTGGGCGGGTCAAACTTCCGGAGTTTCAAGTACGGCCTGAACCATGTGACACAGATCCGCAGGCAAGTCGGCTCCGCGTTCAAGCCGTTCGTTTATACCGTCGCCATTGACAACGGCTATCCCCCGACCTATGAAGTGCTGAACCAACCCGTTACCATGATCATGGGTGATGGGAAACGCTGGGCGCCCGAGAACAACGACAGAACTTTCGGTGGCAAAATGACGCTGCGCGAGGGTTTGAAGATGTCTGTCAACCTCGTAGCTGTCCGCGTGATAATGGAGATAGCCCCGAAGCGCCAGGTTATTGAGTACGCAAAGCGGATGGGTATCAGCTCGCCGCTTCCACCCTATGAGTCAATTGCTCTTGGCTCTGCAGATATTTCCCCGCTGGAAATGACATCGGCATTTGGCGTGTTTGGCAACAAAGGCGTTCTGGTCGAGCCGATTTCCATTCTCCGGATTGAGGACAAGAATGGGAATCTCATCGAGGAAAACTTCTCAGCCAAGCGCGAGGTCCTGAGCGACGAAACAGCCTTTATCATGACATCAATATTGCAGGATGTGGTGAATGGAGGAACGGCTACGCGCGTGCGCTCATATTTTTCACTCCCCGCCGCAGGCAAAACCGGCACCACAAACGAATATGCGGACGCATGGTTTGTGGGATATACGCCGCAAATCTCAGCAGGTGTGTGGGTTGGATTTGACAACAAGAGTGTCCGTTTCACCAATGCAGATGGCCAGGGCGGAAGAGCTGCAGCTCCGATCTGGGGACGCTTCATGAAATACGTTTACGCAGACAAGAACATCGGCCTGCCGCTTGAATACTTCACCCAGCCATCGTCCGTTTTCCAGGATACAGTCTGCGCGGAAACGAAGGAACTTGCGACGGAGTTCTGCCCGGAAAAGAAAACTGATTACTTTACCGATCGCACCCGTCCGGTATCATGCCACAAACATGCAACGGAGCATTGGAAGGAAGAGGAGGGAGGGACGATCAATTTCTGACATACTGTTGCCAATCCCGCTACAATGAAAATGCCCGCATGAGCGGGCATTTTCCATTTGAAACCGATCTCCTTGCATCATTCAGCATGGAGGTCGTATTCGAAGATATCGTCATCGGATGCAGGAACCGGCATCGCTTCCCGGCGCTTGCGCTCGATGAGCATCAGAGGAACTGAGGCGATAGCAATCAAAGCCAGATACTTGAAGAACTTCATAACCTTTCTCCCACCATGAAGAAAAGAACGTTGAGTTAGATGACGTGTTTGAAGCTACATTCAAAATCTCCGCTTAACCGTGCTCTTCAGCACAGAGCAAAGAAAAAGTCCCGTCAACAATGCGTCGGCGGGACTTTGTTATTGCTGGACATTCCTTGGTCAACTCCTACTTCATCAAGACCATCTTCCTGAGGAAGTTCACATTCCCGTCTGCGGTCATGCGGTAGAAGTAGAGCCCGCTCGAAACACCAGCCGCGTTGAACTCTACAGTATGGAACCCGGCATCCTTTACCCCATCCACAAGGGTGGCGATCTTTTGTCCGAGCAGATTGAATACGTCAATTTGAACATTGCTTTGCTTCGGTAAGGCAAATTCGATCTGTGTTGAAGGGTTAAACGGGTTCGGAAAATTCTGTTTCAGAGCGAACTCCTTAGGGAGTTGCTTGTCTTTCACACTCGTCACCCCCGTCGGCTGGACAGGCTCACTAAAGTGCTCGGTGCCATCCATATCAACCTGTTTCAGGCGGTAGTACCACCCTGCACCCGTGCCGCTAAGATCAGTCCATGAGTAGTCACGGGGCTCCAACGTCGTACCATGTCCGGGAATCAACTCCGAGATTGTCTGCCAGCCGCTGCTACTGGATTGGGATTTCTGGACGTAGAAGCCAAAATTATTCGTTTCCGAAGCGGTTCGCCAGTCAAGACGGACATGCCCCGCCTGGTTCGTAACACGAGCGGTAAAGCTCGCAAGTTGGACAGGTAGAAGCCAGTTGTTGGACCCGTCGAGAGTTGCCGAGACACTTGTTGCCGGGAATGCATTTGTTACACCAGTGTTGAGAGTATCCCACTCCAGGCCAGCCGTCGCCAGGGGATCCGTGATGTTGAGCGATACAGTGAAGAGGTGCTCGCCATGTGTCCCCGTTGAGATTAGAGAGTCAAACCCGTTGTCAACCTCGATGGTAACAGCGAGTCTGCCACCAACAAATGCAGTGGTCATCGGTAGATAATTGGGTGACGAGCTAAACCGGGGATTCTGATATGCCAATGTTGGATTGTTTAGCGCGGCAGTATTGACTTTGAAGTAAAATGAGGATGTCCCCATGTTCACAGCTGTTGAGCCGGTTCTTTTGCCCCACACCTGAAACGAGTAGGTATTGCTTGCTGTGCTGAAGTTCATCGCTGTAACATATGCGGTTCGTTGAGCGAAAGAACTTGCAAACGTGAACAATAATGCCAACACCACGACCTTCTTCATTCCTCACTCCTTCGGATTATTGAGTCAAACGATTAAGATTTTGCTGATATGCAGAGGGACGGCGTACGTTGTTTAATGTACTTCTTCGCGCGATCTAATCCCGTATCCACAATCACAAGCTTCATTCCGGTGATTGGTGAGTAATATAGCAAACCATCCCCGCAATGTAAAGAAGCGATTTATGTTCGGGTCTTCGAAGAGATATCGTTTCAACCGCCTATGATTGCCGAAAACCTGGGATCGTTGCGAATTGGCGCAAAATCAAGGTCTAAGAGCAAAGGAAGGTGATATTCCGTGCCTACGGCTGTCCCGAGGTGAGCAATAGCGTCGCCTGATCGGTTCTTCTGGAGCGCAAATAGCCTTGCCGAGGCGTATAGCAGGGTAACATCATTTGGTGCAAGGGATCGGGCCTTATTACCGGTTGCCACTCCCTCTTCAAAGAGCCCCAATCTGGTTTGTACAAGGCCTTTGTACATCAATGCCTGCGGGGTTAAGGTTCTTCGGGACGTCAAATCATCAATGAGATCAAGGGTGATCCGGAACTCGTCCATCCAGTCAACCCTAGGCTTGCCGGCAAGCTGGTAGAGCCGGCCCAGATTGTAATGCCCGGCATAATCAGAGGGTCTGTCACCGACATAGGCCTTCAAAATGTCCAATGCACGTTCATGCTTGTTCATCGCTACAAGCGCGGTTGTATAAGGATTGACCATCTCATTCATGGTCGACTTATCCAGACTGAAGGCAATATCAAACTCTGCAACAGCACCTGCATAATCTCTGGCAGCCATAAGGAGCAATGCCCGCTGCAGTCGGTTGCGTGGATTAAGAGGGTCAAGATCGGTAGCAGCGTTGCTCTCTTTGAGGGCTTCTTCGACACGGCCTGACCGCAGGAAAGCCATTGCTGAGCGATGTCGCAGAGCTGGATCGCCCGGCGCCAAGTCGCGAGCCTGTTGAAACCGCTCAACAGCCCCCTTGAAGTTATCCCTGCTGTATTCGATTGCGCCCCACAGTCCGTAGGTCTCTGCATTCTTGAGGCCGTGACTGAATGACCGCTGCAGTCTGCGGTGCGCCTCTTCTAGGTAGGCAGGCTTTCTTCCCCTCTGCTCGAATGCGATCAGGTTGGCCCAACCGAGTGCCGCCTCCAGCGGCGCGAAGTTCTCCGCCCGCTCACGACACCTCATCAACACTCGGATAGCTGAGTCCGCGTCCACCCCCTTCTCGCTTCGCAACAGATGCCTCCCCAAAAGATACATCTCCAGGACTTCCTCACTGCGACCACTGAAATATGATGTGCTGCGCTGTCCGGATTGATCAAGACCGATAACACTTGCTATTTTATGCTGCAACACACCATCAATCTCAAGAAGCTCGGCAAGTCCAAGCGATGCAGAAGCTGCTGCCACAACTCCGTTCTTACGTGAGTCCAGGACTTCGATGGATGCTTGATAGCCCGTACCGTTGCGATTCAAACGCAGGTCGGCAACGAACGGAACGCGCAATGTTGCTGCAGCCTGGGCAGGCGATGTCCCCTTGACCGCCTCCGAAGAACGAATTCCAATCACTTTCACATGACGGCGGGCGGCGAGCCCCGCAACAAAATGCTCGAGAACTCCTGCAGATACATACTCAGGAATGTCTTCGCCGGCATGAACGATAACCGCTACACGCTCCTGTTTTTGCAGGACATTTGTGATAGGATTCTGATAGACGAGTATCCCTGCTGCAATGGCAGCAACACAGGCGGCGACCAGCGATACCCAACGAAGGTAATGTCGCTTCTTGCGAGGCACAGGACCCTTCTGCGTCGGCTCACTTTGGCCTCGTTCTGGCTGGTGTGGGGACTCATATGAAAAAAGTACGTCCGGTTCGGGCGCAGGTAGCCGCTCTGTGGCCGGTACGACCGGCGGCACGATCGCATGCGGACTGGACTTTCCCTCTTCCTCTTTCAAACGCTTTTCTTCAACGATGAGAGCATCGGCAATCTCCTTCGCTTTCCGTACATCCGTCAAAAGCACAGACGCATCGCCATGACCCGGGGCCAGACCAAGCAGATGCTCCAAATCAGCGATCGATTGTTCGTACTTCTCATTCTGATAATGATCATGAGCGGAGTGCAGTAAATCGGCGATACGTTTCTGCGCACGTTCGTCCTCGTGGCGATCCGGCTTTACCGGCGGCGGGCCGTCGGGTTTTCTGCTCTGAAGATGCAGTAGTTCCAGAAAAGGGGTTGCTGCGTCGGAAGCGGGGGGATTGTCGTGCGGTGAGTTTGGAAACACATCTGCGGATTCGCTCTCGGCAATTTTCTTCTCTTCTGCCTCGATGCGCGCAAGCTCGGCGGCCTCCGCACGCCTGCGGATCTCCTCCAGCAAATGAGCGCGGTCGCGCTCTTTCGGGTCAACCTTCTCCCCTGTTGCCATAATGTCCGAAACCCTTGTTTGTTCCGAGCCCCGTCAGAAAAAGGACGGGCCTTCTCGTATGGATTATCGGCGGATCGGACTTGAAACTTTAGCGACCTTGCCCCCCCGCAAGAATGACGAGGAGATCTTCTTCAACGGAATTCTTCGGGCTTTCGACAATCCGCCCCATTTCCGCATCATTCTTGAGGACGATGATTGTCGGCACAAACTCAATATCATACTGGCGGGGCAGTTCACCGGGACTTTGCTTGGTTCTGTCAACCCCGTAATACTTGATACGCTCCGGAGCAATGCCCGCGAGATCTGCAACTTTCAGGAATCTCGGCACCTCCCGTTTGCTATCGCTGCACCAAGTTCCGAGCACAACCAGATATTCCGCATCGTTGCCGAGAACTTTGATCATCTCGACAAAGTCGGGGCCGACAGCCACGGTATCGTACACTTGTTGAAATTCAGGAAAGTTATTGTTCACGAACCCGTCGCGTTGAAGCCAACCAAGAGCTATATGTTCATTTCGGGATTCGGAACGCTTCGCATCGACGGAGCAGCCGCCGATCAACAAAGCCGTGTAGAGGATGATAAAAGGAAGGCATCTCATCTGTTTATTTTCAGAAGTGAATAGACTATATTTACTCGCATCATTCACAATGAACTATTGTAGTTCCGATGGTTGAAGCACTGGATAGACGGTACGACGTCGAAAATGAGTCCCACATAGATGTGAAGGCCCTTGAGACGCTACGCTACGAATACCCCGGCAAAGATATAGTTATCAACATCAGCACGGAGGAGTTTACTGCCGTGTGCCCGTTCTCGGGACTGCCGGATTTTGCCACCATTAAGATCGACTATATTCCCAACAAGACGATCATCGAGCTTCGTTCCCTCAAGTATTATCTTCTCTCCTTCAGAAACGTCGGGATCTACCAGGAGCATCTCGTCAACAGGATTCTGGAGGATCTCACCGCCTGCTGCAAACCCAAATGGATGAAAGTCATAACGGATTATCGTATCAGGGGCGGCATTCACACAATAGCGAGCCGTGAATACGCCTCACCCCGGAAACGCCGCCGCTGATGTTCCTCACCCTTCTCATTGCCTTGTACGTGGCTTGCGAACTGATCGCAAATGTCACGGCGACAAAACCCGTCGAGATTTTCGGACTGGCGGCACCGGGAGGTGTGTTCATCTATGCAATCACGTTTACGCTCATCGATCTGATCAACGAGGTAATGGGCAAGGAGGGCGCCCGCCGGGTCGTGTATGCCGCGTTCGTTGCCAATGCCCTTCTCGCCGCCTACTCGTACTTTATTGTCGCCATGCCTGCTCCGGGTTTCTATCCCGATCAGCATGCCTTTGCCACAGTTCTCGGCGCCACCCCGCGCATCGTTTTGGCAAGCCTGACGGCATACATCATCAGTTCTCTGCTCGATATCGAGATTTTTGCGTGGTGGAAGAAGAACATGGGACAACGCCCCTGGGCCAGGGTTCTTGCGAGTAATTCCGTTTCGACGCTTGTAGACAGCGCAGTATTCGTGGTGATTGCCTTCGCAGGCATTTTGCCCCTTGCACCCTTGATCTTCGGGCAGTACCTGGTGAAAATGGGAATCACTTTTCTCAGCCTCCCGCTCATCTACCTCGCCAGAGGCAGGTTCGCTTTGTTGCGATAGAGTGTATCCCTTTTAAGGAGCTGCTTCAGGAACACGGCCTCCTGCAAGTTCCGGTGAAAGGTTCGGGCTTGGGCAAGAAGGGTCAAGTCAAGACGAACGGTATGCAACGCGGAGCGCTTCTTTCCCCTGGTCGAGAAAATGCACTTCCCCATTGGATCGAACACGTATGAATATCCCCCCTCATTGTCAGACGAGTTGCATCCCGCAACAAACACCTGATTCTCTATTGCCCGGGCCTTTAGAAGTGATTGCCAAGCGTCGTCCCGCGACTTCGGCCAACGAGCGGGGACAAGCAGTAGCTGCATCCCTTGTTGTGCCAGGAGCCGGGTCAGTTCCGGGAATCGCAAGTCATAGCAGATGATAATGCCGGTTTTGGCGGTGCCGGCCGGGAATACTCTCGGCGGGCGCAGGCCGGGAGAGAAATACTTGGTATCACCGGTTGGCTTGAAGAGATGGATCTTATCGTAGCGATGAATTACTCTCCCTTTCCGGAACACGAGGCTTGTGTTTGTGGGGGAAGGAGTTGCGTGATGAACAAACCCGCTGCCGGCAATGAGAGTGTGGCCGGACGATCTTGTGAGATTCCGAAAATGGGTAAAGAGTGGATGGTTCAGAAACATCGGCGGCTTACCTTGCGATAATGCCCGGTAGCCGCCGTCAAAAAGTTCAGGCAGAAGAATCAGATCGATCCCCGCAGGAAGGCGTCGCCTTCGGGCAAGTGCTGCGCCGTCCGGAGAGAGACCGATAACGAGGGATCTCACCTCACACTCGTGCGATATTGATCGCCCGTTTTCCCTTAAGTTCTGTTTTCACTTCAAAGGAGACACGATCTCCCTGGAGCAGTATGTCCCTGAAGCCTGTCTCTTTCACATTGCTTTGGTGGAAGAAAATCTCTTCTCCCCCCTCGGACGTTATGAATCCATATCCTTTTGTTGCATTAAAGAACTTAACCGTTCCCGTCATGTACAGCTCCTGATGATTGGTAAGAAAAAGAAAAACAAAGCCTCAGTCCTACAGCAAAAAGGACGGAGGCTTAAGTACGAATGATTGTGCCAGGTTAAACCTTGCTCACATTGGATGCTTGTAAGCCCTTCGGTCCCTTCTCAACGTCGAACTGAACTTTGTCGCCTTCGTTCAGGGTCTTGTAGCCATCGCCGAGAATCGCCTTGAAATGAACGAAGACATCCTCGCCGCTATCACGCTGAATGAAACCGTAGCCTTTGGCTCCATTGAACCACTTGACTGTTCCTGTTTCCATAGGAACACATCCTTTCGAAGAAGTTTTTCAGATTGTACGGCAGAGCCGCCCCGAGGAGGGCACCATCTTTACTTGCCTCTTAATAGCAAACAGATCCGGGTGCGGGTGTCAAACCTCGACCTTCACCGCCGTTTGGTCTGCCGAACATTCGTACGAACTTCGTTGCAGCAACGGAACCATTAAAAGTGCAAAAACGGTGTACTGTTATTTGCGTTGTCAAGATAGGGCTTTGAGCGTGGAATTGCAAGGGGTAATTTTTGAGCGGATTTTGGGGATTTGAAAAGCAAAGGGCGGGCCGTATCGCGGCGTCCCACCCTTTTACACACGGAAGAGTCCCCCATCCCACCAAAGGGGAGCATCCACCGGCCTGAATTTTTACGTCAGAAAATCGTCAACATCATAGCGGAGGTTCGGGTTGCTTTCCACTCTCCAGTCGTTTTTCTCCAAAGGTACCGGTGCAGGCTTCTTCTTGCCGAGCAAAAAGGGGATTGCAACCAGAGTCCCGATCAAGGCAGTGATGGCTAATGTTTTCACTCGTCACCTCGTTACAGTTATTGGATACACATGAAAACTTCTTCGCTCATTATGCAGCTGTAGGTGATCGCATACCATGCCTGTACCTCTATCTCCTCCATCAGGATCATCTCGAGAAATTCCCTCTCCGATTTGGAGAGTTGCGAGAAGCGGTATTGTTTTTTCATGGCGACCCCCGTTCAAGGTGACGTTGTACAATCACCTGTATGCTATACGATTATCATGCCAGAAAAGATTCCGGAAATTCCCCCTTTCTGGCGTGATCCGGCGTCACATTTCGGATACTTGCAGGTATTTTTTGCATACTCAATGCTACAAGTGAGGAAAAAAATACATGGATGTGGCTGCAAGTCAACATTACCACGTCACACCACACCTCTAATAACAACACGGGGTTCCGTGTCCCGAGTCCTTTATCTTCTCTACTTTTTTCCCTATGTTAATTCCGTCTTCGGGGTGCATTTCCCCTACCCCGTAGCCCGGCTCAGACCTTGAGATCTTTCAAAACATCACACTTTACCCAGGAGATATAACCATGTCCAATGCAATTGAACAACTGCTCGGGGCTGAGGCGAAGAGCCTTCTTGAGCATGAATGTAAAACCATCAAGAAATCCGACCTGCATTTGCCGGGGTCGGACTTCATCGACCGGGTGTGGATTTCCAGCGACCGGAAACCCGCAGTCCTCAGAAACATGCAACTCATGTTCAACACCGGCCGGCTGGCAGGCACGGGCTACCTTTCCATCCTCCCCGTAGATCAGGGTATCGAGCATTCTGCCGGGGCGTCGTTTGCCCCCAACCCGATGTATTTCGACCCCGAGAACATTGTGAAGCTGGCTGTTGAGGGTGGGTGTAATGCCGTGGCCTCAACCTTCGGGGTTCTCGGCTCCGTTGCCCGCAAATATGCCCATAAGATCCCCTTCATCGCGAAAATCAACCATAATGAGTTCCTTTCGTACCCGAACACATACGATCAAATCATGTTCGGAGATATTGATATGGCATTCGAGATGGGGTGTGTTGCCGTCGGCGCTACCATCTACTTCGGATCAGAAGAGTCGAAGCGGCAGATTCAGGAAGTCAGCGCGGCGTTTAAATATGCGCATGAACTCGGCATGACCACGATTCTGTGGTGCTATACCCGTAACCCGGCCTTCAAGACCAAAGAAAAGGATTACCACGTTTCAGCAGATTTAACTGGGCAGGCAAACCACCTGGGTGTGACCATTGAGGCGGATATCATCAAGCAAAAGCTCCCCGAAAATAACGGGGGTTACACTGCCGTGAACTTCGGCAAGACGCATAAGAAGGTGTACAGTGAACTAACAACTGAACACCCGATTGACTTGACCCGCTATCAGGTTGCGAACTGCTACATGGGCCGTGCGGGACTCATCAACTCCGGTGGCGCCTCCGGCGATAACGACTTTGCCGAGGCGGCGAAAACGGCGGTCATTAACAAGAGAGCGGGGGGCACGGGGTTGATTTCCGGACGCAAGGCTTTCCAGCGTCCGATGGGTGAAGGGGTGAAGATCCTCAACACTATTCAGGATGTGTATCTGGACAAGTCCATTACCATCGCCTGAAGAATCTTAAGCGTACAAAGCAAAAGCGTCCGGCACATGGCCGGACGCTTTCCTTTTTTAGATTGCATAAGAAATTTCTACCGCTGCCCTTTCAGGAATGCAGCAACATCAGCGGCATCCTGACGGGTCATCTTGAACGTAGGCATTGGAGCCCGCAGCAGCTTCCCATCTCTCCCGATTCCTGTTGTCAGAAGCGTAATCAGCTGTTGTTCAGAGTACTGCGGCAATCCGGCGATGCGTGGCGCGAAATCAGCCCATTGCTTCAACTGGTTCGGCTTCCCGACCGGGATGGCTGCTCCGTCGTAGAGTTTCGTGCGGACAAGTGTTCCGTCTGCTTCGCGTGGCGAGTGGCATTGAACACACATGGCGACGCTTTCCGCAAGATAACGCCCCCGCTCGGGATTTCCTTTTTCGTTCTGGGCAACGCCCGTTGCAACTGCTAGAGTAAGAGTCAGCGCAATAATACCAACCTTCATGACCAAATCTCCATTGTAAAATCAAAGCATGAATAGAACACGCCGGTGCGGCGGAAAAGTTCGTATTGAACTAACGAGTTTTCTCCCGAATTTGCAACCTGACCCCGGCTTGACATTTTAGCATCAAATTCCCAACATTATTCCGTAATAAAAATCCTGGAGGTTTTTGCAGATGAGTCTTGATGTAGTCGATTTTCAGAAAGAGGTGCTTGAGCGAAGCAAAGAGAAACCGGTGCTGGTGGATTTCTGGGCGGAGTGGTGCGCTCCGTGCAGAATTCTCGGACCCGTTCTTGAGAAGGTGGCAGCAGAAGCAAACGGCGATTGGGTACTCGCCAAAGTAAACACCGAAGAAATGCCTGAAGTTGCCCGTGAGTACAACATCCGCAGCATACCGAACGTGAAGCTGTTTGTTGACGGAAAACCGGAAGCGGAGTTTGTGGGGGCCTTGCCCGAACCGATGGTGAAACAATGGCTGCAGAAGAACATCCCCTCAAAGTCCCGCAAAGAAGTCGAGCGGGCGGAAGCGTTGCTCAACACGGGAAAGAACGACGAAGCTGCCGCAATTCTGGATTCGGTCATCGCGTCCGAGCCCGCCAATCACAAAGCGAGAGTACTCCGGGCGCTGACTCTGCTCGACTCCAATCTGCCACGCGCAGAAGAACTTGTCAGCCCGATTGAGGAAGATTCTGAGGTCTTCGACCTCGCCGAAGCAGTACGGACATTCGCCGCACTTGCCAACAAGCCGGGAGATTCCTTGCCGGACAAACCGGTCAGGGGAACGTATCTGAATGCAATCAAAAGTCTGAAGGCGAGAGATTACGCTAAGGCACTTGAGGGATTCATCGAAGTGATCCGGGACGACAGGGAATATGATGATGACGGGTCACGAAAGGCATGCGTTGCGGTCTTCAAGGTACTCGGCGAAGATCATGAGATCACTCAAAAGTACAGAAGGGAGTTCAGCAGAGCACTTTATTCTTGACTGTAAAAGGGTGCGAAAAGGCCGGTATGCCTGCTACCCTTCGTGCAGCTCATCTCTCACAATCATGAGGATGGCGGTTTGGGGAACGACGAGATACTTCCTCTCCTGAAATTCCACCTCAATTGCTTGCTCGCGCAGGAAGAGTACTTGGTCCAGTTCTCGCACCTGCAAAGGAATGTAGCGCGCCGGGTCCTTAGGCTTCGACCACGGCTCATCGTCCGTGTAATTCGGATTCGGCACTGCATACCCCGGCCCTACTTTCACTACTTTACCGGTTGCAACTTTGTCTTTTTCACGGACGGTGTCGGGGAGATACAGTCCGGCTTTGGTCTTATCCTGTCCCGTATCCAGTTCGACAAGAACCCGGTCTCCCACAACCATCATTTGTTTTCTCAATTCAATCGGCATCGTCTTTCCAGTACGTTCATCAACAAATACATGACTCCAAATAAACACCCGAAGCTTGTGCTGTGTTCCGCTTCAGATTTCTGAATCATAATACACAAAACAGGCCCGATGGGCAAACCGCTTGTTTCTCTCACCCTGCAATCGTATACTTTTTTGTCATTCACTCCCAACATTTCGTCACACTATGTCTCTTATCCGCTCGAAGGATGCAGCACTGTATTATGAAGAGCACGGCTCCGGCGAGCCGTTGATTCTCCTTCCGGGACTCCTGGGCACGGTCGAAAGCCACTGGCGGCGCTTCATTCCGGAACTTGCGCGTCGCTTCCATGTAATTGCCGTGGACTTGCGTGGCCATGGCAGGACGGATAATCCCTCCGGCATGATACGCATGCATCAACTTGTCACCGATCTCTTTGCCGTCTACGATGCCCTCGAAATCGACAATGCGCACATTTGCGGATACAGTTTAGGCGGCTATATCGGGCTTGCTTTCGGCGTGCAACATCCGGGCAGGGTGCTGTCGTTGTTCATGCATGGCACCAAGTTCTATTGGACCCCGGAGGCTGTTTCATCGGCTGTACGGGAACTCGACCCCGAGACTATTCTTGCCAAGGTTCCGAAATGGGGTGCGCAGCTTCAGCGCGACCACGCACAGGCAAACGGCGACGAAGGATGGAAGGCGTTGCTTCGCTCAGCGGCAGAGTTCATTCACACACTACCAGCAGAGGGTCTGACTGACCAGAGCGTGCGGCTCGCTGTATTTCCGGTATGTGTTTCAGTGGGAGATGGCGATGAGTTGATCCCCATCGAAGAAGCGAAGAAACTCGCGGCAGCGCTGCCTCACGCACGGCACTCGGTTTTGCCCGGCACACGTCACCCGATGCAGTTTGTTCAAAAGCAGTTGTTTCTCGACTCGCTTGCATCATTCTTCCCAATTCCCGGCGAGGAAAAGGATGTTCAACATCAGTAGGTAGAGCCATGACACAAAAGTTGTCACGACGTGAATTCCACAAAGCTCTTCTTGCGGCGGGAACGTTACCCGTTCTGGATCGGGCTTTACGTGAACATCAGGAGCCATCCATGTCTTCCGGATATGTGCCAACAGCCGAAGAGCAAACGCTGGCCGATGCGTTCCTTGAGGGACACAACGGCCGCATGAGATCCTTGCGAGATCAGGATTTGCCGAACTCCCTCGCACCTGCGGTCATCTTTTCCTGTCCCGCTCCTCAAAAGAAAACAACAAAGTAAAAGGAGATCACTATGCCAGTGAAACCGATCCCTGAAGGCTTCCGCACCATCACACCGTATATGTTGGTTGATGGGGCGAAGCAACTACTCGAGTTCTTGACAAGTGCCTTCCGGGCTGAAGTGTTGAGTGTTTCCGAAACACCAGAGGGTACAATTATGAATGCCGAAGTGCGCATCGGTGACTCAATGGCCATGGTCGCGGACGCGGGAAGAGGCCTTGCCGCAATGCCTTCCTCGATTTATCTGTACGTAATTGATACAGATGCGACATACGCCCGCGCACTCGAAGCAGGTGCAACATCCGTCATGGAACCTTCGGATCAATTCTATGGGGACAGAAATGCCGGCGTGAAGGATTGCTGCGGCAATATCTGGTGGATTGCCACACACGTTGAGGATGTTCCTCCCGACGAAATGGAACGCCGCGCGCAGGAACATATGAAGAAGCGCTAACCACTTTCCACTCCCGGACATGAGCCATGATCGCCGATGAAGTCCTTTTTTCTTCTATAGCCGACCTCGCACGAAACATCAAGCGGAAGAAACTCTCGCCCGTCCGCTTAACCGAGGGATATCTTGCACGAATCAAGAAGATATCACCAAAACTCAACGCATTCGTGACCATAACGGCCGATCTCGCGCTTGAACAAGCCCGACAGGCGGAGAAAGAAATCAACGCCGGACTCTACCGCGGCCCGTTGCACGGAATCCCGTACGCGGCAAAGGACTTGTTTGCCGTGAAGAGATACGCAACAACGTGGGGCGCGAAGCCTTACGCGGACCAGATTATCGACGAAGACGCGACCGTGATCGAGAGACTGCGCTCAGCGGGAGCAATTCTTCTCGGCAAGGCTGCGATGAGTGAACTCGCCGGAGGCCCTCCGGTCGCAACGGCAACGGGCGCGTGCCGGACTCCGTGGGATACAAGCAGGTGGTCGGGCGGTTCATCAAGCGGGTCGGGAGCTGCCGTTGCGGCCGGACTTTGCGCGTTCGCTTTGGGCACCGAGACGTGGGGTTCGATCATGACGCCGGCGTCATTCTGCGGAATAACAGGCTTCCGCCCGACGTTCGGGCGTATCGGCAGGGCGGGCGCAATGGCCCTCTCCTGGACGATGGACAAGATCGGGCCGATGACTCGCACAGCCGCCGACGCCGCAACGGTTTTCGCTGCGCTGCATGGCAAGGACGAGGGCGACTCAATGAGTGTACAAGCACCGTTCAAGTTTACTCCCAATAAAGCACGCGAGATTGTCTCGGGCCTTCGTTTCGGCTTCGTGAAAGAAGATTACGCAAAGTGGGGCGAGCCTGACGCCGCAACCGCGTTCAATCGAGCCTTGGAGGAGTTCAAAAAGCTCGGGATCACAATTGAAGAGGTACCTCTTCCGGATCATCCTTATGAAACTGTCGCCACAACGATCATTGCGGCGGAAGAAGCGTCAGCGTTCGAGCCCCTTGTACGGGCGGGCAGGCTTTCGGAAATCATCGACCCGGACAGGCGGGGTGAGTTATTAGGCGGACAAAAGATCTCGGCTGTTGATTATCTCCGTTGCCAGCGCCTCAGGACGCTGATGGTACAGGACTTTCAGAAGCTGTTTGCGACGTACGACATCGTCCTCGGGTCAAGCACGCTACAGTGTGCTCCGCCGATCAATGCCAGCATGGGGGAGATTTTTGCAGGAGGAAACATCATCGAAGCGGCGGAAAATCTCGCCGGCATTCCTGCCGTTTCCGTGCCGTGCGGATTCAATGCAAAACGGCTCCCCATCGGACTCAAGATCATCGGCAAGTGGTTCGGAGATGCGGATGTGCTACACGTTGCCCATCTTTATCAATCTCTCACAGAGTGGCACAAACGACGCCCACGCGTGTAGCTTGCAACTCACTCGCTGCCGAAACGTATCACCTCCCTGTCAGGAGGCCAATATGGATTCAACAGCATTACAACGATTTCGAGAGAGTCTGGAGCGTCAACGGAAAAATCTCGTTGACTGGCTCGCCGGCACTTCCCCCCTCACTAAAGGGCTTTACCTTGGCCAAGCACCGGAAGCATCGGTCCGCTCACGGCTCCAACAGCTCGACAAGGCAATCGGACAGGCGGAAGCAGGAACACTGGGCTTATGCACGGTGTGCCGCGAGTTTGTCGACGAGGAATTATTGGAGATGGATTTTACAGCCTGTGTGTGCATCGACCACTATTCAGACGACCAGAAGCGGAGGCTGGAGCAAGACCTTGAACTGGCCCACAAAGTGCAGAAATCCCTCCTGCCAACAACCGCACCCGCAATCCCCGGCTTGAGAGTCTCAGCCTTTATCCAGCCGGCGGAGATTGTGAGTGGCGATTACTTTGATTTCTTCCGGTTCGAGGATGGGGCCCATGGTATCGCCGTTGCTGATGTCATGGGAAAAGGTCTGCCTGCCAGCATGTTGGTCGCCAGTCTGCAGGCCTCGTTGCGGATACTCGTTCCGCAACACAACTCACCTACCGAAGTGGTTTCCCGACTCAATCAGCTTTTCCGCAATAACATTCATCTCATCAGATTTATCTCGCTTGTGTTGCTCAAGTATGAGCCGGCAAGTAGAGTGCTCAGCTATTGTAATGCGGGGCATAATCCCCCGCTGCATCTTCGTCCCGGCAACGGGCACACCGTGTCGAGACTGACGCCCACGGGTCCCGCAATCGGGTTGACGGAAACCGCCGCGTTTACGTCCGCATCAGTTCAGTTGGAAGTTGGAGATGCTTTGCTACTCTATTCGGATGGATTGACGGAAGCTCACAACGGTGAACGTGAGGAATTTGGTGAAACCCGGCTGACGTCGCTGTTGACGGCCTCACATCATCTCGAACCGAAGGAAATCATCTCCACGCTTCGCGCCTCACTCATCCAACACACCGGCAAGAACGCCTTCAACGATGATCTGACAATTGTAGCGGGCAGGGTCGTCTGACATCGGGGTGGATTTGCAGCGGGGGGACGTTCATACGAGCGTCCCCCGTACTTTACGCTACTTCCTCTCAATCACCGGCGGCTTCCCCAGAACATCTTCAATCGTGAGGTATTCAATCGGCCCGAGATTCAGAGCCTCTATTCCCTTCTCTATCTTTGCTTTATCCCCAACGATCACGATGGCAATCTTCTCGGGGTCAATATACTTGCGTGCCGCAGACTCGGCATCGTTCTTCGTCACGGAGAGAATGTTCCGCGTGTACGTGTTGAAGTATGTCGGAGGGAGATCGTAGATCACCATCTCCGACAGCGCACCGGCAACCGCACCGACCGATTGGAATTCGGAAGGATAGCTTAGAGCAACATAGTTCTTTGCCCGTGTGAGTTCCTCATCGGTCACGGATGTAATGTTCCTCAGCTCTTTCATGAATTCCGCCAGGGCCTTGTCCGTTACCTCCGCATGCACATCAGACGAGGCAATAAACGAACCCGGAAGCGGCAGGAAACCGAAACGCGAGCCTGCGCCGTAGCTGTATCCGTGCTGCTCACGAAGATTACTGTTCAGGCGTGAGGTGAACGATGCGCCGAGGATGGTGTTCATCACGGTGATGGCGTAATAATCATCCGTGTTTCGCGCCACACCAATTCGCCCGATGCGAATCACCGACTGCGGGGCATTCGGTTTGTCGATCAGATATATTTTTCTTGACTCTACCTGTGACACCGGAGGCCATTGTGGAGAAGGAACGCTCCCGCCTTTCCATCCTCCCAGCAATGCCTCAAGTTTCGCTATGAGACTTTTGGGTGTCACATCTCCCACAACAATCAGCGTTGCATTGCCCGGCTTGAAGTACGTTGAATAAAAGAAACGGAGTTGATCAACACTAACGCTGCGGATCGTTTGCTCGTTGCCCATGCTTGGCGGCCCGTACGGATGCCCCGCCCCGTACAAGAGCAAACTCATCTTTGTGGAAGCAATCGTTCGGGGTTCGTCGTGCCATTGCTGGAGCGTCGTGAGCCGTTCGAGGCGCTTGCGCTCCAATTCCTCAGCCGGAAACCGGGGGCGAAGCACAACATCGGCGAACAACGCAAGTGCTGAGTCCAGTTTTGATAACGTTGAGAACAGCGAAACCGTCGTTGTATGCATGCCGGACGAAACCGACAGGCTGGCGCCTAGAAATTCCACGGCGTCAGCAAAGGCAAGGGCATCACGCTCTCCGGCACCTTCATCCATCATGGCGGCGGTCATGCTCGCCAGTCCCCGCTGGCCGGCCGGATCGTGTGCGGCACCGGCATTCACCATCAGGTTGACCTGCACAAGTGGAACCTGGTGCTTTTCCATCAAAACAACTTTGAGTCCGTTGCTCAAGGTGAAGTGTTGAATTTCAGGAAGCTGAAGCGATGGCGGTGGACCAAGCTCGGGGGGCTTGCTGCGGTCAGGTTTCTGTCCGTGGGTGGCTGTCGTTCCAACGACTATCAACGTCAAAGCGAATATCAATGCTCTCGTCTTCATTTCTTCACCTCCGTGGACTTGGGCATGGCAAGGTCGTTCTTTCCTTTCGGAACGATGCTGAACAAGAGCCTGTTGTTGTCACCCAGAAAACTGAGCGCCGCCGCCGTGATGTCGGGAGGATCGAGCGCTTTGTACCGGGACAAATCCTCGTTGAAGAAATCGGGACTTCCCGTAAGCTGATAGTAGTTATTCAGCATGTCCGCCTTGTTCCCGACATCCTCGAGACGGGCGAGGAATGACGATTCATACTGGTTGACGGCACGCTGCACCTCGCGCAATTCTGGAGCTTCCGTACGTATGCGGGACAATTCCTGCTGAATCACTGTGTATAACTCCTGCAACGAGTGTCCGCTGCGTGCCGTGGCGACAATCCAAAAACCAGACCCTAATTGAGCCGAGAAATTTGCCGCGTAAACATCCTGTGCAATCTGCAGTTCATACACGAGCCGCTTGTAGAGACGGGAGTTCTTTCCACCGGCAAGGACACTCGCCAGCACATCAAGCCCTGCATCGTTCCCCGAAAAGACCGGAGGCGTGTGCCACACCATGTGCAGCCGGGGGAGCTGAACATTGTCCTCCATAAAGACACGCTTCTCGGAAGTCAACTGAGCGGCCGGCGGGTCAATCGGCGGGACGGGTTTGCCGCGGGGAATCTCGTTGAACCATTTTTCCACAAGCGATCTGGTTTGGACAAGATCAATGTCCCCCGCAACAACAAGTGACGCGTTGTTCGGTACATACCACGTCTTGAAGAACTCGACAACATCCTTGTAACTTGCGGCAGTCAGGTCTTTCATGTAACCGATTGTCGGCCACGAGTATGGATGCCCCTTCGGGTACATCAACTCAACGATCTTGATGAAGGCCATACCGTACGGGCGGTTCTCGTACGACTGACGGCGTTCGTTTTTCACAACATCTCGCTGTCCGTCGACTTTTGCGGGCGTCATTGCCTCCAACAGATACCCGAGGCGATCCGATTCAAGGAAGAGTGGCAGTTCGAGAGCGTTACTGGGAACCGTTTCGTAGTAATTCGTCCGGTCGAAATTGGTGGAGCCGTTGTTGTTACCCCCTGCCGCCTCCAGCCACTGATCGAATTTGCCTTCCGGAACATTCTTCGAGCCCTCAAACATGATATGCTCGAACAAATGCGCAAATCCCGTGCGGCCGGGCTTCTCCCGACCGGAGCCGACGAGATAGTACATGTTCACGGCAACGGTTGGCGTGGATCGATCCTGATGAAGGATCACGTTCAGACCGTTCTCAAGTTTGAATTGTGTGTACGGAACCGCAAGCCGTACATCCTGGCCGGGCGCAGCAGCAGCGAGCAGAGCAAGCACCAACGGCAGGAAGATGATTCTGATCCTCATACAAATCTCCTGAATTTGATGGATGGAGGGAGAACACCGGCTAAGGCATTCCAGCCTGCATACGAAATTGACGGATTTAGGTTACCCAAATCGAGAAGGAAAAACAAGGGATTCTGCGCGCCATGACGTAGGGCTGAGCAGTTGTTCTGTCACGGAGGAGTAATGATGCACAGTTTCCGTGACACACAGTTACGCTAGGAAATCAACCACTCAGCATGTTGGTTTGGTTACATCGCTTCGAATACCCGCTTCAATCGGGATTGTACTTCATCTGCGATCGGTTTCATCTTGTCGTTCTCCAACACCTTCAACATCACCATCGGGTCGAAGACTGAGATGCCTGTCCCCCCTTCTTTTTCGTACACTATCACATTGCAGGGTAGCAACAGGCCGATTTCCTCTTCCGCTTGCAGGGCCTTGTGCGCAAATGGGGGATTGCACGCACCAAGAATGATGTACTTCTTGAAATCCACGTCAAGCTTCTTCTTCAAAGTCTCCTTCACGTCAATCGTCGTCAAGACACCGAAGCCTTCCTTCTTCAGCTCTTCCGTGACTTTCTCCACCGCCTGATCGTAGGTGAGGTTAACTGTTTTTGAAAAGCCGTATGTCATTGCTGTATCCTCCTCTTGAATGAAAATATTCTTTGCATCACTCCCCTCATACCTGTATCATATGGGGGCATCACCGCATCCCTCCACGAATTTCCGAAGATCATGGCAAAGCAAAAACCCTGGTTCAAGCAGATTCATTGGCAGATCATCATTGGCCTGATTGCCGGACTACTGTATGGCATTCTCGCCTCAACTGTCGGCTGGGCAAGTTTCACGACCCTCTGGATTGCCCCGTTCGGGGTTATCTTCATCAATCTGCTCAAGCTCATCGCCGTACCACTCGTGCTCTCCTCACTGATCGTCGGCGTGGCTTCGCTCTCGGATATCAAGAAACTCGGACGTATCGGCGGAAAAACGCTCGCTATCTACATCGGTACCACCGCCATTGCCATCAGCATTGGACTGGTTCTGGCAAATGTGCTGCAGCCCGGGCATGCCGTCCCCGCCGAGATCCGTGACGGCCTGATGGAAGCCTACAGCGGCGATGTCGGCAAGAGGCTCGAAGCCGCCAAACAGGTCGAAGAACGAAGTCCGCTGCAATTCATCGTGGACATGGTGCCTGATAATTTTTTCGCCTCCGCTTCCGATAACCGGAACATGCTGCAGATCGTGTTCTTCTCCATCATTCTCGGCATCGGACTGTTGCAGATTTCTCAAGAGCGGGCTAAACCCGTGCTCGATCTTTTCCAGGGACTCAACGATCTGACGATCCGGCTCGTCGATCTCATCATGCTCATGGCGCCGGTCGGCGTGTTTGCCCTGATGGCCGATACGATTACCTCGGTCTCGGACGGCGACCTCAACAAGTTGCTCAGTCTGCTGGGCGCTTTAGCGTTCTATTGCCTCACCGTCATCGGGGGACTTGCGATTCACAGTCTGCTGTTCTATCCGGCGATGTTGTACACATTCAGCAAGATGTCCATCCGCAAATTCTTCGGCGGTATTACGAAGGCGCAACTCGTCGCATTCTCCACCAGTTCAAGCGGCGCAACGCTTCCCGTGACGATGGAGTGTGCCGAGGAACGACTCGGGGTATCGGAAGAAGTGTCGTCGTTCGTGCTTCCGCTCGGCGCTACGATCAACATGGATGGTACGGCGCTGTATCAAGGGGTGGCAACGGTCTTCATCGCACAAGCGCTGGGCCTCGATCTCACGCTTGGCCAGCAACTGAACGTGTTGCTCCTTGCCGTGATGGCGTCCATCGGAACAGCAGCTGTGCCGGGCGCGGGCATCATCATGCTGATCATCATTCTCGAATCGGTGAACGTGCCGAGCGCGGGAATCGCGCTGATACTCGGTGTTGACAGGATTCTGGATATGCTACGCACGGTTACGAACGTTACCGGCGACTCGATGGTGGCGGTGAGCGTCGCGGCAAGCGAGGGGCAGCTGCGGGATATCACGCATGACCCGGACAAAGACAAGATTACCTGGAAGTCAAAGAGCTAAAGGTTGCCGGAAAAGAGCGCTCCCATCAACGCGCCATACAGTGTGCTGATCCACGGGTTGCTCGTAATAGGGCAAACGCCCGACCGGCATCCGATGAATTTGTAGTAGGCGAACCCCGCTGCAGCGCCAAGACCGACGGCCCAATAGCGCACGATTACTTCATGCCAGAGAAATTCCACTCTGCAATTCCTCCTTTCAGATTCGCCGCCTTGAAGCCGAGCTTTGACAGCGTCGCTGCGGCTGAGAGGCTTCTGCTTCCCGTCGCACAATAACAGATAATCTCCTTCGATTTGTGCTTTTCGAGTTCGGATGATCGGCGCCGCAATTCGTGCAACGGTATGTGCAGCGATCCCTTAATGGACGAGCTGCTTCTTTCGGCCGGCGTGCGGACATCCAGCAATAGCGCAGTGTTGCTTTTTGCCTTGGCCGAGGCTTCCGCGGGCGCGTACCGCGTAATCTTGCGGAGCGTTAGCATTCTCTTGATGTACCACAAGAGAAACAATGCAAGGACAGCATAGAGTATGACTTGTGAAGTATCCATTTCAAGCACCTAATTCATACCGCATGCGCCGCCACCACAGCATCCGCCGGGTGCATCGCAGGAATCGCCTGCAGAGAAATCCATGCCGGACGTTCCGCCGCTGACTGCAACATTGGGTGCTGAGAGCAATCGCGTGTGCTTCGTCGAGTTGCAGGCGGGGCAGATAATATCCTCTTCCACTTCACGGACTTTGTGGAACACATCGTAGGTCTTGCCGCAGGTGTCGCAGCGATAATCATAAATTGGCATTGTGCATTTCTCCAGAAAGTTGTAGAAGTCCGCTGTTTAGATTCATATCCGATCAAAAAGGGTCAGGTCCGCGATTGTAACGGGGCACTGAAATCCCTATTTTGTTTGAAATCTTACCTCAATATACACGATTGCCTTCTTCTTTTCATTCATGAAAAAGACCATTGCCGTCATTTTCGGCACCCGCCCCGACACCATCAAGCTTGCGCCTGTGATTCTTGAATTGCAGCGCGACCCCGCTTTTGAGGTGATCCCGGTCGCCACCGCCCAACACAGAGAAATGCTTGATCAGGTACTGAACGTCTTTTCCATCCTCCCGAAATTCGACCTGAATATTATGCGCCCGCGTCAAACCCTCGCGGGACTTACGGGCAATACGCTGCAGATGCTGGACGGCGTCCTGGAAGAGAGCAAACCCGATATGGTCCTTGTGCAGGGAGATACGACAACGACGTTCGTCGGATCACTCGCGGCATTCTATCGTGGTATCCCTGTCGGACATGTCGAGGCGGGACTTCGTACGAATGACAAACAGAATCCGTTTCCCGAAGAAATCAACCGCAGGATCACGAGCAGCATTGCCGATCTCCATTTTGCGCCCACCGATACAGCGCGGAAAGCACTGCTGCGGGAGAACATCCGGCGTGATTCAATCTTCGTGACCGGCAACACTGTAATCGATGCGCTGCGTCTCGCAGTCCGGAAGGATCATCAGTTCTCCGCTTCTTCACTCAACAACATCGTTGCCGCGAACCAACGAATCGTTCTCATCACGATGCACAGACGCGAGAACTGGGGGGAACCCATGCGCGCTGCATGCCGTGCCGTCAGGCGACTTGCTCAAACCCATCAGGAGCTTGCCTTCCTTTTTCCCGTTCATCTCAATCCCGTCGTCAAGGAAGTGGTGGAGCCTGCTCTTGCCGGACTTCGGAACGTCCATCTCATTGAACCTCTCGATTATCTTGACTTCGTGAATGTGATGGCGAGATCGTACTTGATCATCACCGACTCGGGGGGCGTACAGGAAGAGGCGCCGTCACTCGGCAAACCTGTACTCGTTCTACGCAAGGTCACAGAGCGTCCCGAAGCCGTACGCTACGGAACAGTGAAGCTCGTAGGCCTCGATGAGGAGGCGATTGTCCGGACTGCGAAGCGGTTGATCGAGAATCGTCAGGCCTATCGCAAGATGTCGGAAGCAACAAATCCCTACGGCGACGGCAACGCAGCGCGCCGTACCGTAGGGATCATCAAGAGACACTTCGGCTTGTCACGCACCCGCGTGACGGAATTCAGGCCGAAGAAATAACCGGCCTATCTCGGCGTCCAGGTAAACGAAAGATGGAAGATATCTTCCGTCAACTGACTCGTGCTGCCGTTGTATTCCTGCGCAAGCCGGCTCACGCCCGCTGTTTGTTCCTTGTTCAGCGCCATCTCATATGCCGCGTTCAACGCGAATGCCGGAGAGAAATTGTACGTCACTCCCGCCGTCACATGGGTTTCGACGATTGCAGGGAATACAGGAAAAACGGTCGCATCGGGAACAGGATTTGATCCAAACGCTGCACCCACCCGAGCCGTCACGTACTCCGAAGCATCAATCTCCACGCCGAACCGGGAGCAGAAGGCATCTTCCCACTGCATCGGGAAGTCGATACTGAAATTGCCGTCGTTCCCCATCATCCGGTTGATGTTGGGATTGTCGCCGTTCTTGAGGGTGAGCGACATATTGTCGAACGCGTTTTTCCAGTTGATCCACTCGAAGTCGAATGCGAAGCGAATGTTCTCTGCAAGCCTGAACATCCCTCCCATCCCCACCGACTGGGGAAACTTGAGTTTCGCTTCGAGATCATAATTCGCAACGGCGCCTTTGGCGAAATCCACACCGAGCTGCCCGAATTGCTGCATCACAGCAGCTTGCGCTTGTTGTTGCGTCATGCCCGGATTCTGTTGCATTGCACCCATTACCGCTTTGGCAAACGCGTCATTGAGCTGGTATGTCATATCCATTGTGGCCTTGCCGTTCTTGTACTTCACTGTTGTCGGCGACGTGTAGCTCACGCCGAGTGTCACGTTCTCGTTTGCATTCCACGCAAGGCCTACTTTGCCTGAGAACCCGAATCCGCTCAACTTATCCATCACAGCTGCGGCAGTCACTTCACTATATCCGAATCCCCCCATCTGCGGCGGGGCCGCAAACATATCGCCGAACGTCATACCGTTCTGCGGATTGATGACGCCACGCATCACCATCGGTGAGAGGCTGTAAGGCATCTTGAAATCGAGCATGCTGTACACCGCATGCGCACTGACGCCGAAGGAGAGTTGAGGCATGACTTTGAACGCAGCAGTGAGGCCTCCTTGCATTACTCCAAGTTTCGAATGATACTCTTGCTGGACGAATCCGCCGTTCTGATCACGAAAGAGGTTGTGGTTCAGCATGAAGTCGGCACCCATGCCTCCCTGCGTAAATGCGCCCGCTCCCCATGAAAACATCCCCTCGCCCGGACTGACATACGAGAGATTGCCCAGGGGGAAGTAGTTGGTTTTCCCTTTTGAGGAATTGATGGCATTATCGAAACGAAGTGTGGGAATCATTAATGAGAAGTCGCCTTCAAGAACAGAATTGGACATGAATGAAATGCCGGCGGGATTTGTGAATAGCAGCGCGCCGTTATCGAACACGCCAATCCCCGTTCCGCCGCGTCCGACCGTACGGGCGTCGAAACCGATCATGCGAGTGCCGTTAGTCGCAAACGCGGTTGCAACCCCGGTAACGAGCATGATGAGTGTAAGCAAACGTTTTCTGGTACTCATGGTACTACTCCGTTGTCTTTGTTGGAATGTTGGTTTTATGGAACTGCCGGAACGGACGTCCCGGACCAAGGAAAGAACAGAAAGGGCACTCTTGCGAATGCCCTTGAGTGATGGTTATGTAAAGATGATCTGACCGCCTGCTGCTTTTTCATAAAACTGTCCGACGCTGATAACGTCATCGAGTTCCTTGAAGAAATCTGCTTTGGTCAAATGGAACATGTCCACGGTTGCCTTGCAGGCGTACAACTCACCTCCGGCATCCTTGATCATTTGCAAGAACTCCCGAACGGGCGGAATGTCGAGCTTTTCGATCTCCTTCTTCATCATGCCGGTGGCGATGGCAGACATTCCGGGGATTGCGCCGAGCCAGGTCGGCATCGCCATCCCTTTGGCATCAGGGATGCGCATTGCCGGATTTCCGACTGTTGCGACCTGAAGATTATCGAGATACTTTTCCATCACTGCATACAACCCGAAGAACGTAAAGAACAAAGAGGCGTCAATTCCTTCCATGCGGGCACCGTTCGCCATTATCAGGCCGGGATACACGCCTTCGAGCGACCCGCGCGACACAACGATTGACACCCTTTTTATTGATTCACCGTTTGAGGTAGACATTGTTGTTTCTCCTTCATCAAGAATAGAATCAGATGCAGCCTTTAGGTTTAGGCAGGCCGGCGATTTTCGCCGCCTTCTTGGCAGGGCCCTTCGGGAACAGGGCGTACAACTCTTTCGTGTCCACGCCACTTTCCTTGGTAAGCTTGCGGATGGACGGAGCGTCGCCCTTGGCTTCAAACTCCTGCCGCATGTAGTAGATCACTTTCCAGTGCCGCTCATTCAATTCCTCGATACCTTCTTCCATTGCGAGAATCTTCGCAGCTGTTTCATTCCAGTCGGCACGATTTGCGAGGTTGCCGTCGGCGTCACGTTTCAGTTCGAGCATTTCAGTCGTTGTCATCTGTAGTTCTCCTTTACGCATGTGCGAGTTGTGAGTTATTGTTTGAGGCTATGCTTTTCAGGAAGCGCACGGCAAAAGCCAGCCCCTTCTTCGCTTCCGGTGTATTGAGTTCCCTGATCAATGTCATGAGGGAAACATCGTCTTCCACTTCCATATCAAGTTTTTTGTAGACCGTGAGTGCATTGTTCACGGCATGCAGCATGTCGGGTTGTGTCATGCTCTTCACCGTGTTGAGTATGGTCACGATGTTCTCGCCCAACGCCCGGACATCCTCCTTTGAGAAGGAGGTGACGACATTGTCTGCCACAGTGCCGAGTTCTTTTGCAAAGGCGAAATACCCTTTCCGGTCGAACTCATCAAGCTTGTTCATTGCATCAATGAACGACTCCCGGGCCAGCGGAGCGGCATCGTTCAGAAAATCCCTCAGGCTTTCCAGTTGCTCGATGGTTTGGGACAGGGTGTTCACATTCCGGAGGAGCTTCTTGCCCAGCGCCATCACATCGCCGGTATTCAGATGGTCGTGAACATCCTCAAGTTCCACGACGGCGGTTTGATAGACGTCTTTTGCAACGCGCATAAGATCGTCCTTCAGATCTTCCATCTCACGGCGGTGACGCTGTTGCAGCGCAATTTCCTCGAGGATGGTGTCGAGTTTGCCGTTAATTGCGTTGATCTGCTGCTGCAGGTTATTTTCCGTCATGGCTATATCCTCTTCCCGGCCATGCTCATGTTTGCCTCAACCGGCAACTCCACTCCTTTGAGCAGAAAGTTCCAGTACATCCAGCGGAACATGACCTTGCCGTAGTGATTCATTTTCGTTTCTTCCAGAAGCGAAAACGGCCCGACACCCGGAAGAGGGAACTTTCCGGGCAACGGCTCCGTGTCGTAGTTGAAGTCGATGAGAATTCCTTTCCCGAAGCCCGACTCAATGAAACAATTGGCATGTCCGTCAAAGTGTGCCTTCGGCTCCCGTCCTTCGATGTAGCTCATGATGTTTTCGAACAGAATATCCGCCTGGAAGTGTGCAACCGAACCGGCTTTGGAGCTGGGAAGGTTGGTGGCATCGCCGATGACGAAGATGTTCTTGTGCGCATCGGATTGCAGCGTATGCTTGTTCGTCGGAATGAAATTCAGCTCATCGCCGAGGCCGCTGCGCTCAATCACTCCGTCTCCCATGTTTGTTGGAATGGTGACAAGCACATCGAATGGGATTTCTTGCTCGTCCCAGGAGATGATCTTCTTTGCATCGTTATCAACTCTTCCGATACTGAAGTCCGTGGTGAGACGGATGTTCTTCTTATCGAGGAAATCCCCCAGAATGCTGGACGCTTTGGGTTTTGTGAAGGCTCCCGGCAGGGGGGTTACGAAGTGAATGTCCACTTTGTCCCGTATTCCCCGTTCCGTGAAATACCAGTCTGCAAGGAATGCAAACTCCAGCGGAGCGACCGGGCACTTGATGGGCATTTCCGTTATGTTGATGACGAGTTTGCCCCCCTCCCATCGCTTGAAGAAATCGGCAAGAGCGCATGCGCCTTCGATCGTATAGAAATCAAAGATGCTCTTGTGCCATTGCCCGTCCTTCATGCCCTCCGTTTGTTCCGGAGCAATCTTTGCCCCTGTTGCAATAATCAGCAAATCGAATGGTATCACCTGCTTGCTTGCAAGCAAGACTCGATTATTCTCCGGGTCAATCTTGTCGATTGGTGACATGATAACGTTGGTGCCCGCAGGGAAAAAATCGCGCTTGGGCTTGATGACATCTTTCCTGTTGTAAATGCCGAAGGGAATGAAGAGAAACCCGGGTTGATAGTAGTGCGTTTCGTATTGGTCGACAATGGTGATTTGCCATTCGTTCCTGTCAAGTGCCTCGCTCAGCTTGTTCAGCATCATGGTGCCGGCTGTGCCGGCGCCGAGTATCACAAGATTTTTCATATTGGTATCTCAGTCGCTTCGTGGTGTGTTGATGTCATTTGTGTTTTCAGCAGGTTCTTGAGACGTTCCTTGATGCTCCGGCAGTCGCCGTATGCTGTATACACTTCACAAGTGCGGCAATCTCGCCCCCTGCAGAACTCCCCCTTCTTCGTCAGCAACCAGCAGGGTTCGCTATGTCCGTTATAGGCTGGACAGGAACTCTGATCGGAGTCGCTGCACCCGACAATAGCCCAGCAGGGAATGAGAGCAAGGACACGCTTGATGCCTTCGATGCTGATCTTTTCGATGTTGATGGCGTCACGCATGCATTGCAGGCGCTCGATATCACGTTGCGAGTACAACCGCTGGTTCGACGTCCGCCTGAAAGGAAGGACGAGGCCGTTCCGCTCATACATTCGCATGGTGTGGACAGAGATGCCCAGCATACGGGCGGCAGTTCCTATCGGGTAGAGTGGAGTTTCTTTTGTTAACTTCGTCACTTCAGAACCTCATTTCTTGCATCTCATTTCTTGCATGTATAAATGTCAACTAATGTGCCATTTATAGATGGTAGATTTATCTGATAATCTGAGTCATGAAAGACCCAAATCCGATCATGAGATTCACAAAAATTGGAATCGAGTCTACGGGTTAGGAAGATGACGAACTAGCGGGATGGAGAAGGAAAGGCAGAAAACAAAAAAGCGAAGCAGACATACTCCTTCTGCTTCGCTTTGCATGTGCGGATTCGTGCCGCTACAAAATCATAACGTATATTCCGCAATCGTCCTTTTCAATGATGCGCAGTCGGCGACTTTTGCATAGACTTCGCACTCGCGGCATTGTGTACTCCGGCATTCCCATGACTTGCCGGATACCATCCAGCATGGCTTGTCATGCTCCTTGAATGCATCGCAGTTGGCGCGGTCGGACTCCGAACAGTTCTTGATTTTCCAACAGGGAATCATCGAGAGCAGCCTGCGGATTCCGGCAATGCTCACCTTTTCACGGTTGATCATCTCGCGCAGACACCGGATACGATCAATGTCCTTCTGCGAAAACCGGCGATGCTTCGAGTGTTTGCGCACGGGAATTATCAGCCCTTCGCGTTCATACATGCGAATGGTTGGAATGGAGATGCCCAGAACGTCGGCAGCCTCCCCGATTGTGTAGAGCGTCTGTGGTACGTACGGGGTCATGTTCATTGGCGGATCCTTTTCTATCTCATGTTTGAATTGACAGATTTTATGCCACAACAAAATGTCGCAATTCACCCTGTTTTTTTGCTTTTTCTAATGGCATGATTCCGAGTTTTGCAAAAAAGGCAGTGTCTCATTCTCACAAATGAAAAAGAAATGATGGCGATACAGTGTGGAATACTACAACAGGCAAAGCGCCTCACAGTCATCTCGTTGCTGCTTACAGTCTGCTCAACGCATGCGAATGCACAGGCTGCTCAGGACTCTGTCGTTTCCCGCACTCTTGTTGACGGAGTAGTGCACACTCACATCCGGAAACCTGCAGGTCCGTGGAATATCCATGTGTTGGAGATTGATTTGAAGAATCCGGACGTGACCATCACCAGCGCACGAGCTTTGGACAGCCTGCGCGGGCGGGAGACCACCAGTAGCATTGCGCACCGGCAATCGCGTGCAGGGGTTCATGTGGTTGGAGCGATGAATGCAGACTTCTTCAATATGCAGTCAGGGGAGAATGATCTCAGCCAGGTTATCGAAGGCGAAATCGTGTATGCTGTGCGGAGGCCGAGGCGGGCACAATTCGCCATCGACAAATCACGAAGACCGCTCGTCGATATCTTCACGTTTGACGGAAAGCTCCTCTCACCGCGAGGTACGATTCCCCTTCACGCCGTAAACAGCCTCAAGGACTCGAATGCAAACGTCCTTCTTACCCCTTACATGCGGAGCTATTACCCTGACAAACAGGAACTCGCCAGAACTCTGCGGATGTCACGCCGGAACGGAGATACTCTCACCGCATTAGCAGGTGACACGATTGCCACTTCAGAGCAATTCATCATTGGCGACTCGGTGATGCTGTTGCGAAGCGCAAGAAGTCGAGAGAACATTCTATCGGCAGGAGATTCGTTGAGCGTGGTTCTGCAGTTTTCACCCCGCACGGATCCGTTGAACACGCTTGTCGGAGGTTTGCCGCGAATTGTGGTGAACGGAAAGAACTTCGCCGCTACTGACAGTCTTGATGGACTCAGCCCGCGCTTCACAACTGCAAGGCATCCACGCTCGGGAGTAGGATTTTCGAAAGACAGCTCGGTGGTGTACTTCGTGACGGTAGACGGACGCCAAGAGACAAGCGTCGGGATGTCCCTTGCCGAGTTTGCGGATCTAATGCTGGAGCTTGGCTGCTATCAAGGCCTCAATCTGGACGGCGGAGGATCTACGACAATGGTTGTCGAGGGATCCGTCGTCAGTCTTCCATCAGATCCCGCCGGTGAACGCCCGGTTGCAAATATCTTGATGGTGGTCAGTAGAAAAAAATAGGGGCGCTCTCCTTGCACGGAGTTCAGCGTCCCCTATTCTCGTAGACCAAGATGTCTGCACAACCTCAATTCGTCGCGGGTTCCGTTGCACCAACCTCTAGTTTCGACGGTTCGATCCGATATGAATGCGTCAGGTTTGCAGACTTGGCAACCATCGCCGAGACCGAGCAGTATTTTGTCACCGAAAGTTCAATCGCACGCTCGACATCCTTCGGATCAATCCCGTGCCCGTACACAACGTATTCGACGTGAACGTCGGTAAAGACTTTTGGATGGTCGTCGGACTCCTTTCCCTTCAGCCGGATTTCAAGATTCTCAACAGGCACGCGTTTCTTCTTCAAGATATTGATCACATCAAATGCGGTGCACCCACCCAAAGCAAACAACAACAGCTCTTTGGGGGAAGAGCCTGCATCACTTCCACCGATTTCCTTTTTTCCATCCATCACCACCCAATGACCTGAATCGCCTTTGGCGGCGAGCGTTACGCCATCAACTTGCTTTACTACTGCGGTCTTTTCTGCCATTTTTCCCTCTCATTCAACGGTTTCTTATCATGCGGTGCCCGTAAGATGCACAAACGGCATAATCGGGTCAACCGCATGATTGTGTGCTAATAGCCCTCTGCGTGCACTTTCACTTTTCCCCGGAAAGAATAGAAGAGGTATGTAAAATAGCCCAGCGCAATCACAATCCCGATTGACCACCAGATAATCCCCACTCCAAGCCCGTAACTGTCTGCAATCGTATTGTAGACAGTGAGATTGTATTGCGATCCGGTCGATGCCGGGAGGACGTTCGGGAACAACCCGAAAGCCGTGCTTGCAAGCATGCCGCCGATGAAGAAGGCAGACGAGAGAAACGCCTTCGTGTCGCTGCCCGTTCTGTTGAAGAGAATCATCCCCAACATTCCCCCTAACCCCATCAAGGGGAAGATCCATCCCCAGACATGCATGCCATAGTTTGTCCAAATCTCGGGCCGGATAGATGACGCGGCAATCAGTGTAGCAACTGAGAGCAACAATACAATCCACGAGGTGAACGACGCGATACGGCGGGAACGATCTCGAACGATCCCTTCGGTTTTCATTGCCAGATAGTTCGCACCATGGGTTGTCAGGGTCGTCAGGCCAATCAATCCCATCATCACTGTGAACCAATCCAGAATACCGGCTTCGGGCTGTACGGTGAACGACGTCCAAAGAGGCGCAAAGAAATAGCCATCCTCATTCAAGGGAACGCCGCGCACAACATTGCCAAGCGCAGCTCCGAGGAAGATTGTCAGGAGAATGCTTCCCGTTGCGAACACGCTATCCCAGAAGGTCTTCCACATTGGATTGTCAAGTTGATGCCGCAGCTCGATACCGAGTCCGCGCATCATCAGCAGCCACAGAACAACCATCAGAGGGAGGTAAAACCCGCTGAAGCTCGACGCATACAGCTGTGGAAATGCAAAGTAGAGCACGCCACCCGATGCGAGGATCCAGACTTCATTACCATCCCACACCGGCCCTATAGCGTTCAAGACCGTGCGGCGCTCCTCGTCGTTTTTCGCCACGAAGAGATGCAGTACCCCCGCTCCGAGATCGAACCCGTCGAGAATCGTATACATTGCGAGCATGAATGCGACTACACTGAACCAGAGAATTTCCATGAGTATCCTTTCAAGTCAAAGGCTAATGAATCGTTATCGCGAGACTAATGCTTGGCGGCCGCATCAGGGCCATGATTGATGGTCTTGACCACCAGGAACAGGAATAACACACCGATCACGAAGTACATTCCGGCGAAGCCCAGCAGCGTAAAGAGCGTGTTGCCGGCAGAGACCATGGTAGAGGTTCCGTCAGCCGTTCTCATCAATCCGTAGACAAGCCAGGGCTGGCGACCGAGTTCGGCCGTCCACCATCCAGCCGTGTTGGCGATGTACGGAAACGGAAACGCAAGCATGATCACCCACAATACCGACCGTGCTGTAAAGAGTTTTTTCTTCCATATCAGGTATCCGCTGATGAGCATCAGCGCAATGAACATTGTTCCCAACCCGACCATCACGTGATAGCTGTAATACAGAAGCGGGATATTGGTCGGCCAGGTATCCTCGGGGAAAGCATCCAGCCCCTTCACCTCGGCACCGAAATGTTGGTACGTCAGGAAGCTGAGCATCTTTGGGAGGTGCAACGGATTGTCCAGCTTCCGCTTCTCCATGTCAGGCTGGCCGATGATAACAAGCGGCGCGCCTTCCTGGGTCTCAAACAAGCCCTCCATTGCGGCAAATGTCACCGGCTGGTGTACCAGCACATTTTTTATTTGGCCGTCACCCGTCGGGAACGCTACAAGAATTGACGAGATTAATCCGGCGGCCACTCCGATACGCAGAAAGAGCCGTCCGTACTCCTCAAACTTGTGGGCAAGTACATAGTAAGCGCCGACTGCGGAAACGGCAAAGGCGGCAGTTACCATCGAACCCATCATGTTGTGAGTGTACTGCCAGAAAATCCATGGATTCAGCAACAAGCCCCAGAAACTCGTAAGAGCGACACTACCATCCTCCAAAACTCTGTAAGCAACCGGGTATTGCATCCAGGCGTTTGTTGCTATGATGAAGTACGCGGAGACCCACGATCCGAGAAACACCATGAACGCGGAGAAAAAGTGCATACGGGGACTGAGCCTCTTCTCACCAAAAAGGAACAATCCGAGGAAGCTTGATTCAAGGAAAAAGGCGAACACCCCCTCCATAGCCAGGGTTTGACCGATGACACCACCGGCAAATGCCGAAAACCTCGCCCAGTTTGTGCCAAACTGAAACTCCATCGGAATGCCGCTGATCACCCCGACAACGAAATTCACGGCAAAAATCTTCGCCCAGAAGCGAGCAGCTTTGTTATAAAAATCATCACCGGTTTTGAGAGCGATTCCCTTCATGATAACGATCAGAAGGGCCAGGCCCATGGTGAGCTGTGGAAACAAATAGTGGAAGGTGATGGTAAAGGCGAACTGAAGTCTGTGTAGAAGAAGCGCATCTTCCATGAAACATTAGTCCTTTCAGTGGATGGATAGTACAAGATGTGGAAATCCATCCTCTGCGAATCAGTTTTTGTGCCAGTCGGGGATGCCGCAAAAAGCCAGATTTTAGTGCAAATACATGACCGTTCTTCTCATGATTGGGAGAGCAGGCCCAGAAATAAGAAAAGCCCCGCCTCGCGGCGGGGCTGAAGTGGCTTACTGCACGTGGGGCAGACGTTATCCCCCTTTAGCAAACACAATAACGATGGCCGCCCCCTGAACTGTCGTTGACACCGTCAACAGATTGCCGGTGACTGACCACGAACCTCCAAGGAAGAGGGTGGGTGGATTAACGGGGTTGCCGTTCTCATTTGTCGCCGTCATTGTGATACTCGACCCGGCAACGGAGACCGTACCGCTTTGCGTGTACACGACTTGATTGTTTCCATCAAGTTCGCTGTATGTGTACGAGCCGTTTGCCGTAAGCGATACCCGGGCACTTACCGCACCCGCTTCCCACTGCAACACAACACTGAGCGCTGTCGCCGCACCGTTGACAGTGGCCGATTGGGCAATCCAAACACCCACAAGCTGAGCCGGGGGTGGACCTCCAGTTCCTCCGGTATTGTTTGCAGGAGCTGAGTCCTTCTTGCAACCGGCAACTGTAAGCAACCCTGCTGCGAAAAGCAAAAGAACAGATCTTGTCAACATGAAACTTCCTCCTATTTGTGTGACGGTGGAATATAGGAAAAATTTCCCGTTTAGCGAAAGCGGTAGCTTTCCCGGAGATTTCATCGAACCTTCGGCTTCTGAATTTCCGAAAGCGCCTACTTGCTCTTATCCGGATACGGAGGCGGAGGAGCGATTCTTACAGGGTTCTTCTTAAGTTCATCCTTTATCACTTCGATTGCCCTGTTGAGTTGGTCATCGATTCCACCAAATTCACGTGCGGGATCATTGTCGACAAAGATGTCCGGCTCCACACCGGTTCCTTCCATCACCCATTCCCTTCCCTCTACATCATAGCGTGAGAACTCCGGCCGGTTCAGATACCCGCCATCGAGCAGTGGAAGCGAACCGCGAATGCCAACGACTCCTCCCCATGATCGCTTGCCGACGATCGGACCGAGCTTGTATTTCCTGAAACGATACCCGACGATGTCGCCGTCACTTGCCGAAAACTCATCCATCATCAGTACTTTAGGCCCGAGGATCATTGCGCCCGGGTCGGGTGTGGGTTGCGTGTTACGGGCAACGCTCACCAGCGCCTGCTCGCGGCGCAAGCGCTCGATGATCATCGGCGACACATTCCCACCACCGTTGCCGCGGACGTCAATAATCATCGCATCCTTCCGCACTTGAGGATAGAAATACTTGACGAATTCGTTCAGGCCGTCGGGACCCATATTCGGGATATGGAGATATCCTGCTTTTCCGTCGGTCGCTTTCGAGACCTTTTCGATGTTCTCCTGGACCCAGTTGTAGTAGTACAACGGCCGCTCGTCGCTTGTTGGAATGACAACCGTTTCGCGAGCACCGGCCTCGCGAGCCGAACCGTTAAGCTTCAGTGTCACCTGCTTCCCTGCTTTTCCTACCAGCGCTTCATACATATCCGTCATCGCATTTGTCGGTTTCCCGTCGATAGCGATGATGAAGTCCCCTTCTTTCGCATCAACACCAATATCAGTAAGGGGAGAACGCACGGACTTATCCCAATTCTGGCCTTTCAGGATCTTTGCGATGCGGTAGTATTTCGAGGCAGGGTCGCGCTCGATTTTCGCTCCTAGCAAACCGAGATCAATACGCTCAGGCTTCGGGTAATCGCCGCCGCCAACATACGCGTGGCCGACGTTCAGTTCGCCGATCATCTCGCCGATGATGTACGTAAGGTCCGTACGGTGATTCACATGGGGAAGAAGCTGTGCGTATGTATCCCCAATCTTCTTCCAATCGACTCCGTGAAGATTCGGATCCCACACAAAGTCACGCATCTGCCTCCAGGATTCATTGAATATCTGGCTCCATTCGGCACGGCGGTCGAGTTGCACCTTCATGTCGCTCAGGTTCAGTTTTTCTTTGGCATCAATCTTTCCGGACGGCAGATCAATGATGGAGAAGGAACCACCGCCACCGACGATCATTTTCTTATTGTCGGCAGAGATTTCAAAACCGTTGAATTCGCCAAGCTCGGTCTCCTTCTGTTTCTCCAAATCATACATCATGAGAGTGGCTTTTTCCTGCTTGGTGCTGTTGCGGACGTAGTAAAGCTTTTCACCTACGGATTCCAGATTCCTGTAGCTGCCCGGGGAAACCGGCAAGGCCGCAATCCGTGATTGCAACCCGTCGATATCAACCTTCATGGACGGCTTTGCAGGCTCTTTCTTCTCATCCTTCTTGTCTGATTTTGCTGCATCGGTTTTTGACGCAGTGGGGGCGGCAATCTTGACTTCATCAGACTTGGGTGCGAACGGCGATTTCGTGTCACGCGCAAGAGTTACGAAGTAGATTCCCCCCATATCGTTATAAACGTGGTTCCACTCAGTGTTACCGTATGTGGGGCTAAACGATCTATCGGATACAAAGAAGAGGTACTTGCCATCAGCGCTGAACGTCGGGCCGTACGAGCTGAACCAACCGTCGGTCACCGGATGTGATTTCTTTGACTCAAGTGAATAGATATACACCGTCGGCATTTGGGCCGGCTCAAACTGCGCGTAGGTAATCCACTTGCTGTCGGAAGACCACGAATAATCAGAATGTTCCCATGATTTTGCCTGGGCAACGAGTGTCACGTTCTTCGTTTCGATGTCAACAAACTGCAGGCGGAGCTCCTTGTCTGCCCAGAGCAATTTCTTGCTGTCCGGAGACCAGTACGGCTGGTACTTGTAGGTATCGGCATTCTTCGTCACTTGAACAGCCGTGCCGCTTCCGTCCTGCGGCGCAATGTAGATTTCATCCTCGCCGGTGGCATCGGAGATATAGGCAATCCACTTGCCGTCGGGCGACCATTTGGAGTTCCGCTCGTGCACGCCGGATGTGTTTGTGATGTTGCGGGTGTTGCCGTGCTTTGCCGGAACCGTAAACACGTCGCCCCGTGCGCCGAACAATGCGCGGCTGCCGTCGGGAGCAATTTCATAGTTGGTGATGTCCTTGCTGACATTCCGCCAGCCGCCCCGCCCGATGCTGAAGTCTTCATGTATGGAGATAGGAACTTTTTCCGCCCGTTCGGTTGCAAGATCGAGGCGGTAAATGTACCCGCCGTTCTCGAATACGATCGCCTTGTCACCGAGTGATGGGAACTTCACGTCGAATTCGGTGAAGCTGGTCAGCTTCCTCGTCTGCTTCGTGTCGAGATCGTAGACAAACAAGTTCATGCGACTGTCACGATCTGAAATGAAGTATATCTTGTTCCCGCTCCACATCGGGATGATATCCTGTGCAGGATTGTTCGTGACATTCGTTATTTGCTTTGTGGTATAATCGTAAATCCACACGTCGTCAGCCTGTCCTCCCCGATAGCGCTTCCATGTCCGGAATTCCCTGAACACACGATTGTACGCCATCTTCTTCCTGTCGGGAGAGAACGTGACAAAGCCGCCCCGCGGAACCGGAAGCTGTTCAGGAATCCCGCCGTCAACCGTTGCATAAAAGAGCTGGCCGATGAAGTCATTCCGTTCGATGCGACGGGAGCGGTACACAATCGTCTTGTCATCTTTCCAGGTCATGACAATGTTGTTCGGCCCCATGCGGTCAGAGACATCGTCGCGATCTAGAGTAGCAGTGTAGGTAATCCTGCGCGGTACCCCGCCTTCGGCAGGCATGAGGTAGACTTCCGTATTCCCGTCATATTGACCTGTAAACGCCAGCCACTTGCCGTCGGGCGAGAAGCGGGCAAACATTTCGTATCCGGTATCATTTGTAATCTTGCGGGCGACACCGCCGGAAGCGGCAACAGTGTACAGATCGCCGGCGTAGGTGAAGACAATCTGGTTGCCGTGAATCGCCGGGAAGCGTAGCAGCCGCGCATCCTGCGCGAAAGTGTGTCCGCACAAGCCTGCCATCACAGCAAGAACAATCAGGATTTGACGCATGATAGAGCCTTTCGGTTTTGGGTTATTGGATTACGATGAAACTTACTGAGAAATCAGGGAAGTTGAAAGAAATGGCACTACTGAAACGGATTCGAGGCGAAAAGGTTTCACTTACACCTTGTTTGTTACGGTTTCTCTCCGTACGTTTTGGCCGTATACGCTACATTCTGCACATCATGCGACAGCACTTCGTGCAAATACTCGTTGTTCTACTTCTTGCCGGACCGCATACGGTTAGCGTGGCAACGAGTCCCGTAACACCTTTCCATCTCTACAGTATCTCCGGCACATTGGTACGCGCAGCAGGCATGGACAGAAGTAACTTTACGGTTGCACTTTCGGGAAAGTTCGCGTCACAGCAGTACATAAGGCTGAGCGGGCGTGCGAAGAATTCGCCCGCCCCGGTTTCCATTACAGATTCTTCAGGCCGGTTTTGGATTAGCGTGTATGATGTTCACAGTTATGATTCTCTCCGACTGATGGTGATTATTCCCGGTGGGGAGCCTCTATTCGCATCCCCATTCCCGCGCACGTCGGCCACCAGCGTCATAAACGAATACGGAACCTTTACCCATAACGTACGGGGCTGCACCGGTTGTGGCGACCCCGCATCTTCGACAATTATAACCGAATACAGATATTCATTTCCCGAGCAGTTGTTCGAACTAGGGTTCTGAATCCTGCCACAGGCCACGGACCGCAGTTGTTTGTTTGATGACGGATTGATATGTTATAGCTATCTTTCCTGTAATTCAACATCAACGAACACTGCATGTCATTCTCTCACGAGTATCTCACGCATTTCGAGCGCAGCAACTTTCTCGAATCGCCGGATTACGCCGAAACGATGCGGTACTTCAGGCAATTCGAAGAGACTGGAAAGGCGGAGATGTTCACTTTCGGTATATCACCGCAGGGGAGAGAGCTACAATTCATCGCTGTTGGCAGCAACGGCGAATCTACGCCAGAGGAGGCACGCGCCAACGGGAAAATTGTCGTACTGATTCAGAACGGCATCCATGCGGGAGAGATTGAGGGAAAGGACGCCTGCATGCTGCTGCTGCGCGAGATGTTGATCACGGGAGAGCGAGCAGATCTTCTCGAGCATCTCGTTTTTGTCATTATTCCCATTCTGAACGTGGATGGTCACGAGCGGGTCAGTCCGTTCAATCGCCCGAATCAGAACGGCCCTGCGCACATGGGCTGGCGGACGACAAGTTGGAACCTGAACCTCAACCGGGATTACATGAAAGCCGACACACCCGAGATGCGTTCGCTTCTCCAACTTTATGCAAGCTGGCAACCCGATTTCTATATCGACAACCACACGACGAACGGGGCAGACTATCAGTATCACGTCACTTACGGTATTGAGACGCATCGCAACATCGATACCGGACTGGCGAACTTTGCCAAGCAGAAACTCATGCCGTTCGTTGTCTCGCAGACAGAGCAGGCAGGCTTCTTGACCGCTCCGTACACGGAGTGGTACGCGGATTCAATCACGGAAGGGGTCACAGATTGGCCGCAACTCCCCCGTTACTCCGGAGGGTATGCCGCAGCGCAAAACAGACTTCTTCTTCTCGTAGAAACGCACTCACTAAAGCCATTCGGGAACAGAGTGTTTTCTACAAAAAAGATGAATGAAGCGGCACTCGAGTACATTAATGCAAATTACAGGGAACTCCGCGACCTGAACTACTTCGCAGACGCGCAGACTGTACATGCGTACAGGCACGACCGCAAACCGTTCCCACTCGTCCTGGAGGGTTCCGGGAACCATGAGACGATGCGTTTCAAAGGACTCAAAACAGAAGAACAGGTAAGTGCTGTAACCGGATCCGCCGTTGTGAAATACTCCGACATTCCCGAGGAAATCGATATCCCCTATTTTTACGAAGACGAAGTCATCACAGAGGTAGAGGTTCCTTTTGCATACGCCGTACCAAAGGAGTTTGCCCATCTGGTCGAGATCATGCATCTTCACGGAATCGAATCAAGGCAAATCCATGAAGGGGAGACTCTTGAAGTTGAGCGCTACCGGTTTAAGGATGCACGATTCACCTCAAAGCCGTACGAGGGACGCCAGCGTGTACAGTGCAGCGTCGATCGCTTCACGGAACGTATGACGCTGCCGGCGGGGACATTCATCATCTACACCCAGCAACGGACGTTGAGGGTGATACTCTACCTGTTGGAGCCGGAGTCGCCGGACTCATTCGTAAGTTGGGGATACTTCAACGCGTTTTTTGAACGGAAGGAATATGCCGAGGAGTACATTATGGAACCGATCGCCCGCAGAATGCTGGACGAAGACCCTCAACTGCGCGAAGAATTTGAGCGGCGCCTTCTCGTAGACTTTGATTTTGCGGACGACGCAAGACTCAGGCTCGATTTCTTCTACGAACGATCCCCATATTTCGACAAAGCTGAACGGGTCTATCCAATACTGAGGCTGCCGCACAGAGGCTAACCTCCACTAACTCAATCAACCACCGGGAACATACCTATGCTCAACATCCTTTGCATTACCAGTTTTCACAAGGGCTTTGATTTCCTTCGGGAGGCGAAACAACAGGGGGCACGTGTCATTCTCCTTACGTCAAAAAGTCTCGAACATGCTGACTGGCCGAGAGAGAGCATCGACGATATCTTTTTTATTCCCGATGTGGACAAGGAATGGAACATGAACGATGTCATCTACGGCGTGAGCCACCTCGGCAAGACCGTCCAGTTCGACGGAATTGTGGCACTGGATGATTTTGACGTCGAGAAGGCAGCGGCACTACGAGAGCATCTTCGCATTCCGGGAATGGGAGACAGCACGGCACGGCATTTCCGCGACAAACTTGCAATGCGGACAAAGGCCTCGCATGCGGGCATTCCTGTGCCCCCTTTTGTGCATACGATGAATACGGAGCGCATCAAGACTTTCCTTGCTGGCGTCACACCGCCGTTCGTACTCAAACCCCGTTTGCAGGCCGGAGCGATCGGCATCAAGAAGCTGCACTCCGAGCAGGAGGTGTGGGATGCACTCGAGGCACTTGGCGACAAGCAGTCATTTTACCTTCTCGAAAAATTTGTGTCGGGCGAGGTTATGCACGTCGACTCCATCATGTACAAGAAGAAGATTGTCTTCGCAATTACCTTCAAGTACGGCCGTCCGCCGATGGAGGTGGCGCATGAAGGACGTGTATTCAGCACCAGAACACTGTTGCGTGAATCCGCCGACGATGAGACGTTGAGGGCATTGAACAAATTGACGCTGCAGTCGTTCGGTCTGCTTGAAGGCGTATCGCACACGGAATTCATCAAGAGCGACACCGACGGACGATACTATTTCCTTGAGACGTCTGCCCGCGTAGGTGGAGCGCATATCGCGGACTTGATTGAAGCGGCAACCGGGTTGAATCTGTGGCGGGAATGGGCAAAGATCGAATGCTGCACCGACCATAACTACACCGTAAACCAGCAGCGACTTGACTACGCCGGACTGATGATTTCACTCGCAAAGCAGGAAGCGCCGGACCTGTCGGCGTATAACGATCCCGAAGTCGTCTGGCGGCTCAACAAGAAGAACCACGCCGGACTTATTTTCCGGTCTCCGAACTTCACGCGCGTCGAGGAACTGCACACCCAATATACCGAGCGGTTTTACAAGGACTTCTTCGCGTCGGCGCCACTTCCCGACAAAGCAATGGATTAGGGTACGATGTATTGACAATGAAAAGAGGCATCGGGGAGAAACCTTTCTGCCCCGCTGCCTCTTTTTGCTGTCGTCAAATCGCAAGTATGCCTATCCGGCCACAGGAGCCCCGGCCAATGGTTTCCCCTGCGGATCAGCGCTCTCCAGTTCAGCCAACGCCCCCCTCCAACTTCGCAATCCGTGAATGCACAGAAGTAAAAATACGAGATACAATGCAGCTGTGAGGTACACTTCTTTGTAGATGTAAATGCCAATGGAAAGGATGTCAACCGCGATCCAGAGATACCAGTGCTCGAACTTCTTACGCATCATAAGAAGCTGGGCCACGACACTCATACCGCTAGCGGTGGAATCAAGGTACGGAAGGGACGCATCGGTAAAGCGGGAGAAGAGAAACCCGATAAGCACAACAGCCGAGAACGTTGCGGCAACGATGCCGGCCTTCTGTCTACCGGTCAGCCGCGTGACTCTCAGCGCAGAGTGATGTTCGCCTCCATGCAACCAAAAATACCAGCCTTGGATGCACGACCAGAGAAAAAACACCTGTAAACACATATCGGCGTACAGCTTGATCTCAAAGAAGAGAACGCCGAACGCCGATACGCTCACAATCCCCATCGGCCACGTCAGGATGTTCTGCTTGACACTGAAATAGACGGAGAGCAGTCCGAAGACTACTCCCGTGATTTCGAGGGGACTCATATCAGATTATGAAATGAACAGAAGCGGAGTCTATTTTTTTAACTCCTGAACAAGACTGGTGACCACGGATTTCGCATCCCCGAACACCATCATGGCGTTCTTCATGTAAAAGAGCTCGTTGTCCTCTCCTGCAAATCCAGGATTCAGACTCCGTTTCACCACCATAACAGTCTTTGCGTAATCGACATTGAGAATCGGCATGCCATAAAGGGGACTTTCCTTTTTGTAGCGTGCCGCCGGATTGACGACGTCATTGGCTCCTATGACGAGCGCAACGTCTGTATTCTGGAAATCATCATTGATCTGATCCATTTCTAACAAGGACTCGTACGGCACGTTCGCTTCGGCGAGCAACACATTCATGTGGCCGGGCATGCGCCCTGCAACAGGATGGATTGCATAGCGAACCGTTGCGCCGCGGCTCGTCAGATTGCTGGCGAGTTCCTGCAGAACATGCTGCGCCTGAGCAACAGCAAGTCCGTAGCCGGGTACAATGATGACAGATTGCGCATTCTCGAGCATGAACGAAGCATCTTGCGGCGTGTAACGGACAACGGTACGTTGTTCGGTTGCAACCGTGTCGCCCGCTGTGTAGTCCGCACCGACGCCGGCAAACAGCACGTTTCCGAGCGATCGATTCATTGCCTTGCACATGATACTGGTAAGGATGAAGCCCGAAGCGCCGACCAGCGTACCTGTAATGATAAGCGCATTATTGGAAAGCACAAATCCCGTCATCGCAGCAGCAAGTCCCGAGTACGAATTGAGCAGCGAAATCACGACGGGCATATCCGCACCGCCAATGGGGATGACGGATGTAACGCCGAGAATCGCCGCGATGGCGATGATAATGATAAGAAAGAGCCATAAAGAGGGATCGAGAACAAAGAAAACTCCCAGTACGATCGTACCCAACAGCATAACAGCGTTGATCTGTTTTTGCATCGTATAGAGAATCGGGGCACCACGCATAATGCCCTGAAGCTTGGCGAAAGCAATCAGGCTTCCCGTAAACGTGACTGTGCCGATCAGAAGACTTAGAACAAGAGTGGCAAGAACATCGTACGAGACATGTGCTCCAGTCCAAACCGTGAGGCTGACGTCACCGGATAAACGTACATATTCCGCAAAAGCGACAAGTGTAGAAGCACCTCCGCCGAATCCATTGAGCAGCCCGACCATCTGCGGCATGGCAGTCATTTGAACCCGTTTGGCAAGAATCGCGCCGATTGCTCCGCCAACCACCAATCCGATGACAATAAACGTGAAGTCAATGATGGCTTTATCAAGCAGTGTTACCACAATGGCGAGAAGCATACCGAGTGCACCCAGCATATTGCCACGCCGGGCGGTTTTGGGGGAACTCAACAACTTGAGTCCCATGATAAAGAGAACCGCAGATACAAGATAAGCGAGATAGATAAGTTCTTTCATGTCCGTTACTCCGCTTTCTTTATCTGATCGGGTTTTGAAGTATCCTGCCTGAACATGCCCAACATCCTGTCGGTGACCATGAATCCGCCCACGACATTGATCATCGCAAAGATCACTGCAATCATGCCGAGTATGACACTCAGTCCGCCGTGCCCTTCACCTGCGGCGATCAGCGATCCGACAACGGTGATGCCGGAGATGGCATTTGAACCGGACATGAGCGGCGTATGGAGCAGCGGCGGTACCTTGCTGATAACTTCAAATCCGACGAAAGCTGCCAGCACGAATACATATATCGAGATCATCAAAGTTTCGGTCATTTGTCAGAACCTCCCTGTAGTGCCTTGCGAACTGATTCATTGGTGATTTCACCGTCGCGCGTGATGCATGCGCCCTTCACGATTTCATCATTGAAATCTGGAGTAGCGTCGGCTTTTGGATACAACAGCTTGACGAGATTGAAAACATTTTTCGAATACATCAGGCTTGCATCAATCGGAATGGTGGCGGGCAGATTGACTGCGCCGATGATGGTAACACCGTTTTTTTCAACGGTCTTTCCGGGCTCTGTCAACTCGCAGTTCCCACCCTGCTCTGCTGCGAGGTCAACCACAACGGAGCCGGGCTTCAACTGCTCCATCATCTCTTTAGTAATCAGAATCGGGGCTTTTTTGCCGAACACCTGTGCAGTCGTAATCACGATATTTGTTTTCGCGAAACGCGCCGCCAGCGTGGCACGCTGTTTCTTGAGGAAATCCTCCGAAGCAGCTTTTGCGTAGCCGCCCGCAGTTTCAAGGTCCTCTGCCCCCTCAATCTCTATGAACGCGGCGCCTAGACTTTTCACCTGCTCCTTCACAGCCGCTCTAACGTCAAACGCTTCTACTTTTGCGCCGAGTCGGCGGGCGGTTGCGATGGCTTGCAGTCCTGCAACACCTGCTCCAAGTACCATAACGGTGGCCGGAGGAACCGTTCCTGCAGCTGTCATGAGCAACGGGAACATTTTGCCAATGCTTCCGGCAGCCAGCAATACCGCCTTGTAGCCGGCTATGGTAGCCATTGAACTCAAGGCATCCATGCTTTGTGCGCGTGTGATGCGCGGAACGTACTCCATTGAGTATCCAGTAATGCGCCGCTTGAGAAAGACGTCGATAACAGCGCCGTTCGTGTGAGGCGAGAGATATCCAACATACGAACTACCCTCGGGAAACATCCCGGCTTCCTTCGGTGTCGGGGGTTGGACTTTCAAAATCAGGTCGGCGCCGGCGTAGAGCGACTTTGCGTCGGAGGCGATGCCTGCCTTCGCCTTTTCGTAATCCGCATCACTGTGCGATGACGCCGATCCGGCGCTACGCTCAATGGTAACGGTGTGTGAATCCCTTGTGAGCATTGATACAACGGAGGGGATAAGGGCAACACGCGTTTCACCATCGAGAGTTTCTTTGGGAACTCCTATTTTCATGCGAACGTGTATCCTTTCGAAGAGAATATATGGCAGGGACAACTGGTGATTGTCCAACCTACAAAAATGCCGATTAACCCACAAACAGAGGCACGTTGTATGCCATTCTCTGTTCGACGTTTTTCGTCAGCGTTGCGCGCATCAGGAAAGTCCGACTCCCACGCGTGGGAATTGTTTTCTTACGAATCGGAGAAAAAGCATCACGTGGCAGATGTTCTGACATGTGCGTATCTTTTTATCAGATTTATCTTCACCCGCTGCGTCCATCCTTTTTTCAGACTAATGGAGGTATCATGTCATTCTCATCGATCAATCCGTGCAACGGCGAACTCATACAGTCGTACGAGGAACTCCCAGAGAGCGAAGTAGTACGGAAACTCGAGATGGCTTCTGATGCATACTTGAAATGGCGAGCCATGCGTTTCGAAGACAGAAGCAAACCTCTTCTGCGCGCGGCGACGATCCTTCGGGACCGGGCGGCAGCGTACGCGACTCTCATGGCTGTAGAGATGGGAAAACCTGTAGCTCAAGGGGTTGCCGAAGCGGAGAAATGCGCATGGGTCTGCGAGTATTATGCTGAGAATGCGGAAACGTTTCTTTCTCCCGAAACGGCACCAACGGATGCATCACGGAGTTACGTTACGTTTAATCCGCTTGGGGTCCTTCTTGCAATCATGCCGTGGAACTTTCCGTTCTGGCAGGTCTTCAGGGCGGCAGTGCCCGCTCTCATGGCGGGAAATGCTGTCGTCCTCAAGCACGCTTCGAATGTTTCCGGTTGTGCTCTTGAAATCGAAAAGATTCTTCTGGAGGCCGGTTTGCCTCAAGGCATGTTCTCAACTCTTCTTCTCAAGTCCAGCCGGGTCAATGATCTGATTGCCAATCCGCATGTCAAGGCGATAACTATTACCGGAAGCACGGCGGCGGGTAAGGCGGTAGCAGCAAAGGCCGGGGAGATGTTGAAGAAATCCGTCCTCGAACTCGGCGGCAGCGATGCTTATGTCGTGTTGGAAGATGCCAATCTCGAAGAAGCGGCTGCCGCCTGTGTGACATCCCGACTGATTAACAACGGCGAAAGTTGTATTGCCGCAAAACGGTTCATCGTTGTCGAGCCATTAAAGAAGAAGTTCGAAGAGCTTTTTGTTGAGAAGATGAATGCGCAGATAGTCGGAGATCCGCTTGATCCATCGGTCAACGTCGGGCCGATGGCGCGACACGATTTGCGTGACGAACTGCATGAACAAGTTCGCAAGAGCATCGAAAAAGGAGCGACGCTTCTCTGCGGCGGAGTAATCCCCGACAATAAAGGAGCATTCTATCCGCCAACTGTTCTGGCGAATGTGAAGAAAGGTATGCCCGCGTACGACGAAGAATTATTCGGTCCTGTGGCCGCCATCATTGCAGCAAGGGATGAAGAGGATGCGATACGCATCGCGAATGATTCGGTGTTCGGGTTGGGCGCCGCTGTGTTCACACGGGATGTGAAGAGGGGAGAACGAATTGCGGCCGAGATGCTGGAGGCAGGTTGCTGCTTCGTAAACGGAATGGTAAAGTCCGACCCGCGTTTGCCGTTCGGCGGCATCAAAGAGTCGGGATACGGACGGGAACTCGGACTGTTCGGCATCCGCGAGTTTGTGAATGTCAAGACAGTGTGGGTGAAATGAGTCAGGGCTGAAACCCGCATGCTTCTGTCGCGCTGTCCTCCAGCCTAAACTGGAGTTATGGTGTCCCTGCCCCGTGAGTCACTTCAGCCTGCCCGAAAGGCCTTTCGGAGAAAGCCGGAATTACCCTCCCCAATGCTACTTCACCTTCACGAACACCGGCGCTTGTTGGTTCCGGTAGGTCGAGTCGGTGAGCTTCTTCGTCTCTTTCGTTTTCCAGTTCACGAGGTAGATATCGAATTGCGTCTGCTTCGTATCGAATCCTTCAAACGCGAGCCACGCGCCATCGTCACTCCAGTCATGCCATCCTTGATCTGTCTCGTCCGTGTCGAGCAGCTTCCATTGTTTTTTGCCTTCGGGAGTAATGGCGTACAGGCTGTACTTCCCCCGTTGGAACGATTGATAACTGATGAAATTCTCCTTCGGATGCCAGCGGGGCGGGCCGGCATGGTAGCGGTGCCAGGCAGCGGATGTATCATCAGAAGGATAGTGTGTCAGTTGTCGGCGTTCCCCGCTTTTGAGATTCATCATCCACAATTCCGCCTTCTCCTGCCGGTTGCGACGTTCCCTCCTGTAGCGATAGACAATATCCTTCCCGTCGGGCGAGAACGCGGGATCACCGTAGGTTGATCCCGTATCGTGCGTGAGTTGTTTGTATGCGCCGGTTTTCACATCAACCAGGAAGAGTTGATTACGAATCACCGTCCCGACTCGTCCTGTCACAATCAACTCAACGCCGTTGTCCCGGCTGTCCATCCAGGAATCTTCAAGCCGCAAGTCCGTTACTTTCCGGATAGTTTTTCCAAAGTCGTCAGTCGCATACAGATAGTAACAACGACGACACGTGTCACGGTCACTAATGAAGAAGAGGGTTGAGCCGTGGGCATAGTAAGTCCATGCAACATCCTTGTGTGCGGTAAGGTTCTGCTTGTTACCGCCGTCAATGTCCATGATGAAGACATCATAGTCATCCGCTTCACGGTTCACAAGAACATTGTATGCGATCTTGTACTTTTCTTGGGCACCGGCAATCGGTGATAAGACTAAGCACGAAAACACCACAAAGCATAAAAGAGCTTTGGTCATCCTATCTCCATAGTCCAATAATGAATCCACTGAGGCAAAAGAACACGACAATATAGCCGCTATTGATGAAGATATAACGCCACGACTTACGCTCGAAGAGCGCAATGGTTGCGAATATCAATGCCGCCCATCCGAATCCGGCAAGGAATCCCGCCGTCAATCCCCATTGCCAGTCCGTTTTGTCGTCTCCGAGAAAGAATGCAAGATTGTAGGCCATAATCCAGCCGAGGACAAAGGTTATGCCGTACAGTTTCGCGGGATTTGTGTCTTTCAGGTCAGCCTCCATCAGCTTATTCTCCTCAAGCCATGCCCGATAGAATAATGCAGGTGAATACCAGAAAGCGCCGATCACCATGTTCAATACGGCACAAGTAAAAACCGCAAGATGGTTTATGTAGATGTTTTCCATGCAGACTCCTTTTGTGAATACGCCTTAACATACTCACATCCGGCGTCATCGGATTGTAAAAAACTTACCTCACTGGTACGTAATTGAGTTGGCCGTTCTTTCGGGCAAGATATTCCTCCGGTGTAAACCCCGAGAAACGATGGAAGTCGTGAATGAAGTGAGCTTGGTCGTAATAGCCGCATTCAAGGGCAAGCTGACTCCAGTTGATGGAGCGGCGAAGCTCAAGTTCGTGAATTACCTTTTGGAAGCGACTGATTGTAAGATACGTTTTCGGCGACACCCCGACGGCCGACTTGAACATCTGGATGAAGTGCTTCTGCGAATAGCCTATCCGGTCGACTAAACTCCGCATCGTGAGGGTATGGGGATTCCTGACAATCTCGTTGACCGCAAACTCGACACAACGGTTCGCTACCATCTTTCCCTGGAAGCGGCGATGAAGAAACAACGTCGCGGAGGCGAAGCGGGCTTCGGGCGATCGCTGTTCGAGCAGGATGTTACGCAAATCAGTGAAACATTCTTTCCACAACACATCCGCCTGCACCACATGATCGGTCATCTCATACATCGGCAGGGGAAAAAACGGATAGGCCATCCCCTTCCTGAACGAGATGATAAACATTGAACTATCGGCACCACTGGGAATACTGATCGGTTGAGTCCGTACACCGGAAGCCCAGCATCCTTTGCAGACCTGAATTTCTTTGAGGGATTCGTTGTGGTAAATCGGTTGGTGTGTGTCGCTCAGATCAATGATGATCTCGGTGTTCCCGTCCGGCAGGAAGCGATCAATGGCATGGCCCGGTGTATAGTCCGAGTAGTAGATGAAGCACCCCACAAAATGTCCGAGCGGGGGGTCGGGTACATGCGTGCGAAGGATCATACGGCAATCTAACCATCGCAGTAATTAATATCAAAAGCAAAAAAGGCATCCCTGTGGATGCCTTTTCGGTTAAAATGCGGTTTGTATCAGTGACGTTTCTTGGGCGAGTAGATATGCGTCGCGTCGCCGTAGAACGCATGTGCCGCCTCCATTACAGTCTCTGACAAAGTCGGGTGTGCATGGATTGTCTCTGCAAGGTCGCGTACCGTTGCGCCCATTTCAATTGCCACTACGGCTTCCGCAATCAGCTCTCCGGCATGCGCACCAACCATCCCGACGCCAAGGATGCGCTCGGTTTCCGGCTCGACGATGAGTTTCGTCATGCCGTCCGTCCTGTCAAATGTCAAGGCGCGGCCGGATGCGGACCAGGGAAACTTGGAAACCTCGACAGCGATGTTGCGCTGTTTTGCTTCAGCTTCCGTCAGTCCCGCCCACGCCACCTCGGGATCGGTGAACACAACGGCGGGGATGATGATATCATCGGCGGTTGAATTTTCACCGAGGATCGCGTCAACGGCAATGCGCGCTTCTTTTGATGCTTTGTGCGCAAGCAAAACCCCGCCGGCAATGTCTCCGATGGCATAGATCATCGGGTCGTCCGTCTGCAGTTTGTCATTGACGCGAATGAAGCCCTTCTCATCTTTTTGGACTTTCGTGTTCTCGAGTCCAAGGTCATTGCTGTTCGGTGTTCGGCCGACGGAGACAAGGACTCGATCATACAGCTCCTCGATCTCTTTGCCGTTGTATTCCATCTTGACCTTTATCTGGTTCTTCTGGGTTGACATCTTCACGACTTTGGCTTTCAGCCGGACTTCTTTGAATGCCTTCTCCGCGTTTTTCACGACTGGTCGCACAAGGTCGGGATCCGCGCCGGCAAGAATGGTATCGAGCGCCTCCACAAGAACTATCGAGCTTCCCAGGGTTGCATAGACAGTCCCCAACTCCATACCGATATACCCTCCACCGACAACAAGGAGGCTCTTGGGAACTTCCTCAACCTCAAGAGCCTCGGAGGAGGTCATGATGCGTTTATTGCCGAGATCAAACGATGAGGGCATTGCGGCACGCGACCCCGTTGCAACGATTGCCTGGTCATACGTGATCAGTTTCTGGCCTTCTTTGGTCTCAACCCGCAGCGTTTTCGAGTCTTCGAAATAGCCGCGTCCGTACATCACCTCGACACCGCGACTCTTTGCCAGCTTGGCGACCCCTCCGGCCAGTTTTCCGGTAATCGAGTTTTTCCATTCACGCATTTTGTTGAGATCGAGCTTCGCTTTGCCGAATGAGATACCCCGGTGCTCGGAATCCTGCGCTTCGTGTATCAGCTTTGCAGCATGGAGGTATGCCTTCGACGGGATGCATCCGACATTGAGGCATACGCCGCCGAGCTGCGGGTCCTTCTCGACCATAATGACTTTCTTTCCCCGGTCGGCCGCATAAAACGCGGCTGCATACCCGCCGGGACCCGAACCAATAACAACTATTTCAGTCTTGATTGATTTCATTTTCATTCCTTATGTTTCAAGAAAAAGACCGCGGAGGCACACGCAAACGTGGCCCGATTGCAGCCGTGCGGTTCAGATTTTTACTTGCTTTTCGCCAAAGCTTTGCAGTGCCTGCACAAAATCCGTGATGAAGCGCGCAGCATTTGCGCCGTCAATAAGGCGATGGTCATAGGAGAGTCCGAGCGGCACAATCATGCGCTGGACGATCTTCTTGTTCTGCACAACCGCCTGCAACGAACCTCGCCCGACTCCGAGAATCGCCAGCTCGGGCTTGTTGATGACAGGCGTGAAGTGTGCTCCGCCAATCCCTCCCTGATTCGAGATCGTGAACGTCCCCCCCTGCATCTCCTCCAGCGAGACCTTGCGCTGGCGCGTGCGCTCCGCAATGTCCTGCAGCTCGATGGAGAGTTCGAGCAAGCTCTTCTTGTCAACATCCCGGATCACAGGCACTATCAATCCCTGCTCAGTGTCCACTGCAATGCCGAGATGGAAGTAACTCTTGTAGACAATCTCCTCGGTCGCCTCGTCCATGCTGGCGTTGAAGATCGGGTGTTTCTTGAGTGTCTCGACAACAGCTTTCATGATGAAGGGCGTAAGCGTAAGATTCGCTTTCTTTTTTTCATACGCCTTTTGATGTTTCTTGCGCAGTGCAAGCACATCCGTCACATCAACATTATCGAATTGAGTAATGTGCGGAATTGTTGTCCACGACTCAACCATCTTATTGCTGATGGCTTTGCGGAGTTGGGTCATTTTCTTTTTCTCGACCTTGCCCCACTTTGAAAAGTCGACGCTTACAGGTGCGGGCTTTGAGGGAACCACTCCGGCGGCCTGCTGCGACGGCGCTTTCTGCTGCCCAAACGCCACCGCTTGCAATCGCTGCATGTGCGCCCGAACGTCTTCCATGGTAATGCGGCCGCCGTTAGCTGTGCCGCGGACACGAGTCAGATCAAGCCCGATCTCCCTCGCCATCCTTCTAATGGATGGGGAGGCAGGTGGCGGAAATCCGCTGGCGGGCTTGACCGGCTCGAATGCAGTAGCCGGCTCTGGAGCCTGCTCAACCTGCTGAGGTGCAGGTTGCTCGGATGAAACCTCGGGTTCTTTCTTTTTTTCCTCCGGCTCGGAGGATGTGCTTGAAGCAGCACCGCTTTCCGCTACGGTGAAGATCAACGTTCCGATCTTGATCTCGTCGCCCTCCTTCACGTGAATCTTCTTCACGGTACCGGCAACAGGACTTGGGATCGAGGCAACAGCCTTTTCGCTTTCAAGTTCGAGGACCGCCTGGTCTTTCTTTACGGTATCGCCTTCTTTTACAAAAATCGTGGCGACGGTTCCGCTATCGGCCCCTTCGCCAAGCCGGGGTAATCGTACATCCATTGAGTAATTCCTTTCGATTCAGAAAAATCTGCAAACGGGCCATCCAAAACCGGACCGCCCTCATAATGGGCGCCTTGACCCCGTCAGCCAGTATGCAATGTGTCAGACATTGATTTGCCGCGGAAGGGACACTCCCGCGGTCAGATGATTACGGGAAATGCTTTCTCCGGATCAACGCCGAGATCCTTGATGGCTTTCTCTACCACCTTTTTTGTTACGATCCCTTTCTGCGAGAGTTGGTACAACGTGGCAATGACAATTGACTCGGTGTCAATCTCAAAGAACCGCCGCAAGTTTGGACGTGTGTCGCTGCGACCGAAACCGTCGGTTCCGAGAGTCATAAGACCGCCGGGAACCCACGGGGCAATCTGATCGGGGACAAGCTTCATGTAATCCGAAACGGCAACAAACACGCCCTGTTCTTTTTCCAGAACCTGCTCGAGGTAGGATTTCTTCGGGGCGGCAGTCGGATGAAGCATGTTCCATCGTTTTGCGTTGAGGGCTTCCGTGCGGAGACGCTTGTAGCTTGTTGCGCTCCAAATGTCCGCCGAAACATCATAGTCGTCAGAGAGAATTTCCTGGGCCTGCAATGCCTGTTTCATAATGGGGCCGCTGGCGAGGATATGAGCCTTATGCTTTGCCTTCTTCTCGCCCGACTTGAACTTGTAGAGGCCGTTCAGGATCCCCTGCTCAACGCCGAGCGGCATTGCCGGCATGGAGTAATTCTCGTTGTACAAAGTAATGTAGTAGAAGACCTTCTCGTTCTCGGCGTACATCCGACGCAGGCCGTCCCAAACAATCACAGCGATTTCATAGGCGAAAGCGGGATCATAGGCGAACAAATTCGGAACGGTGCTGGCGATGAGATGACTGTGCCCGTCTTCGTGCTGCAATCCTTCACCGTTCAGGGTCGTGCGGCCCGCAGTGGCGCCACACAAGAAACCCTTCGCCATCATATCGCCCGCTGCCCATACCTGGTCGCCAATGCGCTGGAAGCCGAACATGGAATAGTAAACATAAAACGGAATCATGTTCACGCTGTGCGTGGAGTAGGAAGTGGCGGCTGCGATGAAGGATGCCATGGAGCCGGCTTCGGTAATCCCCTCTTCGAGAATCTGTCCGTCTTTTGTTTCGTGGTAATAAAGCAGGGTTTTACTGTCCACAGGTTCATAGAGCTGTCCTTTGGGAGAGTAGATACCAACCTCCCGGAACATTGGATCCATGCCGAACGTGCGGGCTTCATCAGGGATGATCGGCACGACATGCTTGCCGATCTTATTATGCCGCAGCAACAAGGCAAGCATGCGGACGAACGCCATTGTCGTTGAAACTTCAAACCGCTCGGATCCTTTCAAGAACTCGCCAAAGTCGGCCAGCGAGGGAACTTCAAGTGGCGGTGCCTTTTCGGTCCGTTGAGGAAGAAATCCTCCCAATGACTTGCGGCGGGCGAGGAGGTATTTTGTCTCCGGTGAATCTTCATCGGGACGGTAGAAGGGCGTTTCGACGACTTCTTCATCGGCAAGTGGGATTTCGAAACGCTGGCGGAACTCACGCAGCTCTTTCTCGTTCAGCTTTTTCTGCTGGTGGGTCACGTTGCGCCCCTCACCCGCCTCCCCGAGTCCGTATCCCTTCACTGTCTTTGCAAGGATAACGGTCGGTTGTCCTTTGTGATGAACGGCGGCATGATACGCTGCGTACACTTTCTGCGGATCGTGGCCTCCGCGCTTCATCTTGCGCAGCTGCTCGTCGGACAGATGGTTGACAAGCTCGCGCAGTTCCGGACTCGAGAAGAAACGCTTGCGGATATAACTGCCGGGCTCGACAGTATACTTCTGATACTCTCCGTCGACAACTTCCTCGGCACGCTTTGCAAGCAGGCCGTTCTTATCGGCTTTGAAAATCGGATCCCAGTCCGATCCCCAAATCACTTTAATGACATTCCATCCTGCTCCGCGGAAAGCAGCCTCGAGCTCTTGAATGATTTTGCCATTGCCACGCACAGGCCCATCGAGGCGCTGCAGATTGCAGTTGACGACCCAGGTCAGATTATCGAGCCCTTCACGCGAGGCCATTGTAAGGGCGCCGAGTGATTCCGGCTCGTCAGTCTCGCCATCACCCAGAAATGCCCATACACGCGGTTCTTCTTCTCCCTTGATAATGCCGCGGGCCTTGAGATAGCGGTTGAATCTGGCCTGATAAATCGAATTGATGGGGCCAAGCCCCATCGACACGGTCGGGAATTGCCAGAACTCCGGCATGAGATACGGATGGGGATATGACGTGATGCCCCCGCCTTCCACGAGATCCTGGCGGAAATTGTGCAGATGTTTTGCATCGAGACGGCGCTCAAGGTACGCACGGGCGTAAATGCCCGGAGAAGCATGGCCTTGAATAAAAATCATGTCGGCGGGACGGTCACCCTCGCTGCCGCGGTAAAAGTGGTTGTAGCCAACTTCGTAGAGGGTCGCGCTGGAGGCAAACGTGGAGATATGTCCGCCCAAACCGCTGTGTACGCGATTCGCCTTTACCACCATGGCCATTGCGTTCCAGCGGATATAGCTTTTGATGCGCCGTTCAAGTTCACGGTCGCCCGGATACGGCGGCTCCTCCTCGACAGGGATCGTGTTCACGTACGGTGAACTGACCATTGTTGGCATGCGGACCCCTGAATCACGCAACCGGTCAACAAGCTTGTTCAGGACATACGGAGCCTGTTCCGACTCTTTGTTTTTTAACATATATTCGAAGAAGAACTCGAGCGAATCCAGCATACGCTCGCTCTTGTTCACCGCATCCGGCGATGCGCCATTGGGGACTTGTACTTTCTCTTCAGTTTCCACGTGTCGCTCTCTAGGTTGTAAATGAACTGCAATATCTAAAAACGGGCCGAAATTCGGGGAAAAACCGTCATCAATATAACAAAAAAGCAAAAACAATCACAAAGCCTCGAATTGCCTGCTTCATGTTCCTCCTGACCCAAACATTCACGACGCCGGAAGAAAACCTTGCGTGCGATGAAGCCCTTCTGAATCTGTGCGAGGATGGAAGAACCGGCGAAGTGCTGCGCTTCTGGGAATCCCAACAATACTTCGTGGTGCTGGGTTCATCGAACCAGGTTGCCGGGGAAGTAGACGAGCATGCATGCCGCATGGCGCGAATACCGATTCTCCGGAGACATAGCGGGGGCGGAACAGTGCTGCAAGGGCCGGGCTGCCTCAATTTTTCGTTGATCCTGAACATTGAACCGGATAGCCCGACCCGGAATATCACAGAAACAACACGGTTCGTGATGGAGCGCCATGCCGCAGTCTTGACAAGATTGCTCGGAGAAGAAGTGAAGATGCAGGGAAGCAGCGATTTGACGATTGCCGGCAGAAAATTTTCGGGGAATGCCCAACGACGACGCCTGAAGGCGTTATTGTTCCACGGGACATTCCTGCTACACTTTGATCTGGGAATGATAGAACGTTTTCTACGGATGCCTCCGCGCCAACCCGATTACCGCGCTCGCCGCAGCCATCTCGATTTCGTTCGGAACATTGAGCTGCCCACCGAACACGTTGTGGACGCTCTTCGTGATGCGTGGCAGGCGACAACTCCGATCACTGACATCCCTTCCACACACATCCGCGCTCTGGTTGACGAAAAATATGCCCGGCCGGAGTGGAACTTCAAACGCTAACCGACCGGGCCTTCTAATTCCTTTCACCGGGCGACGGTGTTCACCTCTGCGAATAACTCACGCTCGAGCTCAAGCACTTTCGGAAAGAGGATGTTGTTTTCCAGATGAACATGCTCATGCAGATCACGCTCAAAGTGTTGCAACTCGCTGAAGCTCACGCGGTACGTCGTGCATGCATCCTCGGGAGGGGTATAGTTTCCACTCAACGCCCTGACGGCATACAGTGCGTCTCCCGCAGATTGATGTTCCGCTTCCATCATGCGGATTGGATTCTGCACACTGCCGAACGGCGGCGGTTCAATGCGGACACCGTTCTTCTTTGCTTGCACCAACGCGGTGGCGTACGGAAAGAGCATTTTCTCCTCTTTCATCATATGACTCCATAACTCGGCAGCAACCTCTTCGAAATGCCGGGCTATTTGTATGACCTCGGGATGGTTGGCTCCGTGCACCGATGCCACCTTGCGTGTATGCGCACTGATCACCGGAATTGCCTCGCGCACATAGGCGTGATGCACGTTCACAATGTACGTTATCAACTCGTCCGGACCCCACTCCGCGAATGTGTGGCCACCTGAGTCCGGCTCCTGCCGCAGTTTTTCGAGGGCTTCAAAGACGGGCATAGGATCAAAATTGTGCTCCGCACACGCTTGGTCGATCGTCACACCCCCTTTGCAGCAAAAATCAAGGGAGTATTTCTCAAACACCGATGCGGCACGGTAATCATCTGTTACAATCTGTTTGATGGTGGATGTTCTAATGTCCTGCTTCATCTGTTTTATTCCTTTCGTTTGGTTATACCATGCCAGATGATCTTCCCTCCTTCATCCAGCGACAAGAGTTGTTGTTGCTCCATGGATTTGATTGAGCGAATCACAGTCTCAACCCTGAGTCCCGTCATATCCGCCAGTTGCTGGCGCGTAAACGGAACCTTGTACGGTTCATCCGGCAGCTGTTGGGAATCGGACTTCTTGAAGTAGTCGATCAACGTCTTAAGCCGATGATCGGCCTCCTCCACGGCAATCTCAGAGAGCATCATGGCCTTGTAAAGAAGCCGCCCGCTGAGGGCCTGTGTTATGCCGAGATGAATCTCGAAATGATCGCGCAGAAGGTTCATGAAGGGCTCATAGGGACATCGCCAAACTTCCGCGTCTGTAACCGCCGATGCCGATGCGGGATAGGGAACGCGGTTAAAAAATGGCGGCTCGCCGAAGGATTGTCCGTCCGTAAAGTACCCCTGAACAAACTCGCGCCCCTCCTCGTTGTAGGTGAGCATCTTAACCTTCCCATGTCTCACGATATGGAAGAAACTTGCGGTATCTCCCTGATGGAAAAGGAACTCGCCCTTCTTCAGTTTGAGCAGGGTAGCATGGTAGCGTGCGAGAATCTCCTGGTTGATCATTGGTTCCATTTGTTGCTCCTCCAATCTAATATCCCCCAAAAGAGGTTGTTTATGATATATCGCATAGGAATGTAAATTTCCAACACCGGCAGCTTCTGTTATTTTTCAGCAAAAAGACTGCAATGCGACGAAATTAGCAGAACTTTTTAAAGAAATAGCTTGCTTCTTTTGGACATGGAGATGTAAATTTCTATCAGAAGCCATCAGTTCCTATCGCCTGAGACTTCTGTGCTATCCTAAACCATTCGCAGTACCCTTACAATTCTGCTGGTGCACAAATGGAGGCTCCGCCTCGTAGTCGCTTAATAGGAGCGGCGTTTTTTGTTCTTTTGCTTCTACACCCTCGAGTTTTAGCTCAAGCGCCCCAAGTCCGCGTTACTACTGACCTTCTTGTCAAATATGACTTTGAGGAAGGAACCGGCACAACGGTCAACGATGTCTCAGGCAGTGGTGCTCCCCTCAACCTGACAATCCCGAACCCCGCAGCCGTCAGTTGGGTCTCCGGTGGCTTGCGAATCAATTCCTCCACCTTGATCGCCAGCGGTGGCCCGGCGACGAAGATCATCAACGGTCTGGCCTCATCGAATGAGGTGACTATCGAGGCATGGATCAGGCCTCAAAACACCACACAGCTCGGCCCGGCCAGGATCGTAACTATTTCAGGAGATGCCTCAAACCGGAACATAACGCTGGGCCAGGGGTTATGGGGGAACCAGCCTTCGGCACTCTATAACGCCCGCCTCCGCACAACGGCAACCAATTCAAACGGACAACCCGAACTCTCGACACCGAACGGCAGTCTGACCACTGCGCTTACGCATGTTGTGTACACTCGCAATAGTGCGGGCCTGGCGCGCTTTTTTGTCAACGGCGTTGAACAGGCAAGCATGACTGTTGCAGGAATGCTGAGTAACTGGAGTTCCGCGTATGGTCTCGGCCTCGGCAACGAATTCAATGCTGACCGGCCGTGGCTCGGGACGTTCCATCTGGTGGCCGTGTACAAACGAGCTCTTTCACTTGCGGAGATTGGACAGAATCTTTCCGCTGGAGCCGACCCGTCTACCCCCCCTTCAATCACTCTCCAACCGGCAAATCAAACAGTAGCATCGGGGGCCAGTGCCACTTTCTCGATCACATCTGCAGGCTCCGCGCCTCTGTCATTTCAATGGCAGAAGAACGGAGTAAACATTCCGGGAGCGAATAGTTCAACGTACATTACTCCGCCGACATCATCAAATGACAATGGCGCAACGTTCCGGTGCATTGTCAGCAACAGCACCGGTACTTTGACAAGCGAAAGTGCGACATTGTTCGTAACAACCAGCGCGCCCCTCATTACCCAGAATCCTGCCAATCAAACAGTTTCAGTCGGGCAACCCGCAACATTCAGTGTTGTTGCAGCGGGAACACAGCCGTTGAATTATCAATGGCAGAGGAACGGGTTCAACATTGCGGGAGCAAACGGCTCGAGTTATACCTTGACATCTGCAGCCATCTCCGACAATGGGACGAGCTTCCGGTGCATTGTGAGCAACGCGGCAGGAGAAGCGACAAGCCAGAGTGCACTCCTTACAGTGACTACGATTCCGTCGCGGGTCACATCAGGACTGATCGTCCGGTATGATTTTGATGAGGGGAATGGAACAACCGTGAATGATGTATCGGGCACCGGCACTCCCATGAACCTTTCCATCGCGAATCTCGCCGCAGTAAGTTGGATATCGGGCGGATTGCGTGTGAACTCCCCGACGTTGATTGCGAGTGCAGGGGCAGCCTCGAAGGTCCACAACGCCGTCACAGTCTCAAACGAAATCACCGTCGAAGCATGGATTAGTCCGGGGAACACAACCCAAAGCGGCCCTGCACGCATCGTCTCCATTTCGGGTGATGCAGGAAATCGCAACATTACACTCGGTCAGGGCTTGTGGGGCACACAACCAACGGCATTGTACAACGCCCGCCTGCGAACAACATCTACCAACAGCAACGGACAACCCGAACTTTCCACTCCCGACGGAAGTCTTACGACTGCCCTGACCCATGTCGTCTACACCCGGAATGCCTCGGGCACAGCAAAATTTTTCATCAACGGAGTGGAGCGGGCATCGTTCAACGTTGCAGGAACGTTCTCCAATTGGAACTCAACTTACCGTTTGGGACTGGCAAACGAACTTGGGGCGGAGCGTCCGTGGCTCGGAACGTTCCACCTTGTGGCTATGTACAGCCGCGCACTTTCGGCAGCCGAAGTCGGACAGAATCATGCCGCAGGTGCGGATCCCTCGATTCCTCCATCGATTGCGATTCATCCCGCAAATCAGAGTGTAGAAGCGGGACAAACGGCCACCTTTTCCGTAACAGCTACGGGTCCGTCTCAGCTTTTCTATCAATGGCAGAAGAACGGGACCGACATCGCCGGCGCAAACACCTCCTCTTACACAACGCCTCCAGTTTTTCCGGCAGACAACGGCTCCCAGTATCGATGCATAGTAAGCAACGGCGGCGGTGGCATCATTAGTAACGCGGCAACGTTAACGGTGACCGGTACTGCTCCTTCAATCACTACGCATCCGGTGAGCCAATCTGTTCTTGAAGGCACCCCGGTGACGTTTTCGATAGCAGCAACCGGAACCGCTCCCCTTTCTTATCAATGGCAAAAAAACAACACCGATATCGCTGGTGCGACGGGGTCAACCTACACTCTCACGGCGGCACTGTCTGACAATGGGGCAAGCTTCCGGTGCATCGTGACAAACCCTGTCGGGTCAAGCGCTTCAGATGCGGCTGTGCTTGGCGTCGGTCTCCCGTCGTACGTTCTGAGTGTTGGCGTCACCGGAAATGGTACCGTGCAGAAATCCCCCGATCAACCCCAGTACACGCAAGGTGAGTCAGTCACTTTAACGGCGATGCCGGGCGCTGGAAATCGTTTTGCGGGCTGGGGTGGTGATGTTATTTCAACTGATAATCCCCTTACTGTTTTGATGTCCGTGAACAAGAGCCTCTTGGCAACGTTTGTTCTCAATACATATACGATTACTGCAACCGCCGGACCCAACGGGACAATCTCACCATCAGGGTCTGTGGAAGTGAGTCACGGCGGCGACAGAACATTCGCCATATCTCCGGACGCTGGTTATTCAATACATGATGTTATGGTGGACGGCATATCCGTCGGTGCAGTCAGCGCGTACACATTTTCGAACGTCACAGGCCCGCACACAATAGACGCGGCGTTTGTTCTCAATACCTACGTCATTACTGCGACGGCAGGAAGCGGCGGAACGATTTCTCCTTCAGGCGGAATCCAAGTCAATCACGGTGCAAGCCAGGCGTTCACGATTTCGGCGACGACAGGCTACTCCATTCAAGATGTCCTTGTCGACGGAACGTCTGTAGGAGCCGTTGGATTCTATCAGTTTGAGAATGTCACCTCATCACGTACAATTGAAGCCGTTTTTCTTCTCAACACCTACCCCCTGACGACAACGGCTGTTGGGGGCGGCTTGGTCTCCCGCAATCCTGATCTGGTGCGCTACCCTCACGGAACAACTGTCGAGCTAACCGCAATACCGGATAGCGGCAAGACCTTTGTTGCCTGGTCCGGGGCTGCTGCTTCGACTACTAATCCGATTTCTGTCACGATGAATGCGGCGAAGAGTATCACCGCTACTTTTTCGTCAAGTATTTACACCATAGCTGCCGCGGCAGGACCCGGAGGCAGCATTTCTCCCTCAGGCTCTCTCCAAGCAGGCCACGGAGACACTCTATCGTTTGTGATCACGCCTGACGATGGCTATTCAATCGCTGATGTATTGGTGGACGGGGTATCTGTTGGCGCTGTCAGCGTCTACGAACTCGTGAACATTACTCAAAGCCACTCGATCAGCGCGAGTTTTTCGCTCAACAGTTATCAACTCGAAACTGTGGTGAATGGAAACGGCTCAATAGTCCGAACGCCGGACTTGAGCGCGTACATCCATGGTTCGACTGTTGATCTGGAAGCGGTTCCCGGGGCTTTCCATTCATTTGCGGGTTGGACCGGAGACACTGTCACTTCTGCAAACCCCATTTCGCTTGAGATGAAACGAGGCCGGTCGGTTACGGCAACGTTTACGATCAACACTTATGAGATAACGGCGATAGCCGGCACGAATGGCAGGATATCTCCTTCAGGAGCAATTCAAGTACCGCACGGGGGCACTCAAACTTTTTCCATTACTCCCGATACCGGATATTATATCGCAGATGTACTGATTGATGGTGTACCGGCGGGAGTGCTTCCGATGTACGAATTCACGAATGTCACTGCACCACATACCATCGAAGCGATCTTCGCAATCAATGTCTACACAATCAGTGCGTCGGCAGGCCCAAACGGATCGATCTCGCCGGAAGGCAATGTTCCGGTGTCACACGGTTCAGACCGACTCTTTACCATCACTCCGGATCCCGGATACACCGTTGCAGATGTTGAGGTTGATGGCGTGTCCATCGGCGCTGTCACCTCGTACCAATTTACGAGCGTAGCTGCGCCTCATAGCATCTCTGCCTCTTTCGAACTTGTCCGCTTTGCGGTGAGTATTTCTGTTGCGGGAAGTGGGGCAGTGACCAGAACACCCGACCTCCCGCTATATGACCCGGGGACACCGGTAGAGTTAACTGCAACTGCAGACACAGACCACTTCTTTGCAGGGTGGAGCGGGGATACAACGACGTCAGTGAATCCTCTCACGCTGATTATGGAACGTGCGTATTCATTGACGGCGTCATTCAATCCGCTGACGGAAACGATAACGGCGACCGCGGGGCAAAACGGAGCGATTTTTCCAGCCGGAGAGGTGAGTGTGCCCCGGGGGAGTACACTGACTTTTTCCATAACACCCAATGAAGGTTATCATATCACCGATGTCCTGGTCGACGGGGTTTCGGTGGGTGCTGTTTCTTCTTACTCGTTTACAGACATTGCTTCGCCACACACAATAGAAGCATTTTTCTCCCCCAACAGCTATCCACTGACACTTGTCGTAACCGGTAACGGTTCAGTGACCCGCTCGCCCGATCTTCCGCTTTACCCCCACGGAACATCTGTCGAGTTGAATGCCTCACCTGCAAACCAGCTCCTGCATTGGTCGGGAGATACCTCCTCGACGTCAAACCCTCTCATCATCGTGATGAACGGTGCGACGAGCTTGACCGCAGCCTTCGGAGCGCCGCCGGCTATTGCCCAGCAGCCACTCAATCAAACCGTCATATCCGGACTAAAGGCGACATTCATTGTAGGGGCGACGGGAACAGGTCCGCTTGCGTTTCAGTGGCAACGGAATGGCATAAATATCCCCGGGGCAACCTCTGCCATCTACCAACTTTCTCCGGCAAACACCGGTGACAATGGTGCCACTTTCCGTTGCATTGTTACCAGCAGCCTCGGAGAGACAACGAGCAATTCCGCAACATTGACGGTTACTTCACAAGTTACACGGGTAACCAACGGTGTGCTGGTTCAATACGGATTCGATGAAGGGAACGGCACAACAGTCAATGACATTAGCGGCAACGGAGCGCCGCTGAATCTGGCAATCCCGAATGCTGGCGTTGTGAGTTGGGTTCCGGGCGGACTTCGGATCAATTCGTCTACGTTGATTTCCTCTGCCGGGCCTGCAGCAAAAGTTCATACCGGCGTGACTAGTACAAACGAAGTAACACTTGAGGCATGGATTCAGCCCGCCAACACTACACAAAAAGGGCCTGCACGGATAGTCACGTTCTCAACCGACCCATCGAACAGAAACATAACGCTTGGCCAAGGGTTGTGGGATAACCGGCCTTCTGCGCTGTACAACGCCCGGTTGCGGACAACCACAACCAACAGCAACGGTCAACCGGAGATGTCAAGTCCGGACGGCAGCCTGACGACAGCGCTTACGCATGTCGTCTACACGCGCAACGCTGCCGGTGCGGCGAAGTTGTTCATCAACGGCGTAGAGCGTGCGGCAGCGACAATTGGCGGAACGCTCGCAAACTGGAATGCAAGCTACAATCTTGGCTTAGGCAACGAGTTCAATGGAGAGCGTCCCTGGTTGGGGACCTTCCATCTCCTTGCGGTATACGGCAGAGCCCTTACACCGTCGGAGATTGGCCAGAACTTCTCGGCAGGCGCGGATCCTCCTTTCCCCCCGTCGATTGTCACCCATCCTGCAAACCAGGCAATTGTAGAAGGAGGAACCGCCACATTCTCCGTCTCAGCCACGGGAACGGGCCTTGCGTATCAGTGGCTGAAAGATGGCGCGGTGATTCCCAATGCCGTGGCAGCTTCATACACCACTCCTCCGCTGAGCGAGTCGGACGAAGGTGCTTCATACAGATGCCTGGTGTATAACAATGCCGGCAGCGTGCAAAGCGATTCCGCGGTGATTACGGTTGATACTTCGCCCCTCGCTATCGTGTCACATCCTGCAAACACTGTTGTTCAGCAAGGTACTACCGCAGTCTTCATCGTCAGCGCTACGGGAACACCACCGTTGAGTTACCAATGGCAGCGGAACGGCATCAACATTCCCGGTGCAACGGGCGCAACATACATTACCCCGCCAGTGACACTATCCGACAATGGGGCAGTGTACAGATGTCTTGTGAGCAACGCTAATGGCACCATTACAAGCAACAGCGCGATTCTTACTATCTCGACATCGTCTCTGGCAATCGGACCGTGGCAGCGCCATCTCGTCGATCCGGCAAGACCGGGACGTGCAGTATTTATCTTCCCGGCGGACATCGATGGTGACGGCTACAGAGATATTGTCACGGGTGGGTATTGGTATCGCAATCCAGGCACGCCCGGCGGGACGTGGGTCCGCTCGGCAATTGGCAGTCCGTTCGTCAACGCAGCTGCCGTAGGTGATTTCAATGGTGACGGGAAGCCCGATATCATCGGAACGAGCGGGCCGGACAACTTTGCAAATAATGTTGGCGGACCTATTTCCTTTTCGTGGGCACGCAACAATGGCAACGGCACCTTCACTATTCACGAAAACCTCCCGCCCGCGAACGGCAACTTTCTTCAAGGGTCGGCGGTTGGAAGACTGCAACCCGGCGGACCTCTAAAGGTCGTGCTCGGCTTCCAATACACCGGTGCGGGGATTCAGACATACACCATCCCACCTGACCCCGTTGGTACTGAATGGCAATGGACGACGATCTATCCTACATCGCAAGGGGAAGCGGTCTCGCTCGGCGATATTGACCGTGACGCCAATACGGACGTGCTGATCGGTACGAAGTGGATCCGGAACAATACGACTACATGGACTGAGAACATCCTGCATCCTGTTTTCGCAGAAGTTGATCGTAGCAAACTTGTGGATATGAACGGCGACGGGCGCCTTGATGCCATCGTGTGCTACCAGGCTGAAAGCGCCCCCGGCAAAGTTGCATGGTACGAGCAAGGCCTGTCACCAACGGCCAATTGGACCGAGCATGTTGTCGCAATCGTCACCGGCCCGATGAGCATGGATGTCGCTGACATCGATGCAGACGGTGATTACGACATCATTGTCGGCGAGCATAATCTTCTTAATCCCGCTTCAGCCCGGCAGCTGGTCTTTGAGAACGTCGACGGGACCGGAACAACATGGCAGCAATACGTTGTCCACACGGGGGACGAGCACCATGACGGATCGCAAGTGGTGGATATCGATAACGACGGCGATCTCGACATTATTTCAATCGGATGGAGACATGGCAAGGTGGTTGTGTATGAAAACCTTGCCGTCATCGCACCCGTGACTACTATTCCTCCATCTGTCTCGAAGCACCCTGAACATCAGATAACAGCGGAAGGACAGTCTGCCACATTTACCGTCCAGGCTGCCGGCACATCACCGCATACCTTTCAATGGCAACGGAACGGCGCGAACATACCGGGTGCAACCTCTGCCAGCTACACAGTCTCCGCAGCGACGATCGACCTGAACGGAAGCTCGTACCGGTGCCGTGTAACAAACGCTGCCGGCGCGGTCTTCACCGACAATGCAACACTGGTTGTCAATTCCCCCACCACATCACGCGTTGCGTGGACGGTACTGTCCAGCGCTGCCGGCGATCTCCTTGTTCCAGCTCCGGGAGGTACGGAGCAAACAGCGACAATTATTCTTGACGTGGATAATGACGGGTTGACTGATTTCGTGATAGCGAATCGATCCACGGGCCCCGCCGTGGTCTGGTACCGGCGAACCGCAACCGGATGGGAGAGAAAGATCATCGAACCTGCGCAGATGCAGATCGAAGCCGGCGGGACGTACTACGACATCGACGGCGATGGCGATCTCGATATCGTCTTCGGGGGTGATCACCAGAGCAATCAGGTCTGGTGGTGGGAAAACCCGAGCCCCGATTTTTCTTCTCCCTGGACGAGGCGGACGATCAAGAACTCCGGGGGGTCAATGCATCACGACATGGTGTTCGGAGATTTTGACAACGATGGCAGGGCCGAGTTGGTATTCTGGATACTTCTCCCCCGTCCCGACGGCGACAAACTCTGTCATGCCCCGATCCCCGATAACCCGAAAACGGCCGGGACGTGGCCATTCGCTGTCCTCTTTCAGGGGACCGGTCCATCCGAGGGAATAGCAAAGGCCGATATCGACGGTGATGGGCTTGTTGATATTCTTGCTGGAGGACACTGGTTCAAGTACGTCATCGGAACGGGGTTCGTTCCTAATGTCATAGACATAACGCAGAAGAACACGCGCGTAGCTGTCGCGCAACTCATCCCCGGCGGAAGACCGGAAGTTGTTTTCAACTCGGGTGACGCGAATGGTCCGTTGACATGGCATGAGTGGAACGGGACGGAATGGACGAGAAACGTCCTTGTCAACACAATGTTTGCGGGACACAGCCTTGCGATCGCAGACTTCGACCATGATGGACATCTCGATATTTTCGCCGCCGAGATGCGACTTGCAACAACCACCCCGAGAATGTCCGTCTTCTATGGAAATGGAGCTGGCGTTTTTGCCGAGCAATCAATCGCAGTCGCACAGGACAACCACGAATCATATGTTGCAGACCTCGATGGCGACGGTGATCCTGATATTCTCTCCAAACCCTATAACTTTGGAACCCCGGCCATTTCCGTTTGGCTGAACAACGGAACAGGTATCGTAAGACTTCCCATCAACCGGTGGACGAGACGTGTCATTGATAATGCCAGACCTGATCGGGCGCTCTTCGTCAATTCGGCGGATATGAACGGTGACGGACTGAAGGATATCGTGATGGGGGCATGGTGGTATAGAAACCCGGGAACGGCGGGGGGAACCTGGCAACGTCAGGTCATCGGCTTTCCTCTCAATAACATGGCGGCCGTTTATGACTTCGACGGAGACGGGGATATGGACGTATTGGGAACGCAAGGCTTCGGTGCTTCAAACAACAGCAACTTCGTGTGGGCACGAAATGACGGCGTGGGGAACTTCACAATCTTCAACAACATTCAAAGCGGCGTCGGACCGTTCCTGCAGGGCGTAACCGTCGGAAAGTTTATGCCGGATAGCTCGCTACAGGTTATTCTCTCCTGGAACGACCAAATTGGCGGCTTGCAGGCCCTGACCGTGCCCGCTGACCCGGCAAATAGTATATGGACATGGAGTCAGATTTCGACCACCAGTCTGGGCGAAGGACTTGATCACGGAGATATTGACGGTGACGGTGATCTTGATCTTTTGCTCGGGACAGTGTGGCTACGCAATGAAGGTGGAAGTTGGACTCCCTTCACTATCTCAACGGAATCCCAAACCATCCGGCAAGCCGACAGGAATTTCCTTGTTGATATGGATGGGGATGGCGACCTCGATGCGGTTGTTGGTTTCGGACACGATCCGGGCGGAAAACTCGCATGGTATGAAAACCCGGCCAATCCCACAGATCTGTGGATTGAACACGTCATCGCCTTTCTCCCCGAGCCATCGATTCCGATACATGGCGTTCAAAGCGTCAGCGTTGTGGATATAGATGGCGATGGCGACTGGGATGTTATTGCCGGCGAGCATAGCAATCCTCCGACCGGAAACGAAGGCCTGTATCTGTTCGAGAACACCGACGGCCGCGGAGGCTCTTGGATACAGCATCTTATCCACCGCGGGGATGAGCATCACGTTGGCGCGCTGGCTGTCGATATCGACGGTGACGGTGATCTTGATTTGGTTTCTATGGGCTGGGGACATGCCCGTACGCTGATTTACGAAAACGGAGCCATAACACGTACACCGCCGGTTCCCGCACGGATCACGCAACACCCATCAAATGCTACAGCAGTCTTGGGTTTGACAGCGCTGTTTTCGGTTACAGCAACAGGAACGCAGCCCATCTCATACCAATGGCAACGGGATGGCGTCTCGATTCCGGGAGCGACGAACCCCTCATATACGTTCGCTGGAGTTTCTGCGGCGGATGACAGCAGCAGGTTCCGGTGTGTTGTTTCGAATCTCTACGGCAGCGACACCAGTGCATATGCCCTACTAACTGTCATTACTTCGGCATCGCGCGCAACGGAAGGACTCCTGGCTCTCTACACATTTAATGAAGGGTCAGGCAATGTCGTGAACGACGTCTCAGGAGCTGGTGAGCCGTTGAACCTCATGATTCCAAACCCCGCAGCAGTGACATGGGTAGCAGGAGGGCTTCGTACTAACAGTTCAACACTTCTTTCTTCAGGGTCCGCTGCGACCAAAATCAACAATGCTCTGGCCTCATCAAACGCCGTCACAATTGAAGGCTGGCTCAACCCATCCAACACAACTCAAAAAGGCCCTGCCCGCATCGTAACAATCTCAGCAGGAAGCAACGATCGCAACATAACGCTCGGACAAGGACTCTGGGGAGATCAGCCGGGCGACCTGTATAACCTCCGGCTGCGGACAACGGCCACGAATTCGAACGGACAGCCGGAATTTACGACCGCTGCCGGAACGCTCAGCACGGCGCTCACCCATGTGGTCGCAACACGCGATGCGGGAGGAGCAATCAAGTTCTACCTGAACGGGGCGCAAGTCGTTGCGTCTACGCTATCAGGCAACCTCTCAAATTGGAACGCAGCGTATAAAATAGGACTGGCGAATGAGTTTGGTGCTGACCGGCCGTGGCTCGGGACATTCCATCTTGTTGCAATTTACAACAGGGCGTTATCCCCCACAGAGGTGACATTCAATTATCTGGCCGGGGCGGAGCCTTTATCTTCATCGTCGGCGCCCACAGCCTCGCCGTCGCCATCACTCGACATCCCGCGAGAGCACGCCCTCTACCAGAATTATCCTAATCCCTTCAATCCTTCCACAATCATTAGGTATGACATGCCGGCCGGGGGACCAGTCTCGATCAGGCTCTACAACGTGCTGGGCCAGGAGGTTCTCGCTCTTGTTAATGACATACAACCGGCGGGGCGGCACACCGTTACCCTTGATGCTTCATCGCTCGCAAGCGGGACATACTTCTACCGCATGCAGAGTGGAGCCTTCTCGAATGTGAAAAAACTCCTCATTGTGAAATAGCGCAAGACTTTTCCTCGGGATTTTCTTAGGTTGGTGGTGGCTATACGAACCACCAACCTTCACCTCGGTATCCATCAAACCTACTCCTGTGTCCGTGCGGTCCGGGATTTTTTTCAGAGTTGAGACATATGAAGCTTCGCATGCTCGTTGTATTGCTGTCCCTGCTTTCGATTGTGACGTCAGAAACGTACGCGCAATCAACCATCGTATCAGACGATTTTAACTCACCGGTTTTGAATCTGGAGGTGTGGTCGTTTATCAATCCTGCCGGTCATGCATCGCTGACTATGGCAGGGGCGGGATCAGGTAAAGCTCACGCAAATATCCATGTTCCGGCAACCGGATCCGGAGAGGGATCCTTGTCGCCGTACCGCTTTCCGCGCGTCATGCAGCGCGCAAACAATGCGAATGTCGAGTTGGAGGTGAAATTCGAAGGAACTCTTGACGGACTGGGAACGGGAGAAGGTGTTGTGATTGAGCAGGATTCCACCAGGTTCATTAAAGTCACCTATACAAGGCAGACAACCGGCGTGCGACTTACCGCTCAAACATGGAAAGCCGGCACACCGAATCTCTTCTATGAAACCGCCGTCGGGAACTCAGTGATACGATTCCTAAAAATTCGCCGCACGGGTGAGAATTGGGATCTCTTCTGGTCTCTTGATGGAATTAACTGGACGCATGGAGCGACAACCGGGTTCCCGCTTACGTTACAGGCGGCGGGCTTCTTTGCCGAGAACACCGGGGGAAATAATTTTACCTCCTCGGTGGACTATTTCTTCAATACGCAACAGCGCATAGAACCCGAGGATCTTTATTTCGGTCCGCTGATACTCGTGCAGCCCCGCGATGCAAATCTCCTTCCGGGCGGAACGGCTGCCTTCAACGTTGTCGCCGACGCCCCCATGCCTCTGCGGTATCAGTGGTACAGGAATGGCGTTCTTGTTTCTCAGGGCACTGGCCCGACCCTTCTCGTGCATTCGGTTTCCGCTACAGACAGCGGGTCACGCTTTGTCTGTTCTGTGTGGAACGAGTATGGTGGAACGCTGACTGATACGGCAACTTTGCATATCAGGGCACTGGCACCATCTATTGTCTCCCAACCGAGAGATACGGCGGTGGCTGTCGGGCAAACAGCTTTCTTCTCGATAACAGCATCAGGTACGCCGCCACTCTCGTATCAGTGGCAGA
>CAZBWR010000001.1:0-143422 GCA_964495695.1 uncultured Chitinophagales bacterium | reverse complement strand
CGACCCGCAACGTTCGATCATGCGGCAACACGCTTTCCGCTAACAGGGAGGCATTCGGGCTTGCAGTGTCAGGCATGCCATGTCAACAACAATTACAATCTTGCTTATCAGGATTGCTACCAGTGCCATCAGGCTGATTTCGCCCGGCCGCAGGATCCAAACCATGTAGCAGGCAACTTCAATAGGGATTGCAGTCCGTGCCATACGACGTCTTCGTGGCGTCCCTCGATATTCAATCATGCGACTACACGGTTTCCTCTCACCGGCCGCCACGTCGGGAGGAATTGTAATGATTGTCACCGGAACAGTGTGTATGCCGGGCTCCCATCAACGTGCTGGGACTGCCACGAATCAGATTACCGCCGGGCAACGGATCCGAACCATGTGCAACGGAACTTCAGTCAGGATTGCACGCAATGCCATTCCACAAACGGTTGGGGTGGAGCAGCGTTCGATCACAACACGACAAACTTCCCGCTTACAGGAAGGCATGCAACGGCACAATGTCAGGTATGCCACGTTAATGGCAATTACCAGCTCGTGTACTCTGATTGCTATCAGTGCCACCAGACGGAGTACGCGCAACCGCAGAATCCCAACCATGTTGCCGGAAACTTCAACCATAACTGTGCTCCCTGCCATACAACCTCTGTCTGGAGGCCGTCAACGTTTTCCCACAACAATACACAGTTCCCGCTCACCGGAGCGCATCAGGCAACCTCGTGCAATCAATGTCATGTGAACAATCAGTACCAGGGGCTTCCTACATCATGCGTCAGTTGCCACTTGGCGGACTTCAACAGCACGACAAACCCGAATCACCGGACAGGCAACTTCAGCCAGAATTGCTCGAACTGTCACACAACCGGTGCCTGGAGGCCGGCTTCGTTCGATCATAATGCCAGCAATTTTCCTCTGACTGGCCGGCATATAACCGTGGATTGCCAGTCGTGTCATACAAACAACAACTATAACCTCGTCTACCAGAATTGCTACCAGTGTCACTCAGTGCAATACGCCCAGCCGCAGAATCCGAATCACGTGACGCTGCAATTCAGCCATGACTGCACTCCCTGCCATACAACCTCGGTGTGGCGGCCGTCAACGTTCAATCACGACGCGCAGTTCTTCCGCATCTATTCAGGAAAACACAGGAACGAGTGGACGAGCTGCCAGCAGTGTCATCCCACGGCAGGGCAGTATCAGATATTCACCTGCACTACCGCGTGCCATCCACGGGCAGAGATGGATAATGAACATCGGGGAGTAAATGGATACCAGTACAGCAGCCCCCGTTGCCTCGAATGTCACAGGGATGCATGATGAGGAAAGCTCTTGCCATCCTCTTATGCATTGTTGTCGGCGCAGCCACAGCCCAGGAGCGGGAAGTGCGGGGCAAAGTAACGTACATTGCAGCCGGTGCTGTATACACTTCCTTGGGGCGTGATGAAGGCATTCAGGACTCGACACTTCTTAGCGTCTTGTTGAACGAAGATACGGTCGCAGTGATCAAAGTGTTTGCCGTCAGTACACGCTCGTCTGCGGGGCGGGTAGTATTCGCAATACGTGAACCTCGTATCGGTGATAACATCGTCGGCAAGGTTGTAGTTGAATCGATCTCCAAAGAAGAATCTGAACGCGAAAAGGTCGATTCAATACATTCTTCAAGCAAACCCACCGCTGCTGTATTGGCAAAATCGGATACACAATCAGAGTTCATCAATATACGGGGCCGGGTCGGCGCGCAGTACTTTATGTCACTGTACAGCAATCCGGACTTTAATCTGAGGCAGGCCGGCATAGTGATGAATGTGAGGGGCGGCTTGACTCAAGTACCACTCCGCTTCGACCTCTACGCAAATCTCCGCACAATGTCGTTAGGGCGGAGAAGTCCGTTCTCCACCGGCTCAAGAAACCAATCCCGCATCTATGGGTTTGCTGCGAGTTATGACGATACGTCAACGGTTGTTTCTCTCGGGCGTATCATTCCCGGCTTTGCTCCTTCTATCGGGTATATCGACGGCGCGCTTTTCTCGCAACGCGCCGGAGAGTTCACATTCGGCACGAGTTTCGGGTTTCAACCCGGGTTTTCGTTAAGGGGAATTTCGTCAGACTACAAGAAGATTGCTTTCTTTGCTCAATACAATCCGGCAGCTGCCGGGACCATATCGCTTGCGTATGCTCGTACGTATTTTCGATCAGCGATTGACAGGGAGGCGACGAGCATACTCGGGAACCTCGTCGTGTCCTCGACGTTTTTCGTTTATTTCAACAGCGAGTTTGATCTTAGGAAGAAATCCGGCAGCGATTTCATTCTGTCCCCTCGCTTGACAAATCTGTATGTGAATCTCAACTACAGGGCTATCCGGAATCTGAGTATCGGGGTTGGGGTTGACGCGTCACGGCCGTACTATAATTTCGAGACAATCCGGTCGGTTCCTGATTCTTTGCTGGTCAATGGCCTTCGCTCGGGTATCACCCTCAGCCTCAACTGGATGCTCCCCGGCGGAATGACTCTGTACAACACGTACAACCCCCGGACATCTGAAGACGGCTTCGGAAGAGAATACAGCAATTATTCATCCTTCAATTTCAATAATCTGCTTTCGAGCGGCGTGAATCTGCGGACACATCTTAATCTCAATGTCAGCCGATATACTAAAACGACAGGCTATGGCATTTCAGTCCAGCGAACGATAGAACGTCTGGTGGATGTTACGCTGCGGTTCAACCGTAGTAACTTTCGCATCTCTCAATCCGGTCTGAAGAACAGCAGCACTACACTCGGTGCCGATATTCTGGTCTTTCTGAGCAGATCACTCTCTCTCCTTGCCACGTACGACAGGCTTGATGGATACGGATCTGTTTCGAACGCGGTATTCACCGAACTGAGCGTGAGGTTTTAACAATGGGAGAAACTCTCTACACATTCATCATTTTTGCGGCGCTCTTTCTCGTGATTGCTTTGCCGTACTGGCGTCGAGCGGCACGACACCGTCGTGAGGCCGCTGAAAAGTTTGAGAAGAGTCAAAAGATGGGGATTCTGCCCCCTGTTACACTGCATCCCCACTTCGATCTGACAAGTTGCATCGGCTGTGCGAATTGCGTGCGTGCCTGTCCTGAACACGTACTCGGGATAGTTGAAGGTAAGCCGGCAATCATCAATGGCGCGAAGTGCATCGGCCACGGCATCTGTGCCGAAGTCTGTCCCGTCGGTGCAATCACTCTTGGTTTTGGCACACCCCGACAAGGGATGGAGATTCCGTTCTATGACGATGATTTTCAGACGAACATCCGGGGGCTTTACATCATCGGTGAGTTGGGGGGGATGGGCTTGATCAAGAACGCAGTCCGTCAGGGGAAGCGCGCCGTCGAACATCTTGCCGGTGCACGGTCACCGAAATCATTGGATGAGCTTGACCTGATCATTGTCGGAGCGGGACCGGCCGGATTGACTGCAGCCCTGACTGCTCAATCGAACAATTTACGGTACGTCGTTCTCGAGCAGGATGAAATTGGCGGGACGATTCTTCATTATCCCCGTCAGAAACTTGTGTTGACAAACCCGGTCGAACTGCCACTCTACGGCAAGCTTAAGATCTCGGAAATCAGCAAGGAAGAGCTTCTTTCCATCTGGCAGGAAATTGTTTCGAAGTTCTCGCTCAACATCATGACGGGACAGAAGGTCGAGGCGATTCATCGGGTGAACGACCGGTTTCTGGTCAAGACTTCATCAGACGAATTCCGGGCGGGTTCAGTGATTCTTGCGCTTGGACGCCGGGGAAGCCCACGGAAACTCGGCGTGAAGGGAGAGAACCTCCCGAAAGTGATGTACCGTCTCATAGAAGCTGAATCGTACAAGCACAAACACACGCTGGTGGTTGGAGGGGGAGATTCAGCAGTTGAAGCGGCGATCGGATTGGCGAGCCAGCCGGGAAATGTTGTGACGATAAGCTACCGGAAAGAGGAATTCGTCCGACTCAAAGAGAAGAATGAGCTAAAGGTGAAAGAGTTCATCGAATCCGGAAAGCTCAATGCAATCTTCAGTTCCGAAGTGAAAGAGATCAAGCCCGATGCCGTTGTGGTTGCGCAAGAGGAGAATATCCTTCACAATCTTCAGAATGACTTTGTGTTCATCTTTGCGGGAGGCGAACTGCCGAATAAACTCTTGCAGCAGGCAGGCATCCGGCTCCGCACAGCCGACGTGTCGGCCGTCGAGGCTCAGGCTGCATAGCTAAGGCGAGGCGACAGTTTCCAACTGCCACGCTTCGTACCAATCCCAGAACCGCATCAACATCGGCATGGCAGTCATGGAGCCTCCGAACCCGAAATGTCGCCTCGTTACCATGTTTGAGGCTCCCACCTTTACTCGGCGGAGCTTTTCCGTGTACACTTCCGGGCCGAATCGTTTGGCTAGATCCATTATGTACTCGTTGATTGCCTTGAACGTTTCCCGTCCCCGGACCGCGCTTGCCGACAAAGAATCAGCGGAGTTTGCCTGCCGTTCGCCGAGAGAATCAACAATATGCTTGAGCAGCCTTTGTGCGCCGAGAGCGTCGACCCACACGTTGAGGTCCCGTTGTACATCGGGATGTTGGTGATATCCTTTACTTATTGCATCCTCCGAGACTAGAGCGGCTTGCCCCGCCTGGCGCAGCGATGCATTGAATTGTTCCTCAACCTGTTCGGAATTGAGCGACGCAAATCGCGTGGGATGAAACCGAAGTTCGTCAATGAGTTCTCCCAGGGAAATGTCGTCACCGCCTGAAGCAATGATAACTCTTTGGAGTTGTCCTTCGAGTGACTTCTTCGCCATGTCAAGATGTGTGCTGGTGACGGAGTAATTCCCATCTTCCTGCTTGACGGCCGGATCCCGGTGCATGATCGCAAGAAGCGTGTCGGTGAGGAGATGAAACCCCAACGAGTCCATTCTGATTTGCTCACTGAACCGGGAGCGTAGATATTGTGACGATTGCTCGCGTTCTTTTGCTTTTTCAACCTTCCTACGGACGGCGTTGATGCGCTCTTGCATAGTCCATTGCACATAGGAGGGATTGACTGATGCATCGAGAAGGTGAAAAACCATCCACCCCCTGCCCGGGGCGTATGACGGTTTCGCCTCAAACAGCTTCAACGTGTAAATCGTATCCTCATACTGACGGTGGAGGTCACCGAACGTGAGTGTGAGGGAGTCAATTTCCAGAATGCCCTCCACAGGAATTGGCGGCGGAAGAGAATCACGTTGTGCTGACAACGCCATTGCAAGCGCGCGCGCCGATGCCTCGTTGTACATCCGGAAAATGCCGACTTTCATCTGGTGCGAAAGCCGCTTCAGCCCTGTATCCAGGTCATCGGGGGTGATTGTTACACTCCCCCTGATCTCCTGCCGGAAAAGCTGGTCGCGCGCAAGTCCCCGTTCCATTGCCTGCAATACACTCGAATTTCCTGTGTTCACGACCATACCCAGGTCAGTTGCTTGAAGCGCGAGGAGTTTTTCCGCGACGAGCGAGAGAAAAGCTTTTACGCGGGCCGAATCTTGCGTAGCGGGATGTTCCATTCCCGGCCAGGGCATCAGTTCGAGTCGTTCGGTGAAGTCCCGTACTGTTATTGTCTTCGGGCCGATGCGGGCAAGAATTTCATCATCACCAAGATAGATACTTGATTGCGGCAGGACTGTGGAAGAAGCTGTCAGAAGGACTGCAATCAGAAACAGGGGTATATTCCGAGGGAACATTTATATACATCCGATAGGGTACAAATCCATTCCATATCAATATACTTAAACCGCTGCAGAAATTCTTTGCGATTACGATGAGATTTGTGCAACAGGGAGGGTGAAGGAAAACGTGGTGCCGGAACCTTCGTTACTCAAGACTGTGATGTCCTCACCGTGTGCTTCGAGGATCTTTTTTGTAATGGCGAGACCGAGTCCCGCTCCGCGATTCGTTCGTTCACGGGTCCTCGACTGATAGAAACGATTGAAGATGAAAGGCATGTCTTGTTCCGCTATCCCGGAGCCTGTATCGCGTACGCTGCTTACAACGTCGCCGTTATTGCGATGGACTGCAATAGTGACGCGGCCTCCTTTAGGCGTGTGACGGAGTGCATTTTCGACGAGATTCTGCAGCACGCGTTCTATCATTCCGATGTCGCCCCGGACGAGCGGGATGCCGGGACTTATTTCCACCTGCAACGTTATGCCTTTGTGTTCCGCCTCCGGGATGAACTTCGCCGTCAGGTCATTCATCAACTCCGGCAGTGCAAACGGTTCTATTCGCGGCCGGCTTTCGCGGGCTTCGAGTTTCGAAAGTTCGAACAACTCCTCCACGAGACGGCTCAGCCGCTCAGTGTTCCCGAGCAAGGTTTTCAGGTACTGTGCTTGTTCGTCGGGGGAAATACGGTCGTGACGCATCAGCAGTGTTTCAATATATCCCCGTATGGAGGCCAGCGGCGTGCGCAAATCATGCGAGACGTTGGCAATCAACTCTCGACGCAGCGAATCGGCCTGGCTTAATTGCTCCACATTCCGCTGCAGGGTCTCGGCCATGTCGTTGAAGGCGGCAGCCAGCTTGTCGAGCTCGTCATGCGATGTAATTGCAATACGCTCCGAGTATGCGCCCTCCTTGAACGCCGTTACGGAACGGCTGATTCGGCGGAGCTTGCGCGTCATTAGGGCAAGTGCCGCCAGTCCAATGACAGCGGCGGCAACCAGGCTGACCAGCAATCCCCGGACGCCGAGCGAAAGATAATGGCTCTCCCGGATTCTGTCGGCAATAGAGTCATACTCTTCTCCACGGAGAATTACGTAGATATACCCGTGGGTTGTACCGTTGACCTTAACAGGTGCGGCAGAAAACACTTTTGGTGTGGAAATGTCACGGGGGTTATCCCCAAGAACCAACTTTCGGCCACCGGAAGAAATAAACTCTTGTATCGGGGGGAGAGATACCGTGCGTAGCTTCACTCGCTCTTCAGGCGCGTCGAAGGTCAGGATGTTCCCTTCGGGGTCGAGCAAGTAGACCTCGACTGCGGGATTGACGACCATGACGTTGTGAAAGAGGGTGTCCATTGCACCGAAATTCGGCTCACCATCGATGAAGGTTTGGATGTTTTCGACGATATGGGATGCCAGAGAGGCGTTGAGGCGTTGGTTGGTTTCGGCAAAGTACATTTCGCTGGAGAAGAGGGTCAGATATACATACACTGAACCGACAAGGGTGAGCAAAAAGACGAAGACGGCGGAGAGTTTCCAGTAGAGACTGGCGAAAAAGCGCTGGGGCATCACTCCTCTTCGGCAAATTTATATCCGACCCCCCAGACAGTTTGTATATACTTCGGATTTGCCGGATCGGGCTCGATCTTGGAGCGCAATCTGTTGATATGTGAGTTGACCGTGTGATCGTATCCGTCAAACTGATAGCCCCAGACCGTATCAAGAAGACTCTGGCGAGTATACGCCCTGCCCGGATTGCGCGCGAACAAAGTAAGCAAATCGAATTCCTTTGCCGTCAATTCGATGTTTTCGCCGCGGAGTTTCACCGTGCGCTTTTCCGTGTCGACAAATAGATCTCCGAACCGGATCTGCTTCTTTCCCGCTCCTCCAAGATCGTCTTTGACGGCATCAATCCTGCGGAAGATGGCCTTTACCCGCGCGAGAAGTTCCCTGACGCTGAATGGTTTTGTGAGATAGTCGTCCGCACCGACCTCCAGCCCGAGAACTTTGTCGAGTTCCTCCGACCGCGATGTAAGCATAAGGATGGGCGTGTAGTTCTTTTCCGATCGTACCTCCTTGCAGATCTCCAATCCGTCTACGCCCGGCAGCATGATATCAAGAACGATAAGATCGTACTTGTTTTTGAGAGCCTTCTCTAATCCGGTTTCACCGTCAGACGCAACATCCACACTGCACCCGAGATCTTTGACGTGGAGGGTTACGAGCTGTTCAATGTCTGCATCATCCTCAACAATCAGAACTTTGCGCTGCATGGCGGTGTATCCTTTCGTTGGTACAGGGGTTTCGGCAGTTGTCGGAAACATACGCATTCTCCCGTGTGAATATCAAATTCGCCTGTTCGGGTGAAAGAATAACCGGAAAGTATCACAAAATTGTCACGGTTCGTTCACATTGTCATAGGAGAAAAATAAACCCGGATTCGTGCATGATGCTCTTGAATATTTGAATGCTTCGGAGTACAATTGTCCACCACAGTGCCATCCAAACGTGACCCAACGGAGGAGATCATGCACAACGGGAAGCATCAGACCGGGCTGGCGATTGGCGAGCCCATGGAGGCGGAGTTTCGTACGCTCTTTGAAGCTGCACCGATCGGCGTATGTATTTGCGATGCCGGGGGGCGTTTCCTCCGCGTAAATGCAATGTTCGAAAGCATGCTCGGCTACAATCAAGCAGCGCTCTCTGCTCTGACGTTCCGCGATATCACACACGCCGATGATCTTGCCGAAAGCAAAACAATATTCGCCGAGTTGGTCACCGGAGAGCGCAACGCGTTTGGCATCGAGAAGCGATATGTCAAACAGAACGGCGCAGTCATGTGGGCCCAAACATCATGCGCCGCCGTGAGGGATAGTACCGGGGCATTTGCCTACACGTTTGCCATGATTCAGGATATCACGGAGCGACGGGCGGAAGAGAGTGCGTTGCACAATCTCGTTGCAGGAACTGCTTCAGTTACCGGCGAGGAATTTTTTCCCGAGCTCGTCAAGCATCTCGCGGCGGCGTTGGGCGTACGCTATGCTCTTGTCTCCGAATGTGCCGCGGGCGTTGATCGTGTTCGCTCACTCGCGTATTGGGCTGATAACAGTTGGCGGTCCATGATCGAGTACGACGTGGCGGGAACGACATGCCAGGAGGTGTTAACACAGGGGCGCATGTGTTACTATCCGGATCACGTGCAGGAACTCTTTCCCAAAGAAACCGATCTTGTTGCCATGCAGGCAGTGTGTTATCTTGGGACTCCCTTGTTCGACCTGGCAGGCAATACTATCGGACATATATTCATCATCGACGATAAGCCTCTCTCGAACGCAGATCGGGCAAGATCCATCCTGGCAATTTTCGCAGCGCGTGCAGCGATCGAATTGCAGCGTAAACGGACTGAAGAATCCTTGAAAAACCTGGTTGCCGGCACGGCCGCAGTGACGGGAGAGGAGTTCTTCCCGGCGCTGGTGAAATATCTTGCCGTGGCTCTGAATGTCAAGCAAGCAGTCGTGGCCGAGTGTGTGGATCCGTCGTTCGAGCATGCGCGGCCTCTTGCCATTTGGCGAGACGGAGGCTGGGTGCAAGGGCACGTCTATGCAACCATGAATACTCCGTGCAGCGAGTTGCTCAAATCACAGGGCATGTGTTATTATCCGGATCATGTTCAAGAACATTTTCCCGGCAATACGTTTCTCCCCTCGATCGGCGCGCGGTGCTATCTCGGGGCGCCGTTGTTTGATGCAACCGGTCGCACGCTAGGCCACCTCTATGTTGTCGGGTCTCAACCTTTAGCTGACGAGGGATTTGCCAAGAACATTATCAGCATCTTTGCGGCCCGCGCCGCCATGGAGTTGCAGCGCAAACGTGCGGAAGCGCAAATCCGCGAACAGGCAATGTTCCTCGACAAAGCTCATGACGCAATACTGGTGTGTACGCTGGACAACAGCATAGTGTACTGGAACCAGGCGGCGGAACGGCTTTACGGTTGGACAAAGCATGAGGCGCTCGGCAGGAATGTGTATGACCTTCTCTTCCACGAAGAGCCCCGCCAGCAGGTTGCCCAACAGAACACACTCGATAAAGGCGATTGGGTTGGAGAGTTGCGTCAAGTTGCAAAGGACCGGAGCGAATTGCTTGTCGAGAGCCGGTGGACGATGATGAGGGATGACCATGGGAACTCCCGCTCGATCCTCATGATGAATATCGATATCACGGAAAAGAAAAAGCTTGAGGCGCACTATTTGCGCGCGCAGCGGATGGAGAGCATCGGTACACTTGCCGGAGGCATAGCGCACGATCTGAATAATGTACTGACGCCCATCATGCTTGCCGCCGAAACGTTGCAGGATCGTCCGATGGACGAGCGGACGCAGCATCTTGTAGAGATGATTCACTCTAACGCCCGCAGGGGAGCCGACATGGCAAACCAAGTGTTGGCGTTCGCTCGCGGCGTTGAGGGTCGGCGGGTTGCCATCGACCCGAAGCATCTCATAAAGGAGATCGAGAAAATCGTCAAGGAAACATTCCCGAAGTACATTACTATTGCGAGTCGCGTTGCTCGCAATACACAGGCCATCTCGGCTGATCCGACTCAGATGCATCAGGTGCTCTTGAATCTGACACTCAACGCCCGTGATGCCATGCCGAACGGAGGCACCATACGTATCATGTCCGAGAATGTACGGATCGACAATCATTTTGCAGGAATGCACGCCGGTGCGCAACCGGGTGAGTACGTCATGCTGACTGTCTCTGATACCGGCACCGGGATCAAGGAATCGGACTTGCCAAAGGTGTTCGAGCCCTTTTTTACGACAAAGGAAGTAGGGAAAGGAACAGGGCTTGGCCTTTCAACCGTTGCAGGGATCGTCAAGAGTCACGGCGGTTTTATAACCGTGAACAGTGAAGTCGGGAAAGGAACAACATTTCAGGTGTATGTTCCTGCTATTCCTCATGGTAGCGAGGCCGGAAAGAAAGGACGAGAAGAACTTCCCGCCGGCAACGGCGAGTTGATCCTCGTTGTTGACGACGAGGCGTCGATTCGTGACATCACCGGGGGTACGCTTGAATCCTACAACTATCGTGTGCTGACGGCGGGGGACGGTACCGAGGCCCTTGCTCTCTATGCACAGCACGCCGGCGAGATCAGAGTGGTGCTTACCGACATGATGATGCCCTTCATGGACGGCGCGGCGACTATTCGAGCGTTGCGAAGAATGAACCCCGGGGTGCGAGTAATTGCCGCAAGCGGGCTTGCTGGAAACGTGAATGCGACGGAAGGTATCAAAGTCGACGGCTTTCTCACGAAACCTTACTCCATCGAGAAACTCCTGAAGACGCTCGACCGGGTGCTCAAACCCTCGTAACCTGGCTGCGCTCGATGCCTTAGGGCTGAACTGTTGCTTGTCGTTTTGTCGTCCTTGACTTTTGCAGCAATGATCCCGGTTTGTACACCCGCCAGATTGAATCAGTAAAATAGTGCTTCGAGTCGAACAAGTGCTCATAGATTTCAAACCCTGTCTCCGCCGCAAGCTGCTCGATGTCCGGAATGAGGTACTTGTAAGAATACTCGGTATGAATCGGTTCCCACGCCTCAAAGGTGAACCAGCGGCCGATCTTCTCGATAAACACTGACTGCTTTTCGAGACTGACCAGATAGCTTTCCATTGCGCCCGTAAAAACATCGTACGTGCCGAAGTGTCGGAATTTTGAGACGTCGAAGTTTCCCCCGAGTTCCCGGTTGATACGGCGGAGCAGATTGAGATTGAACTCGCTTGTTACGCCTTGTGAATCGTTGTACGCCCTGATCAACATGTCGATGTCCTTCTTTAGGTCGAAGCCGATGAGAATGACATCATCATGATTGAGAGAGTTCCAGAGATTTCTGAATAACAGAGTGTTCTCGGGGCGGGTAAAGTTTCCAACGGACGAACCCAGAAAGAGGACAAGGTTTTTGCGCTTGCTGCGATTGTTCAACCATTTCAGTCCGTTGAAGTAGTCAGTAACAAGTCCGTTGATCTTGAGATCCGGCAGATGTTCCCGAATGGAGGTCACCAATCCCTTCATTGCCCCTTCGGAGATGTCAATGGGCACATATTGGAAATCGAGATCCATATCCGTGAATCGCTTCAGCAGCGTCAGGGTCTTTTCGCTGAATCCCGCCCCGAGTTCAACCAGATTGAAAGGCTGATCATAATCCACATAGCGGGCAATATCACGGTGGTGACGTCTGATGATCTCCAGCTCACATCCGGTCGGATAATATTCGGGAAGTTCCGTGATCTTGTTGAACAGCTCACTGCCGGCATCGTCGTAGAAATATTTAGACGGCAGGGATTTCCTCGGCGAGGTCAGTCCGACAAGCACATCCAGCGCAAATTGGTCACTCTGGGTAAACGAGTCTGCGAAATCCCTTTCCTGCAAGATTCTGTAATCTTGTTTCATGCCCTTCTCCTGGTTGTTCTGGATCATTTCATCGCGGTCATGCTAGTGGTCCTCTGCCAGCCGGAAACCTGTAAACTGCCATCGCTTATCGCACTGGAAGAAATTCCGGTAGGTCGGACGGATGTGACTCCGGGGCGTCGCGCACGATCCTCCCCGCAGCACCATCTGGTTGATCATGAATTTACCGTTGTATTCTCCGAGAGGACCCCGTTCCTGTTTGTACCCCGGGTATGGCAGATACGCACTTGCCGTCCACTCCCACACGTCACCGAACATCTGTGACGGCGCCTGCTGCTGCACGCCCGGAGCTTCGCCAAGCGGGACCGGGTGGAAGTGTCCACTTTCGAGGAAGTTGCCACATGACGGGGATGTTGGAACGAGGGACGCTCCCTTCTCCCATTCAGTTTCCGTTGGGAGACGCTTATTTGCCCAGCGTGCATAGGCTGCCGCCTCGTAGTAGCTCACGTGGGCAACAGGCTCGGCGGGATTGAGGGGTCGGAGTCCGGTCAATGTCATGAGAATCCATTCGTCATCGCTCTTCATCCAGTAAAGCGGCGCCTCCCAGCGTTCTCGCGTGAGGAGTTCCCATGCGTCCGAGAGCCAGAGTAATGGGTTGGCATACCCCCCATCATTAATGAACTCGAGATATTCACCGCAAGTGACGAGTCTGTTCATTAGCCTGAAATCGTTCAGATAAGTCTTGTGCCTCGGGAGTTCATTGTCCCATGCAAAACCTTCTCCTTTTGCGCCCACCTCATGGATGCCTCCCTCGATGTCAATGAATGTTGGAGGGGACGCTTTGACGATGGAATGTGTCGGGCCGTTCTGCCGGTACGAGGGTTGCAACGGATTTGACGCAAGGATGTGCTTTATGTCTGTCACGAGTAGTTCCTCATGTTGTTGCTCGTGATGCAATCCGAGCTCTATCAGAGGAGCAACGGATCTGTATGTCTCCTCATCCACCGATTGAATGAACTCTCGTACCCGTTGATCGATCGCAGAACGGTAGGCGTATACGTCTTTGACTGTCGGGCGCGAGAGCGTGCCGCGTATATCACGCTGCCACCGCTCGCCGAAGCTTTGATAATAAGAATTGAAGAGATAATAGTATTTCTCGTTGTATGGCTTGTATGGTTTGGAGAACCGTGAGAGAATCACCTGCTCGAAAAACCATGTCGTGTGCGCGAGGTGCCATTTGGGCGGACTCACGTCCGGAATCGATTGAATACAATAATCCTCGGTCTCGAGCGGATCACAAATGCGCCCGGTCGTTTCTCGAACCTGATCAAAGGCGGCAAGCAGGGCTTCACGTTTCATGGCGTCCTCATTAATTGACACTTGTGGATACAGGCTGACTCCGGCCACAAGGAAAATGGCCTAAAACAGTCACGGAACTATCAACTGACGGTTGCGATGCGATAACGGCAGAGTTCGCGCGCTTAATGCGGGACATTTCATTTTTCGCACGAATATTCAAACAGCATTCGTATGAAGATGGTTCGCTCTCGCTCATGTTTCCGGATCTGAATCCTTTATGGCTGCAGGACAGTTTTGTGATTTCGCCTGACGATCTTGTGCCCGTCAATTGTGAGATGCCAGTCAATTTATGGGAACCGCCATGACAGTAGTAGATATCTTGTTCGATGATTTTTTCGGGAAGCCAATTCCGGCCGAGGGATTTGAGATCGATCCGACTCCATCAGTGTTTCCCGGCCTGATCGGCACTACGGCCGACGACCGCTCAGAGCTGCACGGCTATGAAGTCACCATGGACGGTGATGTTGTACCGCCAGACTTGCGGCCGGAATACGAAGTGCGAAACAGATAATTCATCATCATTTTACGCGGAGGATATCATGGACGAAACCACAACCGAACTGCTGTCTGCTCTTGCAGACGAGTACATTGGAGACGATCTGACTCTTGAGGATTTGCGGAGCGCCTATTCGGCCTTTCTCAAGGATGAGGAAGAAGAAGCCGCCCTTGAAGTGGAGATGGCGTGACAGCGGCGCTCCGGGCACATTGGCAGGAATACGTTTTTGAGGCTGCTCTACTCGGCCTCTTCATGGTTTCTGCATCGGTGTTTGGTGTGGTGCTCGACCATCCTGCATCTCCGGCATATCAGGCTGTCGGTGATCCGTTTGTGCGAAGGGCGCTGGCCGGTACAGCCATGGGGCTAACCGCAATCGGGCTCTTCTTTTCGCCATGGGGAAAGCAATCAGGAGCGCATATCAATCCCGCCGTGACGTTCACTTTCTATCGCCTCGGAAAGATCCGGGCGTGGGACGCCGTCTTTTACATAGTCGCGCAATTCACGGGGGGTGCTGCCGGTGTACTTGTGGCGGGACTCTTCCTCAGGGATTGGTTGGAACATCCGTCTGTCAATTATGTTGCGACCCTTCCATGGGCCGGTGTCGCACCCGCATTTGCGGGAGAGTTTTTCATCGCCTTTGTGATGATGACGATGATTCTGCATGTAACCAATACTGCACGGCTTGCCCGCTATACGGGGGTCTTTGCAGGCATATTGATTGCCCTGTACATCACCCTGGAGGCTCCCTTCTCCGGCATGAGTATGAATCCCGCCCGGACTGTTGCATCCGCGCTCTTCGCAATGCGTTGGGACGCCGTCTGGATCTATTTTGCCGCGCCACTGCTGGCGATGAGCGCAGCCGCCGAACTGTATGTGCGGACGAGATCACATGCATCAATCCGCTGTGCAAAGCTGCATCATGACAACGACAAGAGGTGCATCCATTGCGGTGCCAACATCTCAATCAACCATCAACTGTAGAGGATCCTATGAAAACTGTTGTTAATGTCATGCTCACAATCGTAGCATTGTTTCCGGCATTTGCCGGAGCACAAACAATGGAGAGAAAAGGGCTCACGCTCGACGGCGCGAGGCAAGCAATCGCCGGTGCGGTTACCGAGGCTGGACGGTTGAATGCTCCGGGAGGCGCCATCGCTGTTGTAGATGAAGGAGGGAACCTCATTGCTGTCGAGCGCCTCGACGGGACTTTTGCCGCAGGGGCCAACATCTCCATCGGTAAAGCAAGGACGGCGGTCATGTTCAAGAAGCCCACCAAGTTTTTTGAGGATGTTATCCGCGGGGGAAGGACGCCGATGGTCGCGCTAAGTGATTTCACTCCACTGCAAGGAGGCGTTCCGATTGTTGTTGATGGACAGGTTGTTGGAGGCATTGGCGTCAGCGGTGCCGCGAGTGCTGCACAGGATGAAGAGTTGGCCTTTGCGGGTGCCCGAGCAGTTGAAAAAGCGAAGGGAGAGGCCGTCAAATCCGGGATGCCCGAGCAGGTCAGGTATTACGAAAGCAACAAGGTTGCAGAATCGTTCAGGAATGGGGCCCAGCTCTTTACGGAAAGCGACAAGTTCATGGTGCATACAAGCCGCCGCGACGCTCCGGGACTTGCCGAGATCCATCAAAAAGACACGGATATCATCTACGTTCAGGAAGGAACGGCCACGTTTGTAACAGGTGGAACAATGGTCGAGCCAAAGTCCAACGCAAGCGATGAAATTCGAGGGAAGGCAATTCTGGGCGGTGAAGCACGCACACTCCGGAAGGGGGATGTGATTATCGTTCCTGCAGGTACGCCGCATTGGTTCAAGGAGGTTCCCGGTCACTTCACGTATTATGTCGTCAAGTCACGATAAGAGATGCTCCGATGAAAACACTTATCATATTATTGTCGCTGTGTGTCGTAACGACCTCGTTCAGTCAACCAAGTGTCCCCTCGGGGAAACCCGACGCGACCATTGATCTTGCAACACCCGAAGGGGTTGCGCTCGTCTGGGGGCTCTGGCGTTACAGTGATACGAAGATCATTGAAACGGATTTTTATGCAGCCGGTTCTGATGGGCAGCCGGGATCTACGCCAGTGCAGACGTATGATTTCACACCGCATGCCGGTGGAGCCGGGTTTGATGACTCGGGCTGGGAAATGATCGATCCCCGATCGCTGTCAAAACGCCGTGGCAATGGGCGGCTCGGCTTCAATTGGTATCGGATACAGCTGACGGTGCCGGACAGAGTTGGCGACTTCCACGCCGCCGGCTCTACTCTCGTCTTCGAAACATCAGTTGATGATTATGCGGAGGTTTGGGTTGATGGTGAGCTCAGCCGGTCGGCGGCACAATCCGGCGGGTCAGTTGTTGCCGGATGGAACGGAGTCAATCGGCTTGTCATTGGCCGCAATGTGCAGCCGGGCCAGAAGATTCAGCTCGCAGTGTTCGGTATAAACGGGCCCCTTTCGAACCCTCCTGCAAACTACATCTATCTGCGGTACGCAAAGGTGGATCTCTACGCGGGGTCATATGCTCCGCTTGCCGTAACGCCGTCAGAGGTTAACGTGGAGGTCGAACGTGTTCATCCTGCAATCAACTCTATCGTTCCGCTTAATCCGAAAATCTACAAGCTCGCCGATGGCTTCCGGTTTACCGAGGGCCCTGTTTGGGTAAACGAAGGAAAATACCTCCTGTTCAGCGATCCTAACAGCAACATCATCTGGAAATATGATCAGAATGCTACGCTCTCGATTTTTCGGACACAAAGTGGCTACTCCGGCCCCGACGTTGCGGAGTATGGACAACCGGGTTCTAACGGGATAACCCTCGACCCCCTTGGTCGCATCACGATAAACCAGCATGGCAATCACCGGGTTGTCAGGATTGAACAGGATGGAAGTGAAACGGTCCTTGCCGCCAAATACAATGGCAAGAGGCTAAACAGTCCCAATGACCTTGTCTACCGTTCTGACGGTACGTTGTTCTTTACGGATCCGCCGTTCGGGTTGCCGAAGTTCTTCAACGATCCGAGGAAAGAGCTTGCCTTTAGCGGTGTGTATTCCATCCACAAGAACAAGCTGCGCTTGCTCACCACAGAGTTTACCGGTCCGAATGGTATAGCTTTCTCTCCGGACGAAAAATATCTGTATGTGGGAAATTGGGATGAGCAGAAGAAAATTGTTATGCGCTACGAGGTAACGCCTGATGGCAGGCTGATCAACGGCAAGGTCTTTCACGATTTGACGCTGGCAAAGGGAGAAGATGCGATTGACGGCATCAAAGTAGATCAAGCCGGTAATGTGTACATATCAGGTCCCGGAGGTTTGTGGATAGTCTCTTCGGATGGAAAGCATCTGGGGACAATCAAGGCTCCGAAGCATATTCATAACATGGCGTGGGGAGATGAGGACGGCAAAACACTGTATCTCTGCGCCCGCAGCAGTCTATACAAGATGCGACTCAACATTCCCGGCGCAGGGATTCCGGGATCAAAGCAGACTGTGGGCAGTCGATGACCGAAAATAACTGCCCGTTGTGATAGAATCGTGAAACAAATCCGCTACTTTGGGTCCGTAATTTCGACGAAGGCGAGATATGGTAATGCGACTGCTATATGTTTTGATGCTATTATTCTTCGCGGGATGCATCGGCACTGAGTACGTTGATGATCCAGTGTCGGCGGCGATGGAGCGGCTGGTTGTTTCGCCCTCGAATGCTTCGCTTCAGGTCGGCGATATGCTGCAACTGCAAGCAATGTATGAAAGCGGTTCTCCGGCGGGAGGGTCGTTGCAATGGACTTCCTCCGATACCGCCATTGTGAGTGTGAGCCTCGAGGGTATTGCGACAGGCCGGGGCGTCGGGCAGGCGCGGGTAATGGTGCGATCAGGCGGGACAATTAGCGAGGCCGCGCTGCTTACCGTAGTCATGGACGCAAACCAGGTTGCGCGCGTTGTAGTTGAGCCGGCTGTTGTGCAGATGACCATCGGACAGACGCGGCAGTTCACTGCAACGGCATACACCGTCAACAACCGGGTCCTGACGGGCGTTACCCCCGTCTGGCGCAGCACGAATCCTCAGATTGTAACCGTGAGTCAAGGTGGCCTCGCAACGGCCGGTCAAAACGGGTCTGCCGAAGTTATCGCAACTGTCGACGGCATTGAGAGCAACGCGGCCCGCGTTGCAGTTTCCGGATCCAGCCGTTCTGGTATGTTCGTGATGCGGCCGGGCAGCGGTCATGATGTTCGGGGAACCGCAACTCTCGCCCGGCAGCCCGATGGAAGTCTCACGCTCACGTTCGGAAATGACTTCGCCAGCGCCGGTGGACCGGACGTGCGCGTGTATCTCTCCACGTCCAACGTCCTTAATCCGGCAAGTGTCAGCCTGGGCCGACTCCAACGATTTACAGGTTTGCAGACCTACGCCGTACCGTCCGGGATTCAGCTCGATACATTCGATTGGGTGATCGTGCATTGCGTTCCGTTCAACATCACATTCGGCTATGCACGACTGCAATAAGACAGGCAGAAAGGACAAGCGTATGAATCGTCGAACAGTTGTTCTGACCGGACTTCTTCTCCTCCTCAGTGCCCCATTGTGTGACGCCGGTTGGACAAGAAAGAAAGGAGAAGGGTTCTTCAAACTCGGTCTGCAGATGATCAGGGCAAAAAACTTCTACGAGCCGAACGGTAACAGGACTCCGATTACCCCGCTCGGGGATTATACGGCAAGCCTTTACGCCGAATACGGTATTGAACGTTGGTTTACGGTGACCGGGTACATCCCATTTTATCATTCGGCGACCCTTGACCGGGTTGTCGGCAGACCTAGCGGGACGGAATATTTCAGTGGAGACAGGGCTTCCGGTTTTGCGGATCCCGATATCGGCGTGCGGATTGCTTTGGTCCAAAATTCCCCAACTGTGCTTTCCGCCGGAATCAGCTTCGGTATACCGGTAGGCGACTTCCGGCAACCCAACGGGCTACTCTCTGGTGATGGCGAGTTCAATCAGCGGGTGACCGCTGAAGTGGGTCATTCATTTTATCCCCTTCCGATGTATGCTGCCGGCCGGATCGGGTTCAACAACCGGACACGCGGATTCTCCGACGAGTTTCTGTATTCTCTTCAAGTGGGATACACATTTGAAAAAGTCTTTACACTTTCAGGCTCTCTTCGCGGGGTTGAGTCACTAAAGAATGGTGATCATCTCGTCATTGGCGGAAACAATGGCCTCTACGCCAATAACCAGAGTTATCTGGAATATGGGGGCGAACTCATCTACACTGTTGGTGACGCATACGGACTATCTGTCGGGTTCTATTCGGTGGCGTACGGCAGAAACGTGCTCTCGGCGCCGAAGGTCACAGCCGGAATCTCATACATCTTGAGGTGAGAGATGAAATGTCTCCTCCCTGTGCTACTGATTCTTTTCTACGTCCTCGGTGCATACCCCCGGGACGAAAGTGAGAGGGGATTTGTTCGCCTTCACCCTGTGTTCGATCAGATTGTTCCGGCAAACGCAAAGCTCGAAAAGATATCCGACGGTCACACTTGGATCGAGGGTCCCGCATGGAATGCGAAGGGGCGGTATCTACTCTTTTCGGATATTCCCGCCAATGCAATCTTCATGTGGAAAGAGGGGAAGGGGACCAGTCTTTTCATGAAGCCGAGCGGGTATTCGGGAAAAGCCCCCTTTGCTGGAAGAGAGCCCGGCTCCAACGGATTAACGTTTGATCAGGACGGACGCCTGATCATTTGTGAACACGGCGACCGGCGCGTTACGCGTATCGAAGCAGATGGCCGCAGGAAGGTCCTTGCCGACAGTTTCAACGGCCGGAGGCTGAACAGTCCGAATGATGCCGTTGTAGCGCCTAATGGAGATATCTACTTCACCGATCCGCCTTTCGGACTTCCTGCTACGTTTAGTGACTCAGGTCGCGAGTTGGATTTTTGCGGAGTGTACAGACTTTCAGTAGATGGTGAACTTACTCTGCTTACAAAAGAGATCGGAGCGCCAAACGGCATTGCGTTCTCTCCCGACGGCAAGCGGCTCTACATAACAGATGTAGACGCCCGACGCCCTGCGTGGCTTGTGTATGACGTGGACAATGGCGGGTTGATTACCAACGGACGCCTGTTCCATGATGCAGCGCAATTCATAGGGCAATATCCCGGAGCTCCGGATGGCCTTAAGGTCGACAGGCAGGGGTATGTTTTCGGGTCAGGGCCTGGTGGTGTGTACGTGTTCTCGCCGGAGGGAACACACCTGGGGACAATCATTACCGGTGTGGCGACCTCCAACTGTGCCTGGGGCGATGACGGATCGACGCTGTACATTACCGCAGGCAGGACATTATATCGCATAAGGTTGAATACCAAAGGGCCCGGATTCCCTTGATTCCGTCCCGTCGTTCTATTCTTCGCAACACTCATTCAATTCCTGCTCCATACTTCCGTGACTACTCGCCTTTAACTTAGTCCCTGTAATTATCCATCAGCAATTCACACGTCCGTTGGCGGGCGTTCGTTTCTCACATCATCACAGGAGGTATTATGATTCGATTCACAACGGCTCTTGCCCTTGTTGCGATTGTACTCGGGTTCGGGGGCAATGTGGTTGCAGGCCACAAAGTGAAATTCAAAGTCCGGTACGAAAACATTACAACAGGCCCGATCCTGAAGGGGGCGAACGGCGGTGAAGCACCGGTGGCATTCGCGCCCGGGTTGTTTATCGTTGGAACCCTGAACTCACCGATTTTCAAAGCCGGGGAAAAGGACTGGGGCAAAGGCCTCGAGGCTCTTGCAGAAGATGGTAATCCGGCGATGCTTGCTACCGCGTTGAAGGGTCAGAAGGGGATTGCGACCGTTGGGACATTCACCGTTCCTCTCGGAGCCGACAAGGCTGGTCCGATTACTCCGGGTAGTGCGTTCGAGTTCACATTCGAAGCGGTGAAAGGACAAAAACTGTTCGTTGCCAACATGTGGGGTCAGTCAAACGACCTCTTCTACAGCACAAACGAGCTCGGAGTTGAGTTGTTTGACGCAAAGGACAACGCTCTGACCGGCGACATTACCAGGTATTTTTTCCTGTATGATGCCGGCACCGAGATCAATGAGGAACCCGGGTTTGGTCCCAATCAGGGTCCCCGCCAAAGCGGCATGAATGTCGGGCCTTCCGAGAACGGTTTTGTCACCTCGGTGCTCGATGGAAAGTGGACATATCCCACAGTTGCGTCGACCATTCGGGTAACGATCTCGCCTGTTGCGGAACTGGGGAGCAAATAAGGATCCCGGTGGCCCGGACCGGTGGGATGCGTTTAGTCCGGGCCACCAGATAATAGATTCGTCATAACAACCAACTCAAGAGGAAGGAGTCTCATCCATCATGAATTCAAAGAAACCAATTTTCGTTATTGCCGGGCTTGCGGTATTGTTTGTTGCGTGGTATGCCTTTCGTCCGGAACGGCTTTTCATCAATGAAACGGTCAATGAGTCGTTTCCTGCAACCGTTGCCGAGGCCTCAACAGGCTCGAAGATTCTTGCCACCGGCGCCTTTCATGGTGTCGCTCATGCAACGAAAGGGACTGCCACCATTCATGACGTAAACGGGAAGAAGGTGCTTCGTCTCACCAACTTTGAGACATCGAACGGCCCGGACGTGCAAGTATATCTCGGAGTCGCAAAGGATGCGAACGATGACGAGACTGTGACAAAGTCGGGCTTCTATCATCTGGCCGCCTTGAAGGGGAATGTCGGCGATCAGAACTACGAGATTCCGGATGATGTCAATGTGGGCAACTACAATTCCGTCACGATCTGGTGCATGCGGTTTGGTAAAAACTTCGGCACTGCGCCCCTGGCTATGAACAGCGGTGTGGCGGAATCAGGTCCGAGGTTGTTACAGAGCGGAATGTTTCACGGCGTAGCTCATGAAACAAAGGGTACCGCTTCGATTTACGAACTCTCCGGAGGTCAGAAGGTCCTGCGCTTCAGTAATTTTGAAACATCAAACGGTCCGGATGTGCAGGTGTACCTCGGTGTTGCCAACGACGCCAATGATGATGCTACAGTGACTACTTCCGGGTTCTATCACCTTGCCGCGCTCAAAGGGAACAAGGGCGACCAGAACTATGAAATCCCGGCGGGAGTAGACGTGGCGAAATACAAGTCGGTCACAATCTGGTGCAAGCGTTTTGGCAAGAATTTCGGCACGGCGCCCCTGGCTGACGCGGGCACGAGAGCAAGCCTGTAGTACCTCCCCCGGATATCCGGGATTGATTGAAGAGGGTCACGGCGGCAGGAGTATGTACCTCTATATGGGAAACTGCCGCTGAGACTCCGCCACTATTGAAGGAAGAATCATGGATCAGCAAAGTAGAATACGCATCATAATACTCGGCGGAGGATTTGGCGGCATGTACACCGCTCTTGCTCTCGAAAAGATGCTGTCCCGGTATCAACAACTGGAGGTTACGCTTGTCAACAGGGAAAACTTCTTCCTCTTTACTCCGATGCTGCATGAAGTAGCGGCAAGCGACCTCGATCTCTCACACATTGTGAATCCTGTGAGGAAGTTGTTGCGTCGGGTGAAGTTCTTTGATGGCGATGTCGTGGCTGTCGATCCTCTCCGGAAGGAGGTAACCGTATCGCACGGCACGGAAAGTCACCGGCACACGCTGGAGTATGACCATCTTGTGCTGGCACTGGGATCCGTGACAAATTTCAACAACCTGCCCGGACTCGGAGACCACGCACTGACCATGAAGTCACTGGGAGACGCCATCTATCTCAGAAACCGGCTCATCGAAAATCTGGAGACCGCTGATTTCGAGTGTAACGAGAACATCCGGACTCCATTGCTGACTTTTGTTGTTGCCGGAGGAGGATTCGCAGGGGTTGAGACGGTGGCGGCGGTCAACGACTTTGTCCGTGAGGCGTTGAGGTTCTACCCTAACCTCAAACCCGGGATGCTGCGCGTTGCGTTGATTCACTCCGGGCCTGTTATTCTCCCTGAGCTGGGGGAGAGACTGGGGGAATACGCTCAGCGCATTCTTGCTCAACGAGGCGTTGAGATGCACACGCGTGTCCGGGTCAAGAGTTATGCCGATGGTGTCATCGAGCTGACTGACGGTACACAAATTTCTTCCGGCACGCTCGTTTGGGCAGCCGGCACCGCACCCAACCCGATTCTTGCAACCCTCCCGTTTCCGAAAGAGAAAGGGCGCGTGGTGGCGAATGCATATTTGGAAGTCCCCGGATGGCAGGGAGTGTGGGCGCTGGGCGATTGTGCCGTCATCCCTGATCCACAAACAGGGAAACCGTATCCACCTACTGCGCAACACGCAATACGTCAGGGAAGAACGCTTGCCCGTAATCTTCTTGCCACAATAACGGGAGAGAGGAAGACACCGTTTGTTTTCAGAACCATAGGGCTTTTGGCTTCGATTGGCAGACGTACAGGTGTCGCGAGGATTCTCGGAGTGAATTTCTCGGGGTTTATTGCATGGTGGCTCTGGCGCTCGATCTATCTCAGCAAGTTGCCGAGGTTCGAGAAAAAACTTCGTGTCGCGCTCGACTGGACGCTTGATGTGCTGTTCACAAAGGACCTTGTCCAGTTTCAAACCTTGCGATCGCCCGCTGTTTCACACAGCGGGATTTCGTCAGACTACGTTACGCCTCGCATTCAACCATCATTCGAAGCGCTGGGTCAACAGGCACGGCTTCAGGAATATTGAGGAGACAACAATGCCACAAGAGAATCACTATGACGTTATCATCATCGGTTCGGGAGCAGGCGGTGGGACGTTGACCTATGCTTTGGCACCGACCGGGAAACGTATTCTGTTGATTGAACGGGGGCCGTACGTCCCGCGCGAAACGGAAAATTGGAGTACCAAGGCAGTGAACCGGGAAGGACGATACAACACCAAAGAAGTCTGGTACGACAAAAACAACAAGCCCCTTCATCCCCATACAAACTATTATGTAGGGGGAAACACCAAGTTCTATGGCGCGGCGTTGTTCCGACTTCGAGAGGCGGACTTTGGAGAACTCCGGCATCACGGCGGCGTTTCTCCGGCCTGGCCAATTGGATACGACGAAATTGAGCCGTATTACACAAAGGCTGAATATCTCTACGAGGTTCATGGTGAGCGCGGTACCGATCCTACTGAGCCATGGGCCAGCGCGCCTTACAAGTTTCCGGCCGTCAGTCACGAGTCTCGCATGCAGCGGTTAAGTGACGACTTCATACGCTATGGCTTGAAGCCGTTCCATGTCCCGCTCGGTGTCCGGCTCAACGAAAGCCAACCGCGCAAGAGTCTGTGTATACGCTGTGCAACGTGCGATGGCCATCCTTGCCTGATTGATGCAAAATCAGACGCACAGACGCTCTGTGTCGATCCGGCTCTGGAGTATTCCAATGTGTCGCTTCTGACAGAGGCGAAAGTAACAAAACTCGAAACAGATGTCAGTGGCAAGTCAATCACGAGCGTGCTCGTTGAAAAGGACGGAAACATCGAAGCGTTTTCAGCCGACATTGTCGTGGTTTCCGCCGGAGCGATCAATTCTGCAGCGCTGCTGCTTCGGTCGGCAAACTCGAGCCATCCAAACGGACTTGCCAACGGATCTGATGTCGTGGGACGGCATTATATGGGACATATCAATTCCGTCATGATGGCGATTTCAAAATGTCCGAACCCGACGGTATTCCAAAAGACACTGGCAGTCAATGATTTCTACTTCGGCTCTCAGGAATGGGAATTTCCGATGGGGCATATTTCCTTTGTCGGAAAGCTCGATCTCGACACACTCCGCGCCGGAGCTCCGGCAATAGCGCCGGGTTTCGTTCTGGAAACGATGGCAACACACTCGCTCGATTTTTGGCTGACGTCCGAAGATCTACCGGATCCCGATAACAGGGTAACTCTCGACCGGAGCGGCAACATTGTTCTTTCGTACACTCCAAATAATGAAGAAGGGCACCAACGACTCATAGCCAAGCTGAAGGACGTCATGAATCATCAGACACCTTGTCCTGTGCACGGCAGAGAATGCCATCAGGGTCTTTTTGGGCGGAGTCTCTTTGTCGGACAGCGGATCCCACTGGCAGGCGTTGCGCATCAGAACGGCACTATCCGCTTCGGAACTGACCCGAAGACTTCAGTGCTCGACCGGAATTGCAAGGCGTGGGAATTGGACAACCTCTACGTTGTGGACGCCAGCTTCTTTCCCTCCAGTGGCGCAGTAAATCCCGCGTTAACTATAATAGCGAATGCGCTGCGCGTGGGTGATCATTTGATCGAGAGACTGGGAGCCACCCTTCCTGAAAAACAGAGGACGGGAATTGAATTGTCTGTCTGAGTGTTCGTGTTTCTGTAAGAGTTCAGTACAGTGAGGAAATCATGTCAGATGCACGTCCACTTTATATTCCCATAATACTCGGTACACCCCGGAAAGAGCGAATGAGCGCGCACGTCGCACGCTTTGCGATTGATGAAGTCCGCAAGCGGACTGGTGTCGAGACGGAGTTGATTGATATTACGGATCTGCCGATTCCGGTTGATGATGCCGGTGAGAGCATCAAGGATCCGGAATTCTCGAAGAAGTGCGACCGCGCCGACGGGTTCATCATTGTCGTGCCGGAGTACAACCACGGCTATCCGGGGCTGCTCAAGCATGTGCTCGATACAAACTTGAAGGAATACATTCACAAGCCCGTCGGGTTGGTGGGGGTTGCAGCCGGCCCGTTCGGCGGCACCCGGGTGATCGAGAACATGCTTCCGGTAATGCGTGAACTCGGTCTTGTGACGATATTCTGGGACGTAAACTTCGGGCAAGTCCGGAAGTCGTTTGATGACGATGGGAAACTGACCGACGATTCATACGTGCGCCGGTTTGAGAAATTCTTCAACGAACTTGTCTGGATGGCGAAGGTCTTGCGGTACGGCAGAGAGCGCATCCCCGCCGAATAATGATCAATTCATCGAAGGAGTACATCATGAAGTCTGCCCGGGAAAAGATGAAGTGTCCCCAATGCGGGGTCGATATGAACCATCATGCCGACAAGATTGATTACTCCGTTCGCTCTGATTCGAAAGAGCCATCAGATGGTCCTTTCGGCGGACGTATTCAAGAATTCCATGCGTGCCCGAAGTGCGGTGGGAGCGGGGTGCGAAGGGTGCGGAGATGACTCCACACATCCTGTCCCGGCTTGAAATCTTGTTTCAAGCCGCCGGTAAAGCCCATCACAAAGCGTTTGCATCCACCAACGGAGATGACCCCGACTGGCCATTGTGGTATGCAGACTATTTGTTGGAACCACTTAATCAAATGCTTGGCGTGCAGTTGACAGTAGTTGAACTCGCCCGCCGGCTCAGAAGTGTTGATGAGGAACGACGAGAAGCCCTGCACGTTCCGCGGCCAAGATTCTATGCACGGCGTTTCATTGATCTGCACAAGGCATCATCCTCATCCTGATCACTATCATTTCATGATAATCTTGTGACGTTTCTTCCGTTTCTTGGGATCGCCTTATCAACAGAAAGGGTCTAGGAATGAACCGTAAGTCGATACCGGCAGGTCGCCTCGTTGCAATCACAACGCTCGCATTTGTTCTCCTGCTTCAAGTTACAGCCCAACAGCAGAGCGGTCTCGTCACGTCAGTGGACGCAATCGGAATGACAGTGGGGGATATTGATCGTTCCGTTCAATTCTACCGGGATGTCCTGTCATTCGAGAAAGTGCACGACGTTGAAGTATGGGGTGAGTCGTACGAGCGGTTGGTGGGAGTGTTTGGAGCCCGCATGCGTATCGTCCGCATGAAACTCGGCGATGAGTCCATCGAACTGACGGAGTATATCACCCCGAAAGGTAAGCTTTATCCAGCCGACACCCGGAGCAACGATCATTGGTTTCAGCACATTGCAATAGTTGTGAGTGATATGGATAAGGCGTACACTCATTTACGTAAACACAACGTGAGGCATGCCTCAACGGCCCCGCAGCGCATTCCGGATTGGAATGCAGGGGCTGCCGGAATCCGGGCGTTCTATTTCCGTGACCCGGACGGACATTATCTCGAAGTGATCTACTTCCCCCAAGGAAAAGGAGATCCGAAATGGCAAAAGGGTGGCACAAGGCTGTTTCTCGGTATCGATCATACAGCCATTGTGGTTAACAACACCGACGAAAGCCTTGAGTTCTACAGGGATGCTCTTGGAATGCGCTTGGCCGGGGAAAGTGAAAACTACGGAACCGAGCAGGAGCACTTGAACAATGTGTTCGGGGCGCGCCTGCGGATTAGCGGGTTGCGTGCGACAACGGGGCCTGGAATCGAGTTTCTGGAATATCTAGCCCCGTCAGATGGTCGCCCCTCTCCGGCAGATTTGCAGGCAAATGACATTGCCCATTGGCAAACAAAGCTCCTTGTCGGCAGTACTTCCGATGCATGGACCCGGATGCGGACAGCGCGTGCCCGATTTATCTCGCCTGGTCCTGTGACTTTGCCGGATGCTTCATACGGATTTCGAACAGGGCTCTTTGTAAGGGATCCTGACGGGCATCCCATGCTCTTGATCGATCAGAATCCGAACCAACAGTCTCAGCGCTAATCACTTAACGGAGTAACATATGCGTTCCAGGTTTGTTCTCGCTTTGCTTGTTATCGTCGTGTTGTTTGCAGTATCTTTTGCGGGGGAAAAGCCGAAGTTTGATCTGACGAAATCCGGCGTCGCGATCCGGGGATACGATCCCGTGGCATATTTTGCCGAAGCCAAGCCTGTGAAGGGGTCAGAGAAGTTCACGTATCTGTGGATGGATGCCACATGGCACTTCTCGAAAGAGGAGAACCGGGTGGCGTTTCAGAATGGTCCCGAAGCTTACGCCCCCGCATTCGGGGGGTACTGTGCATATGCAGTTTCCCGAAATTACACCTGGACAGGAGACCCTCTGGTCTGGAAAATAGTGGATGGCAAGCTCTATCTCAATGCCAATGCAGAGGCACAGAAGGCTTGGGAGGAGGATGTTCCCGGAAACATCAAAGAGGGGAACAAGAACTGGCCGGGTGTTCTCAAGAAATAACTGCCGGGTATTTAACGCATGATTTTTCTGACAGGATGGAGTGGGACATGAATGCAGAACAGAAACGACTGGACGAAGCCCGCCGTGGCATTGCCGCTTGGAAGCGTTGGGGTCCGTACCTGACTGAGCGTCAATGGGGAACCGTGCGTGAGGACTATTCGCCGTATGGCAATGCATGGGAATATCTCTCACATGACGCTGCCCGCAGCAAAGCGTATCGTTGGGGAGAGGATGGCATTGCAGGCGTCAGCGATGACGCACAATTGCTTTGTCTCTCCCTTGCACTGTGGAACGGCAAAGACCCGATTCTGAAAGAACGAATCTTCGGGCTGACGGGTAACGAAGGAAACCACGGGGAGGACGTGAAGGAGTGCTATTACTATCTCGATAGCACTCCAACGCACTCGTATATGAAAATGCTCTATAAGTACCCGCAGGCGGAATTTCCATATTCCTGGTTGGTGGAGGAAAATCGCCGGCGAGGCAAGGATCGTTCCGAATTCGAATTGGTTGATACCGGCATCTTCGAGGACGACAAGTACTTCGATGTCTTCGTCGAGTATGCGAAGGCATCTCCGGAAGATGTCCTGATGAAAATCACTGTACACAACCGTGGCCCGGAGGAGGCGCCGCTTCATATTCTGCCGCAAGTCTGGTTCCGCAACACATGGTCGTGGGGATATGATGATCACAAGCCGGTACTGTACGCAATAAGGGATCATGCCATCCAGATCGAACATCACGGTCTCGGCAAACGCCGGTGGCTTTTTGTTGACGAATGTGACGAGTTACTGTTCTGTGAGAACGAAACAAACACCGCCCGTCTGTACAGCTACAACGGAGCCGCCGGCTTTTACAAAGATGGCATCAACGAAGTTGTTGTTAGCGGGAACAGGAAAGCTGTCAACCCTGAACATCGGGGAACGAAAGCAGCGGCACATCTCGTAGTGAACGTTCCGTCAGGCGGGTCGGTGACAATGCGGCTCCGGTTGAGCGATGAGATCATGGAAGCTCCTTTCACTGGTTTTGATACACTTCTGGGCGACCGCGTTCGTGAAGCGAATGAATTCTATGCCACGGTCCAAGCCGGTCTGACAGATTCTGACGCCAGGAATGTGCAGCGTCAGGCGTTCGCAGGTATGCTCTGGTCAAAGCAGTTCTACTATTTCGACGTCATGCAGTGGCTCAACGGCGATCCGGGTCAGCCTACTCCGCCCCGGAATCGAAGAAAGGGCCGGAACCGGGATTGGGTGCATTTGAACAACGCGGACATTATCTCGATGCCGGACAAGTGGGAATACCCGTGGTATGCAGCATGGGACCTTGCCTTTCACTGCCTGCCTCTTGCCGTGGTCGATCCCGATTTTGCTAAAGAGCAGCTTGTGCTGTTGACGCGGGAGTGGTATATGCACCCTAACGGACAGCTTCCTGCGTACGAGTGGGCATTCGGTGATGTCAATCCTCCTGTGCATGCTTGGGCGACGTGGCGTGTTTACAAAATTGACCAGAAAGCAAATGGCGGAAGGGGCGACACCGATTTTCTCGAACGGGTTTTTCACAAGTTGCTTCTCAACTTCACCTGGTGGGTGAACCGCAAAGACAGCGAGGGGAACAACATTTTTCAGGGGGGATTTCTCGGACTTGACAATATCGGCGTGTTCGACCGGAGCGCGCCATTGCCAACAGGAGGACATATTGAGCAGGCTGACGGTACGAGCTGGATGGCTATGTACTCGCTGAACCTGATGCGTATTGCGCTCGAGCTTGCCAAATCAAAGCCGATTTATCAAGATCTCGCCACAAAGTTCTTTGAGCACTTCATGTATATCGCCGGTGCCATGGCAAATATCGGCGGCCACGGGATTGAATTGTGGGACAAGGAAGACGAATTCTTCTATGACGTTCTTCATTTACCTGACGGCACACACATTCCGCTTCGCGTCCGTTCAATGGTCGGTCTTACACCGCTCTTTGCGGTTGAAACGATCGAGCCGGAATTGATCGAAAACATGCCGGACTTCAAGGCACACATGGATTGGTTCCTCAATTATCGCAAAGATCTTGCTTCTCTTGTCTCTCGTTGGCAGGAGCCGGGACAGGGTGAGCGCCGCCTTCTTTCGCTGTTGCGCGGCCATCGCATGAAGAAACTTCTGAGGCGGATGCTTGATGAAACGGAGTTTCTGTCGGAGTATGGCGTTCGGGCCTTGTCGAAAGTACACAAGGATAATCCGTACGAATTCCGGGCGAACGGTAATGTCTTCCGCGTCGAGTACCGCCCTGCCGAGTCGGATACCGGTCTGTTCGGTGGCAACTCCAATTGGCGGGGACCGATTTGGTTTCCCGTCAATTATCTGATCATCGAGTCCCTGCAAAAATTCCACCACTATTACGGCAATGATTTCAAGATCGAATACCCGACAAATAGCGGCAAGTATTTCACTATAAACGCAGTGGCGGACGAACTGTCGCGACGTCTGACAAAAATATTCCTGATAGATAAGAACGGGCGGCGTCCGGTCTACGGTTACAGCGAAAAGATGCAGAACGATCCGCATTTCCGTGACTATCTGCTCTTCCACGAATATTTTGACGGTGACAATGGACGAGGCGTCGGAGCGTCGCATCAAACAGGCTGGACCGGACTAGTCGCGAAGTTGTTGCAACCCAGGATAGAAGACAGACCAACCAAGGGACTCAAACCGGTCGGCAATACCCTTGCCGGTATATGATTCTGTTATTCGGATGCAGCAGCTCTTTAAAGAAGTTGCGTTGTCGTGACCTCGGTGTGACGTATCCTTCGTAGCTTCGTTGCAGAATAGTGAAGACAATTGGAGAATCTATGAAAGCAATATGTGTGCTACCTGGCGAGCCTGATTCCGTCCACCTTCGTGACGTCCCGAAGCCTTCCGTCCACGACATTCCGAATGGAAGGGGCATACTCGTCAAAATCCTGCGCGTGGGTGTTGACGGCACTGACAAGGAAATAAACGCTGCTGAATACGGCGCAGCCCCGCCCGGCTATGATTATCTCACGATCGGCCATGAGTCGTTCGGCATTGTTGAAGAAGTTGGCCCGAATGTCAAGGGCTTCAGTCCCGGCGATTATGTTGTCGCTACGGTCCGCAGACCGGGCAACTCGTTTTACGACTCGATTGGGCAATATGACATGACGACGGACGATGTCTACTACGAGCGCGGCATCAATCTTCGACACGGGTACCTGACGGAATACTATGTCGATGATCCGGAGTACATCGTGAAAGTACCTGAGGGGCTCAAGGACATCGGCGTGCTGACCGAGCCGATGAGCGTCGCGGAGAAGGGAATCATTCAAGCGTATGAAATCCAGCGACGCTTGAAGATGTGGCGTCCCGGAAAGGCGGCTGTAATGGGATCGGGAACACTCGGGCTTCTTGCAACCATGATCCTCCGGCTGCGCGGCCTCGACGTTGTCACATTCGGACGGACGCCTGCGCCGTTTTTGAACTCCACGCTTGTTGAAGGGCTGGGTGCCCGCTACGTCTCCACAAAGTCAGTCTCGCTGAAGCAAGCATCGGAGATGTACGGTCCGTTCGATATCATTTTCGAGGGGACTGGAAGCTCGGCAGTCGTTTTCGAGTCCGCCGAGATTCTCGCGAAGAACGGTGTCTTGATTCTCGCCAGCATAACCGGAGCGGGGAAGAAAGTCGAAATCCCCGCAGACAAGATCAATCTTGAGTTTGTTCTCGGCAACAAGGTGATGTTCGGGACGGTGAATGCCAATCGTGAGTACTTTGAAGCAGGCGTAAAAGACCTTGCTCAATGCCGGGCACAATTTCCGGGATGGGCTGAGCAACTTCTTACGCATCCCGTAAAGGGATTGGAGAACTACAGGGAAATGATGGATTTGCTAACGACCGCGAGAGGGGTAATAAAGGTGTTCGTCGAAGTTGCAGGGGACAGCGCATCTCTTAGCAACAGCACGCAGATTGCCGAAACAGCAGCAGTGTGATGCGATGACGATCTCATTTGACGCGTCAGTTACACAGAATTTCGAACAGGCCGCAGGACGAGAGTGGCTCGAGACCAACGGTCTCGGAGGCTGGGCGAGTTCAACGATTTCCGGAGCGCACTCACGACGCTATCACGGAATGCTCGTAGCAGCGACCCGTCCGCCGGTGGGACGGATGGTGCTGCTCTCGAAGCTGGACGAAACACTCGCCGTTGATGGCGCAAGATTCATGCTTTCCGCCAACAAATATCCCGGGGTCATTTATCCCGAAGGATTCAGGCACCTCGTATCATTCTCAAAAGAGCTATTCCCGGAGTTTGTTTTTGAGGCAGGAGGAATCAGACTTCGAAAAACCGTTGCAGCCGTGAACGGCGAAAATACAACACTCGTTTTGTATGAGGTCCTTGAAGCGCCGCGTCAGTTCGTCATGCAATTACAACCATTCATGGCGCCCCGTGATTACCACAGCCTCGCGCACGCCAATGATGCGATTCATCGTACGGGCGTATTCACCAACGGCACGTTCCGGGTGCAGGCATATGATGGAGTACCGGAGTTGTTCATAGATGTACCGGGCTCTACGTTTGAACCAAATCCGGATTGGTATAGAAATTTCGAATATGATATCGAACTTGAACGCGGGCTCGATTTCAGGGAAGATCTGTTCACGCACGGCGTATTCTCAGTCCGATTGAAGAAAGGAGACCGGCTCGGTGTCATCATCTCGACTGAAAACCCGGACGGTCGGAATGCCTTTGCCCTCCTCAACAAAGAAGCTGCGCGCCGGACAGGCCTGCTTGAATCGCTTGCAATCCGGGATGAGCTTTCGGATTCGCTTGCCCTTGCCGCCGATCAGTTCATTGTGAAACGTGGCGAAGATCTCAAAACACTTATTGCCGGCTATCATTGGTTCAGCGATTGGGGTCGAGACACGATGATCGCCCTGCCGGGCATCTGCCTGGTCACCGGGAGGTTTGACGATGCAAAAAGGATTCTTCGTGCGTTTGCCCGCAGCGTAAGCGAGGGAATGCTGCCGAACCGCTTCCCTGATGCGGGAGAGCAGCCCGAATACAACACTGTCGATGCGACACTGTGGTTCTTCATTGCAGTCCAAAAGTACCTTGACTATACGGACGACGGGGAGTTTGTCCGTGATGAACTTCTGCTGGTCCTTCGCGAGATTATCGGCCGGCATGAGAGTGGTACCCGATATAATATTCATGTTGATACGGATGGCCTTCTGTATGCTGGCGAGCCGGGCGTGCAATTAACCTGGATGGATGCCAAGGTCGGCGATTGGGTTGTAACCCCGAGACAGGGGAAGGCGGTGGAGATAAATGCTCTCTGGTACAATGCCCTGATGATATTCGGGTCCTTGTCCGATCACTTTCTGTACAAGCGAACGGCTGGTGTGTACCTGCGTAGAGCGGAAGAAGTCAAACAGGTGTTTGAATCGACATTCTGGAATCCATCGACCGGCTGCTTGTATGACCATGCCGATGGCGATTACAGGGATGCAGCTATTCGCCCCAACCAGATTTTTGCTCTCAGCTTGCCGTATCCGTTGCTCGAAGGAGCCCGGGCTGCGAGTGTTCTCGATGTGGTTGAAAGACACCTCTATACACCGAAAGGTCTGCGAAGTCTCTCACCATTCGATCCCGCGTATCGTCCCCGATACGGTGGCGGACCCGTAGAGCGTGACGGTGCATATCATCAAGGGACAGTATGGAGCTGGCTGCTTGGCCCGCTGGCAGACGCAATCGTATCGGTTGAAGGTGAGAAGGGATTGGTCCGGGCCAGACAGATTCTCCAGGGCGTCAGGCCGCACCTGGCAGAAGCAGGAATCGGGACGATCTCCGAGATTTTTGACGCGGAACCTCCGAATGTGCCCCGTGGGTGCATTGCACAGGCGTGGAGTGTAGGGGAGTTATTGAGAGGACTGAGTGAGCACACCATTGAGAAACGCGTTGAGGTTGCTGATGGGGTATGACGCTATTCCTACTTCGCGTAACGATAGTGTCCGATTATGGTGAATTTGAACAAACAATCCTCCAGCACCTGACCCGCGCCTATGTTATGCACAATCATGAAGCGCCTGCCGTCTTCAGAACGTTTATTCGACACCAATCCGATGTGCGTCGTTCCCTCCGTGAGTTTCCAGCAGACTATATCCCCGGGCGAATAGTCGTCGGGATTGGCCGATCCGGACAGGATCGTTCCGTGACGGGAGAAGAACCTCATCAAGTTTGGGACGCGGCGGTGATCAATGTTTCTGTCAGGGCGTGACAATCCCCAGATTCCCGGATACTTCGCAAAGTTCCTCCGCATGTCTTCATGCACTTCTTTTTGCAGATCAATGCCGAGCATGCGGTATGCGCGGATAATCACGTCGGTACAGACTCCTTTATCAGCGGCGACATCACCGCCGGGATAGGGAATGCGGACATAACGGGCATCATACACAACCTTGTGGTACGTCAAGGTGAGCGCCGAGTCGGCAAGTCTGGAATAGAAGCCGGATTGTCCGACAGCGGAGCTGCAGGAAAGAATGACCAGGAGGAAAGAGAAGCAGAGTTTCATTTAGAACATCTCAACGTTCGGGCTGGACAAACCTCAATGTATTGCCATCAGGATCTGTGACGTAAAACTCTTGTGTTCCCCACGTCTGACGCACGGGAGCGGAATGAACCTGCGAGTCCGCTCGTTCAGATGTGTCAAGCCCTCTGCCGATAAGCTCGTTAAACAGTGAGCCCACATCTTCAACAATAATGTTGACAGCGCTTCCGTATGCACCGTCTCCATCCAGGATCGAAAGTTGCAAACACGCCCCATCACGATGGATGTTAACTACCGGATCGCCCGCTTTGTCACCGGGTGCCGGCTCGAAACCAAGAATTGTTGTGTAGAAAGTCAGCGACACATTCATGTCCCGACATTTGATGACCGGTATAACGTTCATTGCTCCCCCGGGATTCTCATGCGTTATGGACTCATAACAGACACCTATCAGATACAACGAATTTCATCCATGTATGGTGACAGGGAGCAACCGGGCAGCTTTTTCCGTTTTGAATAACTCACCACTATGTTCTCCTGGAACGTAGCGTACGTTCGAATCCCTTCGAGTCCGGTCCGGTTTTGTCGCCGCTCATGCGAATGATGTTCTCATCCGGATCTTTGACGAGGAACTCGCAATGTCCCCACGGGAAGTTCATTGGCGGCTCGACGATAAGCGCACCGCTGGACTTGTATTCGTTGAACAACGTGATCACATCCTTCATGAAAATCGAGACCCATGCACCCGGATGTCCCTGTCCCCCTTCGCAGAGAAAGATCGTGGCATTGTCCCGTCCAACAGATGCAAATCCCGGCCACCGCCAGTTCTGCTTGAACCCAAGTGTCTTGGTATAGTATGCGATTGATGCATCGAGATTATTGACGCGGAATATCGGGATAATACCTGTGAAGTGTGAGGACATGAGAAAACCTTACATGGTTGACATTTGTACTTTGGAACGAACCTCCGTTTCCGCGTGTCGTTTGACAATCCTGAGAATCTCTTTGCGGATTGCGCCACTCCATGGCCGGATGAGAAACCAATAATTGCGGAACTTCATCCTGGCGGCTGCGTCGGGGACGAATACGCGCGTTTCAGTTGATAATATGGTTGAGTTGCCCTCCGGCTGCATGTAGAAGTTCATGGCTGTGCGTGCATACCCGCTGGCTTTGAATGCAAGAAACTCGTCCAGCGTTCTCAATGCGGGCGCATCGTCGCCGCGGAGATTCCAGAATTTGCCGATTCTCCCGAGTACTATCTCACGCTCCGGCTGGATGGCAAGTTCAGCAAATCCTGCTCGAACTGCCCAATGCAGAACAGGCTCTTCCGCTAGAGGCTTCGCTTTCCCCATTCCCCTGAGCTGCCACAAGAGACGAAAGAGCGGAAGATCAGTCAGCGTAAGCCTCTGCAAGGCTTGAAAGATGCACTCGGGCGAAGCGCGAATGGTTACGGAATGAACCTCATTGAAGTGATGGCGGGGTAGAATGTCGTCAAGAAGCACTTTTACCCTTTCAGGTCGTTTGCTAGCAAAGTTAGCTATCCCTCACGCAGGAATCAATGGGTTCGATCTTTCATCCGTCACGGTGGCTTGGTATATTGCGGGAGGTTCCTTCTTAATTCCGGAGACTTGTTATGCGCTTGCACGTACTTGTATTTCTGGTGATCTGTGCGCCAAGTTTATTCTCCCAGCCCGAAAATGACGGGCCATTCCAAGCCGGCTGGACTTCACAAACATTGCAACGGGGAACCCGCTCTCTTTCCTGTCGCATCTACTATCCGGCGACAAATGAGGGGAGCGAAACACCGGTCGATCCTGCCGGAGGCTACCCGATCATTGCCTTCGGACACGGGTTCTTCATGCAAACCGGGTACTATCTCTCGCACTTCCGACATCTTGCGACACATGGCTTCGTGGTTATCGCGCCGCAGTTTCCCGACACGCAGCACGATCAACTCGCAGAGGATCTCCTGTTTTGCGTTGACTATATCCGGCAGCAAACATCGGTGCCGTCGTCCCGTTTCCACCATTTGATTGATACATCGGCAGTTGGCTTGAGCGGCCATTCGATGGGGGGCGGAGCAAGTTTGCTTGCAGCCGCGCGTGACCTTCGCGTTGATGTCGTCGCACCCCTTGCGGCGGCCGAGACGAACCCTTCCGCGATCAATGTCATGAACAGGATTGCGGGCGTCGTGTACTTGATAAGCGGCGGAAGTGACGGCATAACCCCGGTCGCCACCAATCAGACTCCGATGTACCAGAATGCCCGCGCCGTGAAGGCCTTGCCTGTGATTCTGCAAGCGAATCACACCCGATTCATGGATACGAATATCTTCGACTTCACCGACCCGAACGGATCGCTCTCACGCTCTCAGCAACTGCTTCTCACCCGACGCTATTTGACGAGTGTTTTTCAACTCATTCTAAAAAAGAATCCCGGGTATTGGCGGTATGCTTTCGGAGATTCGGCGGCAAGTGATGCGCGTATGAACTTTTCGGCCCAGGTGAGGAGTCTGCCGCCTGCTCCGTTCCGACTCGTTTCTCCATCAGGCTCTGTCTGGATTCCTGTACTGCAGCCCTTCGTGTGGCGGAGATCGTTTCCGTTGAACCCTGCTGATTCGGTTTCCTATTCAATTGAAATCGCATCCGATTCACTTTTTTCGACGCCTGTATTTTTGGCCGGAGGTATCCGTGATACATTCCACACAGTCCCCTTGGTGCTTGAACCGAACAGACGATATTTCTGGCGCGTGACGGCAAGAACATCCGATACCACGAGCACGCCGTCCGAGCGGGCATTCTCGTTCACGCCGTTACTTACTAATGTAGCTGAGAATGATCCTCCGCTCTCGTTCAAGCTTGAACAGAATTATCCCAATCCCTTCAATCCGCAGACTGTGATGAGATTCCAAGTGCCACGCGAAGCTTTTGTAACACTCAGGGTTCTTGACATACTTGGCAGACAGATTTCCACGTTGGTGAATGAGGAACTAAGTCCCGGCTTGCATGAACGTGTGTTCCATGCTGAAGGGATGCCGAGCGGCGTCTACTTCTACCGGCTTGAGGCGGCAGGATTTGTTCAAGTACGGAAGATGCTGCTCCAGAAGTGATAGTGCTTTATCCATTCCATACATAACATCAAGGTGAGTTTATGAGCGAACAACCGAAACCTGCGGTCGGGTCAGTAGGATGGTTTGATTTAACGGTTCCGGATGCAGATCGCGTGCGCGATTTCTATACTGCCGTTGCAGGCTGGACGCACCAGCCTGTAGATATGGGGGGATATAGTGATTACACGATGGTCTCTTCCGATGAAAAACCAGTCGCGGGTGTTTGCCATGCACGTGGCATGAATCAGGGGCTGCCCCCTCAATGGCTTATCTACATCACCGTCGCCGATATCGAGAAAAGTGTTGAGGCATGCGGACTGCTCGGAGGCAAACAGGTAACTCCGGTAAAAGACATGGGCGGTTACGGACGCTACTGCGTGATTCAAGATCCTGCCGGGGCGGTTGCGGCGTTGATTCAACCCAAATAACTGCGCGTGATATCCGTTCTTGGAATAAGAAGAATGCCCGCGTATATTGGCGGAGACCAAACAAGTCCGGGAGATAAAATTTGTCAACGCCAATTGAAGGCCTGAATCTCGATCCTCTGCCGCTGCATAAGCGGTTGAACAATCTGTGGTGGGAGTTCCGGCTGGGCATCCGAACGCGGGGCATAGTGGAGGTGCAGCATCCTGACGCGTATCACTATGCAACCATGTTTTATTCCACAATCCGCAAGGTTCTTGATCGCTTGGAGTTGGGGCATGATGATGTTGTTGTGGACATCGGTTGTGGCAAGGGGCGGGTCGTGTGTCTTGCGGCTCTCAATGATGTAAAGAAAGTAGTTGGCGTGGATTTGTCTGGGGAATTTTGCGATGCTGCGCGTGCGAACGCCAGGAACATGCGGGGACGCAGGGCGCCGATCGAAGTGCACAATGTCCCCGCGCAGGAGTTTGACTACTCCGGTACCACGGCGGTCTTCCTGTTCAATCCCTTTGGCGCAACAACCCTTGACGAAGTGCTTAACAAAATTGTATCGGATGTTAAGGACAGATCCCGCCTGCGCATTGCATATGCAAATCCCGCCCACGATGATGTGTTTACCAGACATTCCTGGCTCGAGCGATTCGAGCATTGGGACAAGCAGGCACTGGGAGTGGAGCATTCAGTTTCATTTTATAAGTCAAAGAAATAATGGTGCAGAGAGCGTTTCTTTTGCTGCTTCTGTTCATTCCTTCCCTCGCCGCAGGTCAGCCTGCTGAGACTGGAAGGGAGTTTCTTCCCGATGATTTGGTCGAACTTGTCAAGCTCGATTCTACCATCAAGCTCGATATCCGCTACGCGACATCCAACAATTTCATGAAGCGGCGGATGTACACTCAGGCGCGGGCATTTCTGCAGCGTCCCGCCGCAGAAGCCTTGGTTCGCGTCCACCGTAATCTGCAGGAGTCGGGGTATGGGATTCTGGTGTTTGACGGTTACAGGCCTTGGGCTGTCACGAAGAAATTCTGGGATGAAACACCCCGGAGCAAACGCATCTATGTTGCAAATCCCCAGAAGGGGTCGAAGCACAACCGGGGCTGTGCAGTTGATTGTTCGTTGTACGATTTAAGGACCGGCAAAGAAGTCCCTATGCCGAGCGAATACGACGATTTCACCGAAAGGGCGGCAGCAGAGTATCCCGGAGGAACTGAGGCCCAGCGCACTGTACGGGCTGTTCTTCGTCGAGCGATGGAGGCCGAGGGCTTCAAGGTCAATGCCGACGAGTGGTGGCATTTTGACTATAAAGATTGGAGAAATTACCGATTGTTGAACATACCTTTTGAAAAACTGAACTAAGTCTTACAACGTAAGCCCTCCCTTACTTTCCTCTTCAAAAAGCCCCTCAAGTGTGAACAACGTCAAGGACTTATGACCGTTCATTAGATAATAATGTAATGGCGCATAATGTTTCTGGCATTGAATTTATTCATTTAGGTAGAAGAGAAATCCATATCCACGGAGTAGAAACTGTATTCCCCCGATGGCTGAGATTGAAGAAGCACACGAGAGAAGGAAGAAAAGCGGCGAATACCTGAAGCTTGCAGACAAGCTCTACAAGGTCGCTGACTATGAGGGAGCATTGAGGCTTGTCCAACAGGCCATGGATGCGGACCCTCAGAACCCGTATGCGCTCGCCTACAGGGAACGGGTACAATACGCTTTGGAACAGGCAAGCCCGAAGAGGCATACCGACGTGGCACCACAACCATCCCCGAAGCAGCAAGTTGCATCACCCTCCAACGGTCAAAAGCAGGCAGACCGTGCTGAACAACTCCGTGCTGCAAAGGAACTCCTGGCACGCAAGCGAGAGAAAGAAGAGCGGCAGCAACGACAATCTCCTGCCAAAGGAAATGGAACAGGCGAACACGGCGCACATGCCGCCACATCGGTCGAAACCATCCATCTGAAATCAAAATCCGTTCCTGTCGGCGAACCTGTCACACTTGAAGTGGGCGACGATGGTGCGCTGTCGTTTGTAAGCCGCGTCCGTTATGAAGAAGACGAGGAACAGAAACGGTTCGATGAGGAATCGCGCCGGATGATTGAAGCAGAACTGGCGCGTCAACGCGCATTGGTTGAGGCGGCGTTGAAGGTTGAAGAGGCGAGAAAGAAATCCGATGCCGAAAGTGCACGGCAGCGTGCCGAGCTTGAGGAAAAACTCAAGGCGATCGAGGCGGAGAGCGTACGCGTTGCCGAAGAAGCCCGCAAGAAGGCGGAGGAAATGGAACAGCGCCGTCGGACAGAAGAGGAGCGGCGCAAGCAGGAAGAAGAGCAGCGTCGTGCGGCTGAAGAGGCACGTCAGCGCGCCGAGCAGGAGCTGATCCTCCAACGCCAACAGCTTGAAGCAGTCATCAAGGCCGGAGAAGAGGAGAAGAGGCAGATTGCAGAGGAGGCGCTTCGTAAAGCCGAAGAGGCACAACAGCGTGCAGAGTCGGCAATCCAGCGTCAGCGTTTAGAGATGGAGGCTCGTCTCAAAGCGGAGGAGGAAGAACGGCAGCGTGTCGCGATCGAAGCGCAGCGCAAGGCGGAAGAAGAAGTCCGTCGCGTAGCCGAGGAAACCCGCCGCATCGCTGATCAGGAGCTTGCCCGCCAACGTGAAGAGCTTGAAACCCTTATCAAGGCAGGGGAAGAAGAGAAGCGGCGCATTGCGGAAGCAGCAATTCGCGAAGCAGAGGAAACGAAAAGAAAGGCGGAGGATGAGGTAGCACACTACAGGGCCGAATTGGAGGCCCGTCTCCGCGCTGCCGAAGAACGAGCGATGCAACTCGCCGAGGAAGCGAACCGCCGTGCAGAGGAGGAAGAACTGCTGAGGCTTGCCGAAGAGGCACGCCGAAAGGAGGAAGAGGAGCAGCGCAAGCTTGCCGAGGAAGCTCGCCAACGTGCCGAAGAAGAGAGGCGCCGTGTGGAGGCAGAGTTGGCGAGGCAACGCGAGATTATTGAAGCTGCCATCCGGGCGGAACAACTTCGCCGTGAGCAGGAAGAAGAAGAAGAACGCCGATTCGCCGAGGAGGAAACACGTCGCCGTGCGGCGGAAGAGGCCCGCCGGAAAGAGATGGAGGAATCTTACCGCCGTGCTGAAGAGGAAATCCGCCGCAAACTTGAAGAGGCGACACGGAAGCTCGAGGAAGAACGCAAGCGCTACGAAGAGGAACGGAAGGCACGCCTCATTGCGGAAGAAAAGCGTCAGCAAGCTGAGGAAGAGGCCTCCCGTAAACGTGAGCAGGATTTACGTGAGCAGGAAGAGCAGGCACGCATCCGCATCGCTCAGGAAGCCCAGCGCCGGCTTGAAGAAGAGCGAAAAAGGATTGAGGGTGAAGCCCAGGCCAGACTGGAAGCCGAACGGAAACGCGTGGAGGAAGAACTACGTGCAAAACTCGATCAGCAGAAGCATCACATAGAGCTGGAGCGCCAACGCCAACTGGAAGAACTTGAAGCGAAGCGCAAAACAGACGAACTTGAGCGGAAGCGCCGTGAAGAAGAGATTCACCGGCAGATTCAGGATGAACGCAGACGGTTGGACGAGGAGAAAAAGGCACTGCTGGAAGCCGAGCGAAAACGTCTCGAACGCGAAGCAGAGCTCGGCCGGACGGAAGAGGACCGCCTGAGGAAGGAAGAGGAGCGCCGGGAGGCTGAAGCAGCCCGTGTCCGGGCCGAGGAGGACCAGCGCCGTCGCAGCGAAACCGAGACGGAAGAGCGGATGAAGCGTGAGGCAGAAGCCGAACTTGAAGTCGAGCGGGTACGGCTGGAACATCAGGCCGAGGAAAGGCTGCAGGCGGAACTGCAACGCATCGAAGAGGATTTGCGCACCAAGCTCGAGGAAGAGCGCAGGCGTCTTGAAGCCGCAGGTGAACTGGAGCGCGTCGAACGTGAACGACGACTGAGGGAAGAGGAGGAGGAACAAAAGAAGCTTGAGGCCGAATACCGGCGCCAGATGGAGGCGGAGCAGCAACGCGTTACCGAAGAGCAACGCAGACGCCTTGAAGAAGAGCAACGCCGTATTGAGGAAGAAGCCCGCCGCCAGGCTGAAGAGGAAGCCCGTCGCATCGAAGAAGAAGGGCGCAGGCTGCAGGAGGAGCAACGGCGGAAGGAACAGGAAGCCGAGCGACTCCGTCAGGTGGAAATCGAGCGCATGAAGCTGGAGCAGGAGGAACTCACCCGCAATCATGAAGAGGCAATCCGGCAGGCAATTGCCGAGGGGCGCCGGCTCGCCCAGCAGAAGAAACTTCGTCTCTATCTCGAGCGTGCCCGGGAGTATATGGCCGAGCGGAAATTCGAAGAGGCGATGAAGGAAGTAACGAAGATCTATCTCGTCAATCCCGAGGAGGATGAAGCCAAGCGGCTCGAAATGGAGATTGTAGAGGCGCGCCACCAGCAACTCAAGCGGAAAGAGGGCATCCGCCGCTGGCGTGAAGAGCATCTCCACAAAGTGGAAGAACTGCAGAAAGAAATTTCCGGACACATGCAAAAGGAGCGGGAAGAAGAAGAAAAACGCTCGATCCGGAGGACAAAAATCGATTCTGCGCTGAAGCTCGTTGAAGAATGCTACCGTCGGCGCCAGTTCGACAAGGCGCGCACGGAAATCGAAACGATCTATGCCATCGATCCGTCGAACACCCGGGCACAGGATTACGAAATGGACATCCTGAATGAGTTGGGGCGCAAGGAAGAAGCGCGGCGCGTCTTCGAGCAACGGTCAAACCGCGGCGCGATGTGGCGCCGCGAAGAGGAATCGAAAGAGCGCGTGATCAACGAGGCGCGTTCACGACTTCGAAAGCAATCTGTCACGCTCTACCGCAGTTTCCTCAAACATATGTGGACGGAAGGAGTGCCCCAAGAAGAAGAGACGGCGCTGCTCAAGGCAGTGCGCACGTCGCTGAACATCAACGATAGTGATCATGCCGTGATGGAGCGTTCCGTAAAACTCGAAACCTACACGGAGGCGTTGCGCGACAGCATGGGACAGAGTGACCGCACTCTGGGCGAGGCGGACAACCTTGAACGCTTGCGCAATCAACTCGGCCTCACTGAGGAACAGCACAAATCCATTATGCAGAATCTGCTCAGCGAGACGGGGCCGTTGTAACGGCGCGGGAAAGCACGAATCTTCGGTAAAGGATGGAGGCAAGCCAGATCCCGTTCAGCAGGAACACGTTTACTGCAAGGTACAGCCCGAGCGCATTGAATACGGAGAAGAGCATCAATACGAACATCTCCGTTCCCAGTCCCAACAGTCCCGACAAACGCAAACCAGTGGTATCGCTGTACCATTTTACGTTCTCCTCATCCGTGAAGGAAATGCCGTTGCGGGACCATGTATCGATGCGTACCATCAGGCGGTCCTGCCAACCATACAAGCATTGAAATACCTTCTGCAACGTCAAAGCAATTTTGTCCCCGGACTCATCCTCGTTACGGATTTCTTCTGTCAACCTGTTGACCTTGTAAGCATTTCGTAAATGCAGGAATGCCGTCTGATAATACACGTGATATGACACACGGAGCGTAATTCCCAGGAATCCGAGGAACGCAAGGGCAGGGTAAAGGCTCGACCGGGTAAGAGCGTATAGCACGCTGCCGATTGCCGTGAAAAGTGCCGCATTTACAATAAAGTCCCCGATTGAATCGAGGAATCTTCCCCGCCTGCTGAATTGCTGTCTTGCCCGCGCGAGTTGTCCGTCTGCCGCATCAAGCACATCCTTCAGCGTGACCAGCAACCCTGCGACAACAAAGGCAGTAGGCGTCCCTCCAAGGTATTGGTATGCTGCGAGCAAGCCGATGAGGGTGGAAAGGATTGTGACCTGGTTCGGAGTGATGGGGGTGTGAAAAACAAGACGTACGAAAATTCCCGCAAGGGGGCGGATCAACCATGTGTTGATCACTTCGTCCGAAGCATCGGACTTGATCGATGAGGTATAGGAATAGCGCTGCGGTGTCATCGGATGCGATGGGCGAGTTCCTGCGCTACTGCCAGATCGTCCGGCGTGTCAATCTCGACGCATGGAAGTTCACCGCTTTCGATCGCGTGTATGCGCACTCCTCCGTCAATCATTTCTTGAAACGATGCCTCGTAGAATTCATTGTGTACATGACGGCGCGAGAGTACGTCGTACAGACGGGCTGTTGTTCCTGCGGAAAAGCGCTCAATGCCGACTGACTCTCCTGCAGCTTTTGCCGGATCAATCTGCTTGCCGATTCTGCGGATTATGCCATCACCATCGAGTTCGCACTTGATCTCCTCATGGCCGAGTGAATCACTTCGTCTCATGATCAGTGAATCTTCATGCGATGATTCGAGCAGTCGGGCGAGGAGCGCGGAGTCGTACAGAATATCGGCATCGAGCAGGAGCATGTCGTTTCCGAGAACTGCAGGCCGGGTGATCCAGAGCGAATAATTGTTGTTCGTGTTCTCGAAGACAGGGTTGTGCAGGAAATCGATCTCCATAGTCCAACCGCCCGAACGGACAAACTCCTCCACCATTGTGTGCAGATATCCCGTTACCAGCACGCACCGGCGAATGCCGTTCTGCTGCAGCGCGTCCAGATTCCTTCCCAGAAGGGTTTTCCCTCCGACCTCGAGGAGCGACTTGGGCTTATGGTCCGTCAGCGGGCGCAGGCGGGACGAAATGCCCGCTGCTAAAACAACGGCCGTAATCAACGAACCGCCTCGGCCAACACCCTCCGGCTTCCTGTCACATCTTTGAATGCCTTCATGACAAGCTCGTTCTGTTCGCGTGTCCCGATTGTGATGCGGATGCAGTCGCTCACTCCCGGATCGTCAAGGAATTTCACGATCACGCCACTCTCCTTCAGACCGTTGGCAAGTTGCTGCCTGTGCTCAACGGGATACCGGATCATCATGAAGTTGGCGTCCGATGCGAAAGGCTTGATTCCTTTCAGCTTGGCAAACTCCTCCATGAACATTGCCTTGCTTTCGTTCATGGACGACGTGATGCGGCGGTAGTACTCACCGTCCTCAAGCGCCGCTAAAGCAATGCGCTCTGTCAACTGGTTATAGCCGAGATACCGGGCGCTGAACTCGATGAGTCGTTTGATCTCCCGTCCTACACATGTGTATCCGATGCGGAGGCCAGCGAGAGCGTAGTATTTTGAAAACGTACGGAGAATGATGAGCCGTCCGTGAGCATCCAGCAGTTCCTTGATGTCGTCCCTGCCCGACTCATCAAAACCGAAATACGCCTGATCCAACACGATGTAGGAGCCCGTGCAATGGTTCACCAGGCGTGCAATATCTGCCGCCGGCATCGAGCTGCCCGTGGGGTTGTTGGGGGACGCGACAAGGATGACGTGCGGTTTGTGCTTGTCATGCAAGTGGAGGATTTCGTTGACATCAAACACAAATCTGTTGCCCTGCTCGCGAAGAGGATACTCGACGTGATCACCCAACACCTCCTTGGCAATTTTCTTGTAGTACCACCATGATTGCTGGGGAAGGAGCAATCGCTCCCCTTTATGGAGATAGCAGTGCACCACCTGCTTGAGCATATCCTCGCTGCCGTAGCTGAGAAGGATCCGCTCTTCGGGAATCCCCAGGCGATCAGATAGGCGTTCCGAGAGAAGACTTTTCTTCCCCCGAGCGAACTCCCGTGAATAGAAGCTGAGCTGTTCGAGGTTAGCGCTGCGCAATACTTCGTAGCACGCGGGTGAGGGACCGAACTGGTTTTCGTTGCGATCCAGAAGAATCTGACCCATATGATTACTTGCGGTTATGATTGGAGAGTTTGATGCCGGGGCTAAGTTCTGAATACTTACGCGGCCGTTACCACTGAGCTGTTAGAGCCAACAATGCCGTCGAGACGGCATGTTATTCTGCGTTGCCAGAGCGTCATACCGAGGAGATAGGCATTTGCAGGAATTACAACAATCCAGCAAAACCACTCGGGTTGGCCTATCAACGCCGCAACCATCAACAAAGTTCGGTTGGTTGTCGGACCGAGCCAGGTCCACCACCGCATGATACGCAGATTCTCCCTGCGGTAAATTTCCGGCGGATAGAACACGGCTGCAGCGTCGCTGGGGGATGTTCCTTCTTGCACGCTCATGTAGCGCAAGTACGTTTTAAGAACAAGCCGGCGCAAGGGATTAGCCTTGCCGGCGGTAAGTTTGTTCAATTCCTGCTCAATTTTCTCGTGTTCCCTTTCAATGAAACTCTTCTCTCCGCGTACTGCAGAAATATACTCCTGCTGCCGTTTATCGAACATCATGGCATGGTACCCCGAAAGCACACCTGCGGCTGAAACGAGGAGCCAAACGAGCGGGTTGCCGGTGAAGGCGTGGAGCCCTACTCCTAGCCCGAAGAAAATTGCGACACTGGAGATCCAATCAACAATGCCGTCAACAAGTCTGCCGAGCGGCGTACCGCTCTTCTGAAGGCGGGCTAGCATCCCGTCGCCACAGTCAAGCACATTGGCGATTGCATACCACGCGGCTCCCCACGCGAATCCTTCAACCGTGCCGAGTGCGAACTGCCAGGCTGCAATCAGTCCGGCAACAAGCGCGCCGTACGTCACCTGGTTAGGGGTAATCGGCAGTCGGTACACCAGCTTCACGAGAACGAAGGCGATGGGACGATAGATAACGAGGTCGAGTAACTCTTCGGCCTCTGCCATTTTTAAGGACTTGCGGTATTCCTCGGTAAGTGTCATGCGCGTGGACATAAAGATGCAAAACATTTGCTCAATCTTCAAGCAGCGTTTCTTACATAAATCCGTTGAAAACCGTATATTTATCAACCGGAACCACGGACAGAACTCCTCCGGGCAATGAAATCTGACAAAGGATGCAGAATGAAACTGAAACGTATCGGAATACTTACGGGTGGCGGTGATTGTCCCGGACTCAATGCCGTTATCCGCAGTGTTGCAAAGCCGGCCATGTCGCACTTCAACGCAACGGTGATTGGCATTCTCGATGGATACGAGGGAATGGTTGAAGGTCGTCATCGTGAACTCTCGCCAATTGATGTCATGGGCATCATCAATGTCGGGGGAACAATTCTCGGGACCTCGAACAAAGGGGACCCCTTTCACTTTCCTGTCGGCACAGGGGCTAACGTCAGGATCATTGATGCGTCCCAGCGTGTCATCGAGCATTATCGTGATCTCCGACTTGACGCGCTCATTACAATTGGCGGCGACGGCACGCAAATCATCGCGCAAAAATTACATGAGATGGGGCTGAACGTCGTGGGCGTCCCAAAGACCATCGATAACGACTTGGATGCGACTGACATCACCTTCGGACATGATTCGGCACGTGCCGTTGCTACCGAGGCGATCGACAGATTGCAAACAACCGCGTCGGCCCATCACCGTGTGATCGTTGTCGAAACAATGGGACGCTATGCGGGATGGATTGCCCTCGGCGCAGGGCTGGCCGGTGGGGCTGATATTGTGCTTATTCCCGAGATTCCATTCCACTGGGACAAAATTTACGACCACGTTCTGATGCGCAGCAAAGGGGCGAAGTTCAGTATCATTTCCGTTGCGGAAGGTGCCAAGCCTGTCGGCGGCGACGTAAGTGTAAAGGCAATGGATAAGAAGCGCACAGACCCCGTGCAGCTCGGCGGGATCGGCGAGTTGGTTGCCAAAAAAATCGAGGATGAAACCGGACTCGAGACACGCGTGACTGTGCTTGGACACGTTCAACGCGGTGGAAGCCCCACGGCATTCGACCGGATTCTTGCAACCCGCTTCGGCACCGTTGCCCTTGAGGCGGCGTCACGCGGAGAGTTCGGCGTGCTGGCCAGCCTGCAGCGAAACCATGTGGTGACCGTGCCACTAAAGGATGCAATCGGCAAGCAACGGCTCGTTCCCGGTGACTCGCAGCTTGTGTTCGCCGCCCGCGCAGTCGGCACCTGTTTTGGAGATTAAGTACGAGATCTTTGTTCTTTACATGATTCAAGCAAGATAGGGGGGACTCGTGATGAAAATTCAATTGCTATCAGCGAAGCTCCTGGTGCTCCTGACATTGTCATTTTCGTCATTACAGGCACAGGAATTTGCCCGCGAGGTGAGTCAATTCGTTGGAGAGAACGCCCGGCCATTCCTCCAGCCGGTGGTGGACGCGTTGCAGTCGAGCATTCACGCCGGCTTGTTCCATCCGGTTCCGTCGCAGGATGGCATTCATATCGGCGTGCAGTTGGTTGCCATGACAGTCGTTATTCCGGATGAGCAGAAGACGTTCAAGCCGAAGCCGTTCAGCCGGACAGTTGAGTTCACCTATAATGGCGTTCAGTTTCTGGGCGACCTCGAAATAGCCCCGGCGAACTTCCCCACGGCTGCAGGACTTTCCCGTACGGCGACCTTTACAGGCCGGTTGAAACGCATTCGCCCGAAAGGCCTTCCCTACAAGCCGGGTGTGTATGATTTCATCCAGCAGGATGCGACCGTCACTGTTGGTGGCTATCAGGATCTTTCTACCGTCATCGTTGGTATGCCGCAGTTGACTGTTGGATCGCTGTTCGGGACGGACGTGATGCTCCGGTACATTCCTCCTGTCACGGTCCCGGATATCGGAGAGGTAAAGGCGTTTGGATTCGGCGCGCGGCACAAGGTATCACGTTATTTCAACCTGCCGGTGGAGGTCACCGCTCAGTTCATGGCGCAATCCCTGACGATGAGGGCAAAGGATAAAGAGTACGAGATTGATTCAGATCTCTCGTCCTTTACGCTTCAAGTGTTCGTAAGCAGGACATTCTCAGCAGGAATCTTTGGCGTATCGCCGTACGTCGCTTTCGGTTTCGAAAACGGGAGCCTTGATTTGAACTACATCTTTGCGGATCCCTACATCGGGAACCAAAGTCTGCGATTCGACTCCGGCGGTCGCGGGCGTATACTGGGTGGAATCAGCGCCTCGGTCTGGAAGTTTGCCATTCATGTAGATTACAATGCCGCCCTGCTGAATGGCTTGAGTTTTGGACTCGGGTATGCGTTCTAGAATGTTCTGCCGTACAATCAGGCGGGGTGACGGTTGTTCCGCCACCCCTGTTTATCTTTAGTAGTTTCCAACGCCCTTCTGCTTCATCATTTTTTCGATTTCAGGAATTTCACGCGGTACCGATGCGCTCATGTTGATATAGCCCGTCTCCGTTACAAGTATGTCATCCTCAATACGCACACCGATGTGCATGTAAGGTTCGACCCGCTTCCGAATCTCCGCAATTTCCGATTGGGAGTAACCGGCTTTCTCCATTTTCTCGAAAACGTCGGGTCGGACGTAAATGCCTGGCTCGATGGTGAAACACATGCCCGATTGCAAAGGACGCGAAGCGCCGTTGATAGTGTAGTTGCCAACATCGTGGACTTCAAGCCCGATCCAATGGGCGTAGCCGTGAAGCGAGAACATCTTGAAATCTTTCTTGTCCCGGATGAAGCCGAGCCGCACCAAACCGTTGCCGAATACAGAGTCGATCGCATCATCAATCGCCTTTTTGATGAGTCCCGGCTTGACCAGGCGCATACCGGCATTCTGTGCGTCCAGTACAAGCTGATAGATATCCCGTTGCTCTTTCGAGAACTTGCCGTTGACGGGAACAGACCGGGTGATGTCGGCGGAGTAATACCCGTACTCCGCTCCGCAATCCATGAGGATCATCTCCCCGTCGTTCATTCTCATGTTGTTTGTATTGTAATGAAGAATTGTGCTGTTGGGGCCCGAACCGACGATGCATGGGTAGCCGTTGCGTGGCGATCCGTTGCGCCTGAACATGAACTCGAAGACTCCCTGTATTTCGTTCTCATACATTCCCGGCTGGATCGATCTGATGGCTTCATTGAACGCCAGCGCGGTGATCTCAACCGCTTTGCGCATCCCCATCCGCAGATCTCCATCGTTCTTGATGAGCCGCATCTCAGCCACTATCGGCGAAGGGTCTTCAATTGCGTAGTTTGCACGGGCACGGCGTTCAACAAACAGCCGGCGTACCATTTCATCTATCTCGGGATTGATCCCGAATGTATAGTACAGCAATCCGTCAGGGATCATGTATTGATTGATGACGGACTCGAATTGTGTATAGAGATACGCGGTATCAGCGCCGAACCGGATCATTGCACCGTCGATGCCGGCGCGCGGGCCGTCATAGGTCTCACGCGCCTGGTCGCGCTTCCGGACGAACATCACGTATTTGTTGCGTGGCGCGGAGGGAGCAAAGACCAAAATAGCCTCCGGCTCTTCGAATCCACTGAGATAGTAGAAGTTGCTTTCCTGGCGGTATTCATAATCGACGTCGAGATTTCTCAGGTACACGGGCTTGCACGGGAAAATGGCGACGCTGTTCGGTTTCATTTCCTTTACGAAAGCGGCTCGACGATCCTCAAACACTTTCATATCCAGTTGCAGAGGCTGAGCCAAAGCTCCGGTTGCGGCCACAATCAGGACAAGCAATAGTGATTTCATACGTTCTCCATCAAATAGTTTATGATAATGATTCCGTCTTCTATGGGATGAGTTGCCGGTGAAGTGAAGTCGCTTGCGAGTCTGGTTGTGAGGCGGAGAGCCGCGTTTCTCACGGACTCCGGCATAGATACTTCGGTTTGAATTGACTTCAGGCGGCTTAATGCGTCTGTGCCCCAGGTCTCTCTCGCATTGCTTTGCAGCCAGAATGCGATTGCAATTCCTGCCGCGCGACGGGCGCACACCCTTGCCATACCCGCATTGCCGGCAGCCTCCGCTTTGCGGGCTGTTGCCATTTCCCGCCCGATATCCAATTCTGCCTGTTCCCGCGTCATCACGTCAATTCAATTGTAACAACAGTAGCGTCGTCTGCAAATTGTTGCTTGCCGGTAAATGTCCTGACGGAGTTGAGGACAAGCTCGGTTGTTTGAAGAACGGTTTGTCCTTGCGACTGTCTGGCCAGATGTTTTAATCTCTCGCTACCAAACTGCTCCGAGGCGTTATTCACCGCCTCTATAACGCCATCGGTGTAGAGTATGAGCTTATCCCCCTGCGAAAAAGTCTGCTTCAACTCGTGGAACTGTGCACCAGCATGCATTCCGAGGCCGAGGCTTTGCGTGCGGAGTTCATGGACGTCATGTTCAGCTGTGCAATACAGGACAGGGGTATGTCCCGCAGTCGCAATAAACGCCGTCTGTGCAGACTGATCAAGCAGAACGTAAGCAAGTGTAACAAACGTCTTCTTTTCGGAAATTTGCATCATAACGTTGTTCAACGTCTGCATGACGGCAACGGGGGATGGATCATGCAAGAGCTGCGCGCGCAAGGCGCTCTTCGTCATGGTCGAAACGATACCGGCCCCGATGCCGTGCCCTGACACATCGGCGACGACAATTACAACGCGGTCATCGGCCAATCTCACAAAATCGAAATAGTCACCTCCTACATCTGCCGCCGCAGTCGTTATACCGTATGCTTCACACCATCCTGTTGCAAACATCCCGGACGGAAGTAGGCGTTGCTGGATTTCCCGCGCCACCTGCACTTCTGTCTGATAACGGATGCGCTTTGCCCCCTCTTTATTCAGCACAACAATCCACATAATGTAGCCCGATGTGAGCAGAAATATTGCCGTAACGCCGATCAGTTTTCGTTGCGCTGAAATATCCTCGAGCCTGCTCATCGGCACATTGTCCAGCAACGCTGTCTTTGGGGGTGCCGGTGTGTTCGTGATCCATTGCGTAATCTCGGGGGCGGAGAGATTCATGGCCTGAAAAGTAAGAAATGCCAGCACCAGCAAGATCTTCCGGTTCCCGAAGAAGATGAAGCTTGAGCCTATGCATCCAGAGGCGATTGTAGTGATCAATACGGTGACGGGGTGTACCGGGTGCGTCGACATACTCATCAGGACACCGATCGGACCGATGATGGAAAATGTGAGAAAAACGGCAACCCCCATCCTGAAGCGTACCGCGGGTTCCATCTTTCCGAAGATGTTGTACGGAGCCGCAGGTGTGGCGAAAGAAGGAATACCGCCGGTGAACGTATCCCTTCCGCGTGATTTCAAGAATCGTGATAGAAACCACCAGGTGACGAGCAGAGCAAGTCCGATCAGGGCAAACGTCAATGCAAGCGATACATTGTCGCGCCATAAAATGCTGACCGTCCCATCGGCGCGGACGCGGAACGAGAGCGTGAGAACGATGAGAAGCAGTCCGGCGATCAGAAGAAACCGGTTGAGAAATTTCATAATCGGCGTTTTCAGAGTTGTCATTTAGCGGAACTTTTCGTCGTGCCAGTGGCGTGTCATCTCGAACCAAAAGAAGAGTCCGCGCCACCGTCCGAATTTCTCATAATGGCGCTCGATGGTCGAGTCTTTTACTTTTCTTCCCTTGCGATGAAGCCTGTAATATTGTGCCCTCACCCATGAATCAAGTCCGAGATAATCATAGCGTCCAACGAGTTTCATAAGATTTCCTGCAGCGTACGGACCGATGCCTTTTACGGCCCTCATTTCCTTGAAGAGTCCGTCGGTCGGCATTGTTGATGTTCGCCATGACTCGATGTCGAGCTTGCCGGATGCGACGCGTTCCGCCAACTCGATGATAAACGGAGAACGATAGCCTGTTTTGATGTGCTTACGGAGGAAGCTCTCTGAGGATGCGGCGATGGCTTCCGGTTGTGGGAACGCCCGCAATCGTGCATCAAAGGGAGTCCCGAATGCAAAGACGAGGTTTTCCGTCATGATCTTTGTCAGCGCCCATGTGCAGTTCGTTGTACAGATCATTTTGACGGCATCCTCAAACACGGAGGGAGACCGGAGCATGCGTCCTGTGCCTGTTTCGGAGATCCACTTGAAAGCGGGATACTTGCGTGCCGCAGCGTGAAACTCTGACAAGTCTTCGTCGAGTCGCAGGCATGTCGAAACCTGCCGGCGGATCGAGAGTCGTTGGACAGCATCAAGCTGTTTCTTCGATGCAGCCGAGATGTTGATCTTCCCGTTGCGGGTGCCTACCCGGAGCGCTGCGACGCGGCCGTCATCAGTGGTGATGATGCGGGAAAATTCCTGCTTCTCCGGGTCGAATGAAAATGGAGCGAGATCGACCCAGCCATGACTGTAGACGGTCCGCCAGAAGTTAAATCGTGCGGGTGCTTTGATGGAGAGAGCGGTTGTGTGCATGTGATCGTGGTGAAGCGTACGGAGCGGGCATGGCCCGCCTGTCAGACTTTTGCAAGAAGATGATCATTCGCCGGATACTGGTCAAGCAATTTATGCACAGCGAGCATTGCCTCACGTGGTGCCATGCGCGCTATTGCACGGCGAAGTTTTTGATGCTGCGCCGTTGCGTCGCCAAACAAAAGCTCCTCCCGTCTCGTGCCGGAGAGAGAAAGATTGATGGCCGGGAAGATCCTCTCATTCGCCATATCGCGGTCTAGAACCAGCTCCATGTTCCCGGTTCCTTTGAACTCCTGAAAGATCAGCTCGTCCATGCGTGATCCGGTGTCAATCAAGGCAGTGGCGATGATCGTGAGGGAGCCACCACCCTCGCAGTTGCGGGCGGCGCCGAAAATGCGTTTCGGGATTTCGAGAGCCCGTGCGTCAACACCACCCGACATCGTTCTCCCGCTGCTCCGCTGGTGAATGTTGAATGCACGCCCGAGGCGTGTCAGCGAATCGAGCAGAATAACAACATCTTTTCCGACTTCCACTTTCCGCTTGGCATATTCAAGAACGAGCTGTGCAAGCCGGACGTGTGTGCCGCGCTCGCTGTCGCTGGAACTTGCAAACACTTCCCCCTTTATCGTGCGGCGCATGTCGGTTACTTCTTCGGGGCGTTCGTCAATCAACAACACCAGCAAGTCGATTTCGGGATTGTTGTGGCTGATGGCGTGCGCAAGCTGCTGCATGAGAACCGTCTTGCCCGCTTTGGGAGGGGAGACAATCAGTGCACGCTGTCCCTTTCCGACAGGGCAAAACAAATCCACCACACGCATCGAGATGTTCGACTCCGGTCCCTCCAGACGGATGATCTGATCGGGGGAGATGACTTCATGCTGAGAGAATTCCTTGATACGGCTCCACTCGGCAGGAGGCAAGCCGTTGACGCCGTCAATGTTCTTCATCTCCGGGCTCTTGTTGCGCTTTTCTTCCGCCGTACCCTCCACATATACACCTTGACGGAGTTTGTACTTTCCAATCAGCGATGCGGGGACGAACGTATCACTTTTGCTGGCCTTCATTGTGAGAGAGGCGGGCCTGAGAAATCCATACCGCTTCGGATCGAGGTCGAGAATTCCTGATACTGGTACTGACATGTGTTCCTTACTTGTTCAACAATACAATTTCATCTTCTTTGCGCCACGCAGGGTCAACGATACAGATGAACTTGAGATCGGATGTCCCTGTGTTTTCGATGTGCTGGACAGCCTCGGGTGGAATATACACCGCGTGTCCGGCCTTTACATTCGCAGTCTCATCATTGATGTGCATTCGTCCGTTCCCCTGCAGGATATAGTAGACTTCCGACGTCTTCAGGCTGTGTGGCGTAGATGCCTTGCCCGGCGGCAGAACCGCATGCGCAAGACTGTAACGGAGCTCGAGGGGAGCTTTATCCGGATGCAGCAACTCTCGCAGGATTGTCGCGTCGCCTGCGATAAACTCTTCGCACTCATTCAAATCTCTCACGAACATTGTCACCTCTGCGATGAGGGTTTTCGGCTCACGATCATGCCTCCCGCGCCGAGTGCAAGCATGATGAGTGCCTGGATCATTGTCCTGTACTTGATGGTCTCGGCGTCGACCAGTGATGCGTAGAGGAAATAGGCTCCGATGACAAGTAGAATGCCATACACAACAATCATGATTTGCCGGGCCCGGGCATTGTTGGCCGGTGTGTCCGCGGCAAGCGTGCGGTTGTACCAGAGCAGGCCGAGCATTGCCACAAAATCCAGCACGGCGAATATCATCCAGAAAATCCGGTACGTCGAAGTTGCATCGGGGGTGCCGACAACCGGCTTCAACATCGCCTCGTACATGAATCCTCCGAGACTCGAACCGATAAGGCTTCCGATGACGCCGTACAGGAACGAATAGCCCATGTATACCGCCTTCTTATCCGCCGGGGCAACCATGCCGACGTAGCTGTAGTATTTCGGCTGACCTGTCATTTCTCCGATGGAGAAGACTATAATGCCGAAGGCAAACATCCATACATCGTCTGCGAAGGCGAGACAGACAAAACCTAGGCCGCCAATGATCATACCGATAATCATGGTTTTCAAAGCGGCGGACTTGTCCACTATCTTCGACACCCCAAACTGCAACAGGATGATTGTGAGCGCATTGATGATTGTGACCATCTCAGCGTCAAACGTAAAGGGGAGTCCCCATGATTGCAGTAACGCTGTCGCAGGCGCTGCATCTACAAAATCCCGCAAGAACCAGAGCACCGAACCGAAATTCTGGAAGTAGAGAATCCAGAACCCCGAATAGAGGACGATCATCAGCATGAAGCGGGCATCGCCCAGAACCATCGCTGCGCCAGCGAGGACGTCTTTGAGTTGTTTTGTGTCAGCGGGGCGCTCGGGATCCTTGTACATCAGCACCGTTGGCACAAGCATCAACGCGCAGTACAGCGCCGATGCGGTGAATACCGCTTCCCATGAGAGTTCACGTAACCTGTTTACAGCAAGCGGCGCAATGAATGCCCCAAGGTTGATCATCCAGTAATAGATACCGAAACCAAAGCTGGAATTGGTCGGGGTTGCCGTTCGAGCAATGGTGCCCGTAATGATGGGCTTGAAAAGTCCTGCGCCGAGTGCCATCAGCAAAAGGAAGGCAAAGACAGCCCCGTATGTTGATACCTGCCCGCTTAGGAAATACCCGGTTGCAAGAAACGTGAAGGCGACAAGAAGCATGCGGCGGTAGCCGTACCGGTCTGCCAGTGCCCCACCGATAATCGGGACGATGTAAACGGATGCATAAATAATGCTCTGCAGGAATCCGACGCTTTCCTCGCTGAACCCGAGTCCTCCGTCGAGCAAACTGTCCGTGAGATAGATTGCAAGGACCGAGTTCAAGCCGTAGTAGGCTCCCCGTTCAAACAACTCCATGATGTTCACAACCCAGAATACACGCGGGAAGGATCGCAGAAGGCCGGTCGAGTTCGTGCTATCGTTCATGCATCGTCAGAAAAAATGTAGGAGCGGGATTGTCCGTCATTTCTTTTTGGGCGCCACGGAAAGTATCTCTTTTAGAGTGGCATCGTCCGCATTGAGCACCCCCGACGCGGGAAGTCTGGGAATAAGTGTTGCCCAGTTCATGTCTTTCGCAAAAATGGTTTTGAACATCGGGAGGGACTCCTTCACACGCCCGATGTTCACGAGGGAGACTGCATGCCAGAATTTCATTTCGAGATTGTCCGGGAACATCTTCTCTGCTGCGGCATATTCACGGAGCGCACCGTCAACGTCATTATGTTCGAGAGCGAGATCGCCGCGGTTCATGTGATCGTAAGCTCTGTGTACGGTGATGAGGCGGCGAAGTTCCTTCAGAGGTTCCGGATGGTCTTCAACACGGAGTTCCATCACACGGTCCACCCATGGACGTCCGGTAGATTGCGCTTTGACGATCAGTATTGCCGCCGATTGTTTTCCGCGAATGTCGCCGCCAACAGCCTCGGCGGCATCGAGGGCAGCCATCATCTTTTCGGCAAGATCCCCCCTGGCGCCTTCATATGCTTGTGACATGGCGGCAGGGACTTTGTCATTCAACATAAGATTGGCCTGCACAGAGTAGTTTTTTCCGACGATGTGTCCGGCCCCCTGAATACACTTCTGGCCTGTATGTGTGGCAACGTTGCCGTTAACGTCAATCATTGCGACCTGCCGGACATCCTTGCCGGGGTCTGTTGCTATGAGCGACTCGAGCGCTTGTTGGGAGGTTTTTCCGGCTTTCATCAATCCGAGTCCGAGCGGGCCGTATGCCGGATCGACGAACGATTGCGTTGCCACGGCCCCGACACCTGCTTCAGCCCACGTAACAATCGATCCGACGCTGAACCAATGGGATTGCACTGCAACGCCCATGTCGCCCGTGACGGTGTCGCGCGCCACAATCGAGTATGTGTGAACGGGGCGGAGGTTTGACGGAGTCTGAGCAACGGCAAGGCCGGCTACACCGGCAACGAGCAATGCAAGTATTTTCATGGATGCACCTTGATATTGAGATGTGACAGGGCTACTTGGCGAATTGTGCGGCAGTCTCAGTGATTGTGGCCGCGTTGCGGGCGACCTGCAAAACAAGCAGCCACGCTGCCTGTTTCGAGGCAGCGAGCATGGCGTTGATTTCATGCAGATATCCGGGCCATGCTTCTTTGACGTACGAAAGGTAGTCGTCGACAGCGGCAACGCGTCGAAGCCGGCCCCGCCGTTCTGCTTCTTCAACACATGCGGCCTGGTACACTTCCATTTCGTTTCCGTTGCGGGTCTTCGGGCAGTTGCGAATTTCCCGGTCTATTTGTTCGCCCGCTGCCAGAATATCCTCTTCGAGTTTCCGTTGAAGCGTTCCAAACAACTTCACGAATATAGCGTGATGGAGACGCAGTAAATCCTTACCGTTTGCTGTGTCCTCTCGGGTGAGAGTAGTCAAGTCGTCAATGAAACGCGTAAGGAGTGTGTCGTTCGTGTCCGGACAACGGTGGAGCGCTTCAGAGGCATCTGCCGCCGGCGCCGGCAAGTCTGCGAGAAATTGCCTCGCCGCGTCTTGGGCGAATCCCGTGCAAACCGCACAAAAGATTCCCAGGACGAAAAACACGGATGAACACTTCAATGCAACTCCGCAACGATGGAAAGGGGTAGAACTGCTCTGTACATCATCATATAGTGGCAAAAGCTCCCTGCCATGACGAACATATGCCAAATTTCATGAAAGCCAAAGACTCCCGGAAACGGATCGGGGCGTTTCATTCCGTAGATCACAGCGCCTGAAGTGTAGAACACGCCTCCGGCAAGCAGCCATGTGAGTCCCTCGGTGCTTAGGGTATTCATGAGTGGAACAATTGCCGTTACCGCGAGCCACCCCATTGCTACATAAATAGAAGTAGAGAGCCAGCGGGGGGCATTAATCCAGAACAGCGTGAACAGTATGCCCGCAGCTGCAATAGCCCAAATAGTAATGAGCAGCGTGAGACCGAGGGAGCCTTGCAGGGCTATCATACACATGGGAGTGTAAGTACCCGCGATCAACACAAAAATCATCGTGTGATCGATCTTGCGAAGAGCTGCAATAACCTTGTCGCTCGCGCGAAGCAGATGATATAACGCGCTGGCGCTGTACAGGGCAACAAGCCCCGCTCCGAAAATGGAGAAAGCAACGACGTGTGTGGATTTCCCCTCTTCTGCGGCAACGCTGAGCAAAAAGAAAACACCAAAGATAGAGAGGAGAGCCCCTGCGGCGTGTGTGAGTCCGTTTACCGGCTCACGGAAGATTCGTGAAGCACCTGACGACATCCTGTCCTGCATCTTGCCCTATAATACATAAAGCACGGATGCAAAGCAATCCGGCAGGACCGGGCAGCATGATGTCTGCCCGGTCGCTCCGTCATTGCATTAATCGACTCTATAGAGAAGTCCAAGGTGAAGATTGAATGATCTGTATTTGATGTTGGGCTGCTGATAGTTCGGCGGGGGAGTAAAGTTCGGGCCTTCTTTGTAGATATTGTTCAGTCCCAAATTATACCGTCCATCGAGATAGGCCGACCACGAGTTGTTCAGTTTCAGTTCGCCGCCAAGTCCGCCGGTCAAGCCAAAATGAAGCGTACTCGTATTCTCGCGCCTGTCAGCCTTTCCCGATTGTGTTGATGTGCCGAACGTGTTCGTGTACTCTTCCTCCGAGCAAAACCTGAACCCGAAGAACGGACCGAAAAATGCGGCGAACTCCAAATCTCCCTCGTTGAAATCATATCTTCCCATGATCGGGATTTCAAGATAGTTGACCTTGTAATCCTCTTTTTGCGTGAAGCTTTGGTTTCCGAATGTCTGCGTCCCTTCAAAGCGATAGCCGTATTGCATGTAATTGAGCTCCGTGCGGACGGACGTTCGGTTGCAGAGTTCGTAATCGGCGGTCAGTCCGCCAATCACGTCGGTCCTGCCGGATTTGCTCGCCCTTCCTCCCGACGGATCGGGATCAATCATGGCGGTGGAAAAGTTCAGGCCGCCGTTTACACCAAAACGCCACTGGGATAATGTTATGGTACTCACGACAAATAGAAGGGCAATGAGTGTGGTATATCTCATCGTGGGACTCCTAGATAAGTGATTGGTTGTGGTGGATTAGTACGGGCTATCCGCTTCATTCTTGAGCATATCCGTAGCGCAGCGACAGCGGCCACCGGACATGCCTTTTCTTTCTGCTGTCTCCCCATGCCGCTACGAGTCGGGAAGCTACCTGCTCAACCGGGTTCGTCCCCCGCTCATCGATATAACGCTGGGTTGCCGACCAAGTCCGAAGGAAGCCGAGCATTGCATCGAGAGGCCAATCCGCCTCCATGTCGAATGTTCGGGTTTCAGCCCGCTTAAACGGAAAGTGTAGCGAGGCATACCCGTCGAGCACGAGCCACCGCTCAGCAGGCCAAAACGGGCCGAGAATTTCGTCGTGATAATAGCGGATGACTTCGTCAATATCCTGATTGATTGTGAGAAAGCCGTACGACCACACAGCGCAAATACCCCCGGTTGACAATACCCGATGTGTCTCAGCGTGGAACTCCTCCAGCCGGAACCAGTGCATTGCTTGCGCGACCGTCAGCAGGTCAATCGAGCCGTCCCGAACCGGGAGCGCTTCGCTGCGCGCGGCAACATATGATACGTTCGGATGAGGCGTTGCCGCCGCCAATTGTGAAGGGCTCATGTCAGTTGCAATCACATGCCTGAAGAACGAGGCAAGACTCACAGCAGCTTGCCCGTTTCCTGTCGCGCAATCCAGAGCGGTGTTTCGACGCGGCGCGATGTCGGCCAGAAACTCGAACATCGAATCAGGATATCCCGGTCGGTACCTGGCGTATTCGGATGCTTGTTTCGAGAAATAATCGGGCTGCGTGTCTGGCATCGTATTCAGAAGCGTCGTTGCTCACACTGCGGGCGGAGTCATACCGTAGTTGGCCCACTCGTCACGCGTTGGACCGTAGACTCCGGGAACGGCGAGCCCGGCTATGCGCATCAGCACGATCATTTCCCCGCGATGATGGATTTCGTGACTGATGAGTGCCTGCAGCGTGAAGCCCCGTTTCCACTTCTCGCCGTACATGTCGTCTTTCTCCTCCAGGGTCGAGTCCTTCCAATTCTTCTTTACCTGTTCGAGAAGGGAGATAGCTGCATCACTGTATCCCCGCAAAATCTCGCGTGCAGTTGCGGGTATCGGGTTGTCGGGCCTTGGGCCGGCAAGCTTCAATCCTGTCCTTTCGCTCATCTCCGGAATTGTCGTGACGATGTGCCACGCAAGCCGTCCCAGTGTTCGTACGTCGGGATGGATTTCTTTCGTGAGAGATTCGTTTGTGAGATGTTTGATCACCTTTTGTGTTGATTCGATTTCCCTCGACCAGAGGTGCTCAAAGTCGATAATGGTTCTGATCATTACTCTCCCGGATTGATTATGTGAGAAATGCATTGCCGACGTTTCTTCCGCCGGCCACGCCATCTTACAAAACGAACGGGAGAAAAACTACTTAACTCCCAATGCGGCAGAAGCAGGATGCAGTGATGCGAATATCCGAACGCGACCAGACCTCTTTGAATCTGGCTTCCAGCGCCGCTGCTTCCTCGGCGCGCTTCATTCGTTGAAGGCATTCCATGAGGCCGCGCAGGGCCCAACCATTGTCCGGATGGATGCGGAGGTCTTCACGATAGACGTCCTCGGCTTCTTTGAGCCGGCCACGTTCCAAAAGGAGTGCCCCGAGGGCGTGCCTCACGGGCATCATCCAGCCCCATGGTTCGTCGTATCTCAAAGAGTCATCTTGCTGCACAGCCTGTCGAAGCAGGCGGAAGGCCTTGTCATAATTGCCGCGTCGGTATTCCACTTCGCCTTCGGCGAGCGGGAGGCCGACGTTAAGGATTGTGCCGACCGGATTGTTGCCGATATACCGGGTTTCGGGGACTGCTTTGTAGGATTGCTTCAGTGCTTGCAATTCATTCATGGCCTCTTGTGTGCGGCGAAGCGAGGCAAGGGCAACAGTCCTGCCATAATGCCAGAACGCTGTGGTGGCGACAAGGTCTTCGGGGGGCTTCGGTTCTGCGAGAATGTCGTTCCACATGCCGAAGCGTACCATAACATGAATAGGAACGGCCATGAACCCGTCAAGGAAGTCGGCATACTCCCGGACCACCTCAATCGGGATTTGCGCAATCATGTCCCGCGCAGCCTTTAGTGCAAGGGCGCGCTGCCCGTCAAACATCGCGGCATAGGCGAGGAAATGGAAGTTGTGTGCCCGGTATAATGTGTAGAATCCCCCCTGATCCAGGAACGCGCTATCGGCACCGATTCCCTTTTGATTGGCAAGGATTGCATTCGCATAATGTCCGAGACGGATGTCAATATGTGAAGGCATGTGGACAAGATGTCCCGCGCCCGGAATTCTGTTGCGTAATCTGTCGGCCGCAGGAAGCGCCTTCTCCGGCCAGGGGGAAGCTTCCATTGTATGAATGTAGAAGTGGCATGCACCCGGATGGTCGGGCTGCAGTTCCAGCACTTTTTCTATCGTGGAAACAATCTCTGGTGTCTCAGGTCGCGGTTTGCCGTCAGCGGACCAGAGATCCCACGGTCTGAGGTTCATCATCGCATCTGCAAACAAGGCGCCGACGTCGGCGTCATTCGGGAACTCCCGCCAGACTTCCCGCATCGCGTCCGCATAGGCGACGTCAAGTGAACGGCGGTCTTCCGGCACTGGCCAGGTATAGCGATGCGACAACGCGTTAATGAGCTTTCGCTCAACCGGCGATGCGTACCGTGAAAGTTCGATGGCTTTGCTGACGGCAATCCATGCATTGTGGGCTGCCGCGCTGTCCATAAAAGGATTGTTGATATTCGGTCCCGCGGAAATTGACTGTCCCCACCAAGCCATTGCAAGCATTGTATCAAGTACAGCCGCTTGCTTGAATGAAGCAATTGCGGCTTCATGATTGAAGCCGAAGTATAGCGCAAAGCCCTGGTCAAAGTAGCGTTGCGCTAGAGTGTTGCCGGTTGAGACTGTGCGATGGAAATCGCCGAGGTTTGATCGGAGAGGAAGAAGGGGGGTGCTATCTGTTGCGTGTGACCCGGAGATGAAGAGACTGCACACCAACACCAGAACTATGCGTGTGAACATGGCTGCCTCCAAAAAAAAAGAACAGTTTACAAAGCTCTCAATGTCTAGCGGACGTCCCCCGGATCGGCGCCAGCGGCCGGTTCGTCAGATGTTGAGTTGAGGTGAGGAGTTGGATGCGGCATGCCTGACCGGCTGGGGAAATAGTAGAAAATAGAATGGAGAATTACAAGGGGTCGGAGAGTCTGGCAAAGGCGCGCGACTCCATTTCCTGGTGTGCGGATAAGGAGTCGCGCCAAGTCGCCTTTTTGTTGTTATTTCCCCAAAGAGCGCAGTCGGGGTCCTTCAAACTCATCTCCCTTGTTCCACACCGGCATTGCTTCGGCGTTTGCCACGATATTTGCAACCCCGAAGATGAGTTGAACATCCTGCACAGCTCCACTCAACTCCCAGTCATCGCTGATTTCATCGCTCGGCTGGTGGTAGTTCTTCTTGATATACTGGTCCACCATCTCCTTGCCGAATGTCTCCGGCTTGCCGATATACTCAAGCCCGCTTCGCAGATACATTGCCGGAACGCCCGCCTTTGCAAAATTAAACTGGTCGGAGCGGTAGAATGAGCCTTGCTCCGGGAATTGATCAGGCTTTACCGTTCTCTTCTGCCATGCGGCAACCGACTTCACAACATTATCCAGCGACGATTTACCGTATCCAATGAAAATGATGTCCTTGGTCTTCCCAAATATGTTCAGCCCGTCGATATTTATGTTTGCGGCGATCTTTGCGTGCGGATATGTCGGGTTGTCAACATAATACCGCGAGCCAATCAGTCCTGATTCCTCTGCTGCCACGGTCATGAACACCATAGAACGCTTCGGTTTAACAGGGAGCGATTTGAACATCTCTGCAAGACCCAGCACAGCGCTTACCCCGGTCGCATTATCCAATGCGCCGTTGTTGATCGAATCACCGTTCACCGGCTCGGTAATGCCGAGATGGTCGTGATGCGCTGTGAAAATGACCGCTTCGTTCCTCAGTTTCGGGTCGCTTCCTTCAAGCACGCCAATGACATTTGCCGTGGTCTTCTCTGTTATCGTCATGGAGAAGTTGCCGGAAACAGTGATGTTCAACGGCACGGGTCGGAACGTTCTGCTTTCCGCTTGCGCCATCAGCGAGTCGACAGAGTGTCCGGTCAACGCAAGAAGCTGCTTCGTTGCATCGAGCGTCGTCCAGCCGAGAAAACTTGCTGCGGGAGACCCCGGCTTGCGCCTCGTTTCAAATTGCTCGCCGGACCAGGAGTTCTCCACAACGTTCCAGCCGTACCCGGCGGAGGGAGTCGTGTGGATAATAATTGCGCCGGCTGCTCCTTTCTTCGCAGCGATTTCGTATTTGTATGTCCAACGACCATAATACGTTCGGGCCTTTCCACCAAAAAAATTCGGGTCATCAGTCGCCGGATCATTGTTCATCATCAGCAGGACTTTTCCCGTCACATCAACATCCTTGTAGTCATTCCAGTCTTGTTCGGGGGCGTCAATGCCGTATCCCACAAACACAAGCTCTGCGTTATTGAGCGATGCGGAGGGTTGCTGGTTTCCGATAGCTCCGACGAAATCCTTTTTGAACTGCATGCGCAGTTCTTTGCCGCTGCCCCTGACGAGCAGGCTTGCCGACGGGTCAAGATAAGTTGACAGGATCGGCACACTTTGGAAGTAGGTTCCGTTTTCACCTCCGGGTTTGAGCCCGATGCGTTCCATCTGCGACGCGATGTAGGTGATCGTAAGCATGTCTCCACGCGTAGCCGGGGCGCGTCCCTCCAGAAGATCGTGCGACAGAAAGCGGATATGACTCATAAGCGATTTCTCATTCACATGCTGCATAGCCTCACGCTCGGCCTTTGAGGGTTGATATGCCTTCTGGGCAAACACTTGTGTTGCCGCCATGAGTAGAACGAGCAAAGTATGTTTCATGGGTACTCCTGTTGGTTCGGTTGATGTTATTGTGTTACGGTTTCGTTGACCAGTCAATAAACGATGTGCGGGTCGGTGTCTGGCAACCCGGACAGAAGAAGACGTCGTATCCCCGAACGCCTTCGCGGCGGATTGTGTTCCCGCAGCGGGGACACGGCTCCCCTTTGCGGTTCCGGACTTTCATATGGCCGCGGACCTTCACATGGATCGGCTGCCCGGCGGTTCGTACCGCCTCGATTCCCCATTGCATTACTGAGAGAATAGAGCGGTAGAGCCTTATTATCTCCTCCTCATTCAACTTCGCCACAAATGTCTTGGGATGTATGCCGGCATCGAACAAGATCTCGTCCGCGTACGCGTTGCCGATGGAGCTGATTATGGTATGGTCGTTCAGAAGGACTCGTACCTGCTTGCGGGAGTGCTTCTTCGCGAGTGATGCAAAGAGTTCCGGCGTGAACTCCGGCGAGAGCAGAGCGACACCCTGCACGCTGAAGCGGGGAACATGCCGGTGCTCTCCTTTGGCGATGAGATATGCTTTCGCCATTTTCTTTTCGTCGCAAAGATTCAAGTTGGACCCGTCATCGAGATTGAGCGACATGCATAGGTATCCTTCCGGCTTTTCTCCTATTCCTTGATGTTGGAGCTTCCCTGCAAGCATCAGATTCAGAATCAGTTCCCGATCATTCGACAAGAATAGTTGTATGAAGGGGCCGTTAATATCGCACCGGATAATTGCCGCGCCATGTACTCCATCGGCAAAGTCGGACTCCACTGCAACCCGCAACACGACCGGTTGCTTTACTGCAGCGCCGACGATTGTTCTTCCGCAGACCTCTTTGGAGAAGTATTCTCTTATGTAGAGAAGGTCGGGGAGTTCCGGCATTATTCAGTTTCGGAAATGTATTTCACGGCCTCCGATGAGTCGCCGTTCAGCGTCATCTGCCAACTCTAAGAAGATAGCAGTTTCGAGGAAAACTCACAGCATGCAGGGAATGGCGGAGGAATTTGGAATGATGCGGAATCAGAAGCCGGAGGGGTTCTCGATGTCCATTTCGGTTTTGAGGGACAGGTTTGCATAGATTGTTGTATTGCGTTTCTCGGAAATTTGGATTGCCCAATCTCCTTTGGCATTCCGCACGACGGACCCGAACAATTTACGCAGCCGGAGTTGAGTAAACTTCTCCCAGAATATCCAGCCGAAGTATGCCATGCCGTCCTCGATCAGGAAGGCAGGCACGCGCTCGCCCGGATGGAGGGTTGTGCCTGAGACTGTGGTGGCTGTATAGCCGTGCCGCTGAAGTGCCTCGCTGAACTCAAGTGAAACGTCACGCCCCTCCCATTGAAGCTCATGTCGTGCGCGCTTCACATTCTTGCCTTCGATAATGTCGGCGAAAACTTCCGCTAGAGTTGGCGGGATGCTCATTACGTGTTGAGAATTGCGATCCGTTTTAGTCGGAGGCGCAAGGCAGGGGTGACCCGAGACTGATTTCGTCGTGACTTATACAGGCGCCGTACGCAAGGATGCTGACGCCATTCGCCTTTGCTTCCTTGAATAATTTGGCGAATTCCGGATCAACTTCAACTGCGGGCGCAAAAGCGGTGCAGTCCGAGCGTTGGACGAAGAAGAAGGCGACGGCTTTGTGTCCCTGTGCGGCAACCTCAGAGAGTTCCTTCAGTCCTTTGCGGGCACGGGCGTTGGGAGACTCGGGGAAGCGCGCAACCCCTCCCTCAGCCCATGCAACGTGATACACATTCATGAAAAGGTTGCTGTCCGCTCCATGCATCATGATATCCACTTTGTTTCCGCGGCCGTATTCCGCATCGAGCAACAAGTCACTGAAGCCTGAAAGTTCGGTGATGCCGTCGTTTTGCAATGACTCGGCGACGACTTTGCGCGGAACCTGGACATTGATTCCCACCAGGCCGGTGCCAACCCTGATCATTTCCCAGGTGTAGGCGTTGCGTCTGTGCGGATCTTTACTTTCGGAAAGGAGAACGTGGCTGCCCGGATCCGAGCAGCCCACCATTGAGCCGGAGTTGGGACAATGTGCAGTGACAAGCGTGCCGTTGTCGAGCTTTACATCCACCAAAAAACGGCGGTAGCGCCTGACGAGCTTTCCCCCGATAAGCGTCGTCGAGTATTTCATTGCTAAAGCGTTGTGAGCGATAAGTAGTGTTGTATCAGGTGTAATGTCGTTGAAAGTCAACAAATGCTTGTTATCTTGTATCACAAATCCGGAAGGAAGTTCTATGCGGTCACTTGGGTTCTTTTACGATGATTTGTTTCTGCGACACACCCCTCCTGAGGGCCATCCGGAGCGTCCTGCGCGTCTCTCTACCTTAATGTCCCACCTGAAAAGAAGCCCCGTCTGGCAATCTCTTGCGCATCGTCCCCCAACTTCTGCGAGCGAAGAGCACATTCTTGCGGTGCATGATGCCCGACACTTCGATTTTGTTAAGCGTGTGTGTAATGACGGGGGAGGGATGTTGGACGAGGGTGACACTCATGCCGTAGGAGATTCGTTTGAAGTTGCGATGCTTGCGGCCGGATGCGTCAATTCAGCGATTGACGCGGTTCTCTCCGGAGATCTTCATACTGCTTTCTGTGCCGTGCGCCCTCCCGGGCATCATGCCGAACGTGACAGGCCAATGGGTTTTTGCTTGTTTAATAACGTCGCTGTCGGAGCGCGGTACGCGCAAAGTAAGCACAATATCGACCGGGTGGCAATTCTGGACTGGGATGTTCATCACGGCAACGGTACGCAGCATATCTTTGAAGAAGACCCGAGTCTCTATTACGTGAGCCTTCATCAATACCCTTTCTACCCCGGAACCGGAGCAGCCCATGAGCGGGGCCGTGGCGAGGGCAAAGGCTTTACGCTGAACATACCACTCCCAGCGGGAACGGGAGAAGAAAAGTACCTTGATGAATTCAGAAACGCCATTCTTCCTGCCTTGCGGGAATTTTCTCCGGGTCTGCTCATCATCTCCGCGGGATTCGATGCCCATCGTGATGATCCGCTTGGCGGCATGCAATTGACGGAAGAATCATTTGCGAAGATGACTCAAGCCGTAAAAAATATTGCTCCGATTGTTTCAGTTCTTGAGGGGGGCTATAACCTGGAAGCTCTTGCCCGCAGCGTTGAGGCTCACCTGGACGCATTGATGGTGGATTGATTTTCGTTGACATTTTTGTGGAAAACACCTACTGTAATCCGCCACTCCGGCGATCACGATCCCAATGTGATCTCCCCCAACTATCAAAACACAATCTGCAGGAGGATGCATGAAAAGACTTTCGTTACTAGTCCTCATTCTGTCGGCGTTGATTCCCGCGCAGTCTCAAAGCCAGGAATTCAAGATTGAAAGAGTGCCGGCTGAGTTTATTCCCGCGACGAATCCCGAATGGGGTAACGATGTGCGGATCTCCTCTGTAATGCCCACCGGAGCTGTTTCGGGCGCGGGCCGGTCAAACGGCACCGCCTTTACAGCCGTGCCGGATACAAACACATTTTCCGGCCGGAATCTCGTCATTTATCGAACGACGAACTTTGGCACGACGTGGACTCCCTTCGTGACAATAACCGGCTCATACAGAGTCGACAAATCAAAAATGGTGGTTACATCGGATGATTCAATCCACTGCTTCTATCTCGGAAATGAGACCATCCGCTATTTCAATGTTGAGGGGACAACACTTCACACCTATGACACGCTGAACATTCGGGACTTCGATGTCGTCACTTCCAGTCAAGGCGGAACGTATCTCTTTGTTGATATACAGCGCGATAACCGGATATTGCGTGCTGCTTCAAGCGACGCGGGAGCCACGTGGCCGCAACGTGCGGTTGTGACCTCGGCAGGGGCGACACCAAGGGTGTTCATGAACCGAAAATCCACAGGTACGGACTCGCTGGTTCTGAATTACTACGGGCCTGTCAAACTGGATACCGCCCGATCCGTTATTCGTCAAGCGCGATACCGCGAGGTGGCTCCCGGCAACCTTGCGAGCGCGGGCTTTAGCGATGTGAACGTGGATACGACATTCCACCGCGAGCAATTCGGCTCGGTCAAGATCAACAACGTGATTTGGTTCTTCAACACGAAACGTCAGACCAGCACTGGAGAGGGTGTGACACCGCGTGACATCGAGTGCAAGGTCAGCCTCAATGCAGGAGGTGCATACCAGCCTGTATTCAACATCTCGGCTAACCCTCTCTTTGATGAACACTCGTTCACAGTTGCAAACTACGCGGCATTTGGCGGCGGTGTTGACGTCGTGTTTCAATCGGATACCAATGCCGCCGGTCCTCCGTCGAATGCCAAAAACGGTATTTTCCATGGCTTTATTCCGTTTGACAGCCCGGGGGCACTTCAAGGTCGCGAACGCATCAGCGAGCATCCGCCGATGGTCAGATCCGATGGCTTGCCTCCGATTATTTTTGAATACTATGACGTTGATGGTGAAGTGGGCGCGCTGTGGATTGGTTTGAACGGCTCCACGCCTGGCGTGTATTACGACAGGTACAACGCCTCGCCGACGGGTGTGACTCCGATTGCCGGTATTCCCGAGGCTTATTCTCTCGCTCAGAATTATCCGAATCCCTTCAATCCCTCAACGACGATCGAGTTTTCCATCCCCCGGAACGAGAACGTAACGCTGAAGGTGTACGACATGCTCGGCAGGGAAGTCCGGACGCTTGTCTCCGACAATCTTGCGGCCGGTTCGTATAAAACCCGCTTTGACGCGGGGAATCTGGCCAGCGGAGTTTATTTCTATGTTCTTAACGCCGGCAAGTTCACTGAATCACGAAAGCTCATGATTATGAAGTAGGTGTGAAGCCTTGATCAGCAGGAAAGGGACTCAGACTGGGTCCCTTTTCTTGTTGTCACCCCTTCGTCGTGTTGCATTTGTCATGGAGTTTTGGTTTCCTACTGCCAGAGCCCTCCCCGAAAACTACACTCGTTCAGCATGAAGCGCACAACACCCTTGTATTACGGCGATTACCTGCAACTCGGCAAGTTGTTGGACACACAGCATCCCGAGTCCGCAAAGCATGGCACACCCGCGCACGATGAAATGCTGTTTATCATCGTTCATCAGGTGTATGAACTCTGGTTCAAGCAGATTCTGCACGAAATGGACTCGGTGATTTCCACCTTTTCGAAAGACTATGTGGACGAAAAGCATGTCGGTGTGTCCGTACACAGACTCCGGCGTATCACCGAAATCCAGAAATTGCTTATTGACCAGCTTGACGTTCTGGAGACAATGACGGCATTGGACTTTTTGGAATTCCGGGACGTCCTGTATCCGGCTTCGGGGTTTCAAAGCTACCAATTCCGACTGATTGAAAACAGGTTAGGGATGGCACCCGAGCAACGCCTCTTATACAACAAGGAGGCATACTACACTCATCTCTCCGGCAATCATCAGCAAGTTGTGAAAGAGACGGAACAGGAGCCGTCGATTTTTTCGCTCGTCGAGCGCTGGCTTGAACGGACCCCCTTTCTCGATTTTCAGGGCTTCAGCTTTTGGGAGCATTACCGGAAGGCTGTCGAAGACATGCTGAATGCAGACCGTGAAGCGATTCTGTCGAACACGATTGCGACAGAAGAGGAGAAGCAACGGCAGCTCGCCGAAGTTGACTCAAACCACGAGAACTTCTCTGCATTGATTGATGAAAAGAAGCACAATGAACTGCGAGCCCAGCGGAAGCGCCGCCTTTCCCATAAAGCAACACAAGCTGCGCTCCTGATCGAACTTTACAGGGATGAACCTATCCTGCACATCCCGTTCGGCTTACTGACAGCGCTGATGGACATCGATGAGAATTTTACCACATGGCGCTACCGCCATGCGCTTATGGCACACAGAATGATCGGAAACAAAATCGGCACGGGGGGATCAACGGGATACAACTATCTCAAAGCCACTGTCGACAAGTACAAAGTGTTTGTAGATTTGTTCAACCTCTCGACGTTTCTCATACCGCGGTCACGACTGCCGGAACTTCCGGACGAAGTAAGAAAGCACCTCGGGTTCTACTACTCAGAATAGAAAGCTATCTCACCATGAATCTTGACCTGACAGGCAAGCGGGCACTTGTGTGCGGCAGCACGCAAGGACTCGGAAGGGCGAGTGCTATGGAACTTGCTCAACTGGGCGCCTCTGTTGTGCTCATGGCAAGGAATGAACTATCGTTGCAAAAAACGGAATTCTCTCTCGACACATCAAAAGGACAGGCGCACGGATATGTAGTTGCGGATTTCTCGGACGTGAGGCTGGTCGAAGAACGGATTCATGCGTGCGTGAAATCGAATCCGCCGTTCCATATCCTGGTGAACAATACCGGTGGCCCTCCCGGAGGTCCGATTGTTGATGCGAAACAGAAAGAGTTTGTGGATGCCTTTACCGCCCACCTGCTCTGCAATCATGTTCTTGTGCAGGCGGTTGTCAATGGAATGAAGTCCGAGCGATACGGACGCATCATCAACATCATTTCCACGTCCGTGAAGCAGCCGATTGCCGGCCTTGGCGTCTCGAACACTATCCGCGGGGCGGTCGCATCGTGGGCAAAGACTCTGGCCGGAGAACTTGGCCCCTTCGGCATCACGGTGAACAATGTTCTTCCGGGCATGACGAAGACGGGACGTCTTGATTCTCTCATCAAGTCAAAATCGGAGAAGAGTGGAAAATCCGTCGAACAAGTGACCGACGAAATGGTGGCGGAGATTCCCGCCGGCCGTTTTGCAATGCCCGAGGAGTTTGCCGCCGCGGTTGCGTTTCTTGCAACGCCCGCGGCGTCGTATATCAACGGGATCAACCTTCCGGTTGATGGCGGAAGAACGCTGAGCCTGTAGAAACCGTATGAGTGAGAATCACATCAGGAATTACATAGAAGGAAAACTGCAACCGCCCGTGGGTGGCGAGTACCTGCAGAATTACAATCCGGCGACAGGCGAGGTTTACTCGCAGCTTCCGGATTCTGACGAACGCGATGTTCAACTGGCGGTTGACGCCGCCCGCACTGCATTTTCCGCATGGTCATCAATGCCGGCAGCAACGAGATCCGTCGTCCTCTCGCGCATTGCCGATTTGATCGACCGCGATCATGAGGCACTCGCCCTCGCCGAGTCTGTGGATCAAGGGAAACCTGTCTGGCTTGCATCGACCGTTGATATTCCGCGGGCCTCCAGCAACTTTCGCTTCTTCGCGACCGCTGCTCAGCACTTTGCATCCGAAGCTCACCCGATGGGGAGCGAGGCGCTGAATTATACGCTCCGGCAGCCCGTCGGAATTGTCGGAGCAATCTCGCCGTGGAATTTGCCGCTTTACCTTCTGACGTGGAAAATTGCCCCCGCCCTTGCTGCGGGAAATTGTGTCGTGGCGAAACCATCAGAACTAACGCCGATGACGGCATTTCTTCTTTCAAGGTTGTGCATGGAGGCGGGACTTCCTCCGGGTGTGTTGAATATCGTTCATGGCACCGGTGCGAAAGCAGGAGCGCCGATCGTTGCCCACCCGGAAATCGGCACGATCACGTTTACCGGCGGCACGGCAACCGGACGTCAGATCGCCCAAACGGCCGCGCCGCTGTTCAAGAAGCTCTCGCTCGAGCTCGGCGGCAAGAATCCCACTATCATCTTTGCCGATTGTGATTTTGAGAAGATGATGGAGACGACCATCCGTTCTTCATTTCAGAATCAGGGGGAGATTTGCCTGTGCGGATCACGGATTTATATCGAGCGTCCGGCGTATGAGCGCTTCAGGGAGGAATTTGTCCGGCGGACGAAAGCGTTGCGCGTCGGCGACCCGTTGGACGCGGAGACTCAAGTCGGCGCCATTAACTCCCTTCCGCACCTGCAGAAAATTCTCTCACACGTCACCCTTGCACAAGCCGAAGGCGGGACAATCCTCTGCGGAGGCAACCGCGTGATGCTCGATGGGCGATGCAAGTACGGCTGGTTCATCGAGCCGACTGTCATCGAAGGGCTCGACCACAAATGCAGGACGAACCAGGAGGAGATATTCGGGCCCGTCGTTACGCTCACACCGTTTGACTCGGAGGAAGAGGTGCTTCTCCACGCCAACAGCACGCAGTACGGACTCGCAGCAATCCTATGGACGCAAAACCTCACCCGTGCCCACCGGATGGTGGCACGTATACAGTCAGGGATCGTCTGGGTGAATTGCTGGATGGTGCGCGACTTGCGAACACCCTTCGGAGGGATGAAGAATTCCGGAGTTGGGCGTGAGGGGGGACTCGAAGCGCTCCGCTTTTTCACAGAACCCAAGAATGTCTGCATAGGATTGTAAGTGAACGAGAACGAGAAGAGAATCGATTCGCAACGCGCCCCGGAACCTGTCGGCCTGTACCCCCACGCGCGGAGGGTGGGGAATCTGCTGTTTCTCTCCGGCGTCGGGCCGCGTGAGCGCGGAACCAAGAGTATCCCGGGCGTCGAGTTGGATGAATCCGGCAACATCATCTCTTATGACATCGAGGCGCAATGCCATTCCGTCTTCCGTAATGTCCGTGCAATTCTCGAAGACGCAGGGTCCAGCTGGGACAAGATCGTTGACGTAACCGTGTTCCTCACCGACATGAAAAAGGACTTTGCCGCGTACAACCGGATCTACGCCGAGTACTTCAAAGAGAACCAGCCTTGCCGCACAACCGTGGAAGTAGGTGCCCTCCCGACACCTATAGCCATTGAGCTCAAAGTGATTGCGGTGGGGTAAGCTGGTCTGTTAAGTCCTTTTAGTCCTTAAAGTCAGTTGAGCGTATGGGATCCATTAGGAGATTTGAGGATATCGAATCATGGAAGAGAGCGAGAGTCCTGGTCGCTGAACTCTATCAAATCACCGGTAGTGGGTCCTTCAGTCGTGATTTTGCTCTGCGTGACCAGATACGGCTGGCAGGAATTTCCATCATGCTCAACATTGCAGAAGGATTTGGACGGAGGACGGATAAGGAATTTGGCCAGCATCTGTTTGTCGCTTCGGGATCAATTGCCGAGATCCAATCGGCATTGTACATAGCCCTGGATCAAAAGTACATTCAGGAAGAAGACTTCCGAGAACTCTATGATCAATGCTCCGAGACAGCCCGATTAGTGTCCGGATTGATCAAGTATCTTCGTCAAACCAAGTAATCCAAGCTGTTCCTCAGAGGCAACGAGAACGACGAGACAGACCAAACAGACTTAATAGACTGAAAAGACCAATCCAAAACACAGGAGGCCCCAATGCCCTTAGCGCAACCCATCAACTTTAAGAAGTGGATCGATGAACACCGGCATTTGCTCAAGCCGCCCGTCGGGAACAAGCTCGTCTATGAGGATTCGGACTTCATCGTCATGGTTGTTGGCGGACCGAACGCACGCAAGGATTATCACTATGACGAAGGGGAGGAGTTCTTCTACCAGCTCGAAGGGGATATCACCGTCAAAGTGATTGACGAGGGAAAGCCGAAAGACATTCACATCAAAGAAGGGGAGATTTTTCTTCTGCCCCCCAAGGTCCCCCATTCGCCGCAGCGTCCGGCCAACACCGTAGGGTTGGTAATGGAGCGAAAGCGGCAGCCGGGTGAGATGGACGGGTTTCTCTGGTTCTGCGAGAAGTGCGGCAACAAGTTGTATGAGGAATACGTCCAACTTGAAAACATCGTCAGCCAGCTTCCCCCCATTTTCGAAAGATTCTACAACAATGAGGCGAACTGTGTCTGCAAGCGCTGCGGTACGAAAATGGAGCGCCCGCCGAAGCCTGCGTGAGGCTTGAATGAGAGGAGAGCGTGGCAGTTTGCCACTGCCGTTGATTGTTCATAGATTGAATCACTTTCAAACCGGTTGAGTAACGCGCTTGCAAAAGATCGACATTCATACACACATCCTTCCCCCGGAATGGCCTGACTTCAGGGCAAAGTCTGGCTACGGTGGCTGGGTGAGCCTTGAGCATCACGGTCCCGGCTGCGCCCGGATGATGATCGACGGAAAACACTTTCGTGACGTCGACTCGAATTTGTGGGATGCAAAAACAAGAATGCACGATTGTGATGCTCACGGCGTGACAATGCAGGTCCTCTCGACTGTCCCGGTCATGTTCAGCTATTGGGCAAAACCGGCCGACGCCCTCGATCTCTCAAAGTTCCTTAACGACCACATCGCAGGGGTGGTCGAACAGTTCCCGTCACGCTTTGCCGGTTTGGGAACAGTCCCGATGCAAGCGCCCGACCTTGCAATCAAAGAGCTTGAGCGTTGCGTCAAGGAGTTGAAGCTGCCGGGCATCGAGATCGGGTCGCACGTCAACGGGTGGAACCTTGAAGATGAAAACCTGTTCCCCGTTTTCGAAGCAGCCGCCGAATTAGGTGCTGCAATTTTCGTGCATCCGTGGGATATGATGGGAAAGGAACGGATGCCGAAGTACTGGCTCCCGTGGCTTGTCGGGATGCCGGCGGAAGTATCACTCGCTATCTGTTCAATGATCTTCGGCGGAGTGTTTGAGCGGTTGCCGAACCTGCGCGTTGCGTTTGCGCATGGCGGCGGTGCATTTCCCGGAACGATCGGCCGCATCGAGCATGGATTCAACGTCCGACCGGATCTCTGCGCCGTTGATAACAACGTCAATCCCCGAAACTACCTCGGCAAGTTCTACATCGATTCTCTCGTACACGATCGGGCTGTACTGGAATACCTCATAGAACTTGTAGGAGAAGAAAAAATCGTTCTCGGCAGCGACTATCCCTTTCCGCTGGGGGAGGCGGTTCCGGGCGCGCTTATCGAATCACTGAACGGCGCAGAGACATTGAAACGGAAACTCCTCTATCACAATGCGCTGGAGTGGCTGGGATGGAACCCCGGCACCGAATCTGACACTCATCATCAACCGGCACATCGGAGCAGCCAATCTTCATAACCGAATAGACCCGAAGTGGTACGATGGCTTTTTCTTGATCTGAACTCTTATTTCGCCTCGGTTGAGCAGGAAATGCGGCCCGAATTGCGAGGGAAGCCGGTCGCCGTTGTCCCGCTTGTGGCGGATACGACTTTCTGCATCGCAGCCAGCTACGAGGCAAAGGCGTTCGGCGTCAAGACCGGTGTGCGTGTGAGTGATGCAAAAGCCATGTGCCCCGGCCTTGTTTGTATTGAGGCTAGGCACGACGAGTATGTTAAGTACCACCACAGGATTGTTGAAGCCGTCGAGTCGTGCGTTCCGGTCCATGCCGTAATTTCCATCGATGAAATGGCGGCAAAACTGACCGGGAGTCAGCAGCAGGTCGAGAAAGCAACGAGACTTGCTTTGACGATCAAGGAGACGATTAAACAGAAGGTCGGATCGACACTCCGTTGTTCCATCGGTCTTGCCCCGAACCGCTTTCTCGCAAAAGTCGCCAGCGACATGCAGAAACCCGACGGCCTGACGGTGATCCGGCGTGAAGAGTTGCCCCGCATCCTGTTCACTCTCCAGACGCGTGACTTTCCGGGCATAGGCCCGAGGATGGAAAAGCGCTTGCAGGAACATGAGGTATTTACCGCCGAGCAGTTGCTTGCCTCTTCCGAAATGTCGATGCGAAAGATCTGGGGCGGGGTTGTCGGAGAGCGGATGTATCATCTCCTGAAGGGGGAGGATCTTGAAGAGTTGGAAACACAGCGTCGGACGGTCGGCCATTCACATGTTCTGCCACCGAAAGAACGGACGCCCGAAGGTGCGTTCGGTGTTGCGCAGAAATTGGTGCATAAGGCCGGCGCAAGACTTCGAAGAATGGAGTATTGGTGTTCCAGCCTGGCGCTTACTGTAAAGTTCATGAACAGGCCGAAGTGGGAGTCCCATGTAAACTTCGTCGAGTGTCAGGATACATTGACGTTGCTTGAAGCATTGCGCAAGCTCTGGGGAGGTTTGCCGAAAGGGGGAAAACCACTTGCCGTCGGTGTTACGTTGTACAATCTGGTTCCGGACAGCCTTCATAACTTCGGGATGTTCGGCGAGGAGAAGCGGGCCGACCTTGCAAAGGCAATGGATGCGCTTAATGCCAAGTATGGAAAGACCGCCGTCCATTTCGGAGGCATGACGGGGCACGCAGCGCCCACCCGCATTGCATTTACAAACATCCCGCAACTTGAAGATTTCGAGTTTGATGGAAAGTCCGGCGACTTTCCAGAGGAATAAGAACTGACATCACCATCGTTCCGATGATATTTACAACAGATAAAGCGTGTGCAGAGAAGCTTGACGCAGACGACAAGCTCTCGCATTACCGGTCACAGTTTCATATTCCCCGCAAAAAGGATGGGGGGGAAACAATCTACTTCTGCGGCAATTCACTCGGTCTGCAGCCGAAGGCTGTGCGGGAATACATCGAAGAGGAATTGGACGCATGGAAACTCCTCGGCGTCGAGGGGCATTTTGCCGGCAAGCATCCCTGGATGCCCTACCACGAACTGTTGACGGATAAAACAGCAGGATTGGTCGGTGCAAAGCCTTTGGAAGTTGTGGTGATGAATTCTCTGACAGTCAATCTTCACCTCATGCTGGTTTCATTCTACCGGCCGACGACTCGCAGGCATAAAATTGTCATTGAATCACATCCATTTCCTTCCGACCGTTATGCAGTGGAGTCCCAGATCCGCTATCATGGCTTTGACCCGAGACATTCGTTGATAGAGCTGAAGCCCCGTTCAGGTGAAGAGACGCTCCGCACGGAGGACATAGAGGATGTGTTGGAAGCGGACGGGGACGAGATTGCTTTGGTAATGCTGGGCGGTGTCAACTACTATTCAGGACAAGCATTTGACTTGGAGCGTATCACACGCGCCGGTCAGGCACAAGGCTGTGTCGTGGGGTTCGATCTTGCCCATGCAGCGGGTAATATTCCATTGAAACTGCATGAGTGGAACGTCGACTTTGCAGTCTGGTGTTCATACAAATATCTCAATGCCGGACCCGGAAGCATTGCAGGGTGTTTTGTTCATGAACGGCATTCCGGCGACCGGAGTCTTCCCAGATTTTCCGGTTGGTGGGGACAGAACAAGCATATCCGTTTCCAGATGGGTCCCGTATTCGATCCACTTCCCGGAGCGGAGGGATGGCAGCTCAGCAATCCGCCAATCCTTCTGATGGCAGCGTTACGTGCATCAATGGACATCTTCGACGAGGCGGGTATGGATGCACTAACTGCCAAAAGCCGGCAGATGACAGGTTATCTTGAATATCTTCTCGATCAACACCCAAGTACCCGGTTCAGCGTGATCACGCCGCGCGATCCGGCTCAACGCGGATGCCAGCTCTCAATACGCGTCCATGACAGAGGCAAGGCATTGTTCGAGTTTTTGACTGACAACGGGGTCATCTGTGATTGGCGGGAGCCTGACGTCATACGGGTTGCGCCGGTGCCCCTGTATAACAGCTTCACGGATGTTTATCGCTTCTCAGAAATCATCTCATCATTCCAATAACGTGGAAACCAAGAACTCCATTGCAATCATCGGCGCGGGACTTGCGGGCTCGCTGCTCGGTATTTACCTCGCCCGCAGGAATTTCCAGGTTGATATCTACGAACGCCGTCCCGACATGCGAACGACGGATATCGGCGGCGGACGTTCTATCAATCTGGCCCTTTCTGCCCGAGGGATTCACGCTCTGCAAGAGGTCGGCATTGTCGACCGCATCATGCGTATTGCCATCAGCATGCGCGGCCGGTTGATTCATCCTGTTGAGGGCGAACTCGTGTTTCAAAGCTACGGCAAGGACGAAACGGAGGTCATTTATGCTACCTCCCGTGGCGAGTTGAACAAGACCCTCATGACGGTTGCAGAAAAGTACAGCAACCTGCGAATTCATTTCGGGATGCGATGCTCGGGGATGGACATCGAAAGCGGCGCATTGCATCTTGTCAGTGAAGAAACGGGCGAGGAAACCTCGCTGCTGCATCGCACGGTCATCGGTACGGACGGGTCTTCGTCAGCGCTGCGGAATGCGCTGACAGATTCCTCAAAGGCGGAGTTCACGATCGATGAGCTTGACTATGGTTACAAAGAGCTGACCATTCCCGCCTCCCCGGCAGGGAAGCATCTCATCGAAAAGAACGCTCTGCATATCTGGCCGCGCACAACCTTTATGCTGATTGCGCTGCCGAACATTGACGGTAGCTTCACATGCACGTTTTTCTTCCCCCACAAAGGCAAGGAGAGTTTCGAGACGCTCGATTCGGAAGAAAAAGTAATGAAGTTCTTCTCGACTAACTTTCCCGATGTTATTCCCCTCATCCCCAGCCTGACAAAGGACTTTTTTGAGAATCCTACCGGTTCGATGGTCACGATCAAGGGGACGCCGTGGCACGCTGAAGGGAAGCTGCTTCTGCTCGGCGATGCGGCACATGCGATCGTGCCGTTCTTCGGGCAGGGTATGAACTGCGCGTTTGAGGACTGTTTCCATTTCGCAAAGTTGATCGACCGGCAGATGTCATACGGCCGTTCGGTAGAGAAGATCGTCTGGGCGGAGGCATTCCGGGAGTTTGATCGCATACGGAAGAAGGACACCGATGCAATCGCCGATCTTGCAGTCGAGAATTTTGTGGAGATGCGTGACCTCGTGGCGCAGCCGAAGTTCCAGCTCAAGAAAAAGGTTGAGCGGATTCTGGAGGAGAAGTATCCCGGCCTGTTCGTCCCGAAATACACGATGGTTACATTCAGACGCGTTCCTTATTCGGTTGCCCGCAACAGGGGTGTGGTGCAGGAGGAAATCCTTGATGAATTGTGCAAACACATCACCCGCCCCGAGGAGCTGGATCTGCGCAAAGCGGACTTGCTCATCAGCAGACAACTCGACTATATTGAATAGGTGAACAGGAAGGAGCTTTCATGGCGCAACAACTCTTATCTGAAACGGTAACGGAAGGTATCCGCATCAGGGCGGTTGCCTCGTATCTTCCCGGTGAATCGCTTCCCGCGGAAGAAAAATATCTCTTCGCCTATAAAATTACGATTGCGAACGAGGGAAAACAGAGCGCAAGACTCCTCTCCCGTCACTGGGTCATCATCAATGGCAACGGGGACAGGGAGGATGTGGAGGGGCCGGGTGTTGTCGGAAAAACACCGTATCTTGCTCCCGGCGATCTGTTCGAATATACGAGCTTCTGTCCGCTCAACACTGAATGGGGGACAATGGAGGGGACATATCTCATGCAACGTGATGACGGTATGACGTTCGAGGCGGTGATTGGCAGGTTCTACCTCGCCGTCAACGCGCCGAGAATGGAAGAGGCGTTATGAAGTACTGCAGTCATTGCGGTGCACCGGTCCGCTTTGCGGTTCCCCACGGCGATCACAAGTCCCGGGCCATATGCGATGCTTGCAATACAGTGCACTACGAAAACCCACGGATGATCGTCGGTTGCCTGCCGTTTTTGGAAGACAAGGTGCTTCTCTGTAAACGGGCAAACGAGCCCCGAAGGGGACTCTGGACGCTTCCCGCAGGATTTCTTGAACACGGCGAAACGGTCGAAGAGGGGGCAATGCGGGAAACACTGGAAGAGGCAAATGCACGAGTAGAGGAGCCGGAGCTTTTCTCGGTTTATTCGATCCCGGGGATAGGGCAGATTTATCTCTTTTTTACCGCTCGCCTGCGAGACCTGGATTTTCATCCGGGAACGGAGACAGAGGAGATGGCGTTGTTTACCCAAGCCGACATTCCGTGGCGTGAGCTCGCTTTCAGTTCTGTGCGGTACACTCTCGAAATGTACTTCGAACACCGCTTGTCCAGCCATCGGATCGTGCATGTCGGTAGTTTCAGCAATGATCCCCGACCCGTGTATTGACTCCAGAATGGAATGATGATGACACAATTTTCGCCTCCGGGACAGTTTCCCTTCAAAACAGTTCTCTCACTCACGGGCCTGATTGATTTTTGGGAAGGCATGGCAAACGACCGTGAGTGTTCTTCCATCGGGTTCGCAGATTGGCTGAATGGCGAGCTTGAAAAGGCTGCAGAGTTGCGAGAGCCGATTGCCGACTTTGCCGTTCTTGAGCGTAACATGCCGGTGCTCGACGCGTTGATGACGGCGGTTTTCCCCGCGGCATCATGGGAGTCGGACCTTTCATGCGCCCTTGTCCCCTTCGATATGCGGGTCTTCTATGCAACTCCGGCATTCAAGGAAAAAATGATGGATGGCGAAGGGGAGTTCCTGAGCAAGCTCATTATGCCAAGCGATGACTTTGAGCGGGGGAAGCTCATTCATGCGTACCTCTCCATCTTGAACCAGCACTATCATATCCCGGTTCAATTTGAGTACCCCATCATTGCCTCGTTCTTCGATCCGGTGCCGGGTATCCAACGATTCTACCGCATGCGTTTCGATCCCCGGTTCGTTGATTGCAGAGCCGTCAAACCGGTCAAGCCCCTCAATGACGAGGAGCGGAAGTTTCTGTTCGGCAATCTGAACAATCCGGAAGCTCTCGCATCAATTATCCCCCCGGAAAATTTTGAGTTCCACGGTTTTATCATCATCAATGCGGTGGACGTCACCGACCAGGAATTACTCTCGTCGCTGAAGGTGGATCTGATCGAGCGGGAGTCGCTCATGACTATGGACCGGTTCAGTGCGCTCGAGCAAAAAGTGCAGGCTCTCCTGCGCCGCACGGATGTACGGATCGGTCTTGCGGCAATGCCTCCCAAGAACATGAGACTGAGCTACGGAAGGAGAATCGGGTACAGTTTCATTCTTGATGATAGCTGCAAGATGGAATGTGAATCGTTTGAGAATTCACTGTATGCCCGGGCTATCAAGAACAATGATTTTGTAGTTGTTGAGGATCTTGATACACATGTCGACGCGTCGCCGATCGAACGGCAGATACACAACATGGGGATACGAAGCCTCGGTATTGCTCCGCTGTCGAATCAGGGAGAAACGGTTGGCGTGCTGGAACTCTGTTCCCACGAATCCGGTGCCATCACCCCCCTCAGTTTTATGAAACTGAAGGAAGTTCTTTCGCTGTTCGGAATGGCCATCAAACGGAGCAGTGACGAACTGGAGAATCTCGTCCAGGCGGTGATCAAGGAAAAGTGCACGGCGATCCACCCCTCGGTCGAGTGGCGTTTCAGAACGGCAGCGCTCAATCTGATCCAGAGCGAAACCCCAGATACCTTCTCGCCGATGGAGCCCATTGTTTTCGAGGATGTCTACCCTCTGTACGGTTTGTCCGACATCCGGGGTTCGTCAACGCAGCGGAACGCGGCAATCCGTACGGACCTCCTGGCGCATCTGAAGATGGCGTACGGCATAATCAAAGAGGCGTGCACAGCGCAACCATTGCCGTATCTCGACGAACTTTGCCACCGCATACAGAAATCGAGCGCCATGATTGCGCAAGGAGTGAATGCCGGGGACGAGGTCAGCATTATCGACTTCCTGCATCAGGATGTCGAATCCCTGTTCGGACATCTTGCGCAGTTCAGTCCGGGCACTGCATCACGCATTGCGGAGTATAAGGGCGCGATGGACACGCAAATGGGATTTCTGTATCACACGCGGAAGGATTTTGAAGAGAGTGTCATGCGGATCAATGAAACCATATCGGGGTATCTTGACCAGGAGCAGATTCATGCGCAGAAGATGTTCCCTCACTATTTTGAAAAATACAAGACGGACGGAGTTGACCACGGCATGTATATCGGCGCATCACTCGTCGAGGACCGGGAGTTTGACGTCATGTATCTCAAGAACCTCCGCCTCTGGCAGTTGATGGTGATGTGCGGCGTTGTGCGCAAGACACGTGCCGTGCGCGACTCGCTTCCGATGCCGCTGGATACGGCTCATCTCGTGCTTGTGCAGGATCAACCCCTGTCGATAAGGTTCAGGTTCGACGAAAAGAAGTTCGACGTCGATGGCGCGTACAACATCCGGTATGAGATTACCAAGAAGCGTATTGACAAGGCAACGTTGAAGGGGAGTGAAGAACGCTTGACGCAGCCGGGCAAGATCGCTGTTGTTTATTCCCAGCCGCGTGAGGCTGGTGAGTACCGCCGTTACATTGATTACCTTCATGCCGCCGGATACGTGCACCGTGAAGTGGAGAACCTTGAACTTGAGGACTTACAGGGTATTCACGGATTGAGGGCGCTGCGTGTCACTGTAAACCTCGACAAACCTGCTGTCGATCAGGTTTCGATGGCAGAGGTCAGTGATACTGTGCGCGCTCTCTCACAACTGAAAAACTGAAATTCTCTCATCGCGAATAATCTCCAGCGTCTTGCATCTTTCCGGAGAGGATGATAGATTGGGAGTGCAGTAGCGCTGCACCGGGAATTCAACAGGGGTGTTCCGGGTGCGATGTCGGTTCCCTGGGAAAGAGAGGTGGTCCTGACTTGAATATTCATACAGGAGCCTCTTGCATCGTCTGCTAGCGACAGCGTTGCAGGCTCCGCTTTCTTATCGCTTCCCGCCGCTCACGCGGCGGGATTTTTTTTGTCTTGTCCCCGCTGTTGCAGAAACGGATTCTTCTCCGTACTATCATCGTAGTTCCTTCTCATTAAAATCAACCGTATGAAACACTCGCCAGGGTATCTTGCGTTGGTTGCCGACGCAAAAACGCGTATTAATGAGACGACTGTAGACGAAGTGCTGCAGCGCTTCAACGACGGTGGTGATTTTGTATTTATTGATACTCGAGAAGAGCATGAATGGAACGATGCGCATGCGGTCGGTGCCATTTTTCTCAGCAAGGGAATTATCGAGAGGGAAATAGAGCGCATAATCCCGGATCAAAACCGCGAGATTGTTCTCTATTGCGGCGGAGGATACAGATCGGCGCTCGCAGCGGACAACCTCCGGAAGATGGGATATACGAATGTTTCTTCGATGGCGGGTGGATGGAAAGCCTGGAAAGCCGCGGGAGCCCCCATTGAGCAGGGCGCCAAACAGGGCGGATAGTCAGAAAGAGTCACGGGGGATTACTATGCTTCGCACGTTGTGCGGACTGTTGTTTGTCATGTCGAGCGTTTGTGGCGTTGCGTTCGCCGAACATCCGCTGCTTGTCAGTTTGCGGCTTGAAGAGTCGCGCTTCAGAGACTGGTCGTACGGCCACAGGATGGAGCGGCAGCAAATCAACTGCGTGCAATTTGTAGCGGAAGTGACACGTGAGTTGTTGCAGCGTGATCTGACGCCTGATGAAGTGAACGCAATTTACATCAAACTTCCCAGAAGGGAACGCAATCTGAACCGCTTGATAGCACAAAGAGACCCGCGAATGGCAGGGATACAGAGAGCTCTGGTGGAGATAGGGAGAGGCACCGTCGTGAGGCCTGAGGACGCTGCACCGGGTGACTTCGTGCAATACTGGACCAGGCGGGATGGACGATGGCGCGGACACAGCGCAGTCATTGCGGAAATTGAGAAACGGGAATCACGAATATGTTCCGTGGTGTTCGGTTCCCATCAATCCTTAGGTGGCGTTGGCATTGGCAATTTTGAAGTTGGATTGAACGACCCCGATGTTCTCGTTTATATAGTCCGCTTCAAACGATGACCAACCCCGCAATGCCGGACTTATTCCTCCTTCATTCCTCACGCTTCCTGGAGAGTGACTTTCTCCCACGCATTGAACGGGCCGTGCAATCTCTTTCCGAAGAACAACTCTGGTGGCGTCCGAACGCGTCGTCCAACAGTATCGCAAATCTGATACTGCATCTTTCAGGAAATGTCCGCCAGTGGATTCTCTCGGGGGTCGCCGGTGAACCGGATACGCGGGAGCGGGACAAGGAGTTCGCCGCGAGAGGCGGTACGGGAAAAGCCGGGATTCTTGCGGAGCTTCGCTCGACAGTGAAGGCTGCAGCGGCGGCTATTCGCTCGCTGGATCCCGGAACACTCTCCGCCCGACGCATCATTCAAGGCAATGATGTCACAGTCCTCGAGGCTGTCTATCACGTTGTCGAACATTTTTCGATGCATACAGGCCAAATCCTCTATATCACAAAGCTGCTGACGGATAAAGATCTGCGGATGTACGATTTCCCCGGCGGGGCAGCACAAAAAAACTGGTAGCGGTCAATCTTAACAAGATCAACAGGTGACATGATGAAAGCTCTCATTACCTCAGGTGTATTTGCCTTCCTCGGAGTGATGGTCCTGTATCACACCGGGCAGAGAATTCCGGTTATTCCCGCCTCTACGGGGACAGCGGACAATCCCCGTGCGAGAGATGAGATGGAGTTCCTGATTCAACGCGATCCCGTGGCAAACAGGATTCCTGATCGCATCTACGCAAGAGAGCGGGCTCTTGCAAAAACGCTGCCCACTCGCGAGCAGGCAGCGCTTGCAAAGGGAACGGCAGTCCCTTCGCTAGTCTGGATTGAGCGGGGCCCGAACAACGTCGGCGGCCGGACACGCGTCTTTGCAGCAGATGTTGCCAGCCCCGGAGTTCTGATCGCAGGAGCAGTGGCCGGCGGGATCTGGAAGTCAACCGACGACGGCGCATCGTGGAGGCTGAAGCTGGAACCCGGACAAATTCACACTACCAGCTGTATTGCTCAAGATACGCGTTCCGGAAAAACACATGTCTGGTACGTCGGAACGGGTGAGTTCCGCGGTTCAACGACGAACGATACGCGTTGGGGAGCTTTCTATCGGGGAGATGGGATTTACAAGTCAACGAACAACGGCGAGTCGTGGGCTCTTCTTCCGTCAACAACTTCGGGGACGCCGCAGTACACCGACTCTTTTGATTATGTGTGGAATGTTGCCACCAATCCGGCCAACGCCGGGCAAGACGAGGTATTTGCCGCAACCTGGAACGGCATCTATCGATCGACAAACGGAGGCACACATTGGGCGCGGGCGTTGGTTTCCGATTCGGGCCTTGTGAACACTTCTAGAGTTACGACCGATGTCGCCGTGACATCCTCAGGGATCATCTACGCACACACGAGGGATGGAGGAGTTCCTCGTATCTGGCGCTCCCCCGACGGTGTGACCTGGACTAACATCGCCCCTACAGCATTTCCCACAAGCACCGGAAGAATCGTCTTCGGCACAGCTCCTTCCAGTCCCAGCGTCGTATATGTTTTTGTTGAGCAAGCAAACAACACTCCCGCAACTGCGGGACATCAGCTTTGGAAGTACACCTATCTGTCCGGGAACGGTTCCGGCTCAGGAGGTACGTGGGAGAACCGCGGCGGCAATCTGCCCGGCGACTTGAGCACTCAATCCGGCTACGACATGACTGTTCATGTAAAACCGGATAACGAAAATTTTGTGATGATCGGCGGAACAAATCTCTATCGCTCGACAAACGGCTTCGCTTCATCGGCGTCTACAAGCACGATCGGCGGCTACCCGTATTGGCCGGGACAGAATCATCATCCTGACCTGCAATCCGGGATGTTCAAGCCGGGGAATCCCAACGTGTTCTACTCGGGGCATGACGGCGGACTCTCACGCTGTAACGACATCACTGCACCGTCGATTGTCTGGGACAATCTCAACAACGGATATAACGTGACGCAGTTCTATTCGGTGTCGATCTCTCCTGACAGCGGCGATCATTACCTACTTGCAGGGGCGCAGGACAACGGCTCGCAGGGAACACCACTCCCCGGACTCTCTGCATGGGAGATGGTAAGCAGCGGTGACGGCACCGTGGTTGAATGTGCTCCCGTCGCAGACGACCGCCTGTACACGCAATCACAGAATGGTCCACTCTACCGGCTGAACCGTTCACTCACACTCTTCTCTTCGTTCAGGCCGTCGGGGGCGAACAATGCACTCTTTGTCAACCCGATCGCGCTCGACCCGAATAATTCAAGCATCTTGTATTACGGAAGTGGCAAATCAACGGCTCCGGCAATGACGAGCGGACTCTGGCGCTGCGACAACGCGCCGAACGCCTCGAGCACAAACGGCTGGACGGCAATCAACGCAACAGATGTGGGTGTTGTCTCCGGCTGGGTGCGGCGTGTCAGTACTATCGGCATCTCGACCGCCAATGCGGCGAACGTCGTGTATTACGGGACCACGGATGGCATCGTCCGCCGTGTTGATAACGCAACAGCGGCTTCGCCTGTCGTCACCGACATCACTCCTCCGGGACTCAATGGCGGAACGGCTCAAGGGGGATTCGTTCGATGTGTTGCCGTCGATCCCGCAAACTCCAACCGGGCCCTGGTCGCGTTCGGAAATTACAACTTCCGCAATCTCTGGTACACGACTGACGGAGGGGCGACATGGACGGACGTTGAGGGAAATACGGCCGGAGGGGACAGCCCTTCGGTGCGTTGGGCGACAATGGTGTATGCCGGAAACCAGCTGCAGGTCTACCTTGCAACGAGTATCGGAGTGCTGATGACAACTAATCTCAACGGATCATCCACTGTGTGGACGCACGCCGCTGCCGAAGCAATAGGCAACGTGTTGATTGCGTACCTCGATTACCGGCCGTCAGATCGGACACTTGCAGTGGGCACGCATGCGCGCGGTGTTTTCACAACGCAAGTTCCTTCCTCCCCGACAGATGTCAGGGAAGAGGGCTCCATACCCGCCGGATTTGCGCTGGAGCAGAACTATCCGAATCCATTCAACCCGTCAACAACTATAAAATTCAGGATTTCGAACAATCTCTCCAGCACAAATGCGGATACACGGCAGATTGTCACACTCAAAGTGTTTGATGTTCAGGGGCGTGAAGTGGCAACGCTGGTAGATGCGCCTCTTGCAGCGGGTGAGCATGCTGCGCGGTTTGATGCGTCGCGGCTGTCGAGTGGAATCTACATCTACCGTCTTACTGCAGGCGGAACAACGCTCGCCAGGAAAATGACACTGCTTCGTTAAACGATGCGCCTTGCTGTTCCTTTCATATTGCTGATGGTGATATGCAGTCAGGGTTTCGCGCAGGCCTCAAGCCGTAATGTGGCTCTTTGGGGACAGGCGACACCTGCGCCGTACCGCTACTCTGGAAGCTGGTCGTACGTCGCTCCGGGTGGAGCGGAATACGGATTGGTCGGTGGGTACGGAGGCACACACATTATCGCACTTGGTGATTCGACCAATGTCCGGCAAGCGGCATTCGTTCCCGGGCCGCAATCGAATTGGCGCGAGATCACCGTCATAGGCAATCATGCATATGTTGTGACGGAGGGAGGAAACGTCGGGATACAGGTGATTGACCTCTCGCCGCTTCCGGACAGTGTGCGCATGGTGACGTCGTTCAATTCCCGGTTCGCGACGGGTCATATGATAATGAGAGATGTTGATGTGGATTCACCGTATGTCTATGTGAGCGGCGCTTCGGGAACCGGCGGCGTTCACATCATCAATGTTTCGAACCCGGCGCAGCCTGTTCAAATCGGACTGTACGATCCGGTGTATTACATTCATGACGTTCACGTGCGGGGCAATCGTATGTACGCTGCCGCGCTGGGACGGGGGTTGGATATTGTCGACATTACAGACAAGACTGCTCCGGTGAGGCTTTACCAAATCCAATATCTCTCGGCTTTTACGCACAGTGCATGGACGACGGACGATCACCGGTATCTGTTTGTGACGGATGAACGTGACGGGCTTCCCGCCCGTATGTGGAACATCGAAAATCTCTCAAACGTGCATCAGGTGGCACAGTATTCGGCAAACCTGCAAAGCCTCGTCCACAACATCTATATCAGAGGGCGGTTTGCTTTCGTGGCACACAATACGGAGGGTTTGCGGGTGGTCGATGTTGCCGATCCGACACTGCCCGTCGAAGTCGGTTACTACGACACCTATTCCGGTCCAAGCGGGGGCTTCAACGGCCTTTGGTCCGCATGCCCGTATCTTCCGTCCGGGAGAATACTCGGCGGCGACAGGCTTGGCGGACTGTACATCTGGCGATTCAATAACACGAAGGCCTCGCGCTTGTACGGCACAATCCGCAGTGCGGCGACGAGCGCTCCTGTAGACACAGCCGTTATCACGATTCTCGAAACAGGAAAGACGGCCCGTTCCCTCGCGGACGGTTCTTACAAGATCGGCGAATTACCCGACACCGCGTACACACTGAGATTCTCCGCGAACGGGTATCTGACCCGGATTGTCGAAAATGTGCGCATGAATCGTGATACGGTCAATCTGGATTTAAGTCTGCAGCCTGTTTCCACCGGGACAGGAATTCCGGAGGTCCCGCTTAGATTTGATATCGAACAGAACTTCCCAAATCCGTTCAATCCCCAGACGACACTCCGGTACTCGATTGCCGGAGAGAGTCACGTAACGATTGAGGTTCTTGACATTACGGGGCGGATTGTCGAATTATTGGTAGATGAAACACAAGAGGCGGGCGATCATTCGGTGCGTTGGGACGCCAAGAGCCGGTCGAGTGGGGTATACATCTACCGTTTCAAGGCTGGCGGGTTTGTGAAATCCGGCAAGATGATTCTCGTCCGTTGAACCGGGCTTTATTCATTGTTTGATCAGAAAGCACAATTGTGATACCTGAGACGTTACGGGTTTTGCTGGCAGGGAGTGTTGACTACGCAGGACTTTTCCCTCCTGCTGCACTTGCGATGAACGAGGCTGTCGAAAATTACGCAGAGTATCGAACAGGGCCCGACGCATGGGCGCTCGGCCGGTTGATTGTTCCGATGACGCGGCTTGGGGAGTTTGAGAGGGCAGCGGCTCCGTACCTGAAGAAAAACGGCTCGCCGTGGCTGCTCAGTGTGCTCGCCAGTCCGTTGCTGCAGGACGACGTGAAGAACATCGCCTACTTCAATATGCAGCACAAGCAAGCGGCTTTGATTGATACGATGGAGCTGAAAGCTTCTTCGCCTGAAGAGATCAAGAAGAGTGCAAGCATCATTCCGCCAACCATTACTACATTCGTCGAGATTCCGATTGATCAAGATCCTGAGCCTCTGGTTGCGGCAATCGGTGAGGCTGGTGTCAAGGCGAAAGTCCGTACAGGCGGCGTGACGGAAGATGTATTTCCGTCAGGACGTGATCTTATCCGTCTCGTGCAGCGATGTATAACACTCAATGTCCCCTTCAAGGCCACAGCCGGATTACATCATCCAATCCGTTCGGTGTACAATCTCACGTATAAGCCCGGCAGCGCGAAAGGGAAGATGTACGGATACCTCAATCTTTTTCTTGCAGCCGCGTTCCTGAGGCAGGGGGGGCTACCGGAAGCCGCGCAAGAGCTTCTGGAGGAAGAAGACCCGGGCGCGTTCCTCTTTACAAGGGATGAGATTCATTGGCGCGATCATCGCATTACGCTCGATGCGGCATCCGGTATGAGGACGCAAGTGATGATGTCATTCGGTTCCTGTTCGTTCAGAGAGCCCGTGGATGAGTTGAAACAACTGACACCGTGATTGCTCAATAGCTGGAGGAAGTCATGAATGAAACCCATAATCCTGAACTTACTTCGTGGGTAAGATCGGCAAATCTCGACGGGGCTGATTTCCCTATCCAGAATCTTCCTTTCGGCATTTTTTCCCGTAAGGTCGGAGGCCTTCGTCATGCCGGCATAGCCATCGGCGATTACATCCTGGATGTGACTGCGGCACGCAACGAGGGACTGTTTTCCGGCCTTGCTGAAGAAGCAGCGGAGGCCTGTGGCGGTGAAACACTCAACCGGATGCTCCGTCTCGGCCGGTTCCACTGGTCTGAATTACGCAAGCAGGTGAGCAAGCTTCTTTCCGATGAATCGGAAAAGCCACGAGTCGAGCGCTGTCTTGTCCGGATGGCGGATGTGAACATGCACGTACCCGTTGCCATCGGGGATTACACGGACTTCTATGCTTCGGTGTATCACGCCACGAATGTGGGAAGCATGTTCCGTCCCGACAATCCTCTTCTGCCCAACTACAAGTATGTGCCCATTGCGTATCACGGTAGAGCATCGTCTGTCGTTCCAAGTGGCACCGACATCAAGCGGCCCGCGGGCCAAACGAAAAGCGATGATGCTCCTGCACCCGTATTCGGGCCATGCAAGCAACTGGACTATGAACTCGAAGTCGGATTTTATGTAGGTCCGGAGAACGAACTTGGCAGAGCGATTCACATCAGCGAAGCGGAACATCATATTTTCGGGATGTGTCTTGTAAACGATTGGTCTGCCCGCGACATCCAGCGGTGGGAATACCAGCCGCTTGGGCCGTTTCTCTCAAAGAGTTTCGCCACTTCGGTTTCGCCTTGGATCATTACGATGGATGCGTTGCAGCCGTTCCGTTGTCCGGCGTTTGCGCGTCCGCCCGAAGACCCGGCGCCTCTGGCGTACCTTGATTCGGCGGCGAACGTTATGAACGGGGGTGTCGATCTCTCTCTCGAAGTGTACATCTCGACAGCAGAGATGCGGAAAAATGCGGTCCCTCCGATGCGTGTCAGTTCGGGGAGTTTCAAGCACATGTACTGGACAATCGCACAGATGCTGACGCATCACACCGGCAACGGATGCAACATGCGTCCGGGCGATCTTGTTGCAAGCGGGACCGTCTCCGGCCCGACCAAGGAGTCACGAGGTTGCTTGCTTGAGCGTACATGGCGGGGCACGGAGCCGCTTGAATTTCCGAACGGCGAAAAACGCAAGTTCCTCGAAGATGGAGATGAAGTCATCATCCGGGGCTTCTGTGAAGGCCACGGCCGGAAACGCATCGGGTTCGGGGAGTGCAGAGGGGTAATCGTTTGACCCTTCATTTTTCGATGTAGGGAGATCGGTGAATTTTTACCGACTTGTCCTCTCCGCATTTTTTTTCCTATATTATCCCACCTCGGAAACACTTCTTAACTCTCTCTGAATCATTACATCGAACATGAGTGATAATAAAATCATCTTCTCCATGGTTGGGGTGGGGAAGGTTGTAAAGCCCAACAAGCAGATTCTAAAAGACATTTATCTCTCGTTCTTCTACGGCGCGAAAATCGGTGTACTGGGCCTGAACGGCGCCGGCAAAAGCACGTTGTTAAAGCTGATCGCAGGTGTCGACAAGGATTATCTCGGCACAATTACCGCACAGAAGGGGATCACCTTCGGTTATCTGTCGCAGGAACCGGAACTTGATAACACCAAAACCGTCAAGGATATCGTCCAGGAAGGAGTCGCAGATACTGTCCGGCTCCTGAAGGAATATGAGGAAGTTAGTGCCAAGTTCTCCGAACCGGATGCAGACTTCGATGCGTTGCTCGAGAAGCAGGGAAAACTGCAGGAGAAGATTGACCACCTGAATGCGTGGGATCTAGACAGCAAGCTTGAACAGGCAATGGACGCGTTGCGCTGTCCCCCCGGCGACACGCTTGTGAAAGTCCTCTCCGGCGGCGAACGGAGGCGTGTTGCGTTATGTCGACTTCTGTTGCAGGAGCCCGATGTGCTGCTTCTTGACGAACCCACCAACCATCTTGATGCAGAGTCGGTTGCTTGGCTTGAACAACACCTTGCACAGTACAAAGGGACTGTTCTTGCCGTTACCCACGACCGGTACTTCCTCGACAATGTTGCAGGATGGATCCTGGAGTTGGATAGAGGCGAGGGAATTCCGTTCGAAGGTAACTACTCCTCGTGGCTGGAACAGAAACGTCAGCGCCTTGCCGTCGAGGAGAAGCAGGAATCGAAACGCCAAAAGGCTCTCGCGGAAGAACTGGAATGGGTGCGGATGAATCCGAAGGGACGTCACGCAAAAAGCAAGGCTCGCATTGCTGCATACGAAAAGATGCTGGCAGAGCAGAAAGACAAACGTGATGAAGAGATAGAGATTTATGTCCCGCCGGGGCCGCGCCTTGGTGACATAGTCATCGAGGCAAAAAGTGTGGCAAAGGCGTATGGCGAGAATCTGTTGTACGAAGAGATGACCTTCTCCCTTCCCCCGGGCGGCATTATCGGAGTCATCGGGCCGAACGGTGCCGGAAAGACAACGCTGTTCCGGATGATCACAGGACAGGAGACACCGGACTCCGGTACCATCGTCGTCGGTGAAACGGTAAAACTCGGTTATGTCGACCAAAGCCGCCCGCTCAATCCCGAAAAATCCATTTGGGAGGAAATCTCCGGTGGCGAAGACCTGATCATGCTTGGCAACCGTGAAGTGAATTCGAGAGCTTATGTTGCACGCTTCAATTTCAGCGGAACTGACCAGCAGAAAAAAGTCGGCGTTCTATCAGGGGGCGAGCGGAATCGCGTGCATCTTGCCAAAGTGCTTCGTGAAGGTGCGAATGTTCTGTTGCTCGACGAGCCGACAAATGATCTTGATGTCAACACACTTCGTGCACTTGAAGAGGCCCTGCAAAACTTTGCAGGTTGTGCCGTTGTTATCTCGCACGACCGGTGGTTTCTTGACCGCGTTGCCACACATATCCTGGCATTTGAGGGGGATAGTCAGGTGGTCTGGTATGACGGCAACTACTCAGAGTATGAAGAGGATAAGAAGAAGCGTCTTGGTATCGAAGCCGAGCGCCCTCATCGCATCAAATACAAGAAGCTGATGAGGCAGTAACCCATTGCCGGCGCGCCTCCGCCGGTTCAGTTCTTATAATACAATCATATGCCGCGACGTAATTACTATCAGGCGGTCATCCTGAATCTGGACGGCCTCCTGCTGGACACGAAGCGGATAGCCTGTGATGCGTGGAAACGCGCAGGTGGGGGGCTCGGGTATCCGATGTCTGGGCCTGTTGTTCGGACACTTGTTTCCCTGCCGGAAAAGCAGAGGGAAGAGTTTCTGAAGAAGCTCTATGGCAGCTACTTTCCGTACACGAAAGTGCAAGAACGCATGAGGCTTCTGAGCGACGCCTATGCGGAAAATTACGGCATTCCCGTGCTGAGAGGGGTTAGGGGAGTGCTTGAAATGCTCGAGCATCTCCGTGTTCCGAAAGCATTGGCATCGGGAGATGAATATCAGCGGACGATGCGCTGGTTGTCCACCTCGCATCTCGAGGGGCGGTTCGATGTGATCGTCACGAACGAAGATGTGAGAGAAGACGCAACACCCACGCACCTGTACGAGATCGCTGCGGACAGGCTGCACGTTGCCGCGGAACGGTGCATCGTGCTGGAGGAACCCGAGGGGAAGGCACGGTGGGCGCATGCCGCCGGAATGACGGTCATCATGATCACGAATTTCCAAAAACCCTCGCCGGAAGTTCTGCCATGCGTCTATCGCATCGAACGTTCTCTTGCGAACGCAGCGGACAACATTATCGCCCTCCTGACTACCGGCAGCACAACAACAAGTGTCGTTACTAAACCCTGGAGAACATCATCATTGGCATACACTTAAGGAGAAACAGTCCACATGGCTAACACAACAATCGGTTTTGGCGCAGTACTCGTGGTTATTGGATTCGTTGGATATTTTGCGACGGGCCAGGCGAGTTTTACGGCACTCATTCCGGCGGCGTTCGGATTTTTGTTGATCGCGTTCGGCATCATGGCACGCAATGAACGGCTTCGCAAGCATGCGATGCACGCAGCCGCTGTCGTGGGGCTGCTCGGCTTTCTCGGATCAGCCGGCGGCGTCATGCAGGTGTTCAAGATGATTGGCGGTGAGACCCTCGATCGTCCGGAAGCAGCCATCGCACGCGCAATCATGGCGCTTGTCTGTCTCGCGTTCGTTGCGCTAACTGTCAAATCGTTTATTGATGCACGCAAAGCGCGTACTTCAGCCTGATATAGTTGTATCGCCGGGACTTCGGTCCCGGCGTCGTTCTTTCTCAATGGCAGTCTCACATTTTCCCCCATAACCACCGGATGTGCTATGACTACCCGCCGCCAATTTCTTCGACAATCCGCTCTCGCTGCAACAGGAGCGATACTTTCCGGACACCTTCAAGCACAAACGACTCCCAGGCCAAAACGTGTCATTATTTTGGGAGCGGGCCTTGCCGGCCTTGCCGCCGGATACCGTCTCAAGAAGCGAGGGCATACCGTCACAATTCTCGAAGCTCGCAACAGAATCGGTGGCCGCGTTCTGTCGCACGATATCGATGCAACCAAAAGACTCACCATCGAACTTGGGGGTGAGTGGGTTGGTGCGTCACATGAACGTATGAAGGCGCTCTGCACGGAATGTGGACTCGAATTGTTCAATAACCAATTCGATACCCATCTCATCTACAAAAACCAATATGCGCCCAAGGGTTCGTGGTCTTTTTCTCCTGATTGGGAGAGGAAGTTTGGAACATTGCTGGATGCATTCCGCTCAATGCCCGATGAACGAAAGCGGGAATTGGATCGGACGGATTGGTGGCGCTATCTGATGCGCAACGGGATAAGCGAGAAGGACATGGATTTACGTGAGCTGTTGGATAGTACTGACTTTGGTGAGAGCATTCGCCACGTTTCCGCGTACTCGGCAATAACCGAGTACGCCGAATCCAGTGAACGAAATGAAATGGACCTGAAGATCCGTGGAGGGAACAGCCGCCTTCCGGAAGCCCTGGCGGATCGTATAGGAAGAGAGAACATCCTCCTGAAGCATGCAGCTCTTTCAGTCCGCCAGGACGCGAAGTCAGTCTCCGTAACAACCTCGAACGGTGCGTCATTTACGGCTGACGTTCTGATTTGTGCTTTGCCGACGTTTGCCATCAGCCGTATATCGTGGTCTCCCGACCTCACGAAGGAAAAGTGGCATGCACTCAACGCCCTGCAGTATGGCCGCATCAACAAGCACGCTGTATTGTTCAACGAACGGTTCTGGAAAGAAGAGGCGTTCGATCTGTTGACGGATTCAAATGCGCACTACTTCTATCATGCTACAAAAACACAGCCGTCTCCCCACGGTGTGCTGATTTCTTACTCCATCGGCGACAAGGCTGATGTGATGGCAAGGCAGAACAATGAATATCGCCGGCGTATAATCGTTGACGCGCTGCGTCCGGGGTTCGGTGATGTTTCCGGGAAGATCGTCCGTCAGGTGAATTATTATTGGGGTGGCGACGAGCACACGCAAGGCGCATATGCCATGTACGGAAAGGACCAGTGGTTTACCTTGCAGCCGGTTCTCGCGTCACCGCATGAACGGACCTTCTTTGCAGGCGAGCATATTGCCGAGTGGCAGGGATTCATGGAGGGGGCTGTGGTAACGGGAGAAGAAGCGGCGGAGGCTGTGTCGTCTGCCTGAAATGACCTTGATTACAGAAGCAAAGTAGAGTATATTTCAAGCGTAAACCGTTAGGGGTGTCCCGGCCAAATAAACGGGACTGAGATCACACCCTAGGAACCTGATCCGGACAATACCGGCGTAGGGAAACGGAAATCAAGTTGAACTTGCTTTCTTTTTCAGCCGTTTCCTTTTTCCGGGTACCCCGGGTGAGGGAAACGGCTGAACTATTTTTGGAGGTAGAGTTATGCGTTTCACAATTCATTTGCTGCTTCTCGTTATGATGATGGCGGTTGTTGTTACGACTTCAACAGTATCATTTGCACAGACGGGAGCGCTTACGGGGCGGGTGACCGAAGCGGCAAATTCCCGCCCGTTGCCTGGAGCAAATGTGGTCGTAACCGGCACTTCTTTCGGTGCAACGACGGATGCGAACGGTGAATTCACCATCACGCTCAAGCCTGGTTCGTATACAGTCCGTTGTTCGTTCGTCGGTTACGCTCCCAAGATGACGGGTGTCGTTATTGGTGAGGGCGAGACGACAACGCTGAATTTCATCCTCTCGGAGTCGGAGATAATCGGCAAGCCCATTACGGTCTCCGCCACGCGGGGAACCGAGCGGAAGACCCCAGTACCGTTCGAGACGATCGAGCGTGAGGAAATCCGCAACAGGTACACAACCCAGGATATACCGGTTCTGCTTTCCCATCTCCCGTCGACAACGAGTTACTCTGAATCGGGCAACAATATCGGATATACCTACCTGAATATCAGAGGATTCGATGCGCGCCGCATTGCCGTGATGATCAACGGCATCCCCCAAAACGATCCGGAAGATCATAACGTGTACTGGCTTGACATGCCTGACATCGCCGCAAGCACGGAGGACATTCAAGTCCAGAGAGGAGCCGGCAGCGCGTTTTACGGCCCTCCGGCGATCGGCGGTTCCGTCAATCTCGTAACGAACAACTTCGGCAGCGAACGGCGGTTGCAGCTTTCGGCGGGCATAGGCAGCTACAACACGCGACGCTATTCGGCGTTGTTCAACTCAGGCATCTTCGACGGGCAGTATGCTATACACGGGCGTCTTTCAAAAATCCTGAGCAGCGGGTACCGTGAGAGGGCGTGGGTAGACTTCAACAGCTATTTTCTGGGAATGATCCGATACGACGAGGACATGACAACGCAAGTGAATTTCTACGGCGGCCCGGTTGCCGATCACCTTGCGTTCTACGGCATCCCCAAAAGTGATGTGAAGGATCGAAGCAAACGGCGAGCAAATCCGATCCTGCGTGACGAAGAGATCGAGAACTTTTCGCAACCGCATTATGAGCTCTTTCACGAGTGGAAGCTCAGCGACAACGTGACACTGAATAACACGTTCTTTCACATCCTGGGTGAAGGATTCTTTGATTATGACGGCTCGTGGGCGCCGTTTTCGTATTATCGCTTCACACAGCAGAACGGATTCGATGTTGCAGGGGATCCTGACACATTGTATTTACAGAATGCCCTTATCCGGGCCTGGGTTGGAAACAGGCAATGGGGGTGGCTGCCGAGAGTTACCCTTAAGCATCACAACGGCGAGCTTGTTGTCGGCGGCGAGTTCAGGATTCACCGGTCGGAGCATTGGGGGAAACTGCGGCGTGCCGATTCGCTTCCGATTACTGTTCCCGAAAACTACCGTTACTACGAGTACAAGGGGGCGAAGGATATGATCTCTCTCTACGTCCATGAAATGTTCAAGCCGCGTGAAGATCTTACCCTCATGCTGAACGTGCAATATGCGTACAACCGCTACCGGCTGTTTGACGAGAAGTATGTCGGGACGGATTTTGCCGTGCCATATCATTTCGTTAACCCGCGCGTCGGTATTAACTACAATGTGGATGACCATTGGAATGCCTATGTGAGTCTTGCATACACATCGCGTGAGCCGCGTTTGAAGAATCTGTATGACGCCGCCGAGGCGAGCACACCGGCATCCTGGGGGGCGGTCGTTCCTCAATTCGCTGCGCAAAGTAATGGCACATTTGATTTTTCATCACCACTTGTGAAGCCGGAGTCATTGTTCGATATTGAACTCGGCGGCGGGTTCGCGAATGACAAGGTGCGGGTGAACGTCAATGCCTTCTGGATGGAGTTCACGGATGAGATTGTGAAAAGCGGGCAGGTTGACCGTTTCGGCCAGCCGATTACGGGCAATGCCGACAGGACAAGACACATCGGGATTGAGCTCAGCGGGCGCGCCCTGCTGACGGACGAGTTTGAAGCCAACGGCAATCTCACGCTCAGCCAAAACCGGTTCGTCCGCCACACGGATTATTCGACCGGCGCGCCGCTCCGCCTTGATCGGAACCCGATAGCAGGGTTTCCTGATGTTCTGGCGAATTTCCAGCTTGCCTACCGGCTGGAAAACCTCCGGTTGTCCGTTACCGGACGCTACGTCGGGAAACAGTACACGGACAACTTCAAAGACGAGGCGAACACTGTGGATCCTTACTTCGTCAGTGATGCCGCCATCGCATACACGATTCCCCGTTTGCTCGACAACGTGGGGGTTGAACTTCGCTTTCACGTCAACAATTTGTTCGATACGTTGTACGCAACGTACGGCGAAGGTTCTCAGTTCTTCGTGGGCGCCGAGCGGAATGTTTACTTCAATATAGCGTTGAACCTTTGAGCACATTATTTTCTTCATCGTCAGGTGCGGTGCTAATCTGTAACGGAGAGGCTCCTTCAGCGGAACTTGCCCGGACGTACGCCCGAAAGTGCAAAATGACTGTGGCTGCGGACGGCGGCGCAAACATAGCTCGCTCGCTTGGTATCCGTCCCGACGTGATCGTGGGCGATCTCGATTCGATCACGTCTGAGACGCGGGTATTCTTCTCTGATGTTGAGATGATTCATGTCCAGCGTCAGGATAATACGGATCTTGAAAAAGCCCTCGATCTACTTGTTGATCGGGGAATGCGCAGCGTGTATCTGCTCGCTGCAACCGGCAAGCGGCTGGACCATACGCTGGGGAATCTTTCCGTACTCTGGAATTACACCGGCCGTCTTTCCATCATCCTCCTTGCAGACGAATGGCTCGGCGTGCCGGTTAATCGGAAAGTCCGTGCCTCGGCGCCCGTCGGCACGACCGTGAGCCTTCTTCCCTTCGGTGGATGCTCGGGGATTACGCTGAAGGGTTTGGAGTATCATCTTTCCAATGCGACTATGAAAGTTGGAGAGATCGGTGTCAGCAACGTTTCCGTCTTGCCCCAATTTGAAGTGCGGGTCGGCAAAGGCTGCATGCTCATGATGGTGCTTGCACCTCCGGAGTGCGTGAGGATCCTGTCGTGACGGTCTCGCTTGCGACGATCGACATTATACTTCTCGTCTGCTACTTCGCCGCGGTGCTGGCAATCGGATTCATGCCCCGACGGCGTGGAAATGATGCGGTTGATTTTCTTCTTGCCGGCCGTTCGCTTACACTCCCCTTGTTCGTTGTCACGCTTGTGTCGACGTGGTACGGAGGCATCCTTGGCGTTGGAGAGTTTTCGTACCTCTACGGCATTTCAAACTGGGTAGTCCAGGGGGTTCCGTACTATATCTTCTCGATCATTTTCGCTATTGTACTTGCGAAGCGCATTCGCTCGACCAATCTTCTCACAATTCCTGACAAGCTTCATCAGGCATATGACAAACGGACGGCACTCCTCGGTTCGTTCCTGACATTCTTGTTGATGACACCCGCCCCGTATATCCTGATGCTTGCCGTGTTGCTGCAACTTGTGACAGGCTGGAGTTTCATTCTCTGCCTTGTTCTTGGCACGTTCGCCAGCACAGTGTACCTCTATTTTGGTGGCTTCCGGTCTGATGTACAGACGGATGCCTTTGAGTTTGTGATGATGTTTCTGGGTTTCGGCATCATTCTTCCCTTCGCGTTCGTGAAGTTCGGTGGATGGGACTTCATTGTCGCCAACGTTCCTCCGCTGCATCTGACATGGGACGGCGGGAACCCGCTGCAATTCGTGTTTGTATGGTTCTTCATTGCTGCATGGACGCTTGTGGATCCGGCGTTTCATCAGCGCTGCTACGCGGCCGAGTCGGGGGAGGTTGCTCAAAAGGGGATTGCCATCTCGATTCTGTTCTGGTTCGTCTTTGATGCGATGACAGCTACTGCGGGGTTGTATGCTCGCGCCGTTCTTCCAGCCCTCGATCAACCGGTGATGGCATTCCCGTTGCTTGCCGAGGCAACGCTTCCGCCTTTTGCGAAAGGAATGTTCTATATCGGAATGCTGGCGACGATCATGTCAACATTGAACTCGTTGATTTTCATTTCAGCAACGACCTTGGGACGTGACATCGTGTGGCGATGGAGGAGCGAGGTGGACGAGTCCGCGGTGACCCGCTATACCCGAACCGGCATGATCGTAACAGCGTTGCTCTCGATTGCACTCAGTATCCTCATTCCTTCAGTCATCAAGCTCTGGTACACAATCGGGACAGTGATAATTCCGGGACTTCTCATTCCGTTGGTTACGAGCTACTTTGACCGATGGAAGGTTTCCGCCCGCTATGCTTTTGTAGTAATGCTCGCCGGATGGCTCACATCCCTGGTCTGGCTGCTTGCCGGGTGGCGTCAGGAACTTGGCGCAACGGATGCCTATCCGCTCGGCATCGAACCGATGTATCCGGGATTGATGGTTTCGGCGATTATCTGGATCGCCGGCCTGGTTTCCCGCAAATCACAATAGAGATTGAAGATTGTCTTCACTCTCACTACATTAGGCCGCAACTGGTCACCTTAGGCTGCCCGCACTAGCCGCATAATTGAACTGTTCATTCACTTCCGGATGCCGGAGACTGCATGCGTACATTCATCCTTGTTGTGCTTTCCTGTGTAATCAGTTTTTCGGAGATCAGTGCCCAAGGCTTCGAGCGGGTGTTTTCCGCAAATGGCACTGATGTCTGGGCCGTTGGGAACGGAGGCAGCGTATTCCGGTCCTCTGATGGCGGCGACACATGGTGGACGTTTACACTTGGCTCTGCAACGCTTCGATCTCTGCATGTTGTCGGCTCAACTGTTGTTGTCGTAGGTGATGGCGGAGCCTGCTACCGCAGCACCAACGGAGGGGAGAATTTTGTACAACAGACACTCGCCGGAGGGGTGACTCTTAGAGCTGTTCAGTTCATGAACGCGTTGACGGGCTGGATTGCGGGTGATGAAGGAGCATTGCTCAAGACGACAGACGGCGGCGCATCATGGAGTCCCTTCTCATCTTCAACGCTTCAGAACATCCATGCCATCAAGTTCATAGATGCCAACAATGGATGGTACGCGGGTACCGCGGGGACAGTTGCCTTCACAACCAACGGTGGAACTAGCTGGAGCCTGGTTCCGACAGGTATCTCCAAGACTCTCCTGTCGATCGATGTAAGCGGGTCAACCATCTACGTATCCGGAATTGACGCGGCCGTTGCGAAGAGCACGAACAGCGGCACATCGTGGCAGGTTCTGGATTTCAAGTTTGACTCGTTTTCAGATGTGAATGACGTTAGCGTTGCGGGAGGCGCCGTGTTCTTTTGCGGCGGCGGAGGTTTCATACGCAAGTCTGTGGATGGCGGCTCTACATTCACTTATCCTCTCAATCCCATGCTTTCCGACTTGCGTGATCTGTTCTTTCTTGATGCGAACACAGGCTGGGGTAGCAGCAGCAAAAACAACGCAATCATCCGTACCACGGATGGCGGAACAACATGGGTTTTGCCGTCCGGGACAATAATGTCCAGAGCGTGGTCGCAGCGGCTTGCGGTTACGACGACTGTGCGAGGGAACACATTCGCGGTGAATCCGTGGAACAAGAACACCTTGTACTGTGTGCTGGGCACGAATGTATATGCCAGCTACAATCGTGGCGACACGTGGGGCGTGATCGCCACGATGCCATCGGGCGGCTCGAAAGTCAATTCCTTCCATGTCTCTCCCAAAGACACAAACCTCTGGGTTGCTGCGTATGGCGTTCCGGACAGGATTGTCCGTTCCACGGACCGGGGAGCAACATGGTCTGTAACGATGACGAAGAATTTCTCCGAGTACGGGATGCCGCTTGAGATGGACGGTTCCCATCCGGACACGCTCATCTTCGGGCCAGAGGATGGAAAGCTCTGGCGTTCGACAAACTTCGGTTTGACGTGGGACTCGCTCAGCCATCCCGGGTTCAGGAGTCCGTGCGACATCGCAATCGTCCGTGACAATCAGGACGTCATCTGGGTGGGGGATGGGGTAACAGGCAGCGGACAGGGGCAAATGTTCCGTTCAACGAACGGCGGGAAGAACTTCACGTTGATGTATTCAGTGACCGGGTCCGAGATTCCGACGATCGGATCAAGCAGCATCCTGAATAACCTGGGGTACGCAACTGCCTGGGGATCCGGCGGCGTGATGAAGACGCAAAACACGGGAGCGAACTGGTCTTCCGTTGCGACCACCGGCTCGACATGGGGGGTTGACATCGCAAAGGACGATCCGAACGTTGTGATGTACGGGGTGTACGGAGGCGGCACATCGTATCTATCAACAAATGCGGGGAGCTCTTTTCTGACGAACAGCCTGTCGGGTTCAAACTATGCAATTTACTGCTACGACCGCGGGACCTTCCTTGCCCAGCAGAGCGGCGGTATTTTTAAGTTGAATATCACTTACTCGGTTCCCACAATCACAGTCCCGATTCAACTTGCAAGTTTCACAGGCCGCGTTTTGGCAAGGGGGCGGGTCTTGTTGGAATGGGCAACCATCAGCGAGATAAACAACTTCGGATTCATCGTGCAGCGGCGCGCCGACGGTGAGGAGGTTTTTGCCGACCTCTCCGGCAGTTTTGTGCCGGGCCATGGCACAACAAATCAGCCCCGGTTTTACTCTTATATTGACGAGACTGCAACCGGAGGCAGTTGGCAATACCGCCTGAAACAACTGGATCTTGACGGGACGGTCCACCTGCTTGATCCGATTCACGTCAGCGTTACGACCACGGTGGCCGAGCAGCGTATTCCGACGACATATTTTCTCTCACAAAATCATCCCAACCCGTTTAATCCAACAACGATTGTTCGATTTGGAATTCCGCAAGAAACTCACGTTGTGTTGGAGCTTTTCGATGCTCTTGGAAAGCCGGTCATGCGTGCTGTTGACGGTGTGCAACAAGCAGGAGTACACGAGCTCGTAATTGACGCTTCTATTCTTGCAGCAGGTATGTACGTGTATCGTATGCGGGCCGGGATCTACCAAGACAGTAAGCGTTTGCTGCTTGTGAAGTGATGAGAGGAGAATTGAATTAACGGCGCTGCCTTGAGGCTTCATACAACATCACGGCGCTCGCACTTGCGACGTTGAGAGAGTCTGTTGCATTCTGCATGGGAATGCCAACGCGGACGTCGGCAAGAGCATCGACATCGTTAGAAACTCCGGCGTCCTCGTTCCCGAGAACAACGCATATGTTTCCCCGGAAATCAGCTTCACAAATGCTCACTGGCCCTGTTGCGTCTGCAATGATGATACGAGTGTTCTGTCGCTTGAGCCAGAGTAGCGAGCCGGCAAGTTCATCGGCGTGAAGGCACGGGACTTTGAATATCCCCCCCATCGAGTTTCTTACAGCCCGTCGGAGATAGGGACTTGCAGCATTCTTTCCGACAAGAACTGCGTCCACGCCGAAGCCGGCGCAATTGCGGACAACTACGCCCACATTCTCAGCGTGAACAAGTCCATCCATTGCAACGAGGAAATGCGGCTGCCGCAATGATGCAACAAGGTCGGGTAACGGTTTTTCAACCGGAGTCCGTCCGACCGCCATGATCCCCTGATGCAATGAAAACCCTACTATCGTCTCGAGTAATTCCTTTTCAGCGATGAAGACATCCGCTCCCGCCAAACGCTCGTCACGGATTCGTGCCAGGATAATTTCCCACCATTCGGGAGTGACGAGGAGCGAGACGACGGGCCATGTGGAGTCAAGAAAGCGACGAACGACTTTCTCTCCTTCCGCGACAAAAATCCCCTGTTTCAAGTGATCTTCGGGACGCCGGAGAGTTTTGTAGGGTTCGAGCTCGGGCAAGGTCAGGGATGTGATTCTGTGTAGCCTGTACTCATTCACGGTTGTATTCCCCGGCCAGTCTGCGCGAGATGTTTTTGAATCGTACAAAGCATCGTAAAAGTGAGAACGGGAAGAATCTCGTATGCCGCGCGCAATTCGTAGACCACGCCAAAGATGAGAATCAAGAATCCGAAGGGAATCACAAGCGTAGAAAGCGCTCGTAGGTCACGGGGCTTTCCGGGCAAGTCGTGCAGAATCAGATAGGCCGTAAAGCCTGTGACGAGGAGTCCGGTCCAGGTATATCCCAGCAGCAACTCATGCAGGTTGCCGTAGAGATGAAATTCCAGGCCAGGCCCCGGATTGTCGGCGAAGGTGATCATCAATAGAACTTTTGCCGCAGCAAAGAGAATGACATGCCCGGCAATATGTTTGAAAATATTGGTGTCATTCGCACGTTTCCGGTACAATGCCAGAAAAGCCCAGAGCATAAGCAACATGGTCTCCTTGTTCAGGCATCCTGCAACGAAGATAACGTAATACCATAACCATCGGCGTTGCAGCAGAAGAACAAGCCCGGCAGTGAACAACGTCAATGCCGGGAGGTCGTAAATGTAATGCGGCCCGGTGTGAAAGACCGTCGGAAGAACGATCAGCGCGGCCAAACCGGCGGTGTTTGTGTAGAACTGATCCGACGGGTTTATCAGCCTCCAGAGTTTTCGGGCGATGAACGGAAAGGGGAGGAAAAACGTGAAGGCAATGCCGTATGCAATCAGGTACTCGGCAAAGAAATTCTCTTCCCATCCCAGTCGTTCGATTTCTTTTTGCGTTTTGGGCAACAAACGAACCGGCTCCGTGACATTCCGCCAAAACTCCTGCGGCAGCACACCGTAAATTGTCCGTGTGAGGACAGGAACGAGGACACGCTGCACATAGGGTTTATGCGCAGTCCCATAGATCAACTCCGAGAGTTTAGATCGCGGGTCGCTGTTGATTGCTGTTGTTGGCGAGTCTGCGCTCCAAACCCACATCACAAAAATGATTATGGTCGCGACGAGGTACAGAACGCGGACGACACGCTCATGTTCCAACGAAGATTTGAGAAGTGAAGGTGGCAAAAAGGATCCGGCATTGAGTCATTGACTGGGGACAATGTAGGAGTTATTGTCCGAATCAGCAACGACTCAATGCCGGTTTCCGTCTAGTTCCAGCGCAACTGGTACTGCTGGATCTTTGTGTAGAGTGTCTTGAGGCTGATGCCGAGGACTTTTGCCGACTCGGTCTTGTTCCCGCGGAAGCTGCGCAGGACACCTTCGATGTGCATGCGCTCGAGTTCCTTCAGCGGCATAGCTGTGCCGATCTTTGTTTCCTGGCCGCTGCCCGGCGACACAACGAGCGGGGAGTTGGGGAGCGACAGATCCCGCTGCTCGATGATGTTGTTCTGGCAAAGGATTGCGGCCCGCTCGATCACGTTTTCCAGTTCACGAATGTTGCCCGGCCAATCGTACGCAAGAAGAACTTCCATTGCGTTTGCCGAGATCGTCTTCGGGGTGCGGGTCTTGATTCTGTTGGTCAGGAACGAGTGGACAAGCAGGGGAATATCCTCGCGGCGCTGCTTCAATGACGGCAACTCGATGGTAATGACGTTGAGACGGTAGAGAAGATCTTCACGGAACCGTCCCTCCTTCACTTCATCCTTCAGGTTCTTGTTCGTGGCCGAGAGAATGCGGCAGTCTGCTTTCAGGACTTGATTGCCGCCAACACGGCGGAATTCTCCGCTTTGTATAAAACGGAGGATTTTGGGTTGCACTGTCGGACTGATGTCTCCGATTTCGTCAAGGAACAGCGTTCCCTTGTCAGCAATCTCCACGATGCCCGGCTTCGTTGCGCGGGCGTCCGTGAAAGCCCCCTTCTCGTGTCCGAACAGTTCGCTTTCGATAAGCGTGTCGGGTATGGATGCGCAGTTCACTGTAACGAACGGCATGTTCTTCCGCTCGCTTCGCTGGTAGATGTAGTTGGCGATGAGTTCTTTGCCGGTGCCGCTCGGCCCCTGAATCAGCACAGTTGACTCTGTCGGCGCGACTTTGGCGGCGATGTCAAGCGTGCGTCGGAGTGCCGGGCTTTCTCCGATAATTTCGCCGTTTCCTTGCAGTCGCTCCAACTCATTCTTCATGACCGCATTGTTGCGCAGGAGTTGCTGACGCTCCAGCGCTCTTTCGAGTGTAGTAAGCAGGTCGTCGGATGTTGTGGGCTTCAGGATATGATCGTACGCCCCTATTTTCATGCACTCGACGGCGATCTTTACGTCTGCCGTTCCCGTCAACATTACTACTTCAGTGTTCGGATAATTCGTCTTGATGAATTTGAGTACTTCAATGCCATCCACCTTCGGCATCTTCACATCGCAAAGCACCAAGTCATAGATCTTTGTTTGTACGGCGTTAATGGCGGCGACACCATCCTGTGCCGTATCGACGGAGTATCCTGCTCCCGAAATCAGTGTCGAGAGCATGTAGCGGAATGTCTCCTCATCATCAACCACGAGGATTGCAAAATCTCTTCGTGCCATGTCGTAGTTTCTTCCCCCTTTGTGAAAAAGATGTGTGTATAGCCTGAACTTTTGCAGAAAGTCCACTCACATCCACCATTGCGAGCGCAAAGTTGCCATCCGGCAATCTTTACTTTCTACAAATATTATCGGAAGAGAGGGGATGGAACTTTAGTAGTTTTTACAATCGAAATCCTGTAAAATTTCGTGCCAAGTTCACCATTCCAGGACCCCGCTTTTGGGCGGCATTTGCTACTCTTGTGATTTTCCTCTGATTGAATCTCAACAATAAAAGCCTATCTTTATAGAAACTTGCCTTGTTTCGCACGATAACCAAAGGATTCTCATGTCTTCATCAGGAAGCAGTGCCGCTCCCGCTGTCTCGATTGACCAATTAGACTCCTTGGAGCGCATTCCCCGCCATCCCAGCCAAACCGAGATTGACGAGCTTTGCATAAACACCATCAGGTTGCTTTCGGTTGATGCGGTGCAGAATGCCAAATCGGGGCATCCCGGGATGCCAATGGGTATGGCGCCTGCCGCTTACACCCTGTACACACGGCATATGCGATACAATCCCCATAATCCCAAGTGGGTGAACAGGGATAGATTTGTGCTTTCGGCAGGGCACGGATGTATGTTGCTTTATTCGCTTCTTCACTTGACCGGGTTTGACCTCTCCCTGGGTGAGATCAAGAACTTCCGGCAGTGGGGAAGCAAGACGCCGGGTCATCCGGAATACGGTCTCACCCCCGGCGTGGAGGTGACAACGGGTCCACTCGGGCAGGGAATTTCCAATGCTGTAGGGATGGCGCTTGGGCGGCGATACCTTGCTGAATACTTCAATCGCGAGGGATTCCCGATCTTGGATTACACCATTTATGTGATAGCGGGAGATGGCTGTCTGCAGGAAGGTGTTTCATCTGAAGCGTGTTCTCTGGCCGGACACCTTGGACTTGGTAACCTTATCGTGCTCTATGATGATAACCACATCTCAATCGATGGCAGTACAGACCTCTCCTTTGGCGAGGATGTTGCAAAGCGCTATGAAGCCTACGGCTGGCACGTAATAGTTGTCGATGGCGACGGCAATGACCTTGATGCAATCAACAAGGCAATTGAAGAGGGGAAGCGGGTCACAGACAAACCGACCCTTGTCAAATTGCGGACACATATCGGATTCGGCAGCCCGAACAAGCAGGATACTGCCGATGCGCACGGCTCGCCACTCGGTGACGATGAGATCAAGATGGTAAAGAAGCGTTTCGGGTGGGATGTAGAAAAAAAGTTCAATATTCCGGACGAAGCGTTGCAGCATTTCCGCCAGCAGAGCGGGAAGGGGGAGAAGGCGGAACAGGCATGGAAGGAATTATTCGGGCGATACGAAAAGGCGCATCCCGGACTCGCAAAGGAATTCAAGCGTGCGGCCGAAAGAAAACTCCCCGGGAATTGGGACGAGATCTGGAAGGACCATGCGCCGAAATTCGATCCCTCCGCACAGCTTGCGACGCGGGAGGCGCAGGGGAAAGTCCTTGATGCCATCATGCCGAAACTTCCGCTTGTCCTTGGAGGCTCTGCAGATCTCACCCCATCCAACAATACAAAATTCAAAGGCTCAACTGATTTCAGCAAGTCGAATCCGCAAGGACGATACATCCGCTACGGCGTGCGCGAGCATGGCATGGGAGCGATCATGAACGGTCTTGCGGTGAGCGACATGCTGATTCCCTACGGCGGGACATTCTTCTGCTTTACGGACTATATGCGCCCCGCGATCAGGCTTGCGGCGCTTTCCCACTACCCCACGATCTTTGTCTTTACGCATGACAGCATCGGACTCGGAGAAGACGGCCCGACGCATCAGGCGGTCGAACATCTCGCGGCAATGCGGGCAATACCGGGACTGGTCATGATCCGTCCCGCCGACGCAAATGAGACGGCCTACGCCTGGAAGTTTGCCCTTGAGCATCGAACAGGGCCCGTAGCGCTGGCGTTGACGCGCCAGAAACTCCCCGTGCTGGATCAATCAAAGTTCTCAACAGCGGCGAACCTTTCGCGCGGTGCATACGTTCTGATTGGTGATGCCAATCCCTTGGTGTTGTTAATCGCCACCGGTTCTGAAGTTCATCTTGCGGTAGAAGCCTATGAACGGCTCCACGCCGACGGCATTCGCTCACGTGTTGTGAGTATGCCGTCGTGGGAGTTATTCGAGAAGCAATCAGACGAGTACAAAGAGCTTGTACTGCCGTCATCGGTCAAAGCCCGGGTTGCCGTGGAAGCCGGTGTCCGGCTCGGATGGGAGCGGTATGCGGGGGAACGTGGTGAATTCGTTGGCATGTCGTCGTTTGGTGCGTCTGCGCCGGCCGGTGTTGCGTTCAAGAACTTCGGCATTACAACAGAGGCCGTCGTTGCCGCCGCCAAAAAGGTGCTTGGATGAAAATCGCCCTTGCCGGTGACCATGCCGGATTTGCGCTGAAGGAGTTTCTTCTGGATGAATTGAAGAAGGAAGGTCATGAAGTCATAGACCTCGGTGCTCATGATACATCCCCCAGCGATTATCCAGATTTTGCCCGTGTGTTGGGTGCGAAGGTCGCAAGCGCTGAAGTTGAGCGCGGGATTCTCGTTTGCGGCAGCGGAATCGGGGCGAGTGTAGCTGCAAATAAAATCAAAGGTGTCCGGGCCGGGCTCGCACATGATACCTACTCCGGACACCAGGGTGTTGAGCATGACGATATGAATGTGTTGTGTCTCGGTTCCCGCGTCATCGGGCCTGCGCCCGCTCTTGAGATCGCCCGGGCGTTCCTTGCAGCCCGTTTCACGAACGAGGAACGGCATGTACGGCGACTCAATAAAGTGTTGGACATTGAATCCAAGCAACGATAATCCATCCCCCGGGGTGGGAAAGGAGAATGTACTATGACAAACATCCAAAAGCTTGAGCAACTTGGCCAGAGCATCTGGTACGACAACATCAGCCGTAGCGTTATTCTTAAAGGCGAGCTGAAGCAAATGGTGGATCAGGGCCTTCTGGGTGTCACCTCCAACCCTACGATCTTCGACAAGGCAATCAGCGGCAGCGATGATTATGATGAGCAGATCAGAGGACTTGTCGAGTCAAAGCAGGATATCGATGCCGGCGAGATCATCCAGGCGTTGATGGTGAAGGACATTCAAATGGCGTGCGACGTGCTGAAGCCGGTTTATGAACGCACGAAGGGGCGGGATGGCTACGTAAGCGTCGAGGTTACGCCAAGCAAAGCACGCAAAACAGAGGCGACCATCGAAGAGGTGCGTGAGTTATGGAAACTCATCAACCGCAAGAATTTGATGGTAAAGATTCCCGCCACAAAAGAAGGGTTGCCGGCGATTGAGCAATCGATCAGCGAAGGCATTAACATCAACGTAACCCTGATCTTTTCGGTCGATCGCTATCGAGAGGTGACCGGGGCATATATCAGCGGGCTGGAGAAAAGGATGAAGGCTGGAAACGCGATCGACCACGTAGCCTCCGTGGCAAGCGTTTTTGTAAGTCGCATTGACACCCTTGTCGATGAGTTGTTGGAGAAGAAAGGAACCCCTGCTGCGAAGGATCTCCGCGGCAAAGTGGCGGTCGCCAACACCAAAATGGTGTACCAGGCGTTCGTCGAAATTTTCAAGAGTGAGCGATGGGAAGCGTTGCGCGCCAAGGGCGCACGTGTCCAACGCCCTCTTTGGGGAAGCACCGGTACCAAGAACCCCGAATATAGCGACTTGCTTTATGTCAATACACTCATCGGGCCTCATACCGTCAACACAGTCCCGCCCCAAACCTACTCGGCGATTCTCGATCACGCAAAACCTGAGCTGACAGTCGAATCGAACCTTGACGAGGCAAGGCGTATTCTCGAGGGAGCTGAAGCGCAAGGAGTCGACATGAAGTGGGTCCTCCAAAAGTTGGAGGAGGATGGAGTGGCGGCATTCGAGAAGTCGTTCGACGGACTGTACGCCAATCTCAGCAAGAAGAAGAAAGAAATTCTTGAATCCTCAGTCCCGACGGAATAAAAGAACAGCAGAAAAACAAGGGGGCATCGGCAAGTGGCGAAGCCCTCTTTGTTTTTGTGGGAAAGGAGTTGCATGAAAATCGGATTTGTAGGCCTCGGGAAGATGGGAGGCAACATGGTTGAGCGGCTGATGCGCGACAACCACGAAGTAACAGTGTATAACAAGGCGGAAGAAAAGATACGAGAATACGCCGCGAAAGGGGCGGCTCCATCTTCGTCGCTTGAAGATCTCGTCAACAAGCTCGAAGGCAGAAAGGCCGTCTGGCTCATGATTCCGTCAGGCAAGCCTGTCGATGAATCCGTCGACAAGCTCGGCGGTCTTCTCTCAAAAGGGGATGTCATCATTGACGGCGGCAACTCGTACTACAAGGATTCCGTCCGGCGGGCGGAGGCGTTGAATGAAAAGGGAATTCACTTCATTGATTGCGGCACCAGCGGCGGTATCTGGGGACTTGAAAACGGCTACTGTTTGATGATTGGTGGTGAAAAGGATCCCGTGGAGTGGCTGACTCCCGTGTTTGCCACGCTCGCACCGCCGGATGGCTATCTGCACTGTGGAGCTGTCGGCTCGGGGCATCTTGTGAAGATGGTGCATAACGGCATAGAGTACGGTATGATGCAGGCGTACGCCGAGGGGTTCGATATTCTGCAAGCGTCACCTTATAACGTAGACCTTCAAAAAATCTCACACCTCTGGAACCAGGGCAGCGTGATACGCTCGTGGCTGCTCGAACTTGCAGAGAGGGCACTCAGCGATAATCCACAACTTGACAACCTGAAACCCTGGGTTGCCGACAGCGGCGAAGGGCGCTGGACCGTGTTCGAATCGATCGAGCGGGAAGTTCCCGCTCCCGTACTCACACTTGCCTTGCAGATGCGCTTTGCTTCGCGTGACAACAATTCGTTCGCTCACCGCATGCTAGCGGCGCTGCGGAATCAATTCGGCGGTCATGCCGTCAAGACGAAGGAATGATCCGGACCTATGACGCAAGAACAATCGAATCCTCTCGCAGAATCAACCCGCATTGAGCGGCTCCCCGATCCGTGTACCATGGTCATCTTCGGTGCTTCGGGCGATCTGGCAAAAAGGAAACTGATTCCGGCGATATTCGACCTGGCGCGTGACGGGATGCTGCCGCCGGGGTTCACCATCGTCGGGACCGGCAGGACGGAGATGACGCATGACTCTTTCCGCTCATACATGCATGACGCTATGAAGGAGTTCGGCAACCTGCAGGACTCCGAGAACATGACGTGGGAGACATTCGCCAAGGGTCTGTTCTATGTTACAGCCGACTCGAGTATCAAGGATGAGTTCCGAAAGCTTCAGAAGCAATTGAAGGAGATCGACAGCGACCGCAAGGCTGGTGAAAACTACCTCTTCTACCTCTCAACTCCGCCATCCATGTATGAACCGATTGTTCAAGGGCTTGGACACGCGGGCCTGAACAAACCGCAGGAGCCGCATAACTGGGTCCGCATTATTATCGAAAAGCCTTTCGGTGTTGACCTGGAGTCCGCTCGCAAGTTGAACGACACTGTTCTGGATGTATTTGATGAGAGCCAGGTCTACCGTATCGATCATTATTTAGGCAAGGAGACAGTCCAGAATCTTCTTGTCTTCCGGTTTGCCAACGGAATTTTTGAGCCGATCTGGAACCGTAACTATATCGATCACATACAAATAACGGCAGCGGAAACGGTGGGTGTAGAGGGGCGTGGTGGATACTACGAGGGTGCAGGAGCAATGCGTGATATGATTCAGAACCATATGCTCCAGCTACTTGCCCTGACGGCGATGGAGCCCCCCGTCCTTTTCGATGCGAAACAGGTCCGGGATGAGAAGCACAAGGTGTTTCAGGCCATCAAGCCGGTGAAGCCTGAGGACGTTCATCGCCATTCGATTCGCGGGCAGTACGCAGCCGGAACTGTTAGCGGCAAAAATGTTCCCGCCTACAAGGACGAACCGAATGTTGCCCCGGACAGCGCGACGGAAACATACGTTGCATTGGAATTCTATATCGACAACTGGCGTTGGGCCGATGTTCCATTCTATGTCCGGTCGGGCAAGCGACTTCCCAAGCGGGTCACGGAAATTGCCGTGCAATTCAAGCGAACGCCACATCATCTCTTCACACACAGGTCCGCCGACACACTTGATCAGAATAACATCGTCATCCGTGTCCAGCCTGACGAAGGGATATCACTCAAGTTCAGCTCGAAAATTCCTGGCTCTTCGATGCGAATGCGTCCGGTAACGATGGATTTCCGGTATGGATCGTCTTTCGGCGGGCACCTGACCGACGCGTACACACGTTTGATTCTTGACTGCATGCTGGGTGATGCTACGCTCTATGCACGTGGGGACAGCGTCGATGTTGCGTGGCAGCTCATCACCCCGATCCACAATGGGTGGGGAGAGAACAAGAAATCTCAAGTGTGCAACTATGCCGCCGGAACATGGGGTCCTAAAGAGGCTGATGATCTTCTTGCACGTGCCGGTCACCGCTGGCGGCTGCCGTAAGGACTCTGCGAATACTCAATCGTCCCTGAGCGTGATGCCTCTTCGTAAGATTGTTTTTGCATTTATCGTGGTTGTCATCATCGGAGGGTTTATTCTCCAAATGATGGCTGGCCAATGTCCTGTTCCGTAACAAAAGAGAGAATGAGATGAAGAATGTGTTAACTGTCGCAACACTGATGGTCATTGTCACATCTCTATCACTGGCGGGGCCGTGGGCCCGTTCCAAGGGAAAAGGGATCGTGCAGTTGGGTTTCAGTACCATCGGGTACAGCAAGGTATACAACGACCGCTCTGACAAGATTGCGATCCCTGCAGACATTCGGGACAATGTGCTGCAACTGTTTGTCGAATATGGCGTTGGCGCCGGGGTTACCATTGGCGCAACAGTGCCGTTTAAATTCATCTCTGCAACCCCTTCGGCGGCCGGAGCGACAAAGGTCTCGAATAGCGGCGTCGGCGATATCGATGTTATGATCAAGAAAACGTTTTACGAGGCCTCAGGTATGATACTCGCCGGAGAATTGACACTTGGTGTACCCTCCGGCTCCCGATCGAATACAAACGGCTTGTTCTTGGGTGACGGGGAATTCAACGTGTCTCCGCGTCTTCTCTTTGGGAAATCATTCTATCCTGTTCCTGCATATTTCACAGCTGACGTTGGCTTCAATTTCAGAACAAACAATTTCTCTCACGATGTCCCGTTTGGCATCGAGGCGGGATACGGATTCCTTGAAGGGAAGCTGTATGCCATTCTCCAAATCTCGGGCAGGGAGTCCCTTTCGAACAACCCGACCTTGCAACCAGGGGCGTCGGCCGCGGAGATAGCTGCCAGTGGTTCAGGCTTGCACGGAAATAATCTGGAGTTCCTTGCCATTGTACCGAAGCTCTATTATAAGGCAACAAACAGCATCGGTATATCCGTCTCATATGCCACTGCCGCGCACGGACGGAATGTTGCTGGAGGGGCGGTTATAGCAGGAGGAATCCTTTATGAATTTTAGGGCATTTGCATTCACCTTGTTGCTGCTGGCATGTGCCGGCACGGCAACGTCCCGTCACGAAACCTTTACTGCAGTGCTGAGCGAACACGTCCTTGACGGGGCAGTGGATTATGCTGCGATCAAGAGTGACAGTCGGTTCTCTGCATACCTGGAAATGCTTCAGAAGACAGATCCGGCCGGTATCAAAAATGGAAATGAACGACTCGCGTTCTGGATCAATGCCTATAATGCTTTTACTATCAAACTCGTTATCGACCATTGGCCGGTGAATTCGATTCGTGATATCAATAAGGATGGTGAGGGACCGTGGCGCTTGGTCTGGATTGAAATTGCCGGAAAGAAATACAGCCTGGATGAAATCGAGCATGAGATCATCCGGAAGGAGTTTGACGAACCTCGCATTCATGCCGCCCTCGTCTGCGCAGCAGAAAGTTGCCCGCCCTTGCGACGGGAAGCGTACACGGGCAAGCGGCTTGATGCGCAACTTGAGGACAACATGCTTGTGTTTCTGCGTGACTCGACGAAAAACAAATACGATCCGAAATCGAATACGCTCTATCTCTCGGAGGTGTTCAATTGGTTCGGGGTCGATTTCGAGAAAAAGCATGGCAGCGCGGCGAAGTATGTTCTCAAAACGCTGAAACTCTCACCACCGTCGGCTCCTGCAGTGGAGTATCTTCCTTACAGTTGGAATCTCAACACAAAGTAAGCGTCGCCACTTTGAATATCACCCATCCCGATCCAGCGATCACTGATCTGCAAAGTCCTTCCCGTCAAGATGTCGTTGTCATAATCCCCGCATTGAACGAGGAATCGTCAATCGGCAAGGTCGTGCATGCAATTCCGGATGACGCAGCATCAGAGATTATTGTTGTGGACAACGGCTCTCGCGATAACACCGCCCCGGAGGCTGCACGAGCGGGTGCGACAGTCCTTACCGAGCCCCGGCGAGGGTACGGATACGCTTGTCTGAAGGGTATAGAGTATGCTATGGTCTCACAGCCCGGCGTTATTGCGTTTGTCGACGGAGATTTGAGTGACTATCCCGAGGATCTGCCAAATGTTACACGGCCGATTCTTGAGCAGGGGTTTGACCTTGTTATCGGATCGCGTATGCTCGGAAAGCGAGAGCCGGGAGCATTGCTTCCGCAGGCGTTGTTCGGAAACATGCTGGCGTGCTTTCTCATCAAAGTGTTTTGGGGGGAGAAATTCTCAGATCTTGGCCCCTTTCGCGCTATACGTACAGATGCACTGGCAAGACTTCGGATGAGCGACAAGACGTTCGGTTGGACAGTTGAAATGCAGGTCAAGGCCGCAAAGATCGGGCTGCGTTGCACGGAGGTTCCGGTCCGGTATCGCAAACGCATCGGAACATCAAAAGTGACGGGAACAGTTTCGGGTACGGTCAGGGCTTCGGCAAAAATCCTGTATACCATATTCAAGTACGTGTTCGTGAAGGTCTGATGAGCCGCCTCGCTCTTCTTGCCGCCGGAATGGTGACAGCGTTGTTATATGGCAGCTTTTATATGGTCGGAGAGTCCCCCGACGAGGTGCTGCTTTTTATTGGTGTCAATACAGTTACGTTTCTGATTTTCACGATAGTGTACTGGCGGCTTCGTAGATCCGGACCGGACAGTATGTTGCCGGTTGTGGTTACCTTCGGAGTTTTGTTCCGGCTCATTCTTGTGCCGCACGATCCGGTTGGAAGCGACGATATTTACCGCTATGTGTGGGATGGGAAAGTTGCAGCAAGCGGAGTGAACCCGTTTGCATATGCTCCAGTGGATTCAGCGCTTGAACATTTGCGTACACCCGATCTTCCGGCGAAGGTGAATTTTCCGGAGATGAGGACGATCTATCCGCCTCTTGCCCAAACCGTGTTTGCGGCTTCGCACGTTGTGTTCGGGGACTCGGTTGCAGGATTGAAACTGCTCCTCGTGCTTGCGGATATCGTGTCAATTGTAATTCTCTTGATGCTGACGACCGGCTTTAGGAACAGAACTGCGGCGGTGTTCTTGTATGCATGGTCTCCCTTGCCGATTATGTACTTCGGCTTGGACGGGCACATTGATGCTCTCGGTATTCCATTTCTATTACTGAGTGTGTACCTCCTGCGCAAAGGCAGAGTTTTTCACGGGGCTGTAGCACTCGGACTATCTGTGCTCGCAAAACTCTATCCCTTGTTTGCTGCGCCGTTTTTATTCAGCAAGAACGGAGGATGGAGGAGCTTTGTTATTGCTTCGATCCCATTTGCCATGCTTGTTGCCGGAGGATGGCTCTATTGGGAACCGACGGGCGGGTTATTTGAGTCTTTTCTCGAATTCAACCGGACCTTTGAATTCAACGGCTCGATCTTTCACGTTCTTTTCTTGTTTATTGGTTCGAACGTCAAAGCGCATTACGCGAGCATGGTTCTGTTTATCTGCTGGCTACTGGTAGTATTCTTTCTTCCGCGGCATTATGAAGAAAAGGTGTTTCTTGGGTTCCTCGGATTTGTCCTCTTCGCTGCGGTCGTTCAGCCCTGGTATCTGACATGGCTGGCCGCGTTGCTTGTTGTTCGATGGTCGGCAGGAGTATTTGCTTTGATGGGTTTATCCAATCTCAGCAACATCACGGTGTATCAATACAGACTCACAGGTGTGTGGCAGGATTACCTCCCTGTGTTGTTGTTGGAGTACATTCCTGTATTCGGACTTTTGGTGTGGGAGTTCGTACGTGGAGGGTTCAGCGACAATCGCATGGCTGCAACAAGTGAAAAGTAGCATGCCGGAACGGGCGCTCATAATCTTTGCAAAGCTTCCCCGTGCCGGTGAAGTGAAGACGAGGCTCGGCAATGCGATCGGAATGAGGGCCGCCGCTGATGTGTACAAACAGTTCTCTGCGCACGCTTTTGCGCTCGCCCGCGAGCTACAATCCGAAGGGGTGGAGATATTCGTATTCTACGGGCCGGGTGCTTCGGAATCAGAGGTAAAGAAGTGGGTCGGACATCCTTTCCGGTATGTCTGCCAGAGAGGTGTTGACCTGGGAGAGCGGATGCGTAATGCATTTGATGAAACTTTCCGTCACGGAGCAAAAAAGAGTGTGATCATTGGAACTGATGTTCCTGAATTGGACGTTATGACTCTACGTGAATCCTTTTCCAGTCTATCATCCGCAGATATCGTGGTCGGACCGTCAACAGACGGAGGGTACTACTTGCTGGGGATGCACACTGATACAAAAGAGATCTTCTCGGAAGTCGATTGGAGCACGGAAGCCGTGTTCCGCCAAACGCTCGAACATATCAACAGACTTCATCTCAAACACTTCCTGCTGCCTGTTTTTCACGATGTCGATACAGCCGATGATTATTCGGCGTATCTCAAACGAAAGCAAGATGCAACGTCATGACAACCTTCACTTCACTCTTCATTATAGTACCATTACTCCGGAGCCCAGATGTCGAACTACTATGAATCAAAAGACCTTGCAAAATTCGGTCACATCGGCAAGAACCAGAAACACCTGTGGGATAAGTTCATAGCCTGGTACAACGAAGCGACTGCCACGGAAGGGGCACTGACGAAACGGGAAAAATCCCTGATCGGTCTTGCCGTTGCCCATACCGTGCAGTGTCCATACTGCATCGACGCGTACACAAATCAATGCCTTGAAACGGGCGCCAATCTTGATCAAATGACCGAAGCAATCCATGTGACGGCTGCTGTGCGGGGCGGAGCCTCGCTTGTCCATGGCGTTCAATGCCGTAACATCGTCGAGAAGCTGAGCATGTGACACGGACCGAAAGCGTCACGTGTCTTGATATCTTTCCGGCAGCAGCAGGAGCCTATGTTCTTTCATATTCATGATGTAAGTCTTAAACAAGCGAGCGATCTATGGCGAGTAATTCCCTAAACGGCGAAGACACCCTTGCAGTTGAACGAGCTGTACGCGAACGATACTCAAAAGGGGCACAGCAGCGTGAAGCTGCCCTGTGTTGCCCGGTTGACTACGACAAGAATCTGCTGAAGGATCTGCCGGAGGAGATTCTCGAGCGTGATTATGGATGCGGTGACCCGTCCCGGTATGTTCGTGAAGGGGATGTAGTATTGGACCTCGGCAGCGGAGGCGGCAAGATCTGTTATATAGCGGCTCAGATCGTTGGTTCACGCGGAGCAGTCTACGGAGTGGATATGAACGATGACATGCTCGCTCTTGCCCGGAAGTATCAGCCCGGATTACGGCAAAGATTCGGGAATATGCCCATTCATTTCTATAAGGGAAAAATACAAGACCTGGCTCTGGATCTGGACAAGGTTGAAGAATACCTGCAGCGGAACCCCGTAAAGAATGTGGCGGATTTGCAGCGTCTCTCTGAATACTCCGATGAGCTGCGCCGCCGTGAACCGATGATCCCGGATGATTCCATTGACGTTGTAGTTTCAAACTGTGTCCTTAACCTCGTCCGTGAGGAAGACAGATCGCAAATGTTCAGGGAGATCTTCAGAGTTCTGCGGCGGGGCGGACGCGCTGCCATCTCCGATATCGTAAGCGACGAAGTCGTGCCGGAGTCGATGAAACATGACTCCGGGTTATGGAGCGGGTGCCTTTCCGGCGCGTTTACTGAAACAGGATTACTCAAGGCATTCGAAGATGCAGGTTTCTACGGAATTGAAATAGCCAAAAGGGATGACAATCCCTGGCAGACAATCGAAGGTATTGAATTCCGGTCCGTTACCGTCGTCGCATACAAAGGGAAGCAGGGGGAATGTCTCGAGCGGAATCAAGCAGTCATATACAAGGGTCCCTGGAAAACCGTGGTAGATGATGACGGCCACACCCTTTATCGCGGTGAGAGAATGGCGGTCTGTGACAAGACGTACAAGATCTATACAAATCCGAACGGGCCCTACGCCACAAGTATCATCGGCGTCGAGCCGTACGAAGAAGTCCATCTTGGCGATGCGCAGAGGTTCAATTGCAAGGTGAATGCACGACGCAACCCAAGGGAGACCAAAGGACTGGAATACAGCAAGACCGAACTTGCCGATGGCAGCGCATGCGGTCCCGACGGGTGTTGCTGACCGGTGGTGTTTTGATGATCACAAGGAGATATCATGGAATTTGAAGAGAAGTTGGCTGAACATAACCTCACTCTTCCACCTGTAGCCGTTGAGACGCTGCAGGTAAATGTTGGGAAACTTTGTAACCAGGCGTGCAAACATTGCCATGTTGATGCCGGTCCGAAACGGACGGAGATGATGACCCGTGAAGGAATTGAGCGATGTGTTGAGATTCTTGAGCAGTATCCTTCAATCAAGAACCTCGACATTACGGGCGGAGCGCCTGAATTGAATGACCATTTTGATTTCTTCGTCACTGAAGCGAAGCGACTCGGGCGGCATGTCATGGTGCGGCATAATTTTACTGTCACGTTGGATCCACATCCCGTCAACGGGAAAAGCATGGAGTACTTGCCGCAATTCTTCCACAATAACCAGGTCGAAGTGATTTCTTCTCTTCCGTATTTTCAAGAGCACGAGACCGACGCGCAGCGCGGTCAGGGAGTGTTTGAGAAGAGCATCGAGTCGATGCGCCGACTCAACGCACTGGGCTACGGGGTGGAGGGTACGGGACTCCTTCTCAATCTCGTCTATAATCCGGTCGGCGCATACCTGCCGCCTGAGCAGGCCGCAATTGAACGCCAATTCAAGGAGGAACTGGCGAAAAGGTACGGCTTGACGTTCAACAGTCTGTATGTGATTACAAACATGCCTATCAACCGCTTCCGCCATTTTCTGGAGCGGGCTGAACTGTACGAGACCTACATGGAGAAGCTCATCAACGCGTTCAACCCGGTCGCTGCCGAGGGTGTTATGTGCCGCAGCCTCCTCAGCGTCGGCTATGACGGAGCTCTGTATGATTGCGACTTCAACCAGATGCTCAACTGGCGTGTGAATCACGGCACGCCAAACACAATCTGGGATTTTGATTTTGACAAACTGATGAGTCGTCAAATTGTTTTCGGCGACCACTGTTTTGGCTGTACTGCGGGTGCGGGGAGCAGTTGCGGCGGAGCGACCGCATCCTGAGCCGGTACGGTTTCCAGCATCACGATTACAGTTTCTTTGCCCGAAGCGGCGAACTGCGTATCTTCACACATGGAACAGGTGATGACTGAATCGGAAACCGCATATTATTATCACGGTCTGAACAGGGTGCTGATCCGTTATCGCCGCGTGTCGGTGTTCGGGTGGGGGCTTGTATTCGCCACAATAGTCGCCAGTCCGTGGGGCTGGAATATCAGCGAAGACGGCGCCGCGCTCAGGGTTCTCCTGTCTGCGTTGGCAATTCTTGCCGGGCTCACGCTTGTGTGGCAGAACATCACGGCCCTCGAAGAGTATCTCCGTGTTCCATTTCCCTCTTCCCCCCACCCGGCAACAAACCATCCCGCCATCGAGGAAATACAATTACTGATGAAAGAAGTTGACGACGGGGGATGGCAGGACGCGTATGCCGCAATAGCCGGACTCCGCGCAATCGGGGAGAAGCACGGGCTTCCACCGTTGAAGAATTGAATCACCCATCTACTTATTGATAAAGGAGTTATCCATGTCCCGCGTCCAGGAGTTTAACGACTTCCGCACAAAAATGAATGACCGTATTCTCGGTATCGACAACCGGGCAATCAAGCGGTTTTTCGGTGTTGACACTTTGACGTATGAACCCGGCGCGCTCGACGCAAAAACGAAAGAGATGCTCGGGCTTGTCGCATCAATGGTCTTGCGGTGCGACGATTGCATATCGTATCACATTCAGCAATGCAAAAAGGAGGGTGTGACCGACGCGGAAATGCATGACATCTTCAGCGTAGCATTGGTCGTTGGCGGTTCGATCGTGATACCACACATGCGGCGGGCCGTGGCGTTTTTGGACGAGTACAATCAGATGCAGGCGTCCAACAAGTAAAAGGGATCTGCAAAAAAAACAGCCTGCGGTATGCGCCGCAGGCTGCTCCGTTTCGTTGGCCGGTAACCTATTCAAGATTGAATGCTGATTCCGGGCTCATGTCTTCGTTGTACATAGCTTCCAATTCATCTGCAAAGAAGAACTTTTTCTCGCCGAATGCAGGCTCCAAGTCGTCGAGCCAGATTGCCTCGTCGTCGTACTTAGCGAAGAACGGACGAAGCACCCAATCGGGGTTCCGCCCCTGGAGCATTCTCATGCTGATGACTTTCTCCCCATTGACCGACGCTACACCCAACACTTGAACTTTGCCCGGGTTGGCGGACATACTCGGTCCGCGTACAGTGCGGGAAATGCCGCTAACACGCTGATACGCATTCCGGTAAATCTCCCACGCCCTGACTAAGGGCACACCGAAATAATGCTGTGCACCCGTGTCCCGCACGACGAACATGTAGTAGGGGATCATTCCCAGATTGACCTGCTCGCGCCACATGTCCGCCCATACATCCGGATCGTCATTGATGTGTTTGAGTATCGGGGATTGGGTTCTGATCTGTGCCCCGGTGGCGCGTATCTTCTCGATGGCTTGCTTCACGGCATCGGTCTTCATTTCCACGGCATGGTTGAAATGAGCCATGAATGCGATGTGGATGCCTGCATCGTTGGCACGTTTGAGCAAGGCAAGTGTTTCCTCCGCATCGTTGTCGGTCAGGAACTTGTACGGCCAGTAGGCAAGAGCCTTCGTGCCGATTCTGATGCGCTGCAGATTGGGCAGCTTGGCTTTGATGAGGGGATCGATGTAGGCCGCAAGATGCCCCGCCTTCATGATCATAGGATCTCCGCCGGTGAACAGGATGTCGGAGACCTCGGGGTGTTGCCGGACATACTCAAGCAGCAGTTCAGCCTCACGCATTGCGAACTTCATCCCATCCATCCCGACAAACTGCGGCCACCGGAAGCAGAACGTGCAATAGGCATGGCACGTTTGTCCCTGGCTCGGAAAGAACAGAACGGTTTCCTTGTACTTGTGCTGCATGCCAAGGAGCTTGTGGTCGTCCAGCACCGGGACGTTGTGTTCCATTTGCCCGGCCGGATGCGGGTTGAGCGATAGGCGGACTTTATGGATGATTGCATCCAGTTCCTGTTTGTCCGCATTGCGCTTCATTGCCGCCGCCACTTCGTCGAAATGTTCAGGCTTCAGCATGGCTTTCTGGGGAAACGTCAGGACAAAAATCGGATCATTGGGGATGTTGTTCCAGTCGATGAGTTCGTCGACGACATAATTGTTCGCTTTGAAAGGAAGGACTTTTCCCACAACTTCCATTGCGAAGAGATGATCTTCAGTGAAAGATTTCAGTTGGGGTATCTCACGGAAGTTATGGAGTCCGTAAGTTTTGTATTTCGGGGGATGCGAGGTCGTTTGTGTAGAGTTCATGATGGCCTCCTTTGACTGCAGTTGGTTGATTGATTGTTCGCTTTTCTATTTGTCACTGTCCGCCGGTGTCAACCGGCGCCACAGCAGCAGGGGGTCATTTGAGGAACACGCGTACATCAAGCACGCTGAGTCCTGATTCATATACAACAACAGGGTTCAGATCCAGTTCCGCAACACGGTCGTGATAGGCTTCGACGAAGGTCGAAACCTGCATCAGCAGGGTGTGGATTGCGCGCTTATCAGCGGGGGGATTGCCGCGTACGCCGCTCAAAATCGCTTTTGCCCGGATGTCGTCGACCATCTGGATGGCTGAATACTCCACAAGCGGCAGCACACGGAACGAAACGTCATGCAGAACTTCGACCATAATACCCCCAAGCCCGAACATGATGACCGGCCCGAACTGCGGGTCTTGCGTCACACCGATCACAATCTCAATGCCGGACGGCATCATTGGAGCAACGAGTATTCCCTTAAGCCGGGGGCGGGGGGAGAGACGGCGCGTTCTGCCAACGAGCAAGTCGAATCCGTCGCGTGCTGCATCGTCATTCTTCACGTTCAAAAGCACGCCCCCCATATCACTCTTGTGGCTGATGTCGGGGGAAACGATCTTCATCACAACAGGATATCCGATTCTACGGGCTGCCTGAACTGCGTCGTCGCCGGTTGTTGCAAACTCATATTCGGTAAGGGGGATGCCGTGCTGCATCAATGCCTGTCGTGCCTCTGTCTCTAGCAGACCCTTTCGCTTTTCTGCTGCAGCCTGATCAAAAATCTCGATCACTGATTGCTTGGTCTTCCCTTCCGGACGGATGATGAAATCCGTTTTGGCGTGTGAATACACCAGATGCTCACCGTATTCATCCAGCACGCTCAGGCATTTTGCGCTGATGTCTATTGACTCGTGAACCGGTATCCCGCCTTCATGAAGAATATCCAGAGGCTTAGAGGGATGATTCGCATACAAGCTATGAACGATCACCGGCTTGCGTACCCGCCGGAACAACTCCGCCAACCTCTTTGCCCCCCGCTCCTCGGCGTCGTACAGGGTGTCGGAAAAACGGATGTGATAGCCGCCGAACAACCCGACAATCAACAATGCGTCGATCTCGGGATCTTCCAGCAACACTTCGCTGCACGCAGCAAAAATCTCCGGGTTTGCATCCGAGGCACCGGCAAGGTCGAGCGGGTTCTCAATATTTTGATCGCCATTGAAGAGCGCCTTCAATTTCCCTTTCGTTCCGTCCGAGAGATTCGGGATGACAAGGTTGTGTTCGGATAATGAGTCGGCTGCGAGAGCCGCGTGCCCCCCTCCATCCGAGAGTATCGCTATGCGTTTCTTGCGCAGGGGAGGGAGATTCGCCAGCGCCTCCGCGGCGGGAAACAGCTCATCCGACCTGTCGATTGTAATGATGCCTGCGCGCTTGAATGCTGTCTTTGAAACGGCCGAAAGGCCCGCAAGTGCCCCGGTGTGTGAGCGCGCTGCAAGCCGTCCCTTCTCAGAGCGGCCGCTTCGCAGCAACACAATCGGTTTGCTTTCCACGGTTTCCTTCGCCATGGTGAGGAACTTCCGTCCCTCTTTCATCCCGTCAACGAACATAACGATGATCTTCGTATCGGGGTCATCCTTGAAGTACCGGAGATACTCGTGAAACTTGATATCGGCCTCGTTGCCGACCCCGACATATGCGCTGCAACCGTGATGGCTTTTGGTTGCGATCTCCGTAATGAGACTGAGGGCCATGTTTCCGCTTTGCGAGAGAATGGCGATGGAACCTTTCGGGACGTTGCGGATTCCCGTCAGGTTCATGTTATGATGCAGGTTGAACATGCCCGACGTGTTCGGCCCGACGATGCGAATGCCCCCATCGCGTCCGATGGAGAGGATTTCCTCTTGCAGCTTTTTGCCGGACACGCCCGATTCGCCAAAGCCGACAGCGAGTACGATTGCGCCACCGACATTCTTGTTTGTACACTCGCGCAGAATTCCCGGCACTGTCTTCGCCGGAGTGGCAACGAGAGCCAGGTCGGGTTGGTCTTCGATCTCGCTCATGGTCGGGTAGACCGGAAGCCCCAGTATGTCCTTCTCTTTCTTGTTGATGGGATAGATTTTTCCGGCGTATCCGTCTCGCAGCAAGGATTGAATTGCTTGATAGCCCCTCTTTGTCTGGTCGTTTGATGCGCCGATGACGGCGATCGACCGGGGACGAAAAATACGTTCAAGTGAATGGTCTGACGTCAACTTATCGTCCGGTAAATACTGGTTTTCGTTTTTCGTTAAATGCACGGATGCCCTCCTCCCAATCTTGCGTATCCATGCAGCGCAGCAGAGCGTCGGCTTCCGCCTGCAAAGCGGCTTCAGGTGCTGTGCGGTGATGGGTGTGAAGGTGGCTTTTTGCCATGCCAAGCGGAATGGGTGCAAGCAACGCAAGCCGCTCAAGCAGCGTATTCAGCTCGCTCTCGAACCGGTCAGCAGGGGCAGAGCGGTAGATGAGTCCCATCGTTGCCGCTTCATTCCCGTTGATTCTTCTTCCAAGAAAAATCAGTTCTTTCGCCTTTGCTAATCCCACCAGCCGAGGAAGGATGTATGTAAGTCCTCCTCCCAGATATGTGCCGATCGAGATCTCGGGGAAACCCATCTCTGCATCGCTTCGCATCACGACGAAGTCACATGAGAGTGCAATTTCCGCCCCCGCACCAAGTGCGTATCCGTTGACCGCCGCCACAAAAGGTTTTGCACTATTCTGTATCTTGAAACAGATTTCCTGCTCGGCGTTTGCGTAGTCCCGCTTTTGTTCGGGAGTCCGGCTCGCGATTCCATGCTCTTTCAGGTCGGCCCCGACGCAGAATGCTCTTCCTGATCCTGTTAGCACAATCGCACGCACATCGGTATTGCTCTCGGCGGCCGTCATCGCGGCCATCATTTCGTCGTACAGATGGCGCGTAACGGCGTTCAACCTGTGTGGCCGGTTAAGTGTAATACGGGCTGTTGAGCCCTCTACGGCGTATATGATGGTCTCGAGTTGCATTCGGCAGGCTAAAACATGTGTGTTTCAATAAAGGGATTTCATCGTAGCCATGCAACCCAAAAGCCCTCCATCACCGAATTTTGAAGGAATCTGCCCCGCAGAATGCGCCCAATGGGAGTGGGTTGACTGCGGAAGCTGATTCAACGATATTAAGGTGTGGCGAACATTGATTAGCAAGTTACTTTTACATTTGGGAGAATCTGTGAGACTGATGATGATGGTTATGCTGTTAGGTGGATTGAGTTTCGGAAACGGAATCGAAACCGGGGGAGATCCCATCCGGACGATGATTGCCGCAGAAAAGTCATTTGCCGCGCTAAGCTTGAAAGCCGGCATGAAGGAGGCGTTCATGACTTATCTTGCGGATGACGGGATATTGTTTCGTCCGGGACCGGTCAACGGCAAGAGTGTATGGGAGAACCGTCCTGAATCGGGGGCACGATTGGAGTGGTGGCCTGTCTTTGCTGATATCTCTTTAAGCGGCGATCTCGGTTACACGTTCGGGCCTTGGGTGTTTACGCCATCCGCCGATCTCGATCAGCCCCCGTCACACGGGTGCTTTGTTACGATCTGGAAGAAGGCAAGCAACGGCGAGTGGAAAGTCGCCTTGGATCTCGGTATCACAACGCCCGGACCGGTTCGGGACACTGGTGTTGTAATCCCGCACAGGCCGCCCGCCGCGTCGCACCGAAACAAGATAGAGTCACTTCTGCAACTTGACAGGTATTTCTCGGGTGTGTCGGCGCACAAAGGAGCAGAGCAGACTTTTCTGCAGAGTCTTGCTTCGGATGCCCACGTTTTTCTCCCCGGACGATTTCCCTACTCGGGAGTGGATACAATCGGTGCTGCAATTGCGGCTGAAGGGAATATGTTCACCTGGATGCCCTCCGCTTCCGCGGTCTCCGAAGCACTTGACTTGGGCTACACGCACGGCACGTACGAGTTGCAGCGTGATGACAAGGCGGGGAATGTCCGACGCGGCTATTATGTGAATATTTGGCGTAAACAGGCCAACGGGGCATGGAAAGTGGCACTGCACATCCGTTCTCCGCAAGAAGCGGATTAAGCACGTTGCATCGGGGAAGGGCTTTTGGTATATTGTGCCATTGATTTTCACCCGGACGCTTAGCTCAGCTGGTTCAGAGCGCCTGCCTTACAAGCAGGAGGTCGATGGTTCAAATCCGTCAGCGTCCACAGATCCCGGCCCGTCAAGGTCGGGATTTTTGTTCCTGCTCTGCCGACATCTTGCTTCTTTCCGGCATATTGCGAAAATTTTCTTCCAGAGTTGCTCCACTTCAAGACCTTGATACGTCCCCGATCCCCTTCTTGAAGCCGCATTACGTTTTTTTCAAAATCTTTCTATAGGTCAGGTGAAGAAAGAAATTCTGACGTCGCTGACGCTCTTCGCAGGCACATGCGCTTATGCGCAGCAGCCCGCCATTCTCACGGATAACGGGAGAACATTGGGAGCCGGAGTTCTGGAGTTGGGGTTGGGTTCGGAATATCTGGTGAAGTCATCGGCACCAGAGGCGGGCGCACCTGTGAAACTCCGTCGTTTCGGGAGACTTGCCGCACACTTTGGTGTTTCAAGGAACGTGGATTTCTCAGCCGATTGGAAGGGGGGACTCGTCGGCACGTATGCCGACGGCCGCACTGATTCTGATTGGGGTGACCTGACAGTAACCACAAAGATCCGTGTGCTGGGGGGCGATACTGCCGGGTTTTCCCTCGCAGTCCGTAGCAGCGTAAAGCTACCCAACACGTCACGCCTTCCGCACAAACTCGGAAGCGATGCGACGGATTACTACTTGCAGGTGTTGGTGTCCCATGCGACGGCAACAGTTGAGGTGCGTGCAGCGGCCGGGTTCGGCATCATCGGGAGTCCGAAGACATCCAATTCACAGGATGATATTTATACATTCGGCGGCGCGGTCGTGTGTCCGCTCGGAGGGACTCTTCGGGCGTTTGTTGAGCTATCCGGGTTCGTCAGTTCACTGGATATCAATAACAAGTGTGTTGCACGCAGCGGTCTTTCAATGGAGATCCTCGGCATGCAACTTCATTGTTATGGCAGCGCGAGAATTGCGGGGACGCCGAGAGACTACGGCACGGCATTCGAGTTGACAGAGAACTGGGGAATCGGCGCCCTGCTGATGTACAACTTCCGTTTTTGAAACAATCCTTCAATCTTCTTCCATCGTGATCAAGGGAATCATTTTCGACTACGGCAATGTGATCGCGCGGGTTGACAACAACAAATTCCTGCAGCGGCTGGCGGAGCGGTCTCCCCTTCCCGTGCGTGAACTCGAGCACATCATCTACCATAACCCGAATATCTCGCGGGAGTTTGAGAGCGGCCGGATAACATCGGCAGAGTTCTACGAGCAGGTCACGCAACTCGGCAACGTGTCGATGTCCGAGGCGGAGTTCAAAACCGCGTTCACCGATATTTTCGAGAGAATTCCCGGTACGCTATCCCTTATCCGCTATCTGAAACCACGTTACAGGATCGGGCTACTGTCAAACACCAATCCTCTCGATTTCGATGCCGAGATTGCAAAAGTCGAGGTCTTTCCGTTGTTTGACGCGGTTACCGTTTCATTCAGACTCGGTGTCATGAAGCCGGACCCCCGCATTTATTTGGAGGCCGTGGGCAAACTCGGCCTCTCTCCGGCGCAATGCATTTACATCGATGATATACCCTCGTACGTTGATGGAGCAAGAGTGTGCGGACTCCATGCGATTCATTATACATCGCATTCATCGCTTGTCGAGGCGTTGAGCGTGTCGGGCATTCCGGTGCGGGAGAGTGAATTGGATTAGTGCATTTTTTTTCCGTATGTTTTTGCTGGATTAACCAAAAAAGACCCACAGTCGACCATGAGCAACGACATTCTCTCCCAGGCAGAAGCACACGTTTCATCCCTCTTTCAAACACAACTCCCGTCATGGGCCGTCTATCATAACCTTGCGCACACCGAACAAACGGTGAATGCCGTCCGTGAGATAGGTGAAGGAGCGGGTCTGAACAAGTCCGACATGGAAATAGCATTGTTGGCTGCCTGGTTTCATGATACCGGATATGTTGACACAGTTGAGGGTCATGAGGAGCGAAGCGTGCAAATTGCCGAGGAGTTTCTGGCGCAACAGAACATGCCGGACTCCGCTCTCAGGCAGGTTGCCTCGTGCATTCGTGCAACGAAGATTCCCCAGCAGCCGCAAACGCTTGTCGAACAGGTTGTCTGCGATGCCGATATCATCCATCTCGGCAAAAAGCGGTTCTTCGAACGGAGCGCATTACTGAGGATGGAGATGGAACTCCGTACCGGTACTGCGTTCACGGATAAGGATTGGTTTCAGAAGAACGTCGACTTTGCTTCAGCGATGCATTTTTTTACAGAGTATTCAAGGAAGGAGTTCGGCGGAAGAAGGAGGAAAAACCTGCTGGTGCTTCAAGAGCAACTCCGCAGCGAGATTGGAAAAGCAACGGTTCAGGGCAAAAAAGAAGAAGAAAAACAGGCTCGTCTCGCCGCAAAGCGGGAGAAGGAGAACAAGCCCGAACGGGGAATAGAAACAATGTTTCGCGTGGTCCCGAAGAACCACCTCGACCTCACCGCCCTTGCTGACCATAAGTCCAACATTCTGATCGGGACCAACGGAACCATTCTCGCCATAGTGGTCAGCTTGCTTGTCCGTCATCTTGACACAAATCCGCATCTTGTCATCCCGACGATGATCCTGATCGCAGTGAGCGTCACGACGATGGTGTTCGCAATTCTCGCAACGCGTCCGAATGTAAGCTCGGGCCAGTTTACCCGGGAAGATATACGCGACCGGAAGGTAAATCTGTTGTTCTTCGGCAATTTCCACAAGTCAACGTTGGAGGATTTTGACTGGGGGATGAGGGAAATGATGAACGACAAGGATTATCTGTACGGCAGCATGATCAAAGATCTGTACTTTCTCGGGAAAGTGCTTGGCGTAAAATACCGCTTACTCAGGATTGCCTACACGATTTTCATGTGGGGATTAATCGCTTCGGTGATAGCGTTTGTGATTGCCATTCTCATGACTCCTGCGCCGATGACGTTTCCTGCCCCTTGAATCTCTTTGTGGCTATACATGTCTACAAAATGACGGAGCCCGGTTGAACCCGGGCTCCGTCCGTTTCAGGGGATCATTCAGATCGTCGTCAGCGAGTTGAGTCTTCCTGCTGGATCAGGTAGCGTTTGATTTTCTGTGTCGTCGTCTTTTCAAATTCCTTCTCGCGTATTTTCACTTTCTTGATCTGCTGATGTCCGGGGAGTTGCGTGTTTAGCTTCCGGATTTCATCATTGAGAGTCTTTTCGATATACGCTGTCGTCACTTCGACGTTGTTCTTCTGGGCATGCTCGATGAAGGCTTCTGCGTTCGGGACGATCATTACCCGGATTTCCTCGTCGTTCTTCTCATCCTTTCTTCCGTAAATAACCGATTCAAGAACATACGGAATCTTGTTCACCCGGTCCTCCAGCTCTTCGGGGTAAACATTCTCGCCATTCCGGGCTACGATGACGTTCTTTTTTCTACCGTTGATGTGTAAGAACCCGTCGGCATCGAAATAACCGATATCGCCCGTATAAAACCATCCGTCATGCATTACCTCGCTGGTTGCAGTCTCGTTTTTATAGTAGCCCATCATAACGGAAGGTCCGCGCGCAATGATCTCGCCGTGCCCGTTGGCGTCGGGATTGGCGATTTTCAGTTCGACACTCGGCAGGGGAATGCCGGCGGCTTCGTCCTTGAATTTGAATTCCCTGTTGACTGTGAGGATCGGTGACGTTTCCGTCAGTCCATACCCCTGCAAAACTTTGAACCCGAAGGCGCGCAGTCCCTTTGAAACAAGAGGATCCGGCGCGGCGCCCCCTGCGATGAACAACCTGATCGTCCCGCCGAATTTCTGGTGAATTTCGGAGAAGATCTTCTTGCGGACATTCTCCGCTCCGAATGTTTCGAGCCACGCGGCAATGGTCTTCATCGGCGGGATGAGTGCCTTTGAGATCTTCTTCTCCTGAATTGCAAGCACAATCCGGCGGTACATTTTGTCGTACATCAGCGGGACGCCGAGAAAGATCGTCGGGCTGACCTTCTGCATGTCCTCCACAATTGTCTTCAGGCTCCTGCTATAGAAGACCGACGCCCCGGCATAGAGCGGGCAAAGGAACCCGCACGTACCTTCGTACGTATGGTGCATAGGGAGCACGGAAAGGAACCGGTCGGTCGGCCCGATCATGATCATCTTTCGCATGTCCATCAGGTTTGTGCAAAGATTCTTCTGTGACATCATGACTCCTTTCGCACGCCCCATCGAGCCGGATGTGAAAACAATGACCGCGACTTCATCCGGGTTTGTTGCCGCGAAATGCGCTTTCGGCAAATCGTGCTTCACCTTTTCCAGCAGCTCTGTCATCGAGTGGACGTTGCCCTCTTTCTTCGAAAGGTCCATATCAATCAAGTACTCAAGAGCTTTGACCGAATGCTTGAACTCGATGAACATATCCCTGAACGGCTCGGAGAAGACAGCCGCTTTCGAGTCGGACACATGCAGAATATTGACGATGTCGTTTTCCTTCAAATTCTTGTCGATAGGCACGGCGACGAAATTCGACGTGACACAGGCAAGATGGACGATGGCCCACTGTGTACGGTTTTCTGCGATGAACGCAACGTGATCACGCTCTTTCAGGCCCAGCTTTTTCAGGGCAAGCCCGAACATCATGACGTAATCGTACAATTCCTTGTACGTGACACGGGAGATAGGGGTGGGATTCAGATCCTGCAGTGCAAGATTGTTCGGGAACTTTGCCACCGATTTTGTCAACACCTCGGCAAGTGTCGAAACGGGCTCGACATCGTAATATGGATATTCCTGCATTATCGTTTTCATTCGGGGATTCCTGTTACTGTTTTGATTGTAGTTGATCGAGTATCATTCGTGCGACCATAACACGTGACTGCTGGGAAGAGTCGCTGCCCGCGAGGGTCAGGTACCGCTCAAAATGCCTCCGGGTATTTCGTGCATCCTGCAGCCGGTGGTAGCACGTTGCAAGATAAAACAAAGCCGTCAGGTCGTCCGGTGTGTACTGTAGTGCCTGTCCGTATGCCTCTGCAGCATCCCTGTAGCGTCGCTTGCTGTACAGCATAGCCCCCATTTTTGTGTATACCTCAGCAATATTTCCCGGTTCGTACGCCTTGATCGCCCGCCGGTAGGCAGATTTCGCGCGGTCAATCGAATCCATTGCCGTCAGGGTAATTGCCATGTTGATGAACACAACCGGATTTTCCGGGTCAAGTTCAGCGGCCTTAACGTAAGCCGCAAGGGACGAATCATAACTGCCGAGTTTGTAGTACGCCTGCCCAAGGTGTGCAAAGTAATTCGCCTCAGTGGAATCGAGCCCGATAGCCCTGTTAAATGAGAGTGCCGCCTGGCGATGGCTGTCGAGGCGCGCTTCCGTCAACCCTGTTTTGAAAACGAAATCTCCCCGGTCCGGACGCAATGCGCTTGCCATCATATACAGTTGCCGTGACTCCTGGAACATTCCCTTTGTGAACTTGATCGATGCAAGGAGATTGATGGCAGAGAGATATCTCGGATTCAGGATCAGGCACCGCTCGAGGTACGTCATTGCCGAGTCGTTGTTCCCGAGAGCAACGAATGATGTTGCCGCGCTGTAATGTGCCAGCAAATCTCCGTCATTCCGCCCGATGATGTACCGGAACTTCGTAAGAGCCTCTTCGTGCTGCTTTCTGTCCTGATGAATCAGGCCGAGCTGGTAGTATGCCGGCAGGAACAGGGAGTCAATCTTCGTCACAGTCTGATACACGTCGTAGGCTTCGTTGGCGAGTCCCGTGAGAGCGAGGAGTTTCGCATGCTGGAATCTGTAACCCGCGTTCAGAGAATCGGCTGCCACGGCTTTCCGGAGAAACTCAAGTCCCTGGTTATACGCGTTCATACCAATATAGGAAAGGCCGGTGTAGAACATTGTCCGTGCCGAGGTGTTCGCCGAATCGGACGCCAAAAATATTCGGATAGCCTCATCATACCGGCTTTCAGAGAATTTCGCCAGACCGGTATCAAATTCGTAATGCGTGCTCTGTGCTGTCAGGATGGCCGGGTTGGAGGTAACGAAGAGGGCAAGACAAAGAACGGTAAACTTCATGCTGCAGACTCCGGTAAAGACAACGGTCGCTTGGGCTTCCGGCATAATATACTGGAATTTTCCGGATGAGAAAACGTGTTAGAGTCGAAAACCCTCGTATTAAGGGATGAAACGCGAGTATTCAAGCACCGTCTGATCATGTCGGAAGGACCTTGCAACGAGTGCTAGCCCGACTCTGCACATTAGACGTACGTCACAAGTGAGGTAGTATGATAGGTGAGATTGTGCGCGCTGTGTTCACGAGTGGTTGACTAATCAACATCTATGTCTTATTTTAAGGACGCATCCCAAGGTATCCAGTCTTCAACAACTGTTCTTTACTACTTTATTGCCATGGATTCCCTTATCTATCCTGTCCACTCTCTTTTCTCTCCCGCCATTGTAGCACACCATTCTTTTCTAGTCAACAAGATTTCGAAAATTCACACAACTCCAAACATTCACTGTCCTGTCAAACAGAACTTTCTTGCGGATATGGGTTACTCCCATGAGATAAGATGATCCGGCGCAGATGAATTCCGCCAGTCAATCCTTCGGGTCAGGAGGACGCTTGCGCGCCGTGCTGCAACACTTAGCATAATACACAAACCAAATAATCATTAAACGAGGGACCCGTCATGAATCCAACGCGCTTCTGCCGGGGAGCATTGATGCTCTTCGGGCTCTTCCATCTTATTCCCGTTTTGGGCCGGGCCCAAACGGACAGCGAAACCGCAGAACAACTAACGCGGAAATCGACCGTCATTGCAGTCGGAACGGTTTCAAGCACCCGATCCGAGTGGACTGCCGACAGGGATCGCATCGTTACACGCGTCAACATCTCGGTTGATGAATATTTAAAAGGAAACACAGGGGGAAGGACGTTGACGCTGACCGTGCCCGGTGGCGAGATCAACGGCGTGGGTGAAATGTACACGCACACGGCCACATTCCGGAACAATGAACAGGTGTTAGTGTTCGCAGAGCGGGACGTCCAAGGCGCTTACCGTGTCGTCGATGGCGAGAACGGCAAGATCAACGTGACCCGCGACGAGGCAACAGGCAGAAGAATCATCAACGGCAATCAGCCGCTTGAACGCCTTCTGACTCTTGTTAAGATCGCTGTGAAGGCACAGGATCAAGAGTAATCGTCCTGTTATTCCTCACTTCACCTAAACAATCTTGAAATGAACAATAAAGCGGGAGCCGGGATGTATTTTGATTTTCGAACATACGTAGGACCGATGCGCAGCATTGTTGCGCTGGTCATTCTGACGGCGGTAATCGTGAATTACAACACGGTACTTGCCGGTACTCAAACAACTGCAATTCCTTATCTCTCCACCGGGTACAAGTACACGCAAGTCCCGCTCGGGGCCGGAGCTGGCACCGGGTTCGAAGCCGTAGGGTTCGATGATTCAAGCTGGCCTGCGGGTCAGGCGGGATTTGGATCCCTTGGCGGTTGCCCTTTTAACAATGCTACTTACATCAAGACGACCTGGGGCATCAATAGCGAAATCCTCGTCCGCAGGCAGTTTACGCTTCCTCCGGGTGCCAACGCTCTTGCGGTTGAGGTTGTCATCGACAACGACGTGCAGGTATTCCTCAACGGGACAGACATCTCCGGGGGCGTTATCATTCATGAAGGATGCGCCCTCTTGAGTGAACCGTTTGTGTTTACGGTTCCGGACGAGCTTCTGATTGCCGGGAACAATGTCCTCGCTGTCCGCGGTGTTGATAGGGGCGGGGAGTCGTTTCTGGACGTACGGGTCACATACCTTGTGCCCGGCAAATTTGTTGTCACGAATACAAACGACAGCGGACCCAACTCCCTGAGGGAGGCGATATTAAACGCCAATGCAAGTCCGGGTCTTGACTCGATTCACTTCAATATCGCGGGTGCCGGTGTTCAGACCATTCAGCCGTCATCTTCATTGCCGGCTATAACAGATCCGGTAGTGATTGACGGGTATACCCAGCCCGGCTCCTCGCCAAACTCACTCGCCACGGGAAACAACGCCGCGCTTAGGATTGTCCTTGATGGCAATAATGCAGGTGAGGAAGCCGACGGACTCGTCCTGCAATCGGATAGAGTCACTATCAAGGGACTGGTGATTGGCCGGTTCGATGGAAACGGCATAGAGGTCTCGTATGGGGACAACTGTGTTATACAAGGGAATTTCATCGGCACGGATGCAACCGGTTCTGTTGGCGCCGGAAACTTCGGTAACGGCGTTGTTATCAGCGGCGGCGGCGAGGCAGGCGGATACAACAATCTGATCGGCGGGGCGACACCAGCAGCGCGAAATGTCATCTCCGGCAACGGCTCGAGCGGCGTCAGGCTCGACTATGCGGCTTACACTGTTATTGAGGGAAATTATATCGGAACAAATGCCGCAGGCACTGCCGCGCTGCCAAATCTGGTGGACGGAGTTTCGATCACAAACTATACATTCGAAACAGATGCAAAGAATAATCTTATAAGTGGAAACGGAGTTGCCGGAGTTGCAATCGGCCGCGCCGGTTCACCTGCGTATGATAACAAAGTGCGAGGCAACCGTATAGGCACTAATGCCGCCGGCACCGGGGCGCTTCCTAACACCTTCGAGGGAGTGTTAATCAACGACGGGTCTGAATCGAACACTATCGGCGGGTCCGTTGCGGGCGAAGGAAACCTTATCAGCGGCAATAACGGCACGGGGGTCGGCATAGTAAACGCTCTCTACAATAGCGTGCTCGGTAATCGTATCGGGACAAACGCTGCCGGTACCGGCCTGCTTGCGAATCAGGGGGATGGTGTTGCCTTCGGTTCCACCTTCCAATCTCCGGACGGGAATATTGTTGGCGGACTCCTTCCTGGTGAGGCCAACACTATTGCCTACAATGGTGGAACTGGTGTGAGGGTTACGGCAGGTCAGGGCATCAGGATTTCCGGCAACTCGATATTCAGTAACGGTGAACTGGGAATCGATCTTGGCGGCGATGGTGTAACGGCAAACATTGCCCCCACTCGTCCCCCGACACCAAGGCCCGAATCGTCATTACTGCCAAACTACGGCCAGAACTATCCTCTTTTGTATTACGCGAATCCCTCAACTTCGACCATTGAAGGTTCACTGAACAGCTGGCCGAACGAGCAATTCACAATCGAAGTGTTTGGCAGTCTCGAACCTGATCCGACGGGCTTCGGCGAGGGGAGAACATTCCTCGGTTCAACTTCGGTGGAAACGGATGCGAATGGTAACGCTCTGTTTTCCATTACAGCGTCACCGGCCATCGTCGCAGGCGTGATCATAACTGCGACTGCAACCGATGCGTACGGGAATACGTCGGAGTTTTCAGGCGCCATTATAGCGGGACTGCGCTCAAGAATCTTCGGAGATCATTTTGTCGTAAATACGACCCTTGCCGGAATCCCGCTCCACTGGTCGGGTGGCCGCTCAACGTACATGCTCAGCGAGAGCATTCCCCTTCAGTTCAGATCACCTATTCATAACGCCTTTACAACATGGGGCTCTTTGCCGCAACTTACGTTCACAAACGGCGGTACGACTCCCTCGACGGCCTGGGGAGGCCAGCCTGATGCTGTGAACAATGTTGTTTGGGTGACAAACAATTGGGTGAGCACCATCGGTGCCAGTGCAAACGCAATTGCCGTAACACGCGTTCGTTACAACAGCTTGAACGGTGAGTTAACGGATGTTGACATTGCCTTCAATGCCGAAGCGTTCGAGTTTACGAATGTTCCACCTAATCCCGCCCAGGCTGATACGCTCGGCAAAAAGGACGTTGAAAATGTCGCCTCGCACGAGATCGGACATTACAGCGGACTCGGAGATATTTATAATCCCGGTTATCCGCAGTATGTCCCGCAAATGGGCGATGGGAACGAGAACGTGACCATGTACGGCTTCATCATGAACGGAGAGGTGTCGAAGCGTTCGCTTGATGCCCCTGACATTGCCGGGATCGAGTACATCTTCAACAATATCCCGCGGGCAAATGTTGATCTGATCTTGCTGTTTGATGCCGCCGGGAATTTTGCCTCACCGACAGGCATCAACGGGTTCCTGCCGTCTCGTAATACCGCGGCGTCGCTCATCCAAAAAATGCGCATCGGTGACCGGGTTGGTGTCGTTCGTCTTCCCAACACGGTTATTTCCAATCTTGTTACCATATCAGATGCGACGTCCCGTGAGGCGTTGGTGAATACGATTCAGAACATGGTTGCCGGTGGCACGAGCGGTATCGGGCAGGGATTGCAATCCGGCGTCTCCATGTTGAATTCTGCTCCACCGAAAAACAACGCCCGTGCGATGATCCTTTTCAGCGCCGGAGAGGAAACCGGTTCACCCGATGCGCTTAGTGTCGTACAAACTGTCCGACAGGCAAGCGCACAAGTATTCACACTCGGGTTTAGCGCAAGTCCCGGACAGAACCTTTGCAGCGTCATCGCTGATTCGACTGGAGGCGAGTACTACCTTACTGCCGATACCACGATCAGTCAGGCGGTGGATCAGATTTGGTACAGACTTTCGGGCATTCAGCTTATTGCAGACACGCTCTTCCCGTCCAACGGCAACGGCTTGACCTGGCAAGGCGGACTCACATGGCAGGGCGGACTCACATGGCAGGGTGGCTTGACATGGCAAGGCGGACTTACATGGCAGGGAGCAATTGATGCAGGAAGTGTGGCAATGCTTCCCGGACTCACATGGCAAGGCAGCAGATTCCTTCTTGGTCTTGGCAAACCGAACCCGAACATAGGTGATGAACTCATTACTCCTTATAACTGGCAGAATTTCCCCGGTATTGAGTACGTCGAGGGACCGACATACAGCTATTATCGCGTGACCAACCCGACGCCGGGCGTGTGGACGTTCGTTGTGAACGGAGCGAATACTGAGCCGGAACCTCCGGAACCTGAGACACTCGTTCTCTCACTCTCTGCCATCACCGATCTGACGATGGCGACCAGGTTCAACAAATCAACGTATGAGTTGAATGATGATGTTATTGTCGAGGCATCACTAACTCAGGGCGGCCCGGTGGAAGGCGAGCATACGTTCGGCGGCGGGCCAATCAACAATGCCAATGTCAAAGTATACATTACCAACCCCGCGGGAGTGTTGGACAGTATTACACTTCCGTTAGTCGGAAACGGCCTGTACCGCGGCGCATATTCCGCAACCACCACCGGCGGCAGTTACAGATTCATCGTTCGGGCCAAAGGGTTGCTGACAGGAGCAACGCTGCCGTTTGAACGCTCGTCAGAGCGCTCTATCTTCGTGAATAGCCCGTTCACTGAATCGCAGGCAGTTGTTGTCGCCACGAACAGTGTTGAATTGAAGGAACAGGTGCGAGTTATCACCGGCAGTGTCATCGTGAACAATGCGCGGCAAGGGGGAGGCAACAAGCCGGAACTGACCGTCAAAGAGCGGGCAACAACTCCTGCGGGCTATGCGCTAAAGGCAATGCGCATTGAGATCAAGAACAGCGCAACCATCGCAAGTGATGTTTACGTTACCACTCTGGTCAACAAGGGAACGATCTCGGGAACGGTTTACGGTCCATTAAGTCTCCCGGTCATCCCCGTCCTACCCCAGTTCTTCGCCGCAACGGCAGGAACCCAGGACGTTGTGGTCCAGAAGAACACTACAAGCACGTTAGGCCCGGGTCGCTATCGTGACCTGACCGTGCGCGGTACGCTGACGTTGACGGGCGGTGTGTATGAATTCCGGAACGTGACACTGAGGGACAAGGCTGTTCTTCGGTTTGCAGATCAGGCCCGTGTAAGCATCGTGAATTCACTTGATGCGAACAACGTACTCTACATCGGTCCGCAGCAAGGAAGCACCATCAATGCATCTCACATTGTGTTTCACGTCGGTGGGTCGGGGAAATCCGTAACCATCGGCGAGAAGAGCAATGTATTTGCCAACTTCTATGTTCCTTCGGGCGAAATCGAAGTGAAGGAACAGGTTAATCTCACCGGTTCTCTACTTGCGAAAGACGTGACGGTCAAAGAAAGGGCAACACTTACTCTCGCAAGCGCCTTTACAGGTCTGTCGAGAGTTTCGCCATGGACGCTCGAGCCTCAGGGCGAGGAAGAGACGCAGATTCCTACGACCTTTGCGTTGGAGCAGAACTATCCCAATCCATTCAACCCTGTGACGACAATCCGCTATCACCTGCCTGCGCAGCGTCTGGTCGTGCTGACGGTGTACAACACCCTCGGCCAGGAGATCAGGACGCTGGTTTCGGCGGAACAGGCGGCAGGAACCTATACCATCAACTGGGATGGCAGGAATGAGAAGGGTGAGCCGGCGGGCAGCGGTGTGTTCTTGTACCGGTTGCAGGCCGGGGACTTCGTCACACACAAGAAGATGATGCTTCTCAAATAGCCCTAAGGCTGTAACGCTATGCACACGAAGGTAGCGATGACGGACTTGCTTTCTCGTTCCGTCGTCGCTACCTTTTGCTATGGCATTGTTGCTTTCGATCAACCACCAGCTACCTGCTGAAAGCAATGCGGACAAGCATTCAACCTTTCACATCAGTACATGACCTATCGTAGATTACTGCAGTCGGGGGGTCTTGCGGCACTCCTGTTTTTCTCTTTCACACTTCTGCACGCCCAATACCAGATCCGGTTTCACCGCATCACGATGCAGCAGGGACTCTCGCAAAGTGCCGTCACCTGCATTTTCCAGGACAGTCAGGGCTTTATGTGGCTTGGAACCCAGGACGGCCTGAATCGGTACGATGGTTATTCGTTCAATATCTACAAGAACCGTGTTGGCGATTCAGCAAGCCTCAGCGATAATTTCATCCTCTCGATTTATGAAGATGAACAAAATGTGCTGTGGTTCGGGACTCTGAACAATCCCAACATCCTCAACCGCTTTGATCGATTGACAGAGGGATTCACCTACGTGCCGGCGGACAGTGTTGACTTGAGTCGTGCCCGGGTCAGTTCAGTCTTTACGACATATCGGGATCCGAAAGGATTCCTTTGGACGGGTTCACGAGGGGGCGGCCTGACACGACTCAACACAACAACCGGTGAAAAGAAGACCTTCAAAAATGATCCGAAGAATCCGGGCAGCTTGTCGGATGACCGCGTCTACTCAGTGTACGGCGACCGTTCGGGGACTATCTGGGTTGGGACGCGAGGCGGACTCGACAAGTTTGACCCGGGGACGGAGTCATTCGTTCACTATCGTCACGATCCTAAAAATCCAAACTCCATCAGCGACAACTGGGTTTGGCCTATTCTCGAAGACCGGTACGGCAACCTCTGGATCGGCACCGGCAGAGGCGGGCTCAATCATTTCAATCGCAAGACAGGTGTGTTCACGCGGTACCTGCACGATGCAACCGATCCGCTGAGCATCAGCGATAATTACATCTTCTCTATTTACGAAAGCCGTTCCGGCTTGATTTGGGTGGGAACAAACGGAGACGGTGTCAACACCTTTCATCCGGGACTCGGCGGGTTTGTAACGTATAGCCATACTCCCGAGAAGGCAAACAGCCTTTCGGACAACACCGTCCGTGCCTTGCATGTCGACCGTCAGGGGACAGTCTGGATCGGAACTGCAGAAGGTCTTGACCGCTTCGACGAAAATCAGAAAACATTTACCCACTTCAAACGTGGTTCGCCAGCGGGGAGAGGACCAACTGATATCCCGAATGCGCTGCTTGAAGACAGATCCGGTACGTTGTGGGTAGGAACACTGAGCAGCGGGTTGGACCGATTTGACCAGTCAACCGGAAGGTTCATAAACTATAAGACGGATCCATCAAGGCCCGGAAGTCTGAGCGATAATGCGATCTATGCTTTGCTGGAGGATCGTGCAGGGACGTTATGGGTCGGGACGTACAATGGCGGATTGAACCGGCTCGACAGATCTTCAGGGAAGTTCACAGCGTATATGCCCGACACGACGAATCCGGCCGGTATCAGCGAACGGGGGGTCTGGGCGCTGTGCGAAGATCGCGACGGCTATATATGGGTCGGAACGTACAAGGGGGGACTGAACCGACTTGATCCCAAGACCGGCCACTTCACCGTCTTTAAGAATGATCCCGCCAACAGGCAGTCTATCAGTGACAACAACATTACTTGCATACTCGAGGATCGGAACCGCACACTATGGGTGGGGACGACAAACGGCCTGAATAGTTTCAAGCGATCCGATGGCACTTTCAAGCAGTATCTTGAAGAAGACGGACTGCCGAACAGGGTTGTGCTGGGCATTGTCGAAGACGGAGCGGGCAATATATGGATAAGCACGAACCACGGCCTTTCCCGCTTCAATCCGAAGACCGGCCAGTTCCGCAACTTTGACGCCAACGACGGCCTGCAGGGACACGAGTTCAATCAGAACGCGTACGCACGAAACTCTGTCACGGGTATGCTGTATTTCGGCGGCGGAAAAGGATTCAACGCTTTTCATCCTGACAGCATCCGGGAAAACCCCTACGTGCCGCCAATTGTGTTCAGCGCCATGCGCAGATACAATACTGACGATGCCGAAGGAAAGCCAATCGACGAACCCGGCATGTCCGTCCGCCAGGATCTCACACTGACGTATAAGGATAACATTGTCACGTTCGAGTTTGCGGCACTAAGCTATTACATCAGTTCAAAGAACACCTATTCATACAAGCTCGAGAACTTCAGCGACAACTGGATACAACTCGGCCGGGAGCGTTACGCAACATTCACGAATCTTGACCCCGGGGAGTACGTGCTGCGCGTGCGCGGCGCAAACAATGACGGCGTATGGAACATGGACGGCTCATCGATCAAATTCGTCGTTACGCCCCCATGGTGGAAAACAAGATGGGCATATGCGGCGTATGTATTGATCTTCTTCGGGATATTGTATGAACTGCGCAGATTCGAAATCAACCGGAGAGAGGAAAAGGCTCGCGTGAGGGAATCGGAGTTGCGGGCAAAGGCTGCGGAGGCCGAAAAGCGCGTTCTGCAAGTCGAAAACGATCGCAAAACGAAAGAGCTTGAAGAGGCTCGTCAGCTCCAGCTTTCCATGCTGCCCCGCGAAATGCCGAAATTACCGCATCTGGAAATTGCCGTGTTCATGCGGACTGCGACCGAAGTCGGCGGCGATTACTACGATTATAACCTGCAGAGCGACGGGACTTTGAGCCTCGCTTTCGGCGACGCCACGGGACACGGCATGCAGGCCGGCACGATCGTCACATTGATGAAGGGGTTGTTTACCTCCGATGCGTCGCGGCTCGACATCCAACCGTTTTTTAACCACTGCAGTAAATCCATCAAAGAGATCAAGCTCGGCCGTTTGTTGATGGCATTCAGCCTCGTGAAATTCAACGGCACACGCATCAGTCTGTCAAGCGCAGGGATGCCCCCGCTGTATATTCATCGCGGGCAAAACGGCGCATTGCAAGAAATCCTCCTGAAAGGCATGCCGCTTGGTGCCATGAAATCATTCCCGTATCAGATTCATGAAGATGAACTCAGCACCGGCGACACGCTGCTGCTGGTTTCCGACGGATTGCCAGAGCAGAAGAATGTCGAGGGGGAGATGTACGACTATGATCGCCTGAAGCTCCGGTTCACCGAAGTTGCCCCTACGGAGCACCCGCAAGATATCATACAGCACTTGATGAAGGGGATAGACGAATGGATGGAAGGGGCGGTGCAGGATGATGACATCACGCTGATGGTTGTCAAAGTAACGCAATCACAGACAATCCCGGGCGAATTGCCTGTTTCCAATTGAGAACGTGAAGCCCGTCCCTTCAGGGACGCTTTCGTTTCCAATAAAAGAACACGGGGATTCCCAGCGCAAGGAAAACAATTCCCGCAATCGCCTGCTCCGGCCGTTGGATAAACGTATTTACGATGAACCAGAGGGCAATGCCTGTAAAGAACAGAGGGGTGAGAGGATACCCGAACGTTTTGTACGAACGTTGCGTGTCCGGCAAGCGCTTTCTGAAGATGAAGATGCTCGCTCCGGTCAATGCAAAGAAAATCCAGTCAGTGAACACCACGTACGAAATGAGCCTGTCGAACGTACCCCAGAACAGGATGAGCACGATTGCCCACGCAGACTGCAGAATGATGGCTGCGGCTGGAGTCCGGTAGCGTGGGTGCACGGAGGCAAGCCTTTTGAAGAAGACACCATCATGTGCCATGGCAAAATAGATGCGCGGAGCTGTGAGCGTGTAGATTCCTGCCGTGCCGAATGTTGAAATGAAGATCGCCGCTGCAATCAACAATGCGCCCCCGGGGCCGAGGATGACGCTTATTGCATCGGCTGCGACCCGAGGCGAGCTTCCGATTGCCGCAGGCGGGATGAGAAACATGTAGGCGATATTCGTCAGCACATACACCATCGCAACCGTGAGCGCTCCGACCACCATTGCAAACGGTACCGTGCTACGCGGATTCTTTGCCTCCGCTGCCGCAAACGATGCGTGTTGCCATCCTCCGTACGACCACAACACGCCAACCATTGCCACTGCAAGCGCGCTTCCCAGTCCATCAGGATAATCCCCCCACAGCGTCGAGAAGTCCGTTGTTCCTGATGTCCCCCAACCAATCCCGACGACGATCAACAACAAAATGCCTCCGAGTTTCAGCAGCGTGAAAATGTCGGAGAACATTCCCCCGACTTTTACTCCCAGAACATTCACAACCGTGACTGTGACGATCCCGGTGATTGCGACTGTGGGAATTGAAGTCGCAGCTGCGGGCACGAGCACACTGAAGTACGTTGCGAAGGCGATGGCAAGGGCCGCAACTCCTCCGGTGTTGACAACGAGCAGATATGCCCAGCCGTACAGGAACCCTGCAAGCCCGCCATACGCTTCGGAAAGGTAAACATACACGCCGCCGCTTCCGGGCATCATACCGGCAAGCTCTGCAAACGTCAACGCACCGGCAATTGCCATCAGTCCCCCGACTATCCATACTGCGAGAATGAGCCACGGTGCCTGCAGTTCATAGGCTATACTTGAAGGAGTGAGAAATATACCCGATCCGATCGTCGAACCGATGGCAATCATTGTGAGATCGAAGCGGCCGAGGGCTTGTTTCAAAGGGGGCATTGCGGACCCTTACGGATGCAGCGGGTCAAACTCGGACAGTCGCCTGAGCAGTGTACGAATCTCCCTGTCCCAGAACTACCAGTTGTGGCCGCCGGGAAGCTCGTGGTATTCATACAGTATCCCTTTCACACGA